>NZ_NRCW01000002.1 GCF_003130075.1 Aggregatibacter segnis | reverse complement strand
TAGCTACATGCGGAAGAGATAAGTGCTGAAAGCATCTAAGCACGAAACTTGCCAAGAGATGAGTTCTCCCTGTCTTTAAGACAGTAAGGGTTGTTTAAGACTAAGACGTAGATAGGTGCGGTGTGTAAGTGTAGTGATACATTGAGCTAACGCATACTAATTGCCCGAGAGGCTTAGCCATACAACGCTCAAGTGTTTTTGGGGTTACCCTGGACATGAGCGAGTTGGAAGGATAACAGTTAAGAGAGTGGACGTAGAAGAGAGAGTTAAGAGAAGGCTTGTTTTTAGATTAAGAAGACGCGAATAAGAAGAGATAGAAATCATAAAGAATATTGGCGGCGATAGTGCGGTGGGCCCACCTGACTCCATACCGAACTCAGAAGTGAAACGCCGTAATGCCGATGGTAGTGTGGGGCATCCCCATGTGAGAGTAGGTCACCGCCAAGCCTAATATGAACCCCTGATGTGAGAGCATCGGGGGTTTTTGCTTTTGGGGGAATAGGAAAGAAGATAATAATAAACAGAAGAAGATAGTATAACTGCAGACAATAAAACCTAGCTGAATTGTTATATACAAATTTTATGCTAATTGTTATTCTTTAACGGATGCTATTGATGCTTTAAGGAGAAAATTATGTATTTTTTAGATGGCTTACCAATTGCCGCTATTGTTTTTGTCGTTCTTGTTGGCGTTGTGCTCTATTCTACGCTTAAGACTGTTCCTCAGGGATATAACTGGACTATTGAGCGTTTTGGTCGTTATACCCGTACTTTAATGCCTGGTTTGAATTTTGTTGTTCCATTCGTTGATCGTGTAGGTCGTAAAATTAATATGATGGAACAGGTTTTAGATATTCCATCACAAGAAGTTATTTCAAAAGATAATGCCAACGTCGCTATTGATGCGGTATGTTTCGTTCAAGTTATTGACGCACGTAATGCCGCTTATGAAGTAAATCATCTAGAGCAAGCTATCATTAACCTTACTATGACGAATATTCGTACAGTATTAGGTTCTATGGAATTGGATGAAATGTTATCTCAGCGCGATTCTATTAATAGCCGATTACTGTCTATTGTGGATGAAGCCACAAATCCTTGGGGAATCAAAGTCACCCGTATTGAAATCCGTGATGTTCGTCCTCCACATGAACTGATTGCAGCGATGAATGCTCAAATGAAAGCAGAACGTAATAAACGTGCGGATATTTTAGAAGCAGAAGGTGTTCGTCAAGCAGAAATTTTGCGAGCAGAAGGGGAAAAACAATCTCGTATTCTGAAAGCAGAAGGGGAACGACAAGAGGCATTCTTACAGGCTGAAGCCCGTGAACGTGCAGCTGAAGCAGAAGCAAAAGCGACTCAAATGGTATCTGATGCGATTGCTAATGGTGATACTAAAGCAATTAATTACTTTATCGCACAAAAATATACTGAAGCATTGAAAGAAATTGGTGGTTCGGATAACAGTAAGGTTGTTTTAATGCCTTTAGAAGCGGGTAATTTAATCGGTTCAATTGCAGGAATTTCTGAGCTATTAAAATCCGATAAAAAAACAAATTAATCATAAAGTAGAGGTTGGTATGGAATGGTTAACAGACTGGGGGGGTTGGCATTGGCTTATTCTTGGTTTTGTCTTGCTTATTGCTGAAATTTTAGTGCCTGGTGTTTTTCTTTTATGGTGGGGATTATCTGCCATTGTGATTGCAGTTATTACAAAATTGATTCCTACGCTACCTCTTTCTTTTCTTGCGGTAATGTACGCCGTTATTGCTAGTATTTTCAGTATTATCTGGTGGCGTTATCAACATGGTAAAGATCAAATCGATCAATCAAAAAGTGTTCTTAACCAACGGGATCATGCAATGATAGGGGCGCAGGGCAAAGTTTTGGAAATTGGTGAAAATGGTATTGGTAGAGGCGCTTTTGGCGATACTACTTGGCGAATACAAGGACCTGATTTAGCGGTGAATGACATTGTTGAAGTAACCGCTGTGGATAGTATTACATTAAAAGTTAACAAGATTTAAGGACGTTAATGAACCATTTAATTATTTTTGCTCACCCTAACCAACAAAGTTTTAATCGAGCTTTAGTAGAACGTATTGTTCAGGCATCGCATGAAATGAACGTCGAAACGATTGTACGAGATCTTTATACGTTAAATTTTAATCCCATTTTGTCTTGGGATGAATTAGGTGCTTGTCAGGCTGGCATTGTACCGGAAGAAGTGAAATTTGAACAAAGTCTGATAAAACAAGCTGATTTGATTACGTTGTCCTATCCACTTTGGTGGATGGGATTCCCGGCAATTTTGAAAGGCTATTTGGATCGAGTTTTGAGTTATGGCTTTGCTTATCAAACTGAAAATGGTTGTTCGGTAGGTTTATTGAGCGATAAGAAAATGCAGCATTTTATCACCATGGGAAATAATCTTGAGCGTTACCAAAGTCTGAATTTTGATAAAGCGTTGCAAACCTGTTTGGTTGATGGTTTATTTAATTTCTGCGGTATTACGGATATTCAGCATGATATTTTTGGCGATATACATTTATTAAATGAAGCAGGTTATTTGAATATTTTGAATCGTGCGACACAAAAAACGCAAGAAAATCTGACTGCACTTTTAGCGAAAGAGGATAAGGCATAATGCAAGAGAACCTACAATTAAATAACTTTTCTTTGATTAGTCGATTATTTGGTAATTTATTTTATCGTCAGCCGACAGATCCTATTTTATCCAGTGTATTTGCTTGGCTAAATCAAGGTAATTTATCTCAAGTTTGGGCATTAAACGAAGATAATGACAGCCAAAAGGCGTTAGATTCATTACAAATGGCAATTGATTTAACCTTGTTAGATAAAGAATACCAAAAGCTTTTTGGTGAATCCGGAAATGTTGCAACGGAAATTTCTGCGTATGACATTTCTGTTGAAGAGTTTCATGATTTTCGCCAAGTTCGTGGTTTGCCTGAAGCCGAGAATATCGAGCATTTTGCCATGTTATTGTTAACCGCATCTTGGTTGGAAGATAATGCGGATTCTTTAAGCGCTCAACAGGAATTATTTGAACGTTTTCTTCTGCCTTGTGCTGCCAAGTTTTTAGTGAAAGTTGAAACACAGGCTACACTGCCGTTTTATCGTTCTTTGGCTTATTTAACGCGTGAAATTCTCTCTGCGATGGCTGATGAGTTAGATTCGGAAGCATGATAAAAAATCATTCAAAATAAAGGTGAGCTTGCGGCTCACTTTTTTTGTATCTAGTCTTTATATAAATGATTGTCTTCATTCGGTTGTGTTTTAAAGCGGCGATGGAGCCACATATACTGTTCAACGCCTTTCATAATTTCTGTTTCAATCACTTGGTTCATTCTTGCCGCAATTTCAGCTTCATCATGTAGATCAGAAAAATCGACCGGCGGAGAGATGGTGACCGTATAGCCGGAATTATCTGCGTTTCTAAGCGGCGCGAAAGGAATCACTTTACTGTTTGGAGAAGACTTTAATAAGTAATAACTACCGGTTGTTGTTGCAGCGTGAGGAACCGCAAAAAACGGCACGAAAACGGCATTTTTTCGACCATAATCGTGATCTGGGGCATACCAAATGATATCGCCGTTTTTTATTGCCTTAATCATGCCACGGAGATCTTTACGATCCAGCATCGCTTTATTGGAGCGTAATCTCCCTTGTGTTTGAACCCAATCAAACAATGGATTATCGTTGGGGCGATAAACGCCAATGCCCGGTTGATGAATGCCAACAATACGAGCGCCTAATTCAAGCGTTAAAAAATGCACGCCAACGAAAATGATGCCATCGGCTAAATTGTCTTTTAAATAACTAAGTCCTTCAATTTTTGACCATTTTTTTATACGGCGATCAGACCAAAACCACGCCATGCCGGTTTCAATAATCGCCATACCAGTAGAGCGTAAATTGGCGTGTAAAATCTGATGAATTTGTTGTTCAGACCAGTCAGGAAAGCAAAGTTCCAGATTACGTTTCGCGATCTTAGCGCGTCTTTTACCCACACCGGTTTTAGCAAACAGCCAACCTAATCCATTGCCAATTTTGCATAAAATAGGGTAAGGCAGCAGTAGAATTAAGCGGAAAATACCGAGTGCGAGCCAAAAGCCCCAGTGTTTTGGATGGAGAAATTCAATTTTAAATGTCGGAAGAACTGATTTTGCCATAAGGATTACAGGGTGACTTCAATTGGTTTTTAGTTTAACGGAATTTTTAGGAAATAGCATTTCCCTTGTGGTAATATTAGCAAAATTTTTTATTTCAATAAGTTAAGAGAAAATCAAATGGGTCAATATTCTGCACAATTTAATCAGGCAAAAGTTTTGGTATTAGGCGATGTGATGTTGGATCGCTATTGGTTTGGTGCGACCAATCGAATTTCGCCGGAAGCGCCGGTGCCGGTGGTACGCGTTCAGAAAAATGAAGAGCGTGCGGGCGGTGCAGCAAACGTGGCGATGAACATTGCGTCATTAAATGTGCCGGTACAGTTGCTTGGTTTGACCGGTCAGGATGAGGCGGGTGTTGCATTAACCGCATTATTACAACAACAAAAAATCGATTGTAACTTTGTCCAATTATCTACCCATCCAACGATTACCAAGTTACGTATTTTATCCCGTCATCAACAGCTTTTACGTCTTGATTTTGAAGAAGGCTTTCAAAATGTGACAAGCGAAAATTTATTACAAAAATTAGAAAGTGCGGTCAAAAATTACGGTGCTTTAGTGCTTTCGGATTACGGCAAAGGCACCTTAAATGATGTACAAAAAATGATTCAAATTGCGCGCAATGCCAATGTGCCGGTATTGATCGATCCGAAAGGGACTGATTTTGAACGTTATCGCGGTGCAACCTTGCTAACGCCGAATATGTCGGAATTTGAAGCTGTCGTGGGGAAATGTCATTCCGAACAAGATATTATCGACAAGGGGCTGAAACTCATTTCAGACATCAATCTCACCGCACTTTTGGTGACACGTTCTGAAAAAGGCATGACCTTATTGCGTCCAAATCAACCGGTATTCCATTTGCCGACAGAGGCAAAAGAAGTCTTTGATGTAACAGGGGCCGGCGATACGGTGATCAGTGTACTTGCAATCGCGTTAGCAGATGGGCGTAGTTTTGAAGAAGCCTGTTATTTATCCAATGTAGCCGCCGGTATTGTGGTGGGTAAATTGGGCACATCAACCGTTTCAACTGTCGAGTTGGAAAATGCGATTCATGGACGAACTACCACCGGTTTTGGTGTGATGACTGAAGATGAATTGAAACAAGCCGTTAAATTGGCAAAAGATCGTGGCGAGAAAATCGTGATGACAAACGGGTGTTTTGATATTTTGCATCCTGGTCACGTGTCTTACTTAGAAAATGCCCGTAAGCTAGGTGATCGTTTAATTGTTGCTGTGAATACGGATGAATCGGTAAAACGCTTAAAAGGTGAAGAACGACCGATTAATCATTTAGCCTCGAGAATGGCTGTGCTTGCCGGTCTTTCTTCTGTGGATTGGTTGGTTGCCTTTGATGAAGATACGCCGCAACGTTTAATTGGTGAAGTATTGCCTGATTTATTGGTGAAAGGCGGCGACTATAAACCGGAAGATATAGCCGGTAGCAAAGAAGTCTGGGCAAACGGTGGCGATGTGAAAGTGCTGAATTTTGAGAATGGTTTTTCCACATCGAACGTGATCAAGAAAATTAAGCATTTGGAAAAATAACTCAAACAAAAAGCGCGGTTTATTCGCGCTTTTTTATTTATAAGTGATGCAAAATTTTTTCAATATGCTTCAAACCATTTAATCGAGTGGAACTTAACCGTTGAGCAATGCCTAATGCATTGAAATAAGCGGTTAGGTCAAATTGGCGTAAAACCTCTGCAGGTTGATTTTCAATACGTTGCAACAAAATCCACAACAAGCCATTCATAATGCGTGCTTCGCTGTAAGCTTGAAAGTGAAAAGTGCGGTCCGTTTTTTCGGTGAATTTAAACCAGACTTGCACTTCACAGCCCGGAATGCTTTGCATCGTTGCCAATTCTTCTTCGTTTGGCTCAGGAAGGTTTTTTCCAGCTTGAATAATCAAGCGATAGCGATCTTCCCAATGTTTTGTTTCAACTAATTGTTGTTCAATATTCATCTTAATAATTCTAAACTTTTATCTAATGCGTTAAAGAAGGTTTCGACCTCTGAGGCTACATTGTACGGCGCAAAAGATAAGCGTAGCGTAGCTGTTTGCCCTAATCGCGCCAAATAAGGCTGTGCACAATGCTCTCCAACGCGTAGCGCAATCTGTTGTTCTGCGAGTAAGGTGGCTAAATCGGAAGCATTAATGTCTTCAAAAACGAAACTGACCACCGAACTTGGTTGTGGCGAATTAAAGAGTTTACATTTTTCATACTGGCTTAAGCGCTTGCGGGTAATTTCTGCTAAATGTACAGCGGAGGATTCCATTTCTGCAATATCCCATTGGCTTAGCCACGCTAACACTGCGTTGAAACCAATGACGGCGGAAATATTGGGAGTGCCGGCTTCTAAACGGTAAGGCAACGCTGAAAACGTAATTTGCTCTTTGCTGACTTTGCTGATCATTTTACCGCCATATTGTAGCGGTTGTAGCAAATTGAGTGAGGATAATTTTCCGCTTAACACGCCAAGTCCGGTTGGTCCGTAAATTTTATGGGCGGAAAAAGCAATAAAATCGGCATCTAATTCAGCTAGGTCGATTTTAATGTGGCTAATCGCTTGCGCGGCATCTAACAAAACTAAGGCAGAACTCTTGTCTCGAATGTGCTGAATCAGTTGTTTGACAGGTTGCTGAGTACCGGTGACATTCGATGCAAAATTTAACGCCACTAGTTTAGTGTTTGGATTTAATTGTTTTAGCAAGGTTTCGGTGTTAATTAACCAACTATCATCAATCGGTAATACATGAAGTTTTGCCCCGCTTTTTTCGGCAATTTGATGCCAAGTAACGAAATTGGCGTGATGATCCGCTTCACTAATAATGATTTCATCGCCTGTCTTTAGATGTGGCAATAAGCCATTTGCAACGGTATTAATCCCTTGAGTAGTGCCAGATGTCCAAATGACCGCTTGTTCATCTTCCGCATTAATGAGGTGTTTTACACGAGTACGAGCTTGCTCGTAAAGTGCGGTCTGTTTTTCATCATATTGGCTACGGTGCACCGAACCGGCAGACCGGTAAAAATCCACCGTGGCATCAATGAGACATTGTGGTTTTAATGTTGTTGCAGCGTTATCTAAATACACCACCGCATCGTTATGCGTGAAATAAGGAAAATATTGACGAAATGTCATAGGCTCAAAATTCATGTAATTTACCTTTTGGAATGACGCCATAAGTGCGGTTCAATTGGAGAACGATCCTGCCATAAACCAAGGCGTTTATTTTGGGCAATTTGTTCGGCTTGGGCATAAATGGGTGTCGTCGCATATTGTTTATATGCCCAGGCCATGCCTTGCTGCACCATGATTAAATTGACATTTTGCCTTTGGGAATTATATACCGTGGCTAACGTGCGATGATAACGATCTTCTCCTGTAACCGCCAGTTTGACATGTCGTTGGTGAATGAGTGAAGCGAGTCGTTGACGAGATTTTTTACCGAAAGGTTGGTTATGCTCAGGGGCGTCAATTTCGGCTAAACGTACTTTTATCTGTTGGTTATTTGTGGTTAGGCAGCTAAAGGTGTCGCCATCAGTGATGCCTACAACACGACAAGTAAGCGTTTTTGCCTGAAGTGTAAAAGAGAGTAGCAACAGTAGAATGCAGAAAAATCCTTGTGGCATAATCATTAGCACATTAAAAGTGCGGTCGTTTTTCTCGGTAAATTTTAAGCGGAAGGGAAGATTCAGTTACAAAAAAAGCTGCGTTTTACCGCAGCTTTCATTTTTCAGAAACTTATCATTGGTGCCTAGGGTCGGACTCGAACCGACACGTTTATTCAACGGCGGATTTTGAATCCGCTGCGTCTACCAATTTCGCCACCCAGGCAACACTGATAAGTCTCGTAAAAACGAGCGGTATTATAAGGGATTGTATTTCAGTTGCAAGTAAAAACTTTGTAATTTTATTTAACTGTATAAAATTCAACACATTTGATGATTTTTTATCTGTGAAATGTTCACCGCACTTTTTTCTTTTTCTGGCGTTACTCCCTCCACGTTTTGAATAAAAAATTCCCCTCCTAACTAAATAGGAGTAAAATTATTTTAAAGTTTAAAAAAAAGTTGAGTTTTTATAATGTATCGGAAAGTTTTTGATTTAGTCAGATCGTTGCTTGTATTGTATTTCATGTTGTATTTGGGCGAACTTATCGCCCATTACGTTCCTATTGGTATTCCATCGAGTATTTGGGGATTATTGTTACTGTTTACCTGCTTGATGTTACGTATCGTCAAAGTGGAGTGGGTGATGTTTTCCTCCCGTCTTTTAATTCGTTATATGGCGTTATTATTTGTGCCGGTCAGTGTGGGAATCGTCAAATATTCCGGCTTGCTCATGGATCAAATGAAAGAATTATTAGTGCCGAATATTGTCAGTACTTGCGTGACCTTGGTTGTGATCGGTTTAGTGTCTGACTATCTGTTTTCCCTCAAATCCTTTACACATCTCAAACATAAAATCATGAAAAAACGGGTGAAGGAGGAATGATGTCTTATTTTGTTTATGCTTATACATTATTGACAATTCTTGCTTTTGTTTTGGCGGTGAAAATCAATCAACGTTGGAAATCGGTGGTATTAAATAGCTTTGTGTTAACCGTGCTAATGTTAGTGGCTATCTTGTTGGCATTTCATCTGCCTTATGACACCTATATGGTCGGTAATGCGCCGCTGAATAATTTATTGGGCGTGAGTATTGTTGCGTTGGCGGTGCCGTTATATGAACAAATTCGTCAAATTGGTCGTCATTGGCAAATCATTTTGATTACCACCGTCTCTGCTTCTCTTTTATCTATGATTAGCGGCGCCGTATTGGCATTACTTCTGGGGGCGAAACCGGATATTGTGGCGACTATTTTACCGAAATCTATTACTACACCGATTGCCATGGCAGTATCTGAAAATTTGGGCGGGATTCCTTCGGTGGCCGCTGTTGGGGTCGTCGTTGCCGGTTTGCAAGGATCCATTTTCGGCTATTTACTCTTAAAAAAAATTGGCTTAAAAAATCAAGAAGCGATCGGTTTATCCGTTGGGGCTGTTTCTCATGCGTTAGGCACGGTCAGTTGCATGGAAAATAATGCAAAAGCAGGGAGTTACAGTTCCATTTCTTTAGTATTGTGCGGTATCATTAGCTCAATTTTGGCACCTTTTGTCTTCAAATTGATCTACGTATTGGTATAGCATGAAAAATCAAATTAATCCCTGTTGGCAGCAACGTTTTATTGACGATAAACCACGGGAAAAAGACCACCGCCCGCCGTTTCGTCGTGATCGCGGGCGTATTCTTCATTCCGCCGCTTTTCGTTGTTTACAAGCAAAAACGCAAATTCATGCCGTGGGCGAAAATGATTTTTACCGCACTCGATTAACCCATTCTTTAGAAGTGGCACAAATTGGCAGCAGCCTTGTGGCGCAACTGAAATTTGCTGAAGCCTTTGCTACCTTGGCACAACAACTGTCTCAGGATAAAAGCGAGTTGCAAAAGCAACTTAGCCCTTTGTTGCCCACCAATGATTTAATCGAAAGTTTGTGTTTTGCGCACGACATAGGCCATCCGCCTTTTGGGCATGGTGGCGAGGTCGCACTGAATTATATGATGCGCAATAATGGCGGTTTTGAAGGCAATGCGCAGACCTTTCGGTTGCTCACCAAGCTTGAACCTTACACGCCTAATGCCGGCATGAATTTAACCCGTCGCACCATTCTTGGCATTGTGAAATACCCGACCATTTTGGATGTCTCTTCCGCGCAATATGATCAATTCGCTGAAAGCCAACACAGTGATCCTCGTTATGTCAAAATCGCTGACTGGCGGCCCGGGAAAGGATTATTCCGTGACGATCTTGACATGTTTAACTGGTTGCTCGAGCCGCTTTCTGAAAGTGATCGTGCGTTATTCGGTTTACTCCAAAAAGTGCGGTCAAATCCGCAAGAGATTTTAAAGACTCGTTTTAAATCCCTCGACTGTAGCATTATGGAGCTAGCGGATGACATCGCTTATGGCGTGCATGATTTGGAAGATGCCATCGTCGTCGGTGTGGTCAATGTACAGCAATGGCAAGAGGCCTTGAATGCATTGAAAGACTGTCAATCAGATTGGATGCGACAATATATTGAAGATATCAGTACAAAACTGTTTTCCGATCAACATTACTTACGCAAAAACGCTATCGGTGCGTTAGTAAATTATTTCATCACTAATGTGCGTTGGAAAATTCAGCCTGAATTTACCGATCCGCTGTTGCGTTATAACGCCGAATTACCGTCGGAAGTGGTGGATGTATTGAAAGTGTTCAAAAATTTTGTCCAGAAATACGTGATTAATAACGTGGAAACTCAACGTGTAGAATACAAAGGTCAGCGTATTTTGACGGAACTGTTTCAAATTTTTGATTCAGATCCACAACGCTTACTCCCAACCAACACCGCCAACCGCTGGCGGAATGCAGAAGAAAACGGCAAAAAACGCGTGATTTGCGATTACATTGCCGGCATGTCGGATGCGTATGCATTGAAAGTGTATCAGCAACTTTAAAGTGCGGTCGTTATTTATCATAAATGTGAAATGGCGGTTGCTGAGCTTGTCGAAGCATAAGCCATTTCATCACTCTTTTTCTCATTTTTTATAGGATTTTTTTGTGGCACTTATCAGCTTAACCAACGGATATCTTTCTTTCAGCGACGCCCCTTTATTGGATCATGCGGAGTTACATATCGAACCTAACGAACGCGTCTGTTTAGTCGGCCGCAATGGCGCAGGCAAATCTACGTTGCTTAAAATTATTGCCGGCGATGTCATCATGGATGATGGCAAAGTGCAGTATGAAAAAGACTTGGTAGTGTCCCGCTTAGAGCAGGATCCGCCGCGCCATGCAGAAGGCAATGTGTTTGATTATGTGGCGGAAGGGATTGAGCATTTGGCGGATTTATTGAAGGAATACCATCATATTTCCGTGCAGCTAGAGCAGCATTACAGCGATCAGACGTTAAATCAGCTTGCCCAAATTCAAGCTAAATTGGAACACGCTAACGGTTGGCAATTTGAAAATAAAATCAATGAAGTGTTACAAAAATTGGAATTAAATCCGAATACGAAACTTGCTGATTTATCCGGTGGTTGGTTGCGTAAAGCTGCTTTGGCGCGTGCCTTGGTGTGTAATCCGGATGTACTGTTGTTGGATGAGCCGACTAACCACTTGGACGTGGATGCCATTGAATGGCTAGAAAATTTCCTGATGGAATTTGGCGGGAGCATTGTGTTTATTTCTCACGACCGTTCTTTCATTCGCAAAATGGCGACTCGCATCGTGGATTTAGATCGCGGCAAATTGGTTTCTTATCCCGGTAACTACGATTTATATCTCACCACTAAAGAAGAAAACTTACGGGTAGAAGCGTTACAAAATGAGCTATTTGATAAACGCTTGGCACAAGAAGAAGTATGGATTCGCCAAGGCATCAAAGCCCGTCGCACCCGTAACGAAGGACGCGTACGCGCGTTAAAAGCCATGCGCGAAGAACGTCGCCAACGTCGTGATGTGATGGGCACCGCAAAATTGCAATTAGACACCTCCAGCCGCTCCGGCAAAATCGTGTTTGAAATGGAAAACGTCAGTTACAACATTGACGGCAAACAATTACTTAACGATTTTAGTACCACCATTTTACGCGGCGACAAAATCGCTTTAGTCGGCCCGAACGGGTGTGGTAAAACCACCTTTATCAAATTGCTGCTCGGTGAAATTCAACCCACAAGCGGCTCCATTCGCTGTGGAACCAAATTAGACATTGCCTATTTTGATCAATATCGTGCCGATCTTGATCCGGAAAAATCCGTGATGGATAACGTCGCCGATGGCAAGCAGGACGTGGAAGTCAACGGCATCAAACGCCATGTGTTGGGTTATTTGCAAGATTTCTTGTTCCCACCGAAACGCGCCATGACGCCGGTAAAAGCCCTTTCCGGAGGTGAACGTAACCGCTTGTTATTGGCAAAATTATTATTGAAACCGAATAATTTATTGATTCTCGATGAACCGACTAACGATTTGGACGTAGAAACCTTAGAGCTTTTGGAGGAAATCCTCACAGATTACCAAGGCACATTGCTCATCGTCAGCCACGACCGTCAATTCATCGACAACACCGCTACGGAATGTTACATCTTTGAAGGCAACGGTGTGTTGAACAAATACGTTGGTGGCTTCTTCGATGCCAAACAGCAACAAGCCAATTATTTTGCTCAAAAAGCAGAACAGAATACTGCGGCACAGAAAAAAGTGACGCCGAAAAAAGAAGAAAGTGCGGTGGAAAATAAATCGGTTTCCAATAAACCCAAATCCGTTAAACTTTCTTACAAAGAACAGCGTGAACTGGAACAACTTCCGCAACTGTTGGAAGATTTAGAAGAAAAAATCACCGCACTTCAAACCGAAATCGGCGACCCGAATTTCTTCCAACAATCTCACGATGTCACGGATGCCAAACTGAAAGGGTTGGCAGATGCCGAAGCAGAACTGGAAACCGCGTTTATGCGTTGGGAAGAATTGGAAGAAAAGAAAAATTTGGCGGAAGGGAAATAGTCAGTTTCCGTGTATTTAATGCAAGAAAAGTGCGGTCATTTTTCGGGGCGTTTTAACGCGCTGGAAATCTTGACCGCACTTTTTTGTTAATTTAGTGTTGCTATATCACCGTATTCTCTTATCAAAATGTTGCTCCGATCACAGTTTTAGAACCTATGCATTGATCAATAGCATCATTCCACAATAGACTGGATTCGATTATCCAGGAACAGGGATGAACTATGCTAAAAGATCATTTGCCCCTTTCTCTAATTCAATTCTCGAATACTGCTGAAACATGGCAGCAGACAGAGCTAATCGCTACAAAATCGCGACACAAATCTACGTTGATAGCATCCCCCTATCTTGAACGACGTTCCCCACTTTATGATGAAAGTGAGTCTTATTTTTTAAGTACACCACCAGTTGTGATGAAACATTTCGCTAATTCTTTCGATGTGTCAGCTATATCAGAAGTCATTAATTATGATTAACCCAATAGGAGAAAAATTATGAAAATAATGGCAGTTTGCGGTTCCGGTTTAGGAAGCAGCTTTATGATGGAAATGAATGCTAAAAAGACACTCGCTAAATTGGGGATTGATGCTGAAGTGGCTCATACGGATTTGGCATCGGTGACAGTAAATGATGCGGATGTGTTTATTATGGCGAGCGACATTGCACAAAGCAGTTCAATTCCGATGGAAAAAATCGTCATCGTGAAAAATATTGTGAGTGTCAGTGAATTTGAAGAAAAATTGTCTGCCTATTTTAATCGATAACTGAAGGAGGAAGGGCTATGGACTCTCTACTTTTCTTTATTTTAGACATCTTAAAAGTGCCTTCTATTTTAGTTGGTCTTATTGCTTTGGTTGGCTTATTGATGCAGAAAAAATCCTTTCCTGATGTGGTGAAAGGCACAATTAAAACTATTTTAGGTTTTATTGTTTTAGGTGGCGGTGCCGGCGTATTGGTTGGCTCGCTTGCACCACTGGGGGGCATGTTTGAGCATGGCTTTAATGTGCAAGGGATCATTCCGAATAACGAGGCTATCGTTTCCATGGCGGTGGAAAAATATGGTACGGCGACCGCACTTATCATGGCGTTTGGTATGGTGGCAAATATTTTAGTCGCGCGTTTTACCCGTTTAAAATTCATTTTCTTAACTGGACATCATACGTTTTATATGGCTTGTATGATTGCGGTGATTTTAACGGTTGCGGGTTTAGAGGGTGTCGAATTAATCTTTACCGGTTCCTTGGCGCTAGGTCTTGTCATGGCATTTTTCCCGGCGATTGCTCATTTTTATATGAAGAAAATTACCGGTAGTAACGATGTGGGATTTGGGCATTTCGGCACTTTGGGCTATGTGCTTTCCGGCGCGATTGGTCAAGCTGTGGGCAAAGGCTCTAAATCTACAGAAGAAATGGATTTGCCAAAAAATTTAAGCTTCCTGCGTGACAGCTCCATTTCCATTTCACTGACTATGATGGTGATTTATTTCATTCTTGCCATCGCTTCCGGTAGCGAATATGTCACGACACAATTCAGTAACGGACAACATTATTTAGTGTATGCCGCGATTCAAGCGATTACTTTCGCAGCCGGGGTGTTCATCATTTTGCAAGGTGTGCGTTTGATTTTGGCAGAAATCGTGCCAGCCTTTACAGGGATTTCTGAAAAACTCGTGCCGGAGGCTAAACCGGCATTGGATTGCCCGATTGTCTTCCCATATGCACCAAATGCTGTGCTTATCGGCTTTCTTTCCAGTTTTGTGGGAGGAATTGTCGGCTTGGCATTGTTAAATCAATTAAACTGGGTTCTCATTCTACCTGGTGTTGTACCGCACTTTTTCTGTGGTGCAACGGCTGGCGTGTTCGGTAATGCTACTGGCGGTCGTCGTGGCGCGATTTTAGGTGCATTTGCTCACGGCTTGTTGATTACCTTCTTGCCGGTCTTTTTATTGCCGGTGTTAGGTTCGCTTGGCTTTGCTAATACTACTTTCTCTGATGCAGACTTCGGTGGTGTCGGTATTTTATTAGGTTACATGGCACAATATTTCTCTAAAGAAATGATTTTAATCTCTGTAGTGAGTGTCTTTGCGTTGCTAGTAGGCTATAACTACATTGCGAAAAAACCAACAATGTCAAAATAAGGTGAATAAGATGAATACGGCAGAACTTCAACGGTTTGCTCAGAAAATTCGTCTTAACACATTAAAATCGCTAGTGCATCTAGGCTTTGGCCACTTCGGTGGTAGCCTTTCCATTGTGGAAACCCTTGCCGTGTTATACGGCAAGGTTATGCGCCTGAATCCGAGAGAACCTCACTGGGAAGAACGCGATTATTTTGTGTTATCCAAAGGGCATGCAGGGCCCGCTTTATATGCCACCCTTGCCTTAAAAGGCTATTTTCCTCTTGAGCAACTTTTTACTTTAAATACTGACCGCACTTTTTTGCCAAGCCACCCAGATCGTTTGAAAACGCCGGGTGTGGATGCTACCACAGGATCTTTGGGGCAGGGAATTTCTATCGCGGCGGGCATTGCCCTTTCTCATCAATTACGCGGTAAATTAAATCGCACGTTTTGTATTGTCGGCGATGGTGAATTGAATGAAGGCCAATGTTGGGAAGCTTTCCAGTTTATTGCCCACCGTAATTTGACGAATTTGTGCGTGATCGTGGATTACAACAAATTGCAATTAGACGGCTGCTTAACGGACATCATCAATCCATTCAGTTTGCAGGAGAAATTTGCAGCCTTCGGTTTTGCTGTGGAAACGGTGAAAGGAGATGATATTGAAGCGCTTTGTCGCGTACTTTCCGCCGCTTCAAGCCGTCCGTTAGCCGTGATTTTAGATTCTAAAAAAGGGCAAGGTGTGCCTTATATCGAGAATCTTGCTAACAATCATCACTTGCGTTTAAACGATGAAAGCCGTGCGCAGATTCTGTTGGCAATAGATAAATTGGAGGCGGAATATGGCGATTAAGTTAGAGCGCGATGCGTTAGAAATGCGCAAAATTTACGCCAACACCTTGCAAGAATGTATGCAAGAAAATCCGTTGGTGACTGAATTGGATGCCGATTTAATGAGCTGCATGACCATGGATACCGTGCAGAAAAAACTGCCGAATCAAGTGATTAACTGCGGTATTATGGAGGCCAATGTGGTGGGTATGGCAGCAGGGCTTGCTATTGCCGGACATATCCCGTTCTTTCATTCCTTCACTTCTTTTGCCAGCCGTCGTTGCTTGGATCAATTGTTTATGTCGGTAGATTATCAACAGGCGAACGTGAAAGTGATTGCATCCGATGCGGGTGTCACGGCGGTGTATAATGGCGGCACGCATATGTCTTTTGAAGATATGGGGATCATTCGTGGATTGGCGCATGCCAAGGTGTTGGAAATTACCGACGGCACCATGATGAAAAATATTGTTCGGCAGCTGGTGGCGTTAAAAGGCTTTTATTGGGTACGTACCATCCGTAAAAGTGCGGTCAAAATTTACGATGAAAATGAAACCTTCACTATTGGCAAAGCAAAAGTGCTCCGTGAAGGCAAAGACATTACGTTAATTGCCAATGGCATTATGGTAGCGGAAGCCTTGAAAGCCGCGGATATGTTGGCAGAACAAGGCGTTGAAGCTACGGTGGTGGATATGTTTACGCTTAAACCGTTGGATCAGGAATGCGTTATTCAATGTGCTAAGAATACAGGCAAGATTGTCACTTGCGAGAATCACAGCATTCAAAACGGCTTAGGTTCGGCTGTGGCGGAAGTGTTAGCGGAGCATTGTCCAACCCCAATGCGCCGAATCGGTATTAAAGAACGCTACGGACAAGTCGGTTCGTTAGACTTTTTGATGAATGAATACGAACTTACGGCAGAGCACATTGTAAGACAGGCGTTAACGTTGTTTTAGCCATAATGAAAGAAAAAAGTGCGGTGAATTTTCACCGCACTTTTTTTGTTAAATCAGATTACTAATAAAAATCACCAAAATAATAAACGGCACCACAAATTTTACATAGTTAAACCAAACCTTGGTAAAGAGAGAGTTGGGTGTCGGAGAGAGTTCTTTTTTCGCTTCGTCTTTTAGCACGAAACCAACGAAAAGGGCGCAACCGAGGGCGGTAAGCATAAACAGAATATTGCCGCTGACGAAATCGAAGGCATCGAAAATGCTTTTACCGAAGAAAGTCACGTCTTTCCACAGATTGTCGCCTAGAATTGCCGGCACGTTACCTAAAAGGAAAATCCCGCCGAGGGTTAAGATAATGGCTTTGCTACGACGCATTCTGAGTTTTTCTTGCAGGGCTGTAATAATCACTTCGTAAATGGTGATAGATGTCGTTAAAGCAGCGATAAGCAATAAGCCGAAGAAGATAATCGCAAAGAATTTTCCTGCCCATAAATGGGAGAACACAATCGGCAAGCTTTGGAACACTAAGGTTGGGCCTGCATTGGGTTCAATACCGAAGGTAAACAAGGATGGGAAGATCATAAAGCCGGCTAACACGGCGATAATGGTGTTAGTGAAGCCGGTGATAACTGCCGTTTGGATTAAATTTTCTTCTTTATTTAAGTAACTGGATAGGGTGATTAACACACCGAAACCTAAGCTTAAAGCGAAGAACACTTGACCTAATACAAAAATAAATAATTCAGCGGTGATTTTGGAGAAATCCGGTTTGAGGTAGAACGTAATCCCTTCCATGGCGCCCGGTAAGGTCACGTTACGAATAACCATACCAATTAAGAAAATGAAGAGTAGAGGCATGAGGTATTTCACTGAGCGCTCAATGCCTCCAATAATGCCTTTTGCCAAAATAATGTAATTCACCAACACGAAAAGTGCGGTGTAAATGATGATTTCCATCGGACTATTACTGATGTGTAAATCGTAGAAATCTTTAGCTACATCTTTGGTGATAGGCGCAGAAATATCGAGGGTGCCACTGATGAGATTGACGATATAGGTAATCACCCAGCCGCCAAGCACCATGTAATAAGCCATGATCCCAAATGCACCCAATAAACCCATGTAGCCGATGATTTTCCAGTATTTTGAAATACCTTTGCTTTTATCGTGGATTTTGTCACCGAAGGCATCAATGGAGTTGACACGTAAACGACGACCAATCACGTTTTCCACTAAAATCATCGGGATCCCAATTAAAATCATGGCTAAACAGAACAGCATGACATAGGCGCCGCCGCCGTGTTCTCCCACTAAATAAGGAAAGCGCCATGTTGCGCCAAAGCCTACGGTTGCACCGGCAACGGTAAGGACATAAGTTAAGCGACTGGACCAAGTTTGTCTTTCTGATTTTGTTGTCATAAGTTTTCCTGTATTTTTAATATTCTGTTTTATTTTTATATTCACATAAATCTTCAATCATGCACGCACCACAGCGAGGTTTACGGGCGACACAGGTGTAACGTCCGTGCAAGATTAACCAATGGTGGACGTCTACTTTAAATTCGGTGGGCACGACTTTAATCAATTTTTCTTCGACTTTCACCACATCTTTGCCGGGGGCAAACGCAGTACGATTGCAGACGCGGAAAATATGGGTATCCACGGCGATAGTCGGGTGTCCGAATGCGGTGTTTAACACGACATTCGCGGTTTTTCTTCCTACGCCGGCAAGTGCTTCTAACGCTTTGCGATCTTCCGGGACTTCGCCGTTATGTTTTTCAATTAAGTCACGGCAGGTTTTAATGATGTTTTCTGCTTTGCTGTTAAATAAGCCGATAGTTTTAATGTATTCCTTTAAGCCATCTACACCTAAAGCCAAAATCGCTTGTGGCGTATTGGCGACAGGAAACAGCTTATCCGTCGCTTTATTCACCCCTTTATCGGTGGCTTGTGCCGACAAAATCACCGCAATTAATAATTCAAAGGGCGAGCTGAAATTCAGTTCCGTTGTTGGGTGCGGATTGGCCGCACGCAGGCGTTTTAGAATCTCAATTCTTTTTTCTTTATTCATACTTTTCCTTCTACTTTTTTGCTTGTGCAAAAAAGTAGCAAAAAACACACCCCAAGCTAATTTGCTTGTCTGAGCTTGGTGAGAATTTTTTTTACGGAAAATTTAGAACTCGCAACTAGGTTGCTCAAACAAGCTAAATTTTCCTAAAAATTCTCAGTCGCTCAGGCAAATTAGATGGGGATGAATTATATGAGCATTATTTATTTTTAAACTACTTTTTTGTATCTATGATATTTTTTAACGCTAATAGCAACGCTAAACCGATAAATGCACCGGGGGGCAAAATTGCCAGTAGCAGATTACTGTCGCTATGGAAAAACTCAATTCGCATAAATGCAGCCCAATCGCCTAGCAGATTTTCAATGCCGTCAAACAGGGTGCCGTTGCCGATAATTTCACGGATAGCACCGAGGGCGACTAAACCAAGCAACATGCCCAATCCCATAGAAAAACCGTCCCATGCAGAATGGGCTATGCTGTTTTTAGAGGCGAAAGCCTCCGCACGACCGATCACAATACAGTTGGTGACGATAAGCGGAATGAAAATGCCGAGCGATTGATAAAGTTCGTAAGTATAAGCGTTCATCAATAATTGCACCACCGTTACTGTGCTGGCGATGATCATGACATAAATCGGAATACGAATTGCATTTGGAATGTGTTTACGGAAAATGGATACCACCGTGTTGGTACAAGTAAGCACCAGCATAGTGGCTAAACCTAAACCCAAAGCATTGGTGACGGAATTGGAGACTGCCAATAATGGACACAATCCAAGCAGTTGTACCACCGTGGAGTTGTTGGTCCAAATGCCTTGAACGAAGATTGTTTTCCAAATGTTGTTTTTATCTGAAATATTCACCGCACTTTGAGTGTCATTTGCTTGTGAGGTTTCTACGGTCTCATTTAATTTATCCATTATTCTTTCTCTTTCGGCAAGTTATCCAACATGGCAAGTGCCGCCCGTTTTACTTGGTTGACAACGGCACGCGGCGTAATCGTGGCGCCGGCAAATTGATCGAATTTCCCACCGTCTTTTTTCACCGCCCATTCTGCAGCTTTCTCTTGGCTGATGACTTGATGATCAAAACTCAAAATCCAATTGGAAATGCGCGTTTCGATTTTATCGCCTAAACCCGGTGTTTCATGATGTTCTGTAATACGCACGCCAAGCACTTCGCCGTCCGGTTTCATGCCGACTAAAATACGAATATCACCGGAGTAACCGTCATGTGCCACGCTTTCAAAAGCATAAGCGGTGATTTTGCCGTCTTTTTTGGCTGTACAGATTTTTTGAATCGCGACATTTTGCAATGCATCAATTTTCGGTACATCACAATCTTGCGTTAAATCATTGGTAAAATAATCCTGTGGAATCACTTGTAATAACAACGCCCGTTGTTGCTCTTGCATTGCTTGAGCGATTTTATCTTTAGTTAAAAAATAAACCCCACTGGATATTGCCGTGCAACAAAATGCCACGAATGCCAACAACATGGCGGATTTAGAGGTAACTTTAATGGTTTGCATGGCGAAGTCCTTATTTCCGATGGCCGGCAACGCGCGGACGGGTGTAGTGGTCAATTAATGGCACACAAATGTTGCTGAGTAAAATGGCGAATGCGACACCGTCAGGATAATTGCCGTAAAAACGGATTAAATATAGTAAGCTCCCCACGAGAACACCAAATACCAGTTTGCCTCGTGGTGTAATAGAGGCGGTAACCGGATCGGTGGCGATAAAAAATGCGCCGAACATCATGGCACCGCTGAATAACTGTGCTGGTACGGTTAAGTGTGCACCGCTGCCGAAGAGTTCGGTGAGTAAGCTCAATAGCGCAAAACTGCCTAGCATCGCCACCGGAATTTGCCAGTGAATCACCTTTTTCAGTATTAAAAAGATGCCACCCAGTAAAAAGGCCAAGTTAATTTGCCACCAACCTTGCGCAAAATCCCAACCGTTTTGCGTGAAAATCGGTAAGTTAGTCAATTCATAAAATGCCGCTTCGGAACATATCGCATCGGTTATGCAGGAACTAGCAGAAGAATAAAAGGTTCGTACGGTATCTAACGGTGTCGCTTGCGTAATGCCGTCAATGGACGCCGTTAATTGATGAAGACTAAAACCGTCGGAAGTCAGTCCGGAGAAAATCAACAATACCGCATCATGAAAGGTCGGCGGCTCCGCCAATAACGCAATGGGCGGCATCCAAGTGGTCATTTGTAATGGGAACGACACGAGCAGCACCACATAACCTACCATAGCAGGGTTAAACGGATTTTGTCCCAAACCACCATAAACATGCTTGCCGAGAATCACCGCACAAAATGTGCCAATAAGAATAATCCAATAAGGCGCATAAGGCGGAATCGCCACAGCAAGAATCAGTGCGGTTAAAATGACGCTAAAATCAGAAATATCGCTCAGTGCCGGTTTTTTGCGTAATAGCGAAACGCTCCATTCCAGTAATAACGCCAGTCCGATGGCTAACGCTGATTGAATCAATACGCCAAATCCAAAATAATAAATTTGCAAAATGATTGCCGGAATCATGGCGAGAATCACCCAAAACATCACGCGCGCCGTGAGTTTACCTGAATGGGTGTGGGGTGAACTGATCATCTTAAACATGTATATTCCTTAATCCTGTTCATTTTGTTGTGCCTGTTGTGCGGCCTTTTTCGCTTTAGCACGTGCGATAGCGGCAGCAATAGCGGCTTTGCGCGGATCTGTTTCCGCTGGATTTTCATCTGAAATTTGAACCGCACTTTGTGCTGTTGCAGGTTCGGTAGAGGTTACGAGTTCCCCTTGCTGCGCCGCTTTTTTCGCTTTAGCACGTGCGAGCGCGGCGGCAATAGCAGCTTTGCGTGGATCCGTTTCCGCTGATTTTTCATTTGAAATTTGAACCGCACTTTGGTCTGTTACCGGTTCAGTTGAAGCTACGGTTTCCCCTTGCTGCGCGGCTTTCTTCGCTTTAGCACGTGTGATAGCCGCCGCAATGGCGGCTTTGCGCGGATCCGTTTCTGCCGGATTTTCATCTGAAATTTGAACCGCACTTTGTGCTGTTGCGGGTTCGGTAGAGGTTACGAGTTCCCCTTGCTGCGCCGCTTTTTTCGCTTTGGCACGCGCGAGCGCGGCAGCAATCGCAGTTTTGCGCGGATCCGTCTCTTCTGATTTTTCATCTGAAATTTGAACCGCACTTTGGTCTGTTGCCGGTTCGGTAGAGGCTACGGTTTCCCCTTGCTGCGCGGTTTTTTTCGCTTTGGCTCGCGCGAGTGCGGCAGCAATCGCAGCTTTGCGCGGATCCATTTCTGCCGGATTTTCATCTGGAATTTGAACCGCACTTTGGGCTGTTGTCTGCTCGGTAGAGGTTGCGGTTTCCCCTTGCTGCGCCGCTTTTTTCACTTTAGCACGTGCGAGCGCGGCAGCAATCGCAGCTTTGCGCGGATCCATTTCTGCCGGATTTTCATCTGAAATTTGAACCGCACTTTGAGCTGTTGCCGGTTCGGCAGACGCTACGCCTTCCGCTTGACGAGCTAATCTACGAGCCTTGCGTTGTGCCATGATGTCGCTATTGTCAGGCTGGATATGACCTTTTTCATCAATAAGGGTTTTTTGCTCAATTTGCGTATTTTCTGCAGCTTCAGCTTTTTTCGCTTTTAAACGTTCTAAGGCAGCGGCGACCGGATCGACGCCTTTTTGCTGTGCTAATTCTTCACGGCGTGCTGCGGCGGCTCGTTGAGAACGCGCTTTGCGTTCTTGTTCTTCCCGTTCTAGGCGGGCTTGGCGTTGTTCAAAACGGTTCTTCGCTTCTTCTGCTAATTTTGCTTTATGTTTAATTTCCCAAATTTTGGCTTTTTCTTGGCGGAAATATTGAATAAGCGGAATGTGGCTTGGGCAAACATAGGCGCACACACCACATTCAATACAGTCTTTGAGAGAATATTCTTCTGATTTTTCGTGATTTTCGCTTCGCGCAAACCAATAGAGTTGCTGCGGCATCAGTTTTACCGGGCAAGCGTCGGAACAGGCTGAACAACGGATACAGCTTTTTTCCGGTTCCGGTGGCGCATATTCAAAATGATCCGGTGCCAATAAGCAGTTTGCCACTTTGGTCATTGGCGCATTTAAATCAGGTAGAATGACGCCCATCATTGGACCACCCATGAAGACCGGGAAGCGGTTGTCATATTGGTAGCCCGTTTCGCGCAATAAATGCGAAATTGGGGTACCGAAGCGTGCCCAATAATTGCCTTTATTAGGAATTTTATCGCCGGTGAGGGTGACAACGCGCTCAATTAAAGGCTCGTCATCAAGTACGGCACGTTTAATGGCAAAGGCGGTTCCCACGTTTTGCATGAGTACACCAATGCTATAAGAGCGTTGTCCGCTTGGTACTTCCATGCCGGTCAGTACTTGAATGAGTTGTTTTGCCGCGCCGGAAGGGTATTTAGTCGGAATGACGCGGATTTCAATATCATTCGCGCCATGTAACGCACGTTCTAAGGCAGATACGGCTTCAAGTTTATTGTCTTCTATGGCGATAACGACTTTTTCAGGGCGTAAAATATAACGCAAAATACGCACGCCCTCGATGATTTCATTGGCATAATCGCGCATTAAGCGATCATCGCAGGTGATGTAGGGTTCACATTCTGCGCCGTTAATAATCAGCAGTTTAACCTGTTTTTCAGCAGAGTGAATTTTGGCGGCTGTCGGGAATACCGCGCCACCCAAGCCGGCAATACCTGCTTGATAAATTTTTTCAATCAGCTGTTCCCGAGTTTGGGTGAAAAAATCCTCGATTGGCATTTGTGGTCGCCATTGATCCAAGCCGTCTGCTTGAATATGTACGCAGGTTTCTGTCAATCCGGATGGGTGCGCTGCGACATAAGGCCCTACGGCAATGACCGTACCGGAGGTTGGCGCATGAATAGGTAAGGTGCGCCAGCCATCACCTTGTGTCAGTGGTTGTCCTTTGAGTACGCGATCACCGGGTTTTACCAATAGGTTTCCTGCTGTCCCGGCGTGTTGTTTTAGCGGGACATAAAAATCATCGGGCAGGGGGAGCGTGCGAATGGGCGTACCATTAGATTGGGACTTCATATCCGGCGGATGAATGCCGCCGTCAAATTCCCAAAGTTTGCCACTGTTGAAACGTGTTAATACATCCGCCATTTATTTCCCCACAATGATTTTCTTTTCAGCCGATGTGGTATCAACAATCGGAATCACTAAATTAGGATCGAATTTCCAATCCCAAGTATCAATATTTTTTTCTACTTTAATCATGGAAATACAGCTCGTTGGGCAAGGCTCAACACAAAGCTCGCAACCGGTACATAAATCAGGAATGATGGTATGCATGAGTTTATTGCTACCGATAATGGCATCCACCGGACAAGCCTGAATACATTTGGTGCAGCCGATACACATATTCTCGTCAATAAAGGCGACTTTCGGTGTAGGATCTTCTGCTAAATCGTCTGTTTCCGGTGGTTCAACACCAAGGAGTTCGGCAATTTTAATGACAGTTGGTCTGCCGCCCGGAATACATTTCGTAATTACCTCCCCGTTGGCAATAGCTTCTGCGTAGGGTTTGCAACCTGGATAGCCACATTGTCCACATTGGCTTTGCGGTAAAATCGCATCGATTTTTTCGACAATAGGATCCGCTTCGACTTTCAGTTTTACGGATGCAAAGCCCAAAATGGCGCCGAAAATCAGCGCCAATACAACAATGGCAATGAGAACATAATAGAAAGTCGCCATTATAGTTTCACCAATCCGGTAAAGCCCATGAAGGCGAGAGACATTAAGCCTGCCGTAATCAAGGCGATAGACGCACCGCGAAATGGCATCGGCACATCAGCGGCAACCAGACGCTCACGCAATGCGGCAAATAAGACTAAAACTAAGGCAAAACCGGCAGAGGCACCAAAGCCATAAGCCACCGATTCCGTTAAATTATGCGCAAGATTAACGTTTAATAACGCCACGCCAAGCACGGCACAGTTGGTGGTAATGAGCGGTAGGAAAATCCCTAATAAACGATATAACATTGGGCTGGTTTTATTGATCACCATTTCGGTGAATTGTACCACCACGGCGATCACCAAAATAAAGACGAGTGTCCGTAAAAAAGTCGCATTTAATGGCGCGAGAATATAATTATCCACTAAATAGGAGCAAAGCGCCGCCACTGTCAGCACAAAGGTTGTTGCCAAGCCCATGCCGATAGCGGTTTCGATTTTTTTTGAGACGCCCATAAAAGGGCAGAGTCCAAGGAATTTCACCAACACGAAGTTATTAATTAATGCCGTGCCGATGATCAGTAGAATGTAATGTGTCATAGCGTTCAATTCGTTCGTATAAGCGGTGTATTATCGCCATTTATGGGCTTAAGAACAATAAAAAATTGGGAGAAATTCTAGCAAAAACCACCGCACTTTTTTATACGTCGAAAAGCGTATTTTGGAAAAGTGCGGTGGAAAATTCGAGAGATTTTATTTAACGGTGATTTCTTTCTGGAGGAATTGAGCAAGATCAGGATGTTCAAACTGAAACCCTTGAGCTAGCAAATGTTGTGGTACGAGATTTTGACTGTCGAGTAATAAATTTGCACGTTCGCCGAGTAACATTTTCAACATAAACGCCGGAGCGGTTGCCATGTGAGGGCGGCGCAAGGTTTCACCTAATAACACATTAAATTCGGCGTTACGTATTGCATGTGGTGCAACGAAATTAAATGCGCCCCTGCAATCAGCATTTTCCAATAAAAATAAAATCCCACGCACCATATCTGCCAAGGCAATCCAACCCCAGAACTGTTTGCCGGAACCCAGTTTTCCACCTAAGCCACAACGATATAGCGGCAATATTTTTGCCAATGTACCACCTTTTGTACCAAGCACCATGCCGGTGCGCACGAGGCAGACTCGTGTCTTGGCTTTTAAGGCGGAGCCTTCCCACTGTTGGCATAAGCGCGCGGCAAAATGATTTGCCGGTGGCGTATTTTCATCAATCTGTTGTTCACCGCAATCACCGTAATAACCTGTAGCTGAACCGGAAATAAAACATTGCGGCGGATTGTCGCTACGATTTATCAGGTGTGCCAGTTTTTCTGTTAATGAAATGCGGCTAGATTCTAACCGCTCTTTTTGTGTGGTTGTCCAGCGACGAGAAAATATTGGTTCTCCAGCTAAATTAATGACAGCATCAAATTGATTAAAATGCTGAAAGTAATCCAATGTATTAATGAATTCAATGGGATAGGGGAGTTGTTGTTTGGCTTTTGCCGGATGGCGCACCAAGGCGGTAATTTGATGATTTTTCGCCAATAACGAAGGAATCAATGCGCTTCCGATAAAACCGGTGGCGCCAGTAATGAGAATTTTCATGCAGTTTTTCTGTTTTTGTCGCACTTAAAGGGTATTTTCGAATAACTCTTGAATACGCAACATTAAGTTATTGATGTCGGTTTCTTTGGTTGGTGTCACAAAAATGGTGTCATCCCCAGCAATATTGCCCAAAATGCCTTCCATTTTACTCACGGAATCCAGCAGACGCGCGATAAGTTGTGCTGCGCCCGGTGTTGTGCGAATGACGATCAGCATATTGTTATGATCAATGTCTAACACTAAATCTTTTAAGGAACTCCGCGTATTTGGCACGCTTAACTCACTTGGCAAGCAATAGACCATTTCCATACGGGTATTACGGGTGCGGACCGCCCCAAATTTACTGAGCATACGGGAGACTTTCGATTGATTAACCGTGCTAAATCCCATTTTGTGTAATTCGGTGACAATTTCACTTTGTGAACCGTATTTTTCTTGGCGCAATAGATCTTTGAATGCTTTTGTCAGGTTATCCGGATTTTCGTTTAACATGAGCCTTTCTCTTATCAGATTAAAGTGACTGAATTTTGCATAAAAATAGCGTTTTTAGCAAATAAATATTTACTTTATAAGGTGAAAGTGCGGTGGAAATTTAAGGCGTTTTTTATGACCTTTTTTACGGGGAAAAAGAAAAAATTTGAGTTAGATCGCACATTTGAATTTGTCTGTTTGAATTTAAACGTTGGTAGGCGTACAATTTTTACAAATTTTTAACTACCCATTTCTTACTACATGAGGAGAATGAAATGAAAGTTGCAGTTTTAGGTGCCGCAGGCGGTATCGGTCAAGCATTAGCATTATTGCTGAAACTACAGTTGCCGGCAGGTTCCGAGCTATCACTTTATGATATTGCACCGGTAACCCCGGGCGTTGCTGTGGATATCAGCCACATTCCGACCGCGGTTAAAGTGGAAGGTTTTGCCGGTGAAGATCCGACACCTGCATTAAAAGGCGCGGATGTCGTGCTCATTTCTGCCGGCGTCGCACGTAAACCGGGAATGGATCGCTCAGATCTATTCAACATTAACGCAGGCATCGTACGCAACTTAATTGAAAAAGTCGCTGTGGCCTGTCCGAAAGCATGCATTGGGATCATTACCAACCCGGTAAATACTACCGTTGCGATTGCAGCAGAAGTCTTGAAAAAAGCCGGTGTTTATGACAAACGTAAATTATTTGGCGTGACCACATTAGACGTGCTTCGTTCTGAAACCTTTGTTGCCGAATTAAAAGGCTTAAACGTTTATCGTACAACCGTGCCGGTGATTGGCGGACACTCCGGCGTGACCATCCTTCCTTTATTGTCTCAAGTGCCATACGCTGAATGGAAAGAGGAAGAAATTGAACCATTAACTAAACGTATTCAAAACGCCGGTACTGAAGTGGTGAACGCTAAAGCCGGTGGCGGTTCTGCAACCTTATCTATGGCTCAAGCCGCCGCCCGTTTTGCGAATGCCGTAGTACGCGGATTACAAGGCGAAACGATGGTTGAATGTAGCTATGTCGAAGGCGATGGTAAATATGCTCGCTTCTTTGCTCAACCGGTTCGTTTTGGTAAAGAAGGCGTAGAAGAAATTCTGCCAATTGGTAAACTCAGCGCATTTGAGCAACAAGCGTTAGATGCTATGTTGCCGACATTACGTGCAGATATTGAATTAGGCGAAAAATTCGTTAATCCATAATTCAACTGGAAAATAAAAAATCCCCGTAGCCCTAAGGTTATGGGGATTTTTTGTCGGATGTAAATAAAAAGTGCGGTCGAATTTGACCGCACTTTTATCCTTTGGAAAGCAGAAATTAATCTACTTTTACAATCCAGCCTTCCGGCGCTTCTACGTCACCGAACTGGATGCCGGTAAGTTCTTCGTAAAGGCGTTTAGTGATTGGACCCACGTCAGTTTCTGAATAGAAAACGTGGAAGTCATCGCCATATTGAATGCCGCCGATAGGTGAAATAACAGCAGCCGTACCGCAAGCGCCCGCTTCGGCGAATTGGTCTAATTCATTGATATAGACATCCCCTTCAATGGTTTCCATGCCTAAGCGTTCTTTGGCCAAATAAAGCAGTGAGTATTTGGTGATACTTGGCAAAATGGATGGCGAAAGTGGCGTGATGAATTTGTTATCGCGTGTGATACCGAAAAAGTTTGCCGCGCCCACTTCTTCAATTTTGGTATGGGTTTTCGGATCAAGATAAATGGCATCGGCAAATTTGCGTTCAGCGGCAAGTTCATGTGGTAATAAACTTGCAGCATAGTTTCCGCCCACTTTGACGCCACCGGTACCATGTGGTGCAGCGCGGTCATAATCGGTTACCAAGAAATTAGACGGTTTCATACCACCTTTGAAATAGGCGCCTACCGGGCAACAGAAAACGGAGAAAATGTATTCCGGTGCGGGGCGTACGCCGATGTTTTCACCGACACCGATAACGAATGGACGAAGATAAAGTGTGGCCCCGCTACCATATGGCGCAAGCCATTTTTCGTTGGCTTTGACCACTTCTTTACAGGCGCGGATAAATAATTCTGTCGGAACTTGTGGCATTAACAGGCGATCGCAGGTGTTTTGCATACGTTTCGCATTTTGATCAGGACGGAAAAGGTTGATTGAACCGTCTTTGCAACGGTAGGCTTTTAATCCCTCGAAACATTGTTGTCCGTAATGCAGAGCGGTGGAACCTTCGTGAATGTGCAATGTGCTGTCGGTGGTTAATTCACCATTGTCCCATTTACCATCTTTCCAATGAGCGATAAAGCGATAATCTGTTTTGATATAACTGAATCCGAGATTTTTCCAATCAAGTAAGTCTGACATGGTTTTTCCTTAATGTAGGTTGCAATTTAAGTCGTTTTTAATCTACACCATTCCATCAGGATTGAAAATATTTTAGTCGTAAAAACAAATGAAAAGTTTAAGTGGGAAGACTCTCGTTTAGGGGAGAGGAATAGGGCAGGAAATAACAGCAGAACTATGTTAAAATCGCCCATAAAAAACACCGCTCTTTTGGGAGCGGTGTCTGGCGAAAATGCCGAATATACAGGAAATGAAAAGAAAAAGTAACTTTCGTTACTTTGGTTTGGAAAAACCAAACAATATGCAAACACAACATCATACTTAATTCGAAAATCTTAACAGTTAAGAAATTGTGACTTAAGTATGGTTTCATTTTAAGTAGAATAAGTATAACGGGCAAAAGAGATTTTTTTATTAGATTGATAAAAAAAAGTAATCTGATTTAAATTTTTTCTAAGAAATGAATCATTGGGAAATAACATGTATAAACGTTTGCCACCTTTAAATTCGCTAAAAGCATTTGAGTCTGCCGCGAGATTTTTAAGTTTCACGAAAGCGGCAGATGAATTATTTGTGACGCAAGCAGCGATTAGCCATCAAATAAAAATTTTGGAAGATTTCTTAGGCGTTACGTTATTTAAACGTAAAAATCGTGCGCTGGAATTAACCGATTTTGGCAAAGCCTACTATGCGGACATCACCAAAATTCTGCACCGTTTAGCGGAGGCGACGGATAAATTATTCGCCTTAAAAAATGATAAACATTTAACCATCAGCGTGCCGCAAACCTTCGGTATTCAATGGTTGGTGCCACGTTTAAGTGAATTTAATAAATTGTATCCCGACATTGAAGTACGTTTAAAAGGCGTCGATCAAGATGAAGGCTTGCTTAGCCAAGACATTGATATTGCGATTTATTACGGCAAAGGCAACTGGGATAACTTACAAGTGGATCGTTTGGTGGAAGAGGATTTATTGGTGCTTGCCGCACCGAAATTATTGGCACAAAAACCGATTCATCAGCCACAGGATTTAAAACATCATACCTTGTTGCACATTCATACTCGCGATAATTGGCAACACATGGCGAATTATTTGGCATTGGAAGAATTGAATATTCAGCAAGGCCCAATATTTAGTCATACTTTCATGGCGTTGCAAGCGGCAATTCATGAACAAGGTATTGTGCTTGCCAATCGTATTTTAGCGCAACAAGAGCTGGACAACGGCAATTTACAACCGGTATTTGATACCCATTTGCGGGATCCGAAATCCTTTTACGTGGTCAATCATTTAGATAACAGTAATGATGAGCGCATTGTGGCGTTCCGTTCCTGGATTATTCAAACCATTAACCAAGAAGAAAATAAACAAGAAAATGAATAAGTTGGCATTATATTGTCGAATGGGATTTGAGCGCGAGTTGGCGGCGGAAATCACCGATAAAGCAGCAGAAAAAGGCGTCTTTGGCTTCGCCCGTGTGACCGAAAACAGCGGCTATGTAATTTTTGAATGTTATCAGCCCGGCGAAGCGGATTTATTAGCGCGAGAATTGCCCTTTCAACAACTGATTTTTGCCCGCCAAATGATCGTGGTTTCCGATTTGCTGACGGATTTACCACAGCAGGATCGTATTACCCCGATTCTTCAACAATATCTGCAAATTGCGGAAAGCATTCCGTTAACAAACAGCAATGAATTATGGGTGGAAACCGCCGATACGAATGAAGCGAAAGAGTTACTTGGATTTTGCCGTAAATTCACTGTACCACTGCGCCAAGCGTTGAAAAAGCAAGGCTGGCTAAATGCAAAATGTAACTTAAAGAGCGGTCTGACATTGCATGTTTTTTTCTTACAAAATAATACTTGTTATGTGGGCTACTCCTACAATCACAATCATGCTGCGCACTTAATGGGCATTCAACGCCTAAAATTCCCTGCCGATGCACCAAGTCGCTCTACATTAAAATTGGAAGAAGCCATTTTGAGTTTTATTCCGCGCCAAAAAGAAGCGGAATTGCTTAACGAAACCATGTATGCCGTGGATCTCGGCGCTTGCCCGGGCGGTTGGACATATCAGTTAGTGAAACGTGGTTTATTTGTATATGCCGTCGATCACGGCAAAATGGCAGCCAGTTTGCATGATACGGGACGCATTGAGCATTGTGCGGAAGACGGCTTTAAGTTTCAGCCGCCGAAACGACGTAAAATTGATTGGCTGGTGTGTGACATGGTGGAGCAGCCAAGCCGAATTGCCGAGTTAATGGTGAAATGGCTGTTGAACGGTTGGTGTCACAGCATGATCTTTAATTTGAAGCTACCCATGAAAAAACGCTATGCGGAAGTGCAACAATGTCTGCAATTTATTGCGGATAAATTGTCGCAGCAAGGGTTAAAATTCCAGTTACAGGCAAAACACCTGTATCACGATCGGGAAGAAATCACGGTTTACTTGCGTTTGCTATAAACGATTAGCGTGAAGTAAAACTTAAAAATTTTTGTTTTTTATACCGCACTTTGTGCAAATAATTTGTAAAATAACCGCGCTATTTACGCCAAAGTGCGGTTGTTTTTTTCGCTATTTATGATGGGAGACAAGTATGCGTTGTCCTTTTTGTTCGACAGAAGAAACCAAGGTGATTGACAGTCGTTTGGTTTCTGACGGTTTTCAGGTGCGCCGCCGTAGAGAGTGCGGTCAGTGTCACGAACGTTTTACGACCTTTGAAACGGCAGAACTAATTGTGCCGAAAGTGATTAAAAATAACGGCAATCGTGAGCCGTTTAATGAAGATAAATTACGTCGAGGCATTCAACATGCCTTGGAAAAACGCCCTGTGAGTGCGGACGATGTGGAAAAAGCCATTAGCCGTATTATTCATAAATTGCGCGCGACCGGTGAGCGCGAAGTGCCGAGTAAATTGGTGGGGACGTTAGTGATGGAAGAATTAAAGAATTTAGATAAAGTGGCGTATATCCGTTTTGCCTCCGTCTATTTGAGTTTTGATAACATCAACGAATTTAGCCAAGAAATCGAAAACTTAAAGGATCATTGATGAACAAACCATTTAGCCCGCAAGATGCCGCTTTTATGCAACTGGCGCTTGATTTAGCCAAACAGGGCGAATTCACCACAACGCCAAATCCTTCTGTGGGTTGCGTCTTGGTGAAAGACGGCGAGGTTGTCGGCAAAGGATTTCATGCTAAAGCCGGTGAGCCGCATGCGGAAGTGATGGCATTACGTGAAGCCGGTGAAAATGCCCGTGGTGCAACAGCTTATGTCACCTTAGAGCCATGTTCTCATTTTGGGCGTACGCCGCCTTGTGCGAAAGGCTTGGTTGAAGCAGGCGTGAGTAAAGTGATTGCTGCGATGTGCGATCCGAACCCACAAGTGGCGGGCAAAGGGTTACAGATTTTAAGCGATGCAGGCATTGAAAGTGCGGTGGGATTATTGGAAGAAAATGCCGAACAGCTAAACAAAGGCTTTTTGAAACGCATGCGTACCGGCAAACCTTTCGTACAGTTAAAACTGGCCATGAGTATTGATGGCAAAACCGCCATGGCAAGTGGCGAAAGCAAATGGATTACCGGAGCACAGGCAAGAGCGGATGTGCAGCAATATCGTGCCAAAGCTTCCGCGATCTTATCGACTTCACAAACGGTGCTGGCGGATGATCCCAGCTTAAATGTGCGTTGGGAAGAATTACCGTCTGACGTAAAAGCCGACTATCCGCAAGAAAAATTACGCCAACCGGTGCGTGTGATTTTGGATTCTAGCCATAAAGTGCGGTCCGATTTTAAGGTGTTTTCAACGGAATCACCGGTTTGGTTGGCGGGAGAAGAGGATTATTCGCTGACAGATTTTCCGCCTTTTACTGATTATTTAAAATTAAATCGACACCAAGGCGAAAGCCGCTTGCAGGCATTAATGGCTGAGTTAGGCAAACGCCAAATTAACACCCTTTGGGTGGAAGCGGGCGCGACGTTGGCGGGCGCATTAATTGCTGAAAATCTGGTGGATGAACTGATTATTTACATGGCGCCAAAATTACTAGGCGATCAAGCCAGAGATTTATGCCATTTGCCTAATTTAACTCAACTAGCTGATGCGCCTTTATGGCAACTACAATCTTGCGAGCCTGTTGGCGATGATCTCAAATTAATTTATATAAGAAAATGAGGAACTGATGCTAAAGAAACTTTTTCATTCGGCGATTATCGGCTTGGCTTCTGCTGCCGTGATTTTATATGTCATGCCTAAAATCACTGACTCTCAACATGATGTTGCTTCTTATCGGGATGCTGTGCGTATTGCCTCGCCTGCCGTGGTGAATGTTTATAATCAAGCCTTTACTTCCTCTTCCTCTCAGTTTCAAGTGAATAACTTGGGGTCCGGCGTGATCATGTCGAAAGACGGCTACATTCTGACTAATAAGCACGTGATTCAAAATGCCGATCAAATTGTGGTGGCATTGCAAAATGGCAATATTTTTGATGCGGCATTAATTGGTTCCGATGCGTTAACGGATTTAGCTGTGTTAAAAATCAAAGCGGATAACTTATCCACGATTCCACAAAATCCTAATCGACCTGTGCATGTGGGCGATGTGGCGCTGGCCATTGGTAATCCATACAATTTGGGGCAAAGTGTGTCGCAAGGGATTGTTAGTGCGGTAGGGCGTAGTGCGGTCGGTGAAGCGCTGGGGCGCCAAAACTTTATCCAGACCGACGCGTCCATTAACCGAGGTAATTCCGGCGGTGCGTTAATTAATTCTGCCGGTGAGCTATTGGGTATCAGCACCTTGAGTATCGGCAAAACCGCCAATGAAATTGCGGAAGGCTTAAATTTTGCCATTCCCATTGATTTGGCAAACGACGTTATGAAAAAAATTATTCGTGATGGACGTGTCATTCGTGGCTATTTTGGCGTACAAACGGATATTTTATTTAGCAATGGGCAAGGGGCATCTGCGCAAGGTGTGCTTATCACCAGCATTATTCCGAATAGCCCGGCAGCAAAAGCCGGGTTACAGGCAGGCGATATTATTCTGAAAATCAATGAAGTTGAGGCACGTTCACCGGCAGAAATGATGAAACTTATCGCGGATGTGCGTCCGAATACACTGGTTCAGGTTGAGATTTCCCGCTTGGGCCAAGTGTATAAGATTCCGGTAGTTATCGAAGAATATACTTTTAATTAATGGGTTGTGACATGGAACAAATTAAAACCAGTCATTTTTTCGCCTGTTTGGATCGCTTAAGATTGATTCAGCGCTGGTCGCTTATGCGTAATATTGAACGAGAGAATTTGGCGGAGCACAGCTTGCAGGTGGCATTTGTTGCCCATGCGTTGGCGCTGATTAAAAACCGTTTTTACGATGCCCAACTCAACGCGGATCGTATTGCCGTGATGGCGATGTATCACGACACCTCGGAAATTTTCACCGGCGATTTGCCTACACCAATCAAATATTTCAATGAAGAGATTACGCACGCCTATAAACAGATTGAAACAGCGGCTGAGTTGCATTTAATGAGTTTACTGCCGGAAGCATTACAAGCCGATTTTTTACCCTATTTGGATACTCAATGTTTTGCTGAGGAAGAAAAGCACATTGTGAAACAGGCGGATTTAATTTGTGCTTATATTAAGGTGAAATTTGAGCTGGAAAACGGCAACCAGGAATTTAAATCGGCTAAAGTGCGGTTAGAAAAATTGATGGATCAATGGCAAAGCCCCGAAATGGATTATTTTTTGCAGGTATTTGTGCCGAGTTTCGGCAAATCCATTGATGAAATTACGTTGTAAATTTGATGTACAAAAAATCTCCGACCAAGTAAAAAAGCGGAGATTTTTTTATTACCTTGCTCGCAAAAGTGTGGTGAAAAATCACCGCACTTTTTGTCTTTAGAGATTAATAAAGCGTCGCAATAATCACCTGTTCCGGATCAACAGAAGCCCAAACGGACTGATTGATTTCCACATGTTGATCTTTTGTGAGCGTTGCACAGAACTCGATGTTCGAGCCTTCTAACACTAAAATCGCTTCACCGGCTTCACCTTTGTCAATAATGGAGGTGACCTTGGCTTTAAATTGATTTGGCAAATTCTCTTGCGGATTGGCGGTAATTTTGACCCATGGCGCCTTAAACATCACCATTACTTCTTTATCAGATTCAAGTTTTAAACGCACCGCACTTTTTTCTGTGATAGAGACAGTCAGAGGTTTGTCAAAATCTTCTAAAAGAATGTCAACAAAACAGTGAATATTTTCAAATCTTAATGCTTGCACTTTGCCGAAAAATTGGTTTCTGGCACTGGTTTGTAAAGAAAAACGCGCCATGGCAGAGAGCAAACTGTTTAACGGCACTTTTTCATCATGCAAAATATCAAAGGCTTTTTCTTGGGTTTGTTCTAGCAAATCATAAAGTTTCAATAAGCGCTGTGCATAAACGGTTAATGCTGTTCCGCCACCATTTCGCCCACCAATATTGCGTTCTAGCAATGGTTTGGGGCTAATTTGGTTCATTGCCTCAAGATGATCCCAAGCGCTTTTATAACTGACATTGGCATTTTTAGCCGCTTGATTGATGGAGCCGCATTTTTCAATTTCTTGTAATAAACGGATACGTTTAGGATCGGCGAAAAGGGTTTCTTTTAGTTTGATGGTGAGTAAAATTTCTGTTCCGTTCATTGTGTTCCTCAAAATTGCGCTGACGACTATATGCGGCACATCATACTATATTTCTAAAAGAATAAGAATGTTTAACCCTACCTCCGAAAGGTTAGGATATATTTTGTTTTTTAAATAATGGATTATACGCCTTTTATTTCTCTATTTTCGTTGTATAATTTGCGCTATATATAACTTATTAACCAACCAAAACGGAGTTTTTACTATGTTTAAATATTCAAAAATCGCTGCCGGTTTAGCGGCGGCTTGTTTAGCATTCTCTCTTTCTGCACAGGCGAAAGTGACTGTGTTTGCTGCTGCTTCAATGACCGATTCATTAAAGCAAGTGGCAGAAGACTACAAAAAAGTGAATCCAAAAGAAGAAGTGGTATTTTCTTTTGCTTCCTCTTCAACCTTAGCAAAACAAATTGAAGAAGGTGCACCAGCGGATTTATTTATTTCAGCCAGTACAAAATGGATGAAATACCTTTCAGAAAAAGGGTTAACCGTTAAAGAAACCGAAAAATTATTAGTGGGTAATGAACTAGTTTTAATCTCACAAAAAGACAGCAAATTACAAAACGTTGATATCGCAAAAGGTGAATGGATTAACCAATTAAAAGATGCTTATTTGTCTGTAGGTGACCCTGCACACGTACCTGCAGGTCAATATGCGGAAGAAGCGTTAACCAAATTAAACTTATGGGATCAAGTCAAAGACAAATTAGCTCGTGCCAAAGACGTGCGTGCGGCATTAGCCTTAGTTGAACGTGGTGAAGCACCTTTAGGTATTGTGTATGCAACTGATGCGAAAGTGAGCAAAGAAGTGAAAGCGATTGGCGTGTTCCCACAAGATTCTTACAAACCGGCGGATTATCCGGTTGCGATTTTAAAAGATCACAACAATGCGGAAACGCAAGCATTCTTGAAATACTTAGAATCGCCTGAAGCGAAAAAAGTATTTGTGGATTACGGTTTCTCTGTAAAATAAGCAGACTCGCTTTGACTCATTAAGCGTAGCCATTGTGCTACGCTTTATTTATATAGGGAATTGAATTTTGTTTACAGAGTTTCTGGTGTTATTAGGCTTGAGCCCATTAGAAATCGATGCCATTCGCTTGAGTTTGGAAGTCTCCGTCAGTGCGATGGTATGGAGTTTGCCTGTTGCTGTTTTGGTGGCATGGCTTTTGGCACGAAAAGATTTTTATGGCAAATCCATTGTGGGCGGGATTATTCACTTGCCTTTGGTGTTGCCGCCGGTTGTCATTGGTTATCTTTTATTGGTTGCTATGGGACGCAATGGTTTTATCGGCAAGTATTTGTATCAATGGTTTGGATTGACCTTTGGATTTAGTTGGAAAGGGGCTGTATTAGCTTCTGCGGTGGTGGCATTCCCTTTGGTCGTGCGTGCCATTCGCCTTTCCCTTGAAAGTATCGATTTAAAATTGGAACAGGCCGCCAGAACACTGGGGGCTTCTGCGTGGCGGGTATTTTTAACTATCACCTTACCGTTATCTTTACCGGGCATTCTTGCCGGCATTGTGCTCGGTTTTGCGCGTTCTTTAGGGGAATTCGGCGCCACCATCACCTTTGTGTCCAATATTGCCGGCGAAACCCAAACCATTCCCTTGGCCATGTATTCCTTTATTCAAACACCGGGAGCGGAAGAACAAGCGGCCAGATTATGTGTCTTTGCTGTGATTTTATCGCTGATTTCTTTATTGTTATCGGAATGGTTGGCAAAACGTATGCAAAAAAGATTAGGACAAAGCGATGCTGCACATTGATGTAAAAAAACAGTTAGGTACTTTACCCCTAGAAGCGCATTTAGATATTCCATCGCAAGGTGTCACCGCACTTTTTGGTTTGTCAGGTTCGGGGAAATCTTCCCTCATTAATCTTGTTAGCGGATTGATTAATCCGGATGAAGGCGTGATTTCGTTAAATGATCGTGAATTGTTCAATTCGGCAGAAAATGTTTGTGTGCCGACCAATCAGCGCAATATTGGCTATGTTTTTCAGGATGCCCGCTTATTTCCTCACTATACGGTGAATGGTAATTTGCGTTATGGCATGAAAAATACCAGCAAAGATGAATTTAACTATATTGTTGAGTTGCTAGGTATCGGCCATTTGTTAAAACGCTATCCGATAACCTTATCCGGTGGTGAAAAACAACGGGTTGCTATTGGGCGGGCATTATTGACGGATCCGGAAATTTTATTAATGGATGAACCCCTTTCTGCCTTGGACTTACCGCGCAAACGTGAGCTGATGAATTATCTGGAACGGCTATCGAAAGAAATTAACATTCCGATTTTATATGTCACTCACAGTCTTGATGAATTGTTGCGTTTAGCTGAGCGGGTTGTATTGCTGACTAACGGCAAAGTGGAAGCTTATGATGTGTTAGAAAGTATTTGGGAAAGTCCGCTGTTTCTTCCTTGGAAACAGGAAAATGAACAAAGTGCGGTGCTTTCTTTGCCTGTTTTTATGCATAATCCGTCTTATAAAATGACCGCACTTTCGATTGGCGATCAGAATATTTGGATTAATCAAGTTGAGGTGCAGATCAATGAGAAAGTGCGAATTTGCATTCATAGTTCTGATGTGTCGATTAGTTTGAATAAAGTAGAACAATCGAGTATTCGCAACACGTTGTATGGACGGATTGTTAAGATTTTAGAGCTGGAAAATCGAGTAGATTTAAAACTGGATATTGGCGGAAAACACCTTTGGGCAAGTATCAGTAAATGGTCTTTCCATGATTTAGCGTTACAACTGGGACAGCTGGTTTATGCGCAAATTAAAGCGATTTCCGTGATGTCGGCATAATTTTATTTATACATACAAAAACAGCACCTTTAAGGTGCTGTTTTCTTTTCTTTAATGGTTTGCTTCAACAAGAAGTGCGGTCAAAATTTATTGCGTTTTTTAACCGCACTTTTAGATTAGCTAAATTTCTTAAAGATGACTTTCGTCTTTTCGCCTTTCTCTTCCCGTACAACGTCTTTTTCTAACTCAGGAAGAACTTCTTCGCGATACCATTTCGGGTGGTGTTTTTTCGCCCAGCGAACGGTTACCCAGCCTTCAACGACACCACGAATGGAGCCTTTCACCCAGAATGCCATGTACATGTGTACTAGGATACCGGTGAACAACATAAAGGCACAAGCAGAGTGCAATAAGATGGCGATACGCAACACCGGAATAGAGAAGTGGTGCGAGAAGTATTGACGCCACATGATGATACCGGAGCCCATTAAGGTAAACATGGCAAGGATCAATGTCCAGAACAACATTTTTTGACCCAAGTTATATTTACCGTTATCAGCAACAGCGTGCTCGTTACCTTTTAAGACTTCAAGCATTCCTTTCGCCCAACGAATATCGTTTTTCTCCGGAATGTTATGGTGCCAGTAGAGTGAACATAAGAACACAAAGGCAACAAACATTAAAATACCGGTGAACGGGTGAATCGCACGAGCAAGCTGTGGTGTACCAAGAATTTCCGTTAACCATGCAAAGTCAGGGAAGAAAAACGCTACCCCGGTAAACATGGTTAAGAAGAAACTGATTACCAAGAACCAGTGACTTAGACGCGCCGGGAGTTTGTGACGAATGATACGGGTATCATTGGTAATCTCAAATTTACCTTTACTCATCTTTTTTGCCTCCCTCTTCATCTTCAAATTCTTTGTGATGATCTTCTACATCTTCTTCCTCATTCGGACCTACAGTGAGGTAGTGACCGATTTCAGCAAGTGCAAGACCACCCATGGCAACCGCAGCAACCGGTTTCAGGATGTCTTTCCATAATGTAACGGTTGTGTCAATTTGCGGATCTTTCGGTAAACCGGAATACAATTCAGGTTTATCTGCATGGTGTAATACATAGATTACATGCGTACCACCGACGCCTTCCGGATCGTAAATACCGGCATTTTCATAGCCGCGCGCTTTAAGATCTGCAACACGTTGTTCCGCGTAGAGTTTAATTTCTTCTTTAGAACCGAAACGAATTGCTCCGGTCGGACAGGTTTTCACACAAGCCGGTTCTTGACCCACAGAAACACGGTCGACACAAAGGGTACATTTGTACACACGATTGTCTTCCGGATTCATGCGTGGAATGTTGAACGGACAACCTGCGATACAGTAACCACAACCGATACATTTGTCAGATTGGAAATCCACGATACCGTTCGCATACTGGATGATCGCACCCGGTGCCGGACAAGCTTTTAAACAGCCCGGCTCTTGACAGTGCATACAACCATCTTTACGGATTAACCATTCTAAACGATCATTTTCTTCCACTTCATTGAAGCGCATCACCGTCCATGCTTTTGCATTGAGGTCAACCGGGTTGTCATAAATCCCCAAACATTGGGCATTCACATCAGAACGAATATCATTCCATTCCGAACAACCTACCTGACAGGCTTTACAACCAATACAGGTGGATACATCAATGAGTTTTGCCACTTCAACTTTGTGATCACGCGCACGTGGCGGCTCAGTTAAGCCTGATGTAGCGGAGATCTTGATAATGTCTTGCGTTTGAACGCCTTGAGCAGTTCCAGCCATGTTATACCTCCGCCTTCTCAATATTAACTAGGAATGTTTTGTATTCCGGGGTTTGTGTGACTGCTTCACCCCAAGATGGCGTTAAGGTGTTGGTGGAGAAACCACGGTTACCTTTACCATTTAATACTTTCATATTCCAGTGAATTGGGATACCTACATGGTGTACTGTTCTTCCGTCAACTTCTAACGCTTTCAAACGTTTTGTCACCACAGCAACAGCTTTGATATAACCACGACGAGAGGTAACTTTTACCATATCGCCTTTTTGGATGCCTTTTTCTGCTGCAAGTGCCTCACCGATTTCCACAAATTGTTGTGGTTGCGCGATGATGTTTAATGCCGCTTGTGCCGTCCAGCTGTGGAAGTGCTCGGTTAAACGATAAGTTGTTGCGACAAACGGATACTCTTTATTTGAACCGATAAACTCACGGTCTTCTTTATAAATACGTACCGTTGGATCGGTCACAACACTTGGGTGTAACGGGTTAGTATCAATTGGGCTTTCAATCGGTTCATAATGCTCCGGTACGGGTCCACTATTGACTTTATCAACAGCGAATAAACGACCAACACCTTCAGCAGACATGATAAACGGACCTGCATCAGAACCTGGTGGTTGTGTGCCATAGTCAGCAATATCAAACCAGTTCCAGTTTTTGCCGTTCCATTTGATTAACTGACGATGTTTATCCCATGGATTACCGTTAATGTCTAAAGACGCACGGTTATAAAGCACGCGACGGTTTGCCGGCCATGCAAAGCTCCAACCTAAGTTACAACCTAAACCGGATGGATCGGAATTATCACGGTTTTCTGTTTGGTTACCTTTTTCAGTCCATTGACCTACATAAATCCAGTTACCGGAGGACGTTGTACCGTCATCACGTAAGTGTGCAAAGGAGTTAAGTAGTTGACCTTTTTTATACATTAGGTTGCCATTTGCGTCATAAAGATCTTCCAAAGCATAGCCGTTAACTTCTTTAGCCAGTTCAGATGATGATGGCGCATGTGGAATATTATAGTTCCACGTCATGGCTTCAAAGGACTCAATACCGCGACCACCTTCTTTCTTATAAAGCTCATGCATTTCTTCACGGAGCATAGATAAAATCTCTACATCCGGTAAGGCTTCGCCTGGTTGATCGCAAGATTTTTGGTGCCATTGCACCCAACGACCGGAGTTAGCGATAGAACCATCTTCTTCCGCGAAACAGGTGGTTGGTAAACGGAACACTTCTGTTTGGATTTTGGACGGATCTACATCGTTCGCTTCCCCAAAGTTTTTCCAGAATTCGGAACTTTCGGTTTGCAATGGATCCATAACGATTAAGTATTTCAACTTACTCATACCTGCAACAGTTTTGTTTTTGTTCGGTAATGAGTTTAATACGTTGAAACCTTGTAAAATCCAACCGTTCAATTCACCGTCATGCATCATTTTGATATGAGTAATCGGGTCATAGACGCGATCGACTTTTGGTAAGAAGTTAAAGCCCCAACCGTTTTCTTTTGTCGCGTTATCGCCATAGAAAGTCTTCATCATACTGGTGAAGAATTTTGATGTATTACGATAATAGTTTGTTTGGTTTGGCACGATGTCTTTCGGCGTAATTGCATTCATGAATTGGTCGAAGGACGTTTCTTTGTCTGTCGGTAAACGCATATAGCCAGGTAACATTGTCGGTAACAAGCCCATATCGGTTGTACCTTGTACGTTAGAGTGACCACGTAATGCGTTAATACCACCACCCGGCATACCAATATTACCCAAGAGCAATTGGATCATCGCCATGGAGCGAATATTTTGCGTACCGATTGTGTGTTCAGTAAAGCCAAGCGCATATAAGTGCGTCATGGTTTTATTTGGTGCCGATGTTTTACCGATTTCTTCACAGATTTGTAGGAAGGTTTTTTGTTTTACACCGGTAACTTTTTCAACCATTTCCGGGGTATAGCGGGAAACGTGTTCTTTTAATACGTTAATGACACAACGTGGGTGTTGTAATGTCATATCACGTTTAGCATGACCATTTTCATCAAATTGGTAGTTCCAAGTTGATTTATCATACTTACCTTTTGCTTCGTCAAATCCGGAGAATAAACCGTCTTCGAACTTATAGCCTTCGTTCACTAAGAAGGATGCATTGGTATAGTGTTTAACGTATTCGTGTTGAATTTGATTGGTTTCCAATAAGTAACGGATCACCCCCATTAAGAAGGCAATGTCAGAACCGGAACGAATTGGCGCGTGAAGGTCAGCTACGGAAGCTGTACGGTTAAAGCGCGGATCGACAACGATGATTTTCGCACCGTTTTTCTTCGCTTCAATGACCCAACGGAAGCCAACAGGGTGAGCTTCAGCAGGGTTACCGCCTTGAATAAGAATAAGATTGGCGTTTTTGATATCAACCCAGTTGTTTGTCATGGCACCGCGACCAAATGATGGAGCAAGACTTGCTACCGTTGGTCCGTGTCAAGTATTCGCTTGGTTACATACCGGAAGCATCCCTAACATGCGAATCCACTTATGGGTTAGCAATGCGGCTTCATTACTGATTGCCGATGCTGTCATAATCCCCGTGGTTGTCCAACGGTTGACCGTGTTGCCTTCAGCATTTTTCTCAACGAAGTTGGCATCACGGTCATCTTTCATCAAGCGGGCAATACGTTTAATCGCATCTTGCCAAGAAATACGTTCCCATTTATCGGAACCCGGCGCGCGGTATTCTGGATATAAGTTACGGCTTTCGCTATTGATAAAGTCTAATGCACCGGCACCTTTAGGGCATAATGCACCACGGCTGATCGGATGATCCGGGTCGCCTTCGATATGGAATAATTTAGAACGGGTATTTGTCGCGGTGTGACCACTTATGGTATTAGATGGTGTACCTGTACTGTACATTAACATGCCGCAACTTACCGAGCAGTATGTACAGGTTTGACGCGATTCTTTCGCACGCAATAGTTTGTATTCGCGTGGCGCAGCTAAGGCCGTAGCCGGAGCAAAGCCTAACATCGCAACCGATGTTCCTGCCATACCGCCGGCACAGACCTTGAAGAATTTTCTTCTTGAGATCTGCATAAACACTCCCCACAATCAACAAAATTTGTTGTTTTCAGTTTGATAGTTTTAAATTTGTATTTAACTAGATAATCTGATGGTCGTTTTTGTTAAATTTGTATTAAAATTTAGCGAAACGATGCTGAGTAGTTATGTAACAATTAAAATACATAGTTACTTGACTAGTAGCGGCGGGTAGAATACCTATTTTTTGTACAGAAATCCATAATTAATAATGGCTATAAGGATAGAAAATTTTGAGTTGGATCAAAAAAAAATTAATTCACTTTATTAAAAAATTAACAAATGAGCAACAAAGCGCTAACAAGATTGCTATTTCTGAGAAACAAGAAATTTTAGCCACTGAAACGCCAGTGGCGTTGGTTTATAACGATATTTCTCACACAGTGATGATGTGTTCTCCACGAGATTTGGAAGATTTCGCCATGGGGTTTTCTTTATCGGAAGGAATTATTGATAAACCTAGTGATATTTATGGCATTGATATTGAAGAAGCCTGCAATGGCATTGAAGCGAGAATTGAGTTGGCGACCCGCTGTTTTGTGGCATTGAAAGATCATCGACGCACCTTAACCGGACGAACCGGTTGTGGCATTTGTGGTGCGGAACAGATTCAACAGGTTTATAAAAACGTTAAAAAATTAGACCGCACTTTAACCTTCCGTGTGGCACAACTAGACGATTGCTTACAGCAATTACAAGAGGCTCAGGAATTAGGTAAACAAACGGGCTCCACGCATGCGGCGGCATTTTTCTCCATGGAAGGTAAATTACTCGCCATTCGTGAAGATGTCGGTCGCCATGTGGCGTTGGATAAATTATTAGGTTGGCATGCCAAAGCGGACAAGCCCCAAGGGTTTATTGTGGTGACCAGTCGCGCCAGTTATGAAATGGTGCAAAAAACAGTATCTGCAGGCATAGAAATGTTAGTCGCAATTTCGGCTTCAACAGATTTGGCGGTAGAAATGGCAGAACAATACAACTTAACGTTAATTGGTTTTGCCAGACCGGGGCGTGCGACGGTTTATAGTGGTAGAGAACGTTTAGCAATTTGTGATTGATTTTGCCTTAGTCTAAAATCATCTTATTTATTCTTTAGGCTTTTTTCTTTATGACAAAAAATAAACGCCCGACATTACAAGATATTGCCGATTACCTTGGCATTACGAAGATGACCATTAGTCGCTATCTACGCAATCCTGATTCAGTGGCGAATGGTACACAAGCGCGCATTGCCGAAGCCATTGAACGTTTCGGCTATATTCCTAATCGCGCACCGGATATCTTGTCTAATGCTAAAAGTCGGGCAATTGGTGTGTTGGTACCGTCGTTGACCAATCAGGTGTTCGCTAATGTGATTCGTGGTATTGAGCAAATTACCGATAAAGCGGGTTATCAAACCATGTTGGCGCATTACGGTTACAGTGAAAAGAAAGAGGAACGTCGTATTGAAAGCCTGCTGTCTTACAACGTGGACGGCATTATTTTGTCGGAAAGTCAGCATTCCGAAAAAACTAAAAAAATGCTCAAAGTGGCGAATATTCCTGTGATTGAAATCATGGATACCACCGAGGTTGGTATCCAACAGGTTGTCGGTTTTGACAATATCGCGGCGGCACAAGCGATGGTGGAAACCATGATTAATCGAGGGCATCGCAACGTAGTTTATTTTGCGGCGCGTCAAGATAAACGCACGCGTTTACGTCAGCAAGGCTATGAAAACGCCATGGCAAAGTATCAATTAACACCACATGTGATCGCCACTAAAGAACATTCTTCTTTTACGCTAGGCGGCGAATTGTTGCATCAGGCACTTGAAATATTTCCGCAAATTGACGGTATTTTTTGCACTAATGACGACATCGCCATTGGCGCTATTTTTGAATGCCAACGGCTAGGCATTCAAGTGCCCAAGCAAATTGCTGTTGCCGGTTTCCACGGACACGATGTAGGCCAATCGATCACGCCACAACTTGCCACGGTGATCACGCCGCGTTTAGACATTGGGCGTATTGCTGCACAGGAATTACTGGCCCGAATTGACAATATTCCCGCGCAAAGCGCTATCATCAATTTAGGCTACCAGATCCATTTAGGGGAAAGCATATAAAAGTGCGGTGTTTTTTTTAGACGTTTTAAAATACTTGAAAAATAGACCGCACTTTTTTGTTTTAAGAGAGATAAGGTTTCAGCGCCTGAATACAACGTTCAACCACTTCGTCAAAAGGCGCATTAATATCAATAGGAATCACATCAGGTTCATCTGCACCCGGTACTTCCAGCGTTTCAAACTGGCTTTTCAGCATGCTTTCTTTCATGTAGTGCCCTTTGCGTTGGCGCATACGTTCCAAAATTACATCATAAGAACCGTGTAAAAATAGGAATTTTACATTGCTGTTGCCGTCACGAATTTGATCACGATATTTCTTTTTCAATGCCGAACAAACAATAATGCCTACCTCGCTTTTATGCTCCAAGCTAAATGCTGCATCCCGAATGCGTTCCAACCAAGGCGCGCGATCTTTATCGTTTAATGGATGGCCTTCACCCATTTTGATGATATTGGCGCGCGGATGCAGATCATCTCCGTCAATCAGTTTTATTCCTAGACGATGCGCCACTTCCGTCCCCACAGACGTTTTACCGGTGCTGGATACACCCATTAAAATAAAACTTTTACCTGCCGCCATGTGTTTCTCCTTCTCTGATTTTTAATAGACTTAGCTTAGCGTAAAAATGTTATCGGTAACAATCCTTTTAGGCTATAAAATGTTCGATTTTGCAGATGAATTAAGCATGGATATATTTTTTGTGATTGTGATCACAGTTATAAATGATATTTATTTACCAATTTTGCGATAAGGAGTATGTTACCAGTAACATTTTAAGCGTGAGGACGAATTATGTTAATTTTCATCATGATCGTAGCTGTACTTTTATTATTGCTACTTATCATTAAATTTAAAATGCATGCCTTTGTTGCATTGGTTTTAGTCAGTTTATTGACCGCACTTGCAGCAGGTATTTCTGTTGACAAGATTTTGCCGACGCTATTAACCGGCTTCGGCAATACGTTGGCATCGGTTGCCTTGTTGGTTGGCTTGGGTGCCATGATTGGTCGTTTGCTTGAAGTGACTGGTGGGGCCAAAGTACTTGCCGATACTTTAATCAATAAATTCGGTGAACAAAAAGCACCTTTTGCCCTTGGGGTTGCCGCCTTATTATTCGGTTTTCCGATTTTCTTTGATGCCGGTTTGGTCGTGATGTTGCCAATCGTCTTTAGCGTGGCAAAACGCTTTGGCGGTTCCGTCTTACGTTACGCCTTCCCGGTTGCCGGTGCTTTCGCCGTCATGCACGCCTTTTTACCACCGCATCCAGGTCCGGTTGCTTCCGGAGATTTGCTCGGTGTAAATATGGGGTTGATGGTGCTTGTCGGGTTAATTTGTGCTATTCCAACTTGGTACATCGGAACATATTTGTTCAGTATGTACATCAGCAAAAAATTCTTTGTGGAACTGCCGAAAACCTTTTTGAATAGTTCTGCCATTAGCGAAACTTCCGTTCAGAACCCGCCACCCTTCGGACGCGTATTATTTATTTTGGTTTTACCGATTTTCTTAATTCTGTTTGATACCGGTTTAAATACGCTCAGCGTCGCAAAAGTCATCGATGGTTCAGCTTTGTGGGTGCAAAGCTTGCGTTTAATTGGTAAAACGCCTATTGCTTTATTGATTACGTTATTAATCGCCATTGCTTTATTGCGCGGTGAACGTAGCTACGAACAAATCGAAAGCCTCTGCAACAGTGCGCTTGGGCCGATTTGCTCCATTATTTTGGTCACCGGGGCGGGTGGTATGTTCGGTGGCGTATTACGTGCCGGTGGTATCGGCGATGAATTGTCCGCCATGTTATCCAATACCGGTATGCCGATTATTATTGCCGCCTTTATTATTTCCATGGCATTGCGCGTGGCACAAGGCTCGGCAACGGTAGCATTAACTACCGCCTCCGCATTAATCGCGCCGACCGTTGCTGCGGCGACCGATCTTAGTCAATTAGACTTATGTTTTATCGTGATCTCCATTGCCTCAGGTGCCACGGTGTTCTCTCATGTGAATGACAGCGGATTCTGGTTGATGAGTCGCTTCTTGGAAATGGATACCAAAACCACGTTAAAAACCTGGACTATGTTGGAAACCTCAATCGGCTTTGTCGGTTTTATCATTGCATTAATCGGTAGCATTATTTTCTAATACTTCCGGTTTGACTAAAGCGCATCTTTTACGGTGCGCTTTTTTATGAAAAAACATCAGAAAAAAACCACCGCACTTTTTCTTCTTTTCCCTTTCCTTCATTGAGTTTTTAGCAAAAATCGCTATAATTTCGCCTGTACAAAAAAACAGTATTTGTGAGTGAAAATAATGGATTTCGCAGAATTATTAGATGGTTTAAACGATAAACAACGGGAAGCGGTGAGTGCGCCGTTGGGCAATTATTTGGTGTTGGCGGGCGCGGGGAGTGGTAAAACCCGCGTATTAACGCACCGAATCGCGTGGTTGATTGGTGTTGAAGGTGTCTCCGAAGGCAGCATTATGGCGGTGACCTTCACCAACAAAGCTGCGGCAGAAATGCGTCATCGCATTGAATCCGTCTTGTCCGACGGCAATCAGCGTTTGTTTGGGATGTGGGTCGGCACCTTTCATAGTATTGCTCATCGACTTCTGCGTGCCCATCATCTTGATGCGGATTTGCCGCAAGATTTCCAGATTTTAGATTCGGAAGACCAATTGCGTTTACTCAAACGCCTCATGAAATTACATCATTTTGACGAAAAAAGTTTCCCGCCAAAGCAAGCCGCTTGGTATATCAATAATAAAAAAGACGAAGGCTTGCGCCCGAATCAAATTGATGATCATCACGATCGTCAAGAACGAGAATGGATTCGAATTTATCAGATTTATCAAGATGCTTGCGATCGTGCAGGCCTAGTGGATTTTGCTGAAATTTTATTGCGCTCGTACGAATTGTTTTTACATAAGCCACTGATTTTGCAACGTTACCAACAACGTTTTCAGCATATTTTGGTGGATGAGTTCCAAGACACCAACAAAATTCAATATGAATGGATTCGTTTGTTGGCAGGCAAAACAGGCAAAGTGATGATTGTGGGCGATGACGACCAATCTATTTATGGCTGGCGTGGTGCAAAAATCGAAAATATTCAGTTATTTTTGAAAGAGTTTGCCAATGCACAAACCATTCGATTAGAGCAAAATTACCGTTCTACCATGAATATTTTGCAAGCGGCGAATGAGCTGATTTCCAATAACAACAATCGACTCGGGAAAAATTTGTGGTCGGAAGGCAATCAAGGCGACCCTGTAGGCATTTATGCTGCCTTTAACGAATTGGATGAGGCGCTGTTTGTTGCCTCACAAATTAAAACCTGGATTGAAGATGGCGGCAAACTCAACGATTGTGCCATTTTATATCGCAGTAACAGTCAATCACGGGTGATTGAAGAAGCGTTAATTCGTTCACAAATTCCGTATCGTATTTATGGCGGCATGCGCTTCTTCGAACGTCAGGAAATTAAGGATGCGTTAGCCTATTTGCGCTTAATTGCTAATCGCCAAGATGATGCCGCCTTTGAGCGCGTTATTAATACGCCACCACGGGGCATTGGTGATCGCACGTTGGACACCTTGCGTAATCTGACTCGTGAACATCAAATCACGTTATGGCAAGCCACAAATTTGGCATTGCAGGAAAATAAACTGGCAGGTCGTGCCGCGACCGCCTTGCTTCGCTTTATGGAATTAATCAATTCTCTGCAACGGGATACGGAAGAAATGCCATTGTTTGCACAAACGGATTTTGTCATTAAACATTCCGGTTTGTATGAAATGTATAAACAGGAAAAGGGCGAAAAAGGCGAAGTGCGTATTGAAAACTTGGAAGAGCTGGTCTCTGCCGCACGCGAATTTATCAAGCCTGACGAAGCGGAAGACATGACAGAGCTTACGGCGTTCTTGACGCATGCTTCATTAGAAGCCGGCGAAGAACAAGCGGCACCGCATCAAGCCTGTGTGGAAATGATGACCCTGCACTCGGCAAAAGGCTTGGAGTTTCCTCGGGTGTTTATGATTGGCGTGGAAGAGGGGTTATTCCCAAGTTTTCGTTCCTTTGAAGAAGCGGGTCGTTTGGAAGAAGAGCGTCGTTTGGCGTATGTGGGGATTACCCGTGCCAAACAAAAACTCACCGTTTCTTACGCAGAAAGCCGCCGTTTATATGGCAAAGAAGAACGCCATTTGCCTTCTCGTTTTATCTCCGAATTGCCGCAACAATGTTTGCAGGAAATCCGTTTACGCGGCACAGTTACTCGTGCTTTAAATCAAGCCAAAGTAGGTAGCGTTTCGCCTATTGTCAATGAAAGCGAATGGAAAATGGGGCAAAAAGTGAAACACGAAAAATTCGGTTTTGGTACGGTGATTAATGTAGAAGGTGCGGACAATAATTTGCGCTTACAAATCGCGTTCCAAAATCAAGGGATTAAATGGCTGATAGCACACTTAGCAAAACTGGAAAAGGTTTAGGTTTGTCGGGATAAAATAAAAAGTGCGGTGAAATTTCACCGCACTTTTTTTATCGATATTGAATGGCTTTTGGGTAACCGATCTGTAACGTTAATTTTCGATTGCTTTCCACAACGTTTTTCCGTGATTCAATAAAAAAGCGCGAGGTCATGGTTTTTTCACCGTGATTGAGAAAAATTTCCACGACAGAATAATCAAAGAAAATTTCTACTGTTTGCAGATTCTCAATTTCACAGAAACGTTTACTACCGAATTTTTCCATCAATGCGGTTTGTTCACTTTGGCTACGATCTAAACAAACCAATCCGTTTTCATAAGAAAGACGCAATGATTGTCCTTGTTCATTTTGGAAGAAGGCTAAATCAAAAGCTTGATTATTCGACTCAAATTTTATGTAGGCACGATCTAAGTCTGCAATTTTGGCTTTGCCATCAAGATCAAACGTAGAAAGTGCGGTCAGATTTTCATATGTTTTTGCAATGGGGCATTGGTGGATTTTGTTGCCTTCTAAGCGCAATTCTCTTGGTAGCGTTAAAGCCGAATGCCATTTGAATTGGTCTGTCGGATAGGTTAAGTCCGGCAATCCGATCCAACCGAACAGGATGGCATTTTCTGTCTTGCTAAGACCTGCAAAAGTTTGTGGTGCGTAGAAATCAAAGCCTTGATCCAGTTCGGCGATGTGTTCGGCGTGAAAGGTTAAGCCCTCGAATTTGCCGACGGCATACACAGCGTGGTAGTTATTTTGAAATTGATGAGCTTCCCGTAATTTGCCTTGTGGCGACCAAATAAACACGTCTTTGCCGCCTAATTTGAATAAATCCGGGCATTCCCACATGAATACTTGGCGATTATCAAAGACAGGGATATTTAATTCGCCCAATAAATGTGGTTCGGCGTTTAAGTCATCCATTTCGTATAACAATGCGGTACCACTGAGATCTTCTCGTTGTGCACCAAGTACAAAACGAATTTTACCTTCTGCCGTGACAAAAGGTTTTGGATCGCGGACGTGTTCGGTATAACCTTTCGGCGCTTGATTAAGCAGACAACGTTTGGAGAGCAATTTCCCTTCTTTAGAAAAGATTGCCATATTTTGATGAGGAATGCGTTGGTTTTCCGCATTGCGTGTGTTGCCGGTGTAAAAGGCGACAATTTGTTCCTGCCAAATAATGGCACCACCTGAATAACAGCCGTGCGATTCAAAAAGTTCGCAAGGAATGAGATCATCAGCGGATTGATAATGTTGGAAATCTTTGGTGATCAAATGTTTCCAATGTTTCATACCGTGTATGGCATCAAAAGGAAACCATTGATAAAAAAGGTGATATTTCACGCCATCAAAGATGAGACCGTTAGGATCGTTCATTAGCCCTGTTGGTGGCGCAATATGAAAGTGCGGTCGGAAATTTGTGTCTTTTTGTACGGTTTGAGCAATTTCCGCAAGCTCACAGGATGCTGCCGCAAGGATGCTTTTGTATTTTCCGTTATTGAAAATAGGCATAAGGATTCTCCCTCTCTGTTGGGGCAGGTGGCACGCATCACGAGACGCGTGCTATCGGATTGAATTAAAAAACTAGTTCACCAAAAAATCGGCTAATTGCATTTTATTCGGTAGGGCAGACATTGCCCCTTTTGCGGTAGTCGCTAACGCGCCACAGGCATTAGCTTGACGGATAATTTGCTCAAGCACAGCGGTTTCTTGCCAATTTACATGTTGTGAAAGGCCGGAAAGAAGACCACCAACGAACGCGTCACCTGCGCCAGTGGTGTCAACCGGTTTCAAGGCTTTGCCGGCAACGATGTCTTTCTTACCCGCTAGATGGTAGAGGGCACCGTCTTTGCCTAGTGTGACGATAATCAATTTTTCCGGATAAAGTGCGGTGATTTTTTCAAACGCTTCGTCTAAGGTTTGTGTGTCAGTGAGGAGCGTTAATTCTTCTTCTGAAAACTTCAACACATCCGCCAATGCTACCGCCTGCATCACCGTTTCTTTCATGTCTTCAAAACTTGACCACAGGGATTCGCGTAGATTCGGATCAAAAGAGAAGAATCCGCCTGCGGCTTTAATACGACGAATGGCTTCAAAAGTCGTTTCACGGGAAGGATTGTTGATTAATGCAATCGAGCAACAGTGTAGCCATTCATTCGCTTGGAAATTCGGTAAGTCTGCCACTTGCAAAAACTGGTCGGCACTTGGATTCACCATGAAGGTAAAGCTGCGTTCGCCGTTATCTAATCCAACGACAACCGTTGACGTGCGTTGTTGCGGATCAAGAATCATGTAGTTGGTTTGTACGTTTTCCTGTTGTAGGGTTTGTTGCATAAATTCGCCCAAGGGATCTTTGCCCACGCGACCGATAAATGCACTTTCACCGCCTAAACGGGAAATACCTACCGCCACGTTTGCCGGCGCCCCGCCCGCACAGCGCAAGTAATGATTTTCTCCGTCGGGGATTAAATCCACCACGGCATCACCTAATACCCAAATTTTTTGGCTCATCTTTTGCTCCTCGTGTTAACCCTAAAAAACGTGGATAAAAATAACCGCACTTTATGATGTCATAAGTGCGGTTCATTTTTATGATGTTTTTATTTCACCGTGACCTTGGCGAATTTGCGTTTACCCACTTGGTAAACCGCAGTAGAAGCGCTGATAACCAGTTTGGCATCTTCTACTTTTTCACCGTCAATTTTCACGCCACCTTGTTGTACCATGCGGTTGGCTTCTGAAGTCGAAGCAACCAAGCCGGCTTCTTTTAACAAGTTGGCAAGGCCGATTTCACCTTCAAAGGTAAATTCAGGCATCTCATCAGGCATCGCGCCTTTTTGGAAACGGTTGATAAATTCTTGTTCAGCCGCATCTGCAGCCGCCTCATCATGGAAACGGGCAATGATTTCTTTGGCTAATAAGATTTTTACATCTCGTGGATTTTTGCCGTTCGCCACATCTGCTTTCAGTTGGGCGATTTCAGTTAATGGACGGAAAGAAAGCAAGTTGTACCAATCCCACATTAAATCATCGGAAATGGACATGATTTTGCCGAACATCTCACCCGGTGCTTCGGTAACACCGATATAGTTGCCAAGGGATTTGGACATTTTCTTCTCGCCATCCAAGCCCACTAATAACGGCAGGGTAATCGCCACTTGTGGTTTTTGACCGGCAGATTTTTGTAATTCACGACCCACTAATAAATTGAATTTTTGGTCGGTTCCGCCTAACTCAACATCGGCTTCCAACGCAACAGAATCATGACCTTGCAAGAGCGGGTAAATAAATTCATGAATCGCAATTGGTTGATTGTTAGAGAAACGTTTTTTGAAATCATCACGTTCCAACATACGGGCAACAGTGTAGTTGCTCGCTAAACGAATCATGCCTTCGGTGCCTAATTTACCTAACCATTCAGAGTTAAATACGATACGGGTTTTTTGCGGATCGAGAATTTTGTAAATTTGTTGTTTGTAGGTTTCCGCATTGCGTAACACATCTTCGCGGCTAAGCGGTGGACGAGTCGTGTTTTTACCGGACGGATCGCCTACCATGCCGGTGAAGTCACCGATTAAGAAATAAACTTCGTGGCCTAATTGTTGGAATTGACGTAATTTGTTTAATACCACAGTGTGACCTAAATGAATATCCGGTGCGGTTGGGTCTGCGCCGAGTTTCACGCGCAATGGGCGATTTTCTTTAAGTTTTTCAATTAAATCCTGTTCAGAAAGAATTTCATCTACGCCGCGTTTTAGTTCCGCGAGAACGGTATTCATATCAGTCATGTATTTTCCTAATGTTATTCAATTTACCGAAAGGCTACATTATAGAGGTTATTCGACAAATTTGAATTATTTTTAAGGAAAAGGCCGGATTTCAGGCGAAAAAAACGCCTCTTGTGGGGGATGAGGCGTTGAAGTTGGAGTGATTATCTATAATTTGTTTTGGTGATTGAATGATAATTATTCTCAAAAATAATGTCAAGCACTTTAATGAAAATAATTCTCAAATAATTTGCTTAAATGGAGTTTATCTTAAGTGGTACGACCTTTGTGAGATGAAGTGCGGTCGGAATTCCCTGCGTTTTTTCAAATTCAGCGGCATATGCATAGGCTTCTACGCCTTCTTTGAGGGCTTGCTGGAAAAGCGCGTCATATTTGGCGTCAATGTGTTTTGCGATTTGAAAATGATCGAAGCCATCGTGTAAGCCACAGAAGAAAATCACCGCACGATGGCCTTGTTTTTTCATTGCGATCAATTCGCGCAAGTGTTTTTGTCCGCGTGTCGTGACGGCATCAGGAAACATCCCGAGTTTTTTGGCGTTATCCACATACGTGATGGATTTCACTTCCACATAACAATCGGGCAGATCTTTGCCTTTTAGCAGAAAATCAATGCGGCTGTTTTCCTCGCCGTATTTCACTTCCGGATGAATTTCGTCATACATAGCCAGTTCAAGGATGTGTTTTTTTTGTAAGGCATCAAAGGTGAGCTGATTAGAGCGGTGGGTGTTAATGCAAACCATATTGCCATTTGCTAATTGCGTTAATTCCCATGAGCTTGGGTATTTCCGAGTGGCACTGTCGGAGGTGGAATACCAGACGGTGTCGCCTTCTGCACCACAGCCGATCATGGCGCCGGTATTGGCGCAGTGTAGCGTGGTGATGTCGCCGTTTGGCAGTTGTACATCTGTTAAGAAACGTTTGTAACGGCGGATTAAGGTGGCGGATTGTAGAGGTGGTAATTGCATTGTGTTTGACCTTGAGCATCAAAGTGCGGTTAAGTTTTTCCGTGTTTTTTAACTGACCGAGTGTGAAGCGGCAGCCAAAATATTCGCGCGCTAAGATAGCAAAGCGGGGGAGGAATTTCTAATTTTTTTATGTGCTACCATAAATTGTAATAGGGATCACATATTGAATAAAAAGCCGAAAATTTTTTTTCGTTTTTAGGGGAACAATGATAGAGTGAGGGCTAATTTGACAGCCTAGAGGCGTCATTTCGGGCGGGTAAATTTGTTACCTACATCTTAATCAATCAAAGGGAATCATTATGTTAATTGGTGTACCTAGAGAACTGCTTGATAATGAAAGTCGTGTGGCGGCAACGCCGAAAACGGTTCAGCAAATTTTGAAGCTTGGCTTTGAGGTGATTGTTGAACATGATGCGGGTTTCAAAGCGAGTTTTGAAGATCAGGCATTTGTAGCTGCCGGTGCGAAAGTCGGTGATGCCGCACAGGTTTGGCAAGCGGACATTATTTTTAAAGTCAACGCGCCGACCGACGATGAAATCGCTTTAATTAAAGAAGGAGCAACCTTAGTCAGCTTCATCTGGCCTGCACAAAATCCGCAGCTCATGGACAAATTGTCAGCGAAAAAAATCAATGTGTTGGCGATGGATGCCGTGCCGCGTATTTCACGTGCGCAAGCATTGGATGCATTAAGTTCAATGGCAAATATTGCGGGTTATCGTGCCGTGGTAGAAGCCGCACATGAATTCGGCAGTTTCTTCACCGGACAAATTACCGCCGCAGGTAAAGTACCACCGGCAAAAGTATTGGTGATTGGTGCGGGTGTTGCCGGTCTTGCCGCGATTGGTGCAGCAAATAGCCTCGGTGCTATCGTACGTGCCTTTGACTCCCGTCCGGAAGTAAAAGAACAAGTAGAAAGTATGGGTGCAAGCTTCCTTGAAATCGATTTCAAAGAAGAAGGCGGCAGTGGCGATGGTTATGGGAAAGTGATGTCCGAGGAATTCAATCGTCGCGCGCTTGCCCTTTACGCAGAACAAGCGAAAGAAGTGGACATTATCATTACCACCGCATTAATTCCGGGCAGACCGGCACCGCGCTTAATCACCAAAGAAATGGTGGAATCCATGAAACCGGGTAGCGTGATTGTGGATTTAGCAGCGGCAACCGGTGGTAACTGTGAATTAAGTAAAGCCGGCGAAGTGGTGGTCACCGACAATCAAGTGAAAATCATTGGTTACACCGATTTACCAAGCCGCCTACCAACGCAATCTTCTCAACTTTACGGTACCAACCTTGTTAACTTATTGAAATTGCTTTGCAAAAATAAAGACGGTCAAATCGACATCAATTTCGACGACGTGGTATTGCGTGGCGTAACAGTGATTCGTGATGGCGAAGTCACATGGCCGGCACCGCCAATTCAAGTGTCTGCGCAACCGCAACAACAAGCGAAAGCCGCAAGTGCGGTCAAAAAAGAGGAAGAAAAACCAACGGATCCGCGTAAAAAATACGGCATTATGGCGGCAGTGGGTGTGCTTTTCTTATGGCTCACGTCTATTGCGCCAGCAGCTTTCCTTTCTCACTTAACTGTTTTCGTCTTGGCTTGTGTCGTGGGTTACTATGTGGTTTGGAATGTAAGCCATGCGCTACACACCCCTCTGATGGCGGTAACGAATGCGATTTCAGGGATTATTATCGTGGGGGCGTTATTGCAAATCTCACAAGGTAATTTCTTCATTAGTGTGTTGGCGTTTATTGCGATTTTAGTGGCAAGCATCAACATTTTCGGTGGCTTCCGCGTCACTCAACGTATGCTTTCCATGTTTAGAAAAGGCTAAGGAGAAAATCATGTCAGAAGGTTTTGTACAAGCTGCGTATATTGTTGCAGCGTTGCTCTTCATTATGAGCTTAGCCGGTCTTTCTAAACACGAAACGGCAAAAGCAGGGTGCTGGTATGGTATTATCGGGATGGGGATTGCTCTCATCGCCACCATCTTCGGGCCAAAATCCGAAGGCACATTGTGGATCATCATTGCGATGGTGATTGGTGGTGCGATTGGTATTCAGCGTGCATTAAAAGTCGAAATGACAGAAATGCCGGAATTAGTGGCAATCTTGCACAGCTTCGTCGGTTTAGCTGCCGTATTGGTAGGCTATAACAGCTACGGTTTGCATGATATCCCAACCATGCCGAGCGGTTTAAATGACGTAGAACAAGCGAAATTCCTTGCAGAACAAGCCGCACTTGCTAGCGTGCATAACGTGGAAGTGTTCTTAGGGATCTTCATCGGTGCGGTGACCTTCACCGGCTCTGTAGTGGCATTCGGTAAATTAAGCGGAAAAATTAATTCTAAAGCCTTAATGTTGCCACACCGTCATAAATTAAACTTAGCGGCGCTCATCGTTTCCGCCTTGTTAATGGTGGCGTTCTTAAGTGAACCGGAAAATATCTTCCCGGTATTAATCATGACCGTGATTGCCCTTGCTTTCGGTTGGCATTTAGTGGCCTCTATCGGTGGTGCAGACATGCCGGTGGTGGTGTCCATGTTGAACTCCTATTCCGGTTGGGCCGCGGCGGCGGCAGGTTTCATGCTTAGCAATGACTTGTTAATCGTGACCGGTGCGCTTGTGGGTTCTTCCGGTGCGATCTTGTCTTACATCATGTGTAAAGCCATGAACCGCTCTTTCATCAGTGTTATCGCCGGTGGTTTTGGTAATGACGTTCAAGTGTCTTCCGATACGGAACAAGGCGAACACCGTGAAACAACCGCAGAAGAAGTGGCGGAATTGTTGAAAAATTCCAGCTCTGTGATCATCACCCCAGGATACGGCATGGCGGTGGCGCAAGCACAATATCCGGTGGCAGAAATCACCCAAAAATTACGCGAACGCGGCGTGAACGTGCGTTTCGGTATCCACCCGGTTGCCGGACGTTTGCCGGGCCACATGAACGTGTTATTGGCGGAAGCCAAAGTGCCTTACGACATCGTGTTGGAAATGGATGAAATCAACGATGATTTCGCTGACACCGACACCGTATTGGTTATCGGCGCGAACGACACCGTAAACCCTGCCGCAATGGATGACCCGCACAGCCCAATCGCCGGTATGCCGGTATTAGAAGTGTGGAAAGCGGCTAACGTAGTGGTATTCAAACGTTCTATGAATACCGGTTACGCCGGCGTACAAAATCCACTGTTCTTCAAAGAAAACACCCAAATGCTGTTTGGTGATGCGAAAGAACGTGTGGATGACATCTTAAAAGCGTTGTAATTTGCTTTAGATGACAAGCTAAAAAATAAAAGTGCGGTGAGCTTTCACCGCATTTTTTGTTTCTGAGAAATGCATTTCAATTAATGAATCATTCGTCCAATAAAGCTATAATTACACCATTCGTTTAATAAAAAGGAAGTAAGCATGACAGAGCAGGCTTTGCACGCGGAACAGAATGAATGCGTCATAACAAACGACATTCGGCTGACGCAATATAGCCACGGTGCCGGTTGAGGCTGCAAAATATCGCCTAAGGTTTTAGAGGAAATTTTGCATACCGAAATGGCACCGTTTATTGACCCGAATCTCCTTGTCGGCAATGACACCAAGGATGACGCGGCGGTGTATGATTTAGGCAATGGTACGTCGATTATCAGTACCACGGACTTTTTCATGCCGATTGTGGACGATCCTTTTGATTTCGGACGCATTGCGGCAACCAACGCTGTGAGCGATATTTTCGCCATGGGCGGAAAGCCGATTATGGCGATTGCGGTGTTTGGCTTCCCGATTAACAAATTGCCCGCAAGCGTGGCGCAACGCATTATTGACGGCGGCCGTTTCGCTTGTCAGGAGGCGGGCATTGCCCTTGCCGGCGGACACTCCATTGACTCGCCGGAACCGATTTTTGGCTTGGCGGTGACCGGCATTATCGACACAGAGAAAGTGAAACGAAATGCCTCTGCTGAAGCCGGTTGCAACTTGTATTTAACCAAGCCATTGGGCATCGGCGTATTAACGACGGCAGAGAAACAAGGCAAATTAAAAGCCGAACATAAAGGCTTGGCGACCAAGTGGATGTGCCAAATGAATTTGCTAGGAAGTCAGCTTTCAAACATTGAAGGTGTCACTGCGATGACGGATGTCACCGGTTTTGGCTTGTTAGGGCATTTAGCCGAAATCTGCGAAGGCTCAAATCTCAATGCCGAAGTGGATTTTGCTAACATTAAAACCCTAGACGGTGTGTACGATTACATTGCACAAGGCTGTATTCCGGGCGGTACAAACCGTAATTTCGACAGCTACGGACACAAAATCGCCCCAATAACGGATTTACAAAAAGCCGTTCTATGTGACCCGCAAACCTCCGGTGGCTTACTCATCGCCGTCAAACCGGATTCGGAAAAAGAGGTTTTTGCCGTTGCTCAAAACGCTGGTGTTGAATTATATCCTGTCGGCAAACTCATGGAACGACAAGCCTCACCGGAATTTATTGTGGTGAAATAGCGTTAATTTTATGATCAAAGTGCGGTCATTTTTCCAAGTGTTTTTTGAAATGAAAAACGTTTGAGGAAATGACCGCATTTTTTTAGTCATGAAAATTTATGCTAGCGCGCATTGCCTAACGCGAGCCCTAAAAAGTAAATAAAGTGCGGTGAGTTTTTGAAATGTTTTTAATTGAAATTGGGCACACGCTGGGAAGCGTGCGCCAACAGATTGTGCTAATAAGGAAAGATAGTGCCAGCGTCCACGCTGGTGCTGTTTAATAATACATTGCGAATTTTACCCATAAGTCGTTGGCAGAATTAATATTCAAAATTCTTTAGATTTTTTACCGCACTTTTAGCTGATAGGCACAAGCGAGGACGCTTGCGCCATCATAAAATTAACGATATTTGCTCTGAATTAACGCATCTAATTCAGCAAGATTTTCAATTTTGTCCATATCACTCAAGATATCTCTAAGAATTTGAGATGTGACAATATAAGTTTTTCCATCTGTAGATTTTGGTATCGTTCTATTTAAGCTTTTTAGAAAATCTCTAACTGGTTTATTGAATAATGGATATTCATTAGGATATTCTAAAGAAAGTAATTCAGATAGTAATGCTTTTCTATTTGAAATATTTTTATTTTGTAAGTTGTTAATTTCTTTTTCTACTATATTATCCCTCTCATCAGATTTGGTCTTGTATATTCTATCTAATGCTTGGCATAATAACTTAAAGTTATCACGACTCCCACGTCTAGACCAATCAAATCTAGGCTGAAAACTGATACCTTGTTTTAATATTTCTTTTAAATTTTCATAAAAATTTTTGTGGCTTATTTCACCATTAGCACATTTTGAAATTAGTTTTTTTAGTTCTTTTTGATGAATTTTATAGTTTTCAAGTTGTTTTCTTCTCGATGAAATTAACTCTTCATCATATGAGAGTAAATCTTTTAATGTTTTTTCATACATATTTAATTGTTCAATTCTAAGTGGTATTGCTTGGTTATATTTATCTATCCATTCTTTTGTAACTACTTTTGATTCTTTTTCAATACTAGATATCCATTTTATAACATCTAAAAATTGTTTCTCAGAAAGAAAAGTTAATATATTAGCTTCACAATTTGAATTAAATGCTGCATTTGTTAGATTTGACGAACCTATTAATGCATAGTATTCATTGTTACTATTTTTCCAAAAAATAGCTTTGGGGTGAAATCCTTGAATATGCTCTGCAACAAGAAATTTTTCTTGAAATTCTGAAGGAAGCCAATCTAGTACATTTTTTACAGCTTTCTTTCTAGATAAACCAAAATCTTTACCAAATATAAATCTAAACTTAGAAGGTTTTATTTTGGGGTTAAGTTTTGTATTTATGTTCCACTCAGTTAGGTATGCAGAAACAATATATAGTTCAACAGCTTCAGAAATTGCTTTTTGATAAAAATCTAATAATTCAGATTCATTTTCTTTTGTATGTAAAAATAATTTTGGTTCTTTCATTCTTGATTCCTCCCATATAGGTTATTAAATTTTCTAAAAATATATTTTGCTTAAGATAAGATCATATACTATCTAGGTATTAAATTAGAAAACTACTTCATCGCAACCCCCAACCACTTCATCATCTCTCTCTCATCCCAACCTTTACGTTTGGCATAATCTTGAGCTTGGTCTTCATCAATGCGACCTAAAGTGAAATAGTTGCTAGCGGGGTGGGTGAAGTACCAACCGCAGACGGAGGCTGCCGGCCACATGGCGTAGCTTTCGGTGAGTTTCATACCGATGCGTTGTTCCACTTCTAATAAATCCCAAATTAAGGCTTTTTCGGTATGTTCCGGGCAGCTTGGATAGCCCGGTGCAGGGCGGATGCCGACATAGTTTTCATTGATTAAACCTTGGTTGTCGAATTTTTCTTGTGTGTAGCCCCAAATGCGGGTGCGAAGCTCAAAGTGCAGGTATTCAGCCATGGCTTCGGCGAGGCGATCGCCCACTGCTTGTAGCAAGATAGCGTTGTAGTCATCACCCGCCGCTTTATAGCCTTCCACTAAATCCATTTCTTCAACGCCGGCACACACGGCAAACATCCCGAACCAGTCTTTTTTACCGCTTTCGCGATCGGCGATAAAATCGCTTAAGCAGAAGTTAAATGGGCTTTTGCTGTTTTTGCCACGTTCCGTTTGTTGGCGTAAGCCGTAAGCGGTGCCAATGGCTTGCGTGCGTTCTTCATCAGAGAATAGCACCACATCATCGCCCACACGTTCCGCAGGGGAAATGCCTAAAATACCGCTTGGGTTGAGTTTGTGGTTTTGCTCTAATTCATCTAAAACCACTTGTGCATCGTTCCATACACGACGGGCTTCTTCGCCGCCTTCCGGATAATCAAAGGCATCAGGGTAGCCGCCCATCAAGCCCCAAATACGGAAGAATGGCGACCAGTCGATAAATTTGCGTAGTTCGGCAATCGGCACGTTTTTGAATTCCACAATGCCTGTTTGTTTTGGCGTTGGTGGCACATAATCCGCCCATTCACCGCTAAAGCCATCGAAACGGTTGGCGCGAGCTTCTTCAATACTAAGCTGTTTACGTAGCGGTTTACGATTTGCAAAAGATTGTTGAATTTTTTCGTAATCCTTTTTGAACTGTTCCCACAATGCCGCGCGCCCTTCAGGGTTCATCAATGTGGCACATACGGTTACCGCACGGGAAGCGTTTGAGGTATAGAACACACCGTGTTGTTTATATTTTGGATAAAGTTTAATGGCGGTATGTTCTTTGGAGGTGGTTGCGCCGCCGATCAACACCGGCAAGTTCAAGCCTAAACGCGTCATTTCGCCGAGGAAGTATTCCATTTCGTCTAGGGATGGCGTAATCAAACCGCTCAAGCCGATAATATCCGCTTTTTCATCAATCGCCGTTTGAATGATTTTGTCTGCCGGCACCATGACGCCTAAGTCAATCACTTCAAAGTTATTACATTGCAACACCACGCTCACGATGTTTTTACCGATGTCATGCACGTCGCCTTTCACGGTGGCGATCACCACTTTACCATTGCTTGAGCCTTTTTGTTTGGTGGCGTTGATAAACGGCTCTAAATACGCCACGGATTGTTTCATCACGCGTGCGGATTTCACCACTTGCGGGAGGAACATTTTGCCGTCACCGAATAAATCGCCCACCACGTCCATGCCTGCCATGAGTGGGCCTTCAATTACTTCCAACGGCGTTGGCAATTTTTGGCGGGCTTCTTCGGTGTCTTCAATAATATGTGTGGTAATGCCTTTCACAAGGGCGTGTTTTAAGCGTTCTTCCACCGGCCACGTACGCCATTCGGCGACAGAATCCACCGCACTTTCATCATTGCCTTGGTTGCGATATTTTTCCGCAATATCCAATAAACGTTCTGTGCCATCCGGTGTGCGGTTCAAGACGGCGTCTTCAATCACATTGCGTAATTCCGGATCCAGATCATCGTAAATCGCGAGCTGTCCTGCGTTTACGATCCCCATGTCCATGCCTTGTTTGATGGCGTGATAGAGGAAGACGGCATGAATGGCCTCACGCATCACATTGTTACCTCGGAAAGAGAAGGATACGTTTGACACACCGCCCGAAATTTTGGCATGTGGCAAGCTGCGTTTAATGCGACCTGTGGCGTTAATGAAATCCACGCCGTAGTTGTTGTGTTCTTCAATCCCGGTGCCGATGGCGAAAATATTCGGGTCGAAAATGATGTCTTCCGGCGGGAAGCCAAGTTGGTTGACTAAGATGTTATAAGCACGGGTACAGATTTCGACTTTGCGATCTTCGGTATCCGCTTGCCCAACTTCGTCAAATGCCATCACGACCACGGCGGCGCCGTATTTACGTACCAGTTTGGCGTGTTCGATAAAGATTTCTTCGCCTTCTTTCAACGAGATGGAGTTCACAATCGGTTTACCTTGTACCGATTGCAGGCCCGCCTCAATCACTTCCCATTTGGAGGAGTCGATCATCACCGGCACTTTGGCTGCATCGGGTTCGGTCGCCATGATGTTGAGGAAACGGGTCATGCATTTTTTGCCGTCGAGTAAGGCTTCGTCCATGTTCACGTCGATCACTTGCGCACCGTTTTCCACTTGGTCGATGGCAATTTCAATGGCTTCGGCAAATTTGTCTTCTTTAATTAAGCGTTTAAATTTCGCCGAGCCTGTCACGTTATTACGTTCGCCCACGTTCACGAACAGGCTTTCATCATCAATGTTGAGCGGTTCTAAACCTGATAAACGCATGGCGGTTTTGATTTGTGGCAATTTGCGTGGTGGGATATTTTCTACCGCATCGGCAAAGGCTTTGATGTGTTCCGGTGTGGTACCGCAACAGCCACCGATAATGTTCACAAAGCCGCTTTCCGCCCATTCTTTCAGGTGTGCCGCCATGTCTTCTGCGCCAAGATCGTAGCCGCCGAAGGCATTCGGCAAGCCTGCGTTGGGATGCACGGAAACGTAGGTTTCGCTGATTTTAGACAGTTGTTCGACATACTGGCGAAGTTCTTTCGGACCTAGCGCACAGTTCAAACCGAATGTGAGTGGTTTGGCGTGGCGAAGCGAGTTGTAGAACGCTTCAGTGGTTTGTCCTGAAAGGGTACGACCGGAAGCATCGGTAATGGTGCCGGAAATCATAATTGGCAATTCCACGCCTAATTCTTCAAACACGGTTTCGATGGCAAACACCGCCGCTTTAGCATTTAGCGTGTCGAAAATGGTTTCGATCATAATTAAATCGGCACCGCCTTTGATTAAGCCGCGTGTAGCTTCCGAATAGGCATCCACCAATTCCATAAAGGTCACATTACGGAAACCCGGATCGTTTACGTTCGGGGAAATGGACGCAGTGCGGTTCGTCGGGCCGAGAATCCCCGCGACGAAACGTGGTTTTTCCGGTGTGCTGTATTTATCCGCCGCCAAACGAGCCAGTTTTGCACCGGCAAAGTTGAGTTCGTAGGCAATGGATTGCAAATCGTAATCTGCTTGCGCAATAGTGGTGGAGCTGAATGTATTGGTTTCGATAATGTCCGCACCGGCTTCTAAATATTTTTCGTGAATGGCGGAAATGAGTAACGGTTGGGTGAGGGTTAGTAAATCATTATTGCCGCGTAAATCGATAGCGCTTTCAGCAAAGCGTTCACCACGGAAATCCGCTTCGGTGAGTTTATATTTTTGGATCATCGTGCCCATGGCGCCGTCTAAAATTAAGATACGTTGGGCGAGGGCATTTTTTAGTATTTCAGTGGTGTTTTTCAAAATAAGCTTTCCGTTTGTTGGAGTTCAAATAAATGGGAGGAATAGTAGGAAGATGTGCTTGCGCTGTCAAATGTTATCTCTCTAAAAGTGCGGTGTTTTTTTAACGCATTTTTCTAGTAGGCATAAGAAGAGAATTCTTTGCCGATATTCTGCTTTTTATCTTGGTCTATGCTAAACTAGCGCGCAATTTTTCTCGTATTTTTAATGATTTTTATCCCTTATGACCTTATCTACCCCTCTTTTTATTGCATTGCGCTATTGGCGGGCGAAAAGTGCCGATCGTTTTGGACGGTTGGTGACGAATTTAGCCAGTTTCGGCATTGTGCTTGGCGTGATGGCATTGATCATTGTGCTGTCTGTGATGAACGGTTTGGAAGGCTATCAAAAGCAACAAGTGCTTTCTTCCATTCCACACGCCATTGTCAGCCCGAACGGCAAGGTGAAGATCGACGATGCCGAGCCAACTATGCCGAGTTTTGTGCAAAAAGCCGTGCCGATAAACATGACAAATGTGATTTTTCAAACCGCGGGCGGTGTCAGTGCGGGACAAGTGATTGGGATTCGACAATTTGCTGATGACCCAATTTTATCCACATTGTCTGAGCAGAATTTTGAGGATTTGCTCCCGACAGGCGAATTTAAAATTATCATTGGCGATCAACTGGCGCAGAAATTAAACCTGCATATTGGCGATAAAGTACGTTTAATGATTACTGAAAACAGCCAATACACGCCATTTGGGCGCGTGCCGTTGCAACGTTTATTTACCGTCAGTGAAATCTATTTTGAGACGGGCGAAGTATCCGGTTATGAAGCGTTTGCCAATTTAACGGACATTGGACGCTTAATGCGAATTCAGCCGGGCGAAGCACAAGGTTTCCGTTTATTTTTAACAGATCCGTTCCAAATTACCGAGTTGCCGGCTGCGTTTCCGTCGGCAGAGCAAATCACCGATTGGCGCACACAAAAAGGCGAATTTTTCCAAGCGGTGCGTATGGAAAAAAACATGATGGGCTTGTTGGTGAGCTTAATTATTGTGGTGGCGGTGTCCAATATTATTACGTCTTTAAGCCTGATGGTGGTGGACAAACAGGGCGAAATCGCCATTTTGCAAACCCTCGGTTTAACAAAAGGACAAGTGCGTTCCATCTTTATTTATCAAGGCTTATTGGTCGGTTTGATGGGCACCTTGATAGGCGCCATATTGGGCGTGTTAGTGACGTTAAATTTGGACGCTATTGTGAATATCTTAGGCGCAAAAACGATGTATTTGCCGACCGCACTTGAGCCTTGGCAAATTCTGACGATTATCGCGTTTTCCTTATTATTGTCATTGTTATCCACCATTTATCCGGCCTATCGCGCCGCGAAAGTGGAACCGGCAGAAGCCTTGCGCTACGAATAAAAAGAGATGAAAAAATGAATACAGCATTATTATCTTGCCAAAATGTGAGTAAATTTTACCAAGAAGGCACCCAACAAACGGAAGTGCTAAAACAGGTGTCTTTTTCTATGCAACCGAGCGAATTGGTCGCGATTGTGGGCAGTTCAGGTTCGGGCAAAAGTACGTTATTGCATACCTTGGGCGGATTAGATCAACCGAGCAGCGGTGAAGTGTTTATCAAAGGGCAATCGTTGCAACAAATGACGCCGAATGCCTTGGCAAAGTTGCGCAATCAATATTTAGGCTTTGTGTATCAGTTTCATCATTTGATGGCAGATTTCACCGCACTTGAGAACGTGATGATGCCTATGCTTATCGGGCAACAAAACAAAACGGAAGCGCAGGATCGCGCAGAACAGATCTTAAGTGCGGTCGGTTTACAGCACAGAATTTCACATCGTCCCTCTGCGTTATCCGGTGGAGAACGCCAACGTGTGGCGATTGCCCGTGCGTTGGTGAATAACCCGGCATTGGTGTTGGCTGACGAACCTACCGGCAATTTGGATCACAAAACCACGGAAAGCATTTTTGAGCTAATTCAACAGCTCAATCAAGAAAAGCAGATTGCGTTCTTGTTGGTGACCCACGACTTAAATTTGGCGGAAAAATTGAATCGCCGTTTAATTATGCAAGACGGCGTGTTACGCGAGGAAAATGCCTGATGAATACGCCATTTTTTATTAGTTGGCGCTATCAACGCAGTAAGCATAAAAACCGTTTGGTGTCGCTGATTTCGTTTTTTTCCAGTATGGGCATTGCCTTGGGCGTGGCGGTGTTAATTATCGGCTTAAGTGCCATGAACGGCTTTGAACGTGAACTCAATCAACGGATTTTGGCGGTCGTGCCCCATGCGGAAATTTCCTCTGCAAGAGGGCAAAACAACGCACCGATTGATCATTGGCAACATCTTGCCGCTAAGTTGAAGCAAAACCCGCAAATCATTGGCGTTTCGCCTTTCGTCAGTTTTACCGCGCTCGTGGAAAACGGTGCGAAATTAAAAGTAGTGCAAATCAAAGGTGTGGAAACGGCGTTGCAAGATCAAGTGAGTTCCCTTGGGCATTTTGTGTTAAATCAGGGATGGCAAAATTTTGCACAGAATGGCGGTTTGGTGCTGGGTTCGGGGATTGCACGAGAGTTGGATGTGCAAGAAGGGGATTGGGTTTCCCTGTTAATTTCACAACAAAAAGGCACGGAAAATTTGACGCAGCCGTTGCGTGAACGTATCCAGGTCACGGGGATTTTGCGTTTAGATGGACAGCTAGATCACAGCTATGCCCTCATGCCCTTGGCGCAGGCGCAGCAGTTGATGGATTATCAAGCGGAACAGGTGAGTGGGGTAGAACTGAAAACTACCGATCCGTTTAACATTCAAACCCTTGATTATTCCATGTTGCAAGATTATCCGCAGATGCTCTACCTGCAAAACTGGATCAGCAAATTCGGCTATATGTATCGTGATATTCAGCTGATTCGTACGGTGATGTACATTGCCATGGTGCTGGTGATTGGGGTGGCGTGTTTTAACATTGTGTCCACGCTCATCATGGCGGTAAAAGATAAAGCCGGTGACATTGCCATCATGCGTACCCTTGGCGCGAATAATGGGTTTATTAAGCGTATTTTTATTTGGTATGGCTTGCAGGCTGGCATGAAAGGCTGTCTGATTGGCATTGTGTTGGGCGTGATTTTGGCCTTAAATTTGACCGCACTTATTCAAGGCTTGGAAAGTGTCATCGGTAGAAAATTATTGTCCGACGGCATTTATTTCGTGGACTTCCTGCCAACCGAACTCCATTGGCAAGATGTGTTGCTGGTGTTGCTTTCTGCGTTAATTCTCAGTTTATTTGCCAGCCTTTATCCGGCAAATCGCGCAGCAAAATTGCAACCGGCACAAGTATTAAGCGGTCATTAAAAAAGAAATCAAACAAACTAGTTTACTAGTACAAATTACAGTGGTAGAGTAATACCACTTTTTTCGGTCATTTTAGAATTTTATGAAGATAAGCGAGTGAACAATGAATACAAAAAACGATATTTCCATTGAAAACGACGATACGCGAATTGGCAAGATTGAACAGGTGTTACCCCCGATTGCCTTGCTAGAAAAATATCCGGCAAGTAGCGTTGCGGCGAAAACGGTGGAAAATGCCCGTCACGAAGCGCATAAAATTATTCATGGTGAAGATGATCGTTTACTTGTGGTTATCGGGCCTTGTTCCATTCATGATCCGAAAGCCGCATTAGAATATGCGAAACGCATTAAATTAATGCGTGAAAAATACCAGGATACCTTACAAATTATCATGCGTGTGTATTTTGAAAAACCGCGTACCACTGTGGGTTGGAAAGGCTTAATTAATGACCCGCACTTAAATAATACGTATGCCTTGAACGACGGTTTGCGTATGGCGCGTAAATTGTTATCCGACATTAACGATTTAACCGTACCGACGGCAGGTGAGTTTTTGGACATGATCACACCGCAATATTTAGCCGACTTTATGAGTTGGGGCGCGATTGGCGCAAGAACCACCGAATCCCAAGTGCACCGTGAACTGGCTTCCGGTTTATCTTGTGCCGTTGGCTTTAAAAATGCGACCAACGGTGGCGTAAAAATTGCGTTAGATGCGATTGGTGCGGCAGAAGCACCGCATCATTTCTTGTCTGTTACGAAGTTTGGTCATTCTGCTATCGTTTCCACCAAAGGTAACGAAGACTGCCACATTATTTTGCGTGGTGGCGACAATGGCCCGAATTATAGCGAACAAGATGTTGCTAACGTATGTGATGAACTTGCCAAAGCGGGCTACAGAGCCCATGTCATGGTGGATTTCAGCCATGCCAACAGCTACAAACAATTCAAAAAACAATTAGATGTGAGCCGTGAAGTGGCACGTCAAATTGCTGCCGGCTCCGATAAAATTTTCGGCGTGATGATTGAAAGCCATTTGGTGGAAGGGCGTCAAGATTTGATCGAAGGCAAACCCTTAACTTACGGTCAAAGCATCACCGACAGCTGCATCGGTTGGGAAGACAGTGAAAAAGTCTTGCAAGAGTTATCCGATGCGGTGGCGGCAAAACGAAAATTAAACGGCTGATTTTTCTTTTCACCCGTTCATTTCAAACAAAAGTGCGGTGGATTTTCAGAGCGAATTTCCACCGCACTTTTTTTGACTTTTAAGTTAAACCGCCTCCGGATTTGGTATATCATATAGGGACTTATTTTTATCCACTGAGGCAATAATGGCGTCTAAAAACTCTCCTCCGGCAAAAGACCAAAACACCACCAATTTGAACATTCCACCTCATTCTATTGAAGCTGAACAAGCCGTGTTGGGCAGTATTTTATTGAACAACATGTATTGGGATGATGTGGCAGAAAATGTGGTGAAAGAGGATTTTTACCGCTTTGAACATCGTCTGATTTTTGAGGAAATGGAAAAGCTGATTGCCCAGCAATTGCCGGTGGATTTAATTACCTTAGAACAGGCACTAAAAAGTCGCGAAGTCATCGAACAGGTGGGCGGTTTTGCTTATTTGGCGGAGCTTTCCAATAACACGCCGAGTGCCGCCAACGTGGTGGCTTATGCCAATGTGGTGCGAGAAAAAGCAATCATGCGCGAGTTGATTTCCGTTGGGAACAAAATTGCGCAAAACAGCTATTCTCCGAAAGGGCAGGATGTGAAACATTTGCTGGATGAGGCGGAGCGAGAAGTTTTTGCCATTGCTGAGAAGCGCACATCTGGTACTGAAGGGCCACAAAATATCATTTCCATTCTGGAAAACACCATCAATAAAATCGAACAACTCAGCCAAATTAAAGATCATTCCGGCGTTACCGGTGTTTCCACCGGTTTCAAAGATTTAGATAAGAAAACGGCAGGCTTGCAAAAATCTGATTTGATTATTGTGGCGGCGCGTCCTTCCATGGGGAAAACCACCTTTGCCATGAACCTATGTGAAAATGCGGCGTTAGGCAGTGATAAACCGGTATTGGTGTTCAGTTTAGAGATGCCGGCGGAACAAATTATGATGCGTAGCTTGGCGTCACTTTCTCGTGTGGATCAAACGAAAATTCGTACCGGGCAGGGCTTGGATGACAACGATTGGGCAAAAATTTCCAGTACCATGGGGATGCTGGCTAAAAAACCGAATTTATTTATTGACGATTCTTCCGGTTTAACCCCAACGGAGCTACGTTCCCGTGCCAGACGGGTTTATCGTGAAAATAACGGCTTAAGTTTAATCATGGTGGACTACCTTCAATTAATGCGTGCGCCGGCTTTTTCTGAAAATCGTACCTTAGAAATTGCAGAAATTTCCCGTTCTTTGAAAGCGTTGGCAAAAGAATTAGAAGTGCCGGTGATCGCCCTGTCACAATTAAACCGTACCTTGGAAAACCGTCAGGATAAACGCCCGGTTAACTCAGACTTGCGGGAGTCAGGCTCTATTGAGCAGGATGCAGACTTGATTATGTTTATTTATCGCGACGAAGTGTATAACCGTGAGTCGGAAGAAAAAGGCATCGCGGAAATTATCATCGGTAAACAGCGTAACGGGCCGATTGGGCGTGTGAAATTGGCATTCCAAGGCAATTTTTCCCGTTTTGATAACTTAGCGGAACATCATCATTATGATGACGAATATTAGATAACAGAGTAAAAGAGATAAAAAATGCACATGAAACCTGCAACAGCGAAAATCAGTTCTGTTGCGTTAAAACACAATATTCAAACCATTAAACAAAAAGCCCCAAACAGTAAAATTATTGCGGTGGTAAAAGCCAATGCCTACGGACATGGTGTGGTGTTCGTCTCTTCTGCCGTCGAAAGTATGGTGGATTGCTTTGGCGTGGCGCGTTTAGAAGAAGCACTAAAATTACGCTCCAACGGCATCACCAAACCGATTTTGCTGTTAGAAGGTTTTTTCTCTTCCAAAGACCTACCTATTTTAGCCGTTAATAACATTCAAACTGTCGTGCATAGCCAAGAACAGTTAGAGACTCTTGAAGAAGCCCAAACGCCTAATCCGGTGAAAGTGTGGTTAAAAATTGATACAGGAATGCATCGTTTAGGCGTGCATTTGGACGAAGTGGACAACTTTTATCAAAAACTCAAATCGCTTCCGTGTGTTGATCCGAATATTGGCTTTGTGAGCCATTTTAGCCGTGCTGATGAGCTAGAGTGCGGTTACACAGAAAAACAATTAAGCCGCTTTTTACAGGCAACGGAAGGCAAAGCCGGTGAGCGGAGCATTTCTGCTTCCGGTGGTATTTTGTTCTGGCAGGACGCGCATTTAGACTGGATTCGTCCGGGCATCATTATGTACGGCATTTCACCGAATAATACTGCAGGAAAAGAATACGGTTTAACGCCGGTGATGAATTTAACCTCCTCCTTAATCGCCGTGCGCGAACATAAAAAGGGCGAGCCGGTGGGATACGGTGGTGTTTGGACAAGTGAAAAAGACACTAAAATCGGCGTGGTAGCTATTGGGTATGGTGATGGTTATCCGCGTGATGTGCCACAAGGGACACCGGTTTATCTGAATGGTCGCCGTGTGCCGATTGTGGGCAAGGTATCCATGGATATGTTAACCGTGGATCTGGGCGCAGACAGTCAAGACAAGGTCGGCGATGAAGTGATCTTGTGGGGGAAAGAATTACCGATTGAAGAAATCGCAGAAATTACGGGCGTTATCAGTTATGAATTAATCACCAAATTAACCCCGCGTGTATTAACCGAATACATTGATTAAATTTAGAGGAGTGCTTATGCAAAATATCAATCCAACCCAAACGAACGCATGGAAAGCGTTAACCCAACATCATGCGCAACGTAAGAATGCAACGATTCAAGATTTATTCGCGCAAGAAAAAGATCGTTTCGCCAACTATTCGTTAACCTTTAACAACGAGATTTTGGTGGATTTTTCCAAAAATAACCTGACGCAAGAAACCCTTGGTTTATTGCGTCAACTCACTGAAGAGTGTGGTTTAACGCAAGCCAAAGAAGCCATGTTCAACGGCGAAAAGATCAACCGTACGGAAAATCGTGCCGTATTACATACCGCACTTCGTAACCGTTCTAATACCCCGGTTTTAGTGGATGGCAAAGATGTGATGCCGGAAGTGAATGCGGTGCTCGCCAAAATGAAATCGTTCTGTGAACGCGTGATTTCCGGTGAATGGAAAGGTTATACCGACAAAGCCATTACCGATGTGATCAATATCGGTATCGGCGGTTCCGATCTTGGCCCTTACATGGTGACTGAAGCCTTGCGCCCGTATAAAAATCATTTAACCATGCATTTTGTTTCCAACGTGGACGGGACACACATTGCTGAAACGTTGAAAAAAGTGAATCCGGAAACCACTTTAATTTTAGTGGCCTCCAAAACGTTCACCACCCAAGAAACCATGACGAATGCCTTGTCTGCCCGTGATTGGTTCCTTGCCGCAGCAAAAGATCCTGCCCATGTAGCAAAACACTTTGCGGCGCTTTCGACCAATGCAAAAGCGGTCGCAGAATTCGGTATTGATACCAACAATATGTTTGAATTCTGGGATTGGGTAGGCGGTCGTTATTCTTTATGGTCTGCTATTGGTTTGTCTATTGCGCTTTCTATCGGCTTTGAAAACTTTGAAGCGTTATTAAGCGGTGCTCATGAAATGGATAAACATTTCCGCAATGCGCCGTTAGCACAAAATATTCCGACAACGCTGGCTTTAGTGGGCTTGTGGAACACCAACTTCTTGGGCGCACAAACGGAGGCGATTTTACCGTATGACCAATATTTACACCGTTTTGCCGCCTATTTCCAACAAGGCAATATGGAATCCAACGGTAAATATGTCGGCCGTGATGGCAAAGTGATCGACGGCTATCAAACCGGCCCAATTATTTGGGGTGAACCGGGCACGAACGGTCAGCACGCGTTCTATCAATTGATTCACCAAGGTACCACATTAATTCCTTGTGATTTCATTGCACCGGCGCAAAGCCATAATCCGTTGTCCGATCATCACAACAAATTGCTTTCCAACTTCTTTGCCCAAACCGAAGCGTTGGCATTTGGTAAAACCAAAGAACAAGTGGAAGCAGAATTCTTGAATGCAGGTAAAACCTTGGAAGATGTGAAAGACATCGTGCCGTTTAAAGTGTTTACCGGTAACAAACCGACCAATTCCATTTTGTTACAAAAAATCACACCATTTAGTTTAGGGGCGTTGATTGCCATGTACGAACACAAAATTTTCGTACAAGGTGTGTTGTTCAACATTTACAGCTTCGACCAATGGGGCGTGGAACTAGGCAAACAACTTGCCAACCGAATTCTGCCTGAATTAGTAAATAACGAGAAAGTGGAAAGCCACGATAGTTCAACCAACGGCTTGATTAACCAATTCAAAGCTTGGCGTTAATTCTGTCTGATTGGCAATGCTAATTAGCAATAAAGTGCGGTTATAAAAAACAGTGTTTTTTAACCGCACTTTGGCTTTTTCTTACTGCCAGAAAATGAATTTTATGCTAGAATCCGCGCACTCTTTTTTATTCATCTTACAAAGGAAATCACATGAAAATTTTAGAAGGTCATATCGCTGCACCAGAAGCGAAAGTTGCCGTTGTTATCGGACGCTTTAACAGTTTTATCAATGAAAGTCTTTTGGAAGGTGCTCTTGATGCGTTGAAACGTGTCGGTCAAGTAAAAGACGAAAATATCACTTTAGTTCGCGTACCGGGCGCGTATGAATTGCCATTAGTTGCGCGTCGTTTGGCGGAAAGCAAAAAATTTGATGCTATCGTGGCTTTAGGCACGGTGATTCGTGGCGGCACAGCGCATTTTGAATATGTGGCAGGCGAAGCCAGCAGCGGCTTAGGCAAAGTGGCGATGGAATCTGACATTCCGGTAGCATTCGGCGTATTAACCACTGAAAACATTGAACAAGCCATTGAACGTGCGGGCACCAAAGCGGGTAATAAAGGCGCGGAAGCCGCCTTGGTTGCGTTAGAAATGGTAAATCTTTTAAATCAAATTCAGGCAGCGTAAGTGACAATGACGGAACAAGTAAAGAAAATTTCTCCTCGTCGTCGTGCGCGTGAATGTGCCGTGCAAGCGTTATATTCTTGGGCTGTTTCACAAAATTCACCGGAAATCGTAGAACTCAATTTCATGACCGAACAGGACATGAAGGGCGTGGATACCCCGTATTTCCGCAAATTATTCCGCCAAACGGTGGAGAATGTTGAAACGGTGGAACGCATTATGCAAGGCTACTTAGATCGTGGTTTAGAGGAACTGGATCCAATCGAAAAGGCCATTTTGCGTTTAGCGGTGTATGAGCTGCAATTTGAGGCGGATGTGCCTTATAAAGTGGTGATCAACGAAGCGATCGAAGTTGCCAAAGTTTTTGGCGCAGATGAAAGCCACAAATACATCAACGGTGTGTTGGATAAAATCGCACCGGTTGTTCGACGTTAATCTTCATTGAGACAGGGAGGCACAATGACAGAGGGTGAATTTGATATTATTCAACGCTATTTTACCGCCTCTAAACGTGTGCCTCGCAAAGATGTCCTCCTTTCTGTCGGTGACGATTGTGCCGTCACCGAATTAAATCCTAATCAGCATCTTGCTATTACCACCGATACTATGGTGGAAAACATCCATTTCTTGCCGAATATTCGTCCTGCCGATTTGGCGTATAAAGCCGTTGCGTGTAATTTAAGTGATCTTGCCGCCATGGGCGCAGAGCCTGCTTGGATTTCATTAGCTTTAACCTTACCAAAAATTGATCATGATTGGTTGGCGGAATTCAGCGAAAGCTTTTTTGACATTCTCGATCATTACAACGTGGATTTAATCGGTGGAGACACAACCAAAGGCCCTTTAAGCGTCACTATTACGGCGCAAGGGATTATGGCGAAGAACAAATGCCTTTGTCGCCATCACGCCAAAGTGGGCGATTGGATCTATGTATCCGGCACCTTGGGCGATAGCGCTGCGGGCTTGTCTTTCTTGTTACAAGGCAAAAGTGCGGTCAATTCTGCGCAAGAATATTTAATTCGTCGCCATTTACATCCAACACCAAGAGTCCTACTCGGCATGGAACTGGCGATGACCGGTGTTGTGAATGCCGCCGTGGATATTTCTGACGGGTTCGTTGCTGATCTCGGGCATATTTTAACGCGCAGCCAATGCGGCGCGGTGGTTGAGTTGAACAAACTCCCACTTTCCCCTCAATTAATTGAGGAATTTGGCGCGGAACAAGCGGAACAATTTGCCTTATCGGGCGGTGAAGACTATGAATTATGTTTTACCGTACCGGACAGCTATAAAGCGAAATTGGAAAAAGCCTTGGCGCATCTTGGCATTTTTTATACCTGTGTCGGACAAATTCGCCATGCCGGCAAAAAGCGCATTCAATTTCAACGTAACGGCCAACCGGTTGACATCGTGACCAGTGGCGGTTTCGATCATTTTAAATAGGTCTTTCATTATGGCAGCACCACAAAATCCCCTTGAACGGGTGACGTTGCGCAATCCTATTCATTTTCTCGCACTGGGTTTGGGTTCCGGTTTATTGCATCCGGCGCCCGGCACGTGGGGTAGTTTGGTGGGGGTGATTGTTGGCGCATTATTACTGCCTTGGCTGGGTGCAAAAACATTTTTTATATTGACCGCACTTTGTTTCTTTCTTGGCATTTGGTTATGCGAATGCACTAGCCACGACATGGGCGTGCATGATCATGGCAGCATTGTGTGGGATGAAATTGTCGCCGTTTTCTTGGTGCTGTTGGTGGTGCCGGAAGTGTCTTTATTTTGGTGCGCCGTTGCTTTCGTGACCTTCCGCCTGTTTGATATTTTAAAACCTTACCCGATCCGCTATTTCGATGAAAAACTCACCAACGGCTTCGGCATTATGGTGGATGATATTTTGGCGGCAGGTTATAGCATTCTCGTCATTCTCGCCTTAGCGCATTTTATCTAGCAAATCATGTTACATTTAATGTTCGTTCATTTAATGGGGTTGCTTTCGCCTGGGCCTGATTTCTTTTATGTCAGCCGAGCTGCGGCAATACATTCTCGGCGAACGGCAATCTATGGTGTGATTGGCATCACGATTGGCGTGACCATTTGGGCGACGGCTGCAGTGTTAGGTTTGGCGATTGTGTTCAAAACGATGCCGGCGTTGCAAGGTATTGTGATGGCATTGGGCGGTAGCTATTTGTTTTATCTGGGTGTGAAAATGGCTCGGGTCACAACCAATGCGGTATTTGATGAAAGCAATTTGATACAAAACACAGCGTCTAAAAATGAAATCATCAAAGGCCTGCTGGTGAATTTATCCAACGCCAAAGTGGTGATTTATTTCAGCATCGTGATGTCTTTTGTCCTCGTCAACATCACTGAAACGCGGCAAATGTTGACCGCACTTTTGATTATCACGATAGAAACCTTTGTTTATTTCTATGTGATTTCCCTCTTATTTTCACGCCCCTTTGCAAAACGTTTTTATAGCCGATATAGTCGCTATATAGATAACGCTTCAGGCGTGATTTTTATTCTGTTCGGCGCCTACTTAATTTACAGTGGTGCGTTGAAAATCATGAGTTAGTTTAAATCGGAGAAGATTATGGCTTTAAGAATTGCAATCGTAGGCGCCGGCGGACGCATGGGGCGCCAGTTGATTCAAGCAGTACAGAACGCAGAAGGCGTGGTATTAGGCGCGGTATTTGAACGTAAAGGTTCCTCATTGGTGGGGGCTGATGCCGGTGAGTTGATGGGGATTGGTCATTTAGGCATTCAGGTGGGCGATGATTTAAACGCCGCCAAAGAACAATTTGATGTGCTGATTGATTTCACCCGTCCGGAAGGCACCTTGGCTCATTTGGCATTTTGTGTGGCGAATCAAAAAAATATCATTATTGGCACGACGGGCTTTGATGATGCAGGTAAAGCAGCGATTAAAGCCGCTTCGGAGCATATTGGTGTTGTGTTTGCCTCTAACTTCAGTGTGGGCGTGAATCTGGTGTTTAAATTATTAGAAAAAGCCGCCAAAGTGATGGGCGATTATTGTGACATTGAAATCATTGAAGCGCATCATCGTCACAAAGTGGACGCGCCGTCCGGCACCGCGCTTTCCATGGGCGAACACATTGCCAAAACGTTGGGGCGTGATTTGAAAACCCACGGCGTATTCTGCCGTGACGGCATTATCGGTGAACGTAAACGGGATGAAATTGGTTTTTCTACGATTCGCGCTTCTGATGTGGTTGGCGAACATAGCGTTTGGTTTGCCGACATCGGCGAACGCGTTGAAATTGCCCACAAAGCTTCCAGCCGTATGACCTTTGCTAACGGCGCCGTGCGTGCGGCGAAATGGCTTGAGGGAAAAGACAAGGGCTTGTTTGATATGACGGATGTGTTGGATTTGAATAATCTATAAAAGTAGGGGTGAGTAAACGCCCCTTTTTGTATCCGAAATTGATCATCATTTCAGCTTCATCGATCAAAGTGCGGTTATTTTTCACCGTGTTTTTACAACTCAATCTCCAAATCCTCTTCCACCCGACAACAACATAATAAAATCTCGTCTTGTTGTAAAAAGGCTAACGGTGTTTCTGCGTAGGACACTTTGCCTTTTTTTATTTTTACTCGGCAAGAACCACAATAGCCACTACGACATTGGTATTCATGGTGAATGCCATGTTGCTCCAAGCGATTGAGGAGCGGGATTTGATTATCGTGTTCGATGGTTTGACGGCTGTGTAATAAATGAATTTTCATGATCATTAAAATAAAAAAAGAGCAGTTAGAAAACTGCTCTAAATAGCATTGGGCGTATTGTAATCGAAATTAGATCCACACGAAATATGCCATGCCGCCAATTATTCCGATACAGAAAAGGTTGAGAATAAAGCCGACTTTTGCCATATCTACTTGTTTGACATGGCCTGTTGCGAACACGATAGCATTCGGCGGCGTGGCGATTGGCAACATAAAGGCACAACTTGCACCGCAGGCGATGATGGCGGCAAGAGCGATTGATGGCAAGTTTAGGGTTTGCGCCACTGAAATCACAATCGGCATGATCAATGCTGCGCTGGCGGTGTTAGAGGTGAATTCTGTGAGGAAGATGATGAACGCGCTGACAACGAAACAAAGCACCCACAGCGGTTTTTCATTGGTAAATTGCACAATGGTATCTGCCATGATTTTACTGGCACCGGAGTCTTTCATCACGATACTCAAGGTTAAACCACCGCCGAAAAGCATTAACACGCCCCATTCCACACGTTCTTGAATTTCTTTCCATTTGGCTACACCGGTCACGCCGATAATCACCACGACGGTTAAAGCGATAATACTATCAAAGCTATCAATTTTTTTCTCTAAGCCCAGTAAACCGGAGAACCACGGGTTGATTAGCGAACTAAACAGAAGCAGTAATGCCATTACGCTGAAGATAATGAGAGTGATGATGTTCTTTTTCGTGAAAGAGACTTTTTCAAGAGAAGGGGCAAATTCAACATGAAAGTTGGGACGTAAAATGACCCAAAGGGCAAATAACATGGAAGGTAGCAACAACAGCATTACCGGGAAGCCATAGCCTAACCACTCGGTGAAAGTCACTTGAATTTGAGAGGCCAAGATGGCATTCGGTGCGCTACCGACTAAAGTGCCAATGCCGCCAATACTGGCACAGAACGCCATGCCTAATAAGGTAAAGGCATACAGGCGATAATTTTTTTCTGCATTCAACCCTTTTAACATCCCGATGGTAAGTGGCAACATCATTGCCGCGACAGCCGTGTTGTTGATCCACATGGATAAAAAGGTGGTGACCCCAAATAAATACGCCACGGAAAGTTTTAAATTGCCTTTGGCGAGTCGCACGATGTAATTCGCGATAATTTTATCCAGTTGCTGAATTTGTAATACTGCCGCGATAACAAAGCCGCCGAAGAACATATAAATAATCGGCGTAGCAAAAGGCGCAAGGGCTTTCTGTGTATTAATGAGCCCCAAACCAATGGCAAGAATAGGCACCATAAGCGAGGTTACCGTAATATTAAAGGCTTCCGTTAACCACAAAATACCGATGAACGTCAGCAAGGCTAAGCCGCGGTTTTCCTTTGGTGAGAAGGGCAACGTGTTGATTAGCACCAACATCAAGATAAAATCCAAAACAAGAATAATCAGGCTTTTATATTTAGCGAAGAAAGGGATTTGTGTTTGCATAATAAATGTCCTCCATGGCTGCTATTTATTAGCATTGTTTTAATAAACTAGAAACATTTTTTTAACAAAATTGTGAAGGCTATCAAATATATTTTGTGAAGAAGAAAGAGATAAAAGTGCGGTGATTTTTATGAAAGGATTACATGCTTGTTTTACTGAGTAGAGGAGACAATCATTGAGAAATAAAAAAGTGCGGTAGATTTTACTGGCGTTTAAAAACACCCGAAAAATCCACCGCACTTTTAGCGACACCAAAGATTACAGATCGAAATCGTCGAAATCTTTTGTGTCCACTTTGGAGTCAATTTGACCTACAAGATAAGAACTCACTTCCACTTCTTGCGGCGCCACTTGTACGTTGTCGGAAACCAACCAGGCGTTGATCCATGGAATCGGGTTGGAACGCGCTTGGAACGGCAATGGCAAGCCTACCGCCTGCATACGGATATTGGTGATGTATTCCACGTATTGCACCAAAATGTCTCTGTTCAAGCCGATCATGGAGCCGTCTTTGAACAAATAATCCGCCCAGTCTTTTTCTTGTTCTGCTGCCGCTAAGAATAAATCGTAAGCTTCTTGTTTACATTCTTCGGCAATCTCTGCCATCTCCGGATCGTCTTGACCTGCCGCCATAATGTTTAAAATATGCTGCGTACCGGTTAAGTGCAATGCTTCATCACGAGCGATGAATTTAATGATTTTCGCATTGCCTTCCATTAATTGACGTTCTGCAAAGGCAAAAGAGCACGCGAAAGACACATAGAAACGAATGGCTTCAAGCGCGTTCACGCTCATTAAGCAAAGGTAAAGTTGTTTTTTCAAATTACGTAAGGTAACGACACATTCTTTGCCATCCACGGTGTAAGTGCCTTCGCTGTACAGGCTGTAAAGTTGGCTGTCGCGGATTAAATCGTCGTAGTAAGAAGAAATATCGCGCGCCCGTTTGATAATTTCTTCGTTGGTCACGATGTCGTCAAACACGATAGACGGATCGTTCACAATGTTACGGATAATGTGCGTGTAAGAACGGGAGTGGATGGTTTCGGAGAACGTCCACGTCTCGATCCAGGTTTCCAATTCCGGAATAGACACCAACGGTAACAACGCCACGTTCGGGCTGCGGCCTTGAATAGAATCTAATAAAGTTTGATATTTTAAGTTACTGATGAAAATGTGTTTTTCATGCTCAGGCAACGCCGCATAGTCGATACGGTCTTGCGACACATCCACTTCTTCCGGACGCCAGAAGAAGGAAAGTTGTTTTTCAATGAGCTTTTCAAAGGTCTCATATTTTTGTTGATCGTAACGGGCAACGTTAACGTTTTGACCAAAGAACATTGGTTCTTTTAACTGGTCGTTTTTGTTTTGTGAGAAAGTGGTGTATGCCATTTTTGTTTCTCCTTTAATCTTAAGAGTAAAGTGCGGTCAGTTTTTAAAATGTTTTTTCATGCTGGCGCAAGCGTCTTCGCTTGTGCCTTTAGTTTATTTACTTAACACAAGCGTGGACGCTTGCGCTATCAGTCAGTTTATTTGGGATATGCTATTTTTAATCTCTCTTTATGAAGCGAAAACATTTATATTGATATAAGTGATCATCAGTAGACCAAGCGGTGTGTATTTCTGACGGATATTCTTCCCATAATTCACCAGTCGAATTTAACTTACTTAGAAATTGATATTTCTTTTCCTCTATAGCATTCAGGGCTTCTTCAGTAAATTTACATAAATTGAAAGGAACTCCAAAACATACATCTTGGTATTTTTCTCCACTTTCATTTTTTTTAATCCCAGAAGTTTTTACAAGCACGTTCATAATTATGTCTCCTATATAGCGTTTAAATCTTACACGCCCCACCAGCACAGCCATCATCTAAATCTTCTTGGCTGTCTTCAGCACCATCACGGGTGTTTTGGTAGTAGAGGGTTTTTAAGCCGTATTTGTAAGCGGTTAACAGATCTTTTAACAACACTTTCATCGGTACTTTGCCGTCTTCAAAACGTTTCGGATCGTAGTTGGTGTTGGCGGAGATGGCTTGGTCTACGAATTTTTGCATGATACCGACCAAGTGCAAGTAGCCATCGTTGCCTGGGATGTCCCAAAGTAATTCGTAGTTTTCACCCAAGTTTTCATAATCCGGCACCACTTGTTTCAAAATACCGTCTTTCGAGGCTTTGACGCTCACATGGCCGCGTGGCGGTTCGATACCGTTGGTGGCGTTGGAAATCTGAGAAGAGGTTTCCGACGGCATTAAGGCGGTGAGGGTAGAGTTGCGCAAGCCGAATTCTTTAATGTCGCGGCGTAGGCTTTCCCAGTCGTAATGCAACGGCTCTGAGGTTAAGCTGTCGATGTCTTTTTTGTATGTATCGATTGGCAAAATACCTTGTGCGTAAGTGGTTTCGTGGAAGTATTCACACGCGCCTTGCTCTTTCGCCAAGTTCATGGAGGCTTTCAATAAATAATATTGAATGGCTTCGAAAGTGCGGTGGGTTAAATCGTTGGCGCTGCCGTCAGAATAACGCACGCCGTGTTTCGCCAAGTAGTACGCATAGTTGATGACGCCGATACCTAAAGAACGACGGGCTAGGGAACTGCGTTTTGCCGCAATCACCGGATAATCTTGGTAATCTAATAAAGCATCCAATGCGCGTACCGCAAGATCCGCCAGATTGTCGAGCTCGTCTAAGTTTTCCAATTTGCCTAAGTTAAAGGCGGAGAGGGTACAAAGAGCGATTTCGCCTTGTTCATCGTTAATGTGGCTTAGCGGTTTGGTTGGTAAAGCGATTTCCAAACAAAGATTAGATTGACGCACCGGTGCCACTTTCGGATCGAACGGTGAGTGAGTGTTGCAGTGATCCACGTTGTGAATGTAAATACGACCGGTGGACGCACGTTCTTGCATTAATAAAGAGAACAATTCCACGGATTTTACGGTACGTTTACGAATGGACGGATCCTGCTCGTATTGCACGTAAAGTTCTTCAAACTTGTCTTGATCCGCAAAGAACGCTTCATAAAGTCCCGGTACGTCGGACGGGCTGAATAGGGTAATGTCGCCGCCTTTGATTAAGCGTTGATACATTAATTTATTGAGCTGTACGCCGTAGTCCATGTGACGCACGCGGTTGTCTTCCACACCACGGTTGTTTTTCAACACCAACAGGCTTTCTACTTCTAAGTGCCAAATCGGGTAATACACGGTTGCCGCACCGCCACGCACGCCACCTTGAGAACAAGATTTCACGGCAGTTTGGAAATATTTATAGAACGGAATACAACCGGTATGGAACGCTTCGCCGCCACGAATTGGGCTACCTAGCGCACGAATCGCACCGGCATTCACACCGATACCAGCACGTTGAGAAACGTATTTCACGATGGCAGAGGCGGTGGCGTTAATGGAATCTAAGCTGTCGCCACACTCGATCAACACACAAGAGCTGAATTGGCGGGTTGGGGTACGTACGCCTGCCATGATTGGGGTTGGCAAGGAGATTTTGAAGGTAGAAGTCGCATCGTAGAAACGACGGATATAATCCAAACGGGTTTCTTGCGGGTATTTAGAGAACAGACTTGCCGCCACTAATAAATAGAGGAATTGTGCAGATTCGTAGATCTCTCCGGTTACGCGGTTTTGGACTAGATATTTGCCTTCTAATTGTTTCACTGCCGCATAAGAGAAGGTCATGTCGCGCCAATGGTCGATAAAACCGTCCATTTCATCCCATTCTTCACGGGTGTAATCATCCAATAAGGCATGATCGTATTTGCCCATGCGCACGAGTTTTTTCACATGATCGTATAAACGCGGCGGATCGAAATGGCCGTAAGCCTTTTTACGCAAATGGAACACCGCAAGGCGTGCGGCAAGGTATTGATAATCCGGAGAATCTTTGCTGATTAAGTCCGCAGCTGCTTTGATAATGGTTTCGTGAATATCGGAAGTACGAATACCTTCATAAAACTGAATGTGAGAACGCAATTCCACTTGTGAGACGGACACATTATCCAGTCCTTCTGCCGCCCATGTAATCACGCGGTGGATTTTATCGAGGTTAATCGGCTCTAGTGTGCCGTCACGTTTGGTGACCATTAATGCCTTGTTCATGGAAGATGCTACTCCTTAGATATATACCCAAAACACAACATGTAGTTGCAAGTCAAAAAATTGGGCACAAGATAATGTGTTGAGATAAAGAATTCAAGCGATATATTTTTTTATCTCTTAGTTGACATTAAATAACTGGTTATAAATAAAGATGATTTTTCTATGGGCGGAAATAGGCCTTTATTAAAATTTGTGCGCGAGATCAAATTTTGAATTAAAAACGGATCCGAGGATGTTTTTGGGGATCAAAAGTGCGGTCTTTTTTCCCAACAAATTTTAAACCACAACGACAAGTTCATCGTTTTTGTTTACAGGTGATTGGTTGTACCTGTATTTACAAGGCTTTCATTGGCGTAAAAATTAAACGCAATCGATTTCGATTTTTCATGTAATGACATATAATCTCAGCCTTTCATTATGTCTGTTTAAGAGAGTGTTCAAATGCAAAAATGGTTTAAACACAGTTTAGGTTTGGTGTGTCTTTCGTCTTTATTTTTTAGCCAACAGGTGGCGGCGGAAGGGCGTTTGACCGTGTATTGCACGGTGCAAAATGCCTTGTGTGAAAAAGTGACGACGCAGTTCGGGGAAAAATATGATGTGAAAACTGAATTTGTACACGGGGGCACGGAAACCATTTTTGGCAAGATCAAAGCGGAGAAAGACAATCCCCAGGCAGATTTTTGGTATGGCGGTACCATTGAGCCGCATTTCCAAGCAGGCGAGTTGGGTTTGTTAGAAGCCTACCGTTCGCCAAAACAAGCGGAAATTTTACCGCAGTTTAAATCACTCATGGCGCAAAAGGGGGATTTCACTTCCGTGGCATACATGTTGGTGTTGGGCTTTGGTGTGAATACACAAAAATTGGCACAACTGGGTTTGCCCGCGCCACAAAGCTGGGAAGATTTGCTCAAACCGGAATATAAAGGTGAAATTCAACTGCCGGATCCGCGCGCTTCCGGCACGACCTATACCATCATGGCAACCTTGATTCAGCTTTGGGGCGAAGAAAAAGCCTTTGATTATTTGAAAAAGCTCAATGAAAACGTGTCGCAATATGTGAAAAGTAATCTGGTGACGGCGAATTTATCCCGTGGTGAAAGTGCGGTGAGTGTCGGTTTTGTGCATGCGTATGCCACCGAAAAAGAAAAAGGCGCGCCGGTGGAAACGGTGATCCCACAAGGTAAAACCGGTTATGCGTTGGGCGGTGCAAGTATTATTAAAGGCGCACGCAACCTCGATAATGCCAAACTTTTTATGGATTTTGTGTTGTCGAAAGAGGTGCAGGAAATGCCATGGCGTGATTTCGGTTTATATCAAATCCCGACGAATGCCAATGCGGAATCTTCACCAAAATCCGTTGATCCGAAAAAATTAGATTTTGTTGAATTTGATTTTGTGAAATTTGGTTCTAAAGACGAAGGCAAGCGATTAATTAATAAGTGGCTGGCTGATATCAAATTATCGAAATAATCCTACCTATGCTCGGCACCCTATGCTGTGCCGAGCAAGATCTTATGCTGATGTATCCATGCTAAAACACTGCTTTCATCACCCCATCATTTGGATTTTGCTCGCTTTTCTGGCATTTGCTTGTTTGCCGGTGCGCGCCTTGGATTACGGCCTTTTCGGGGCAAGCGCCAAAGAATATTTTGCTGCGATAGGATGGGCGCAAGTCAATATCAGTTGGTTGTGGTTTGCCTCGCTACTGATATTTCCTTTACTTCAGCGATACGCTGATTCTCGCCACTCGACAAAAATAACCGTTATTTTGACCGCACTTTTGAGCTTCTTCATTTGGTTCTCCGCGGAAGCTTATGCTTTTCGCTTCGGTTATGCGGTGATTTTCCTGTTTATTGCCATAGGCGCCATATTCGTCAATGCCTTGGCGCGGTTAGGTTTTTTACGGGGAGATCGTTTTTTATTGGCGGTCGCCACAGGCCTTGCCGTGTTGGTGATCGGCTTTATTTTTTATCCGATCACCGAATTATTTACGATCTTTTTTACCGGCGAATCCGGTGAGTTTGGCAATGTTTTTACGTTATTAAACCATCTCGGCTTGTGGAAAGTCATTGGTAATTCCTTGGCGGTATCGTCTGTGGTCGGCGTATGTTCTGTTATGTTTGCTCTTGTTTTGGCGTTGTACACCACAAGAATTGCCAAACGCAGTTTGTTTATCAGCAAGATCTTTTCCTTATTGCCGATGGTAACGCCGCCTTTTGTCGTGAGCCTAGGCGTGATGTTGATGTTTGGGCGCTCAGGCTATGCCACTCAATTTCTCGGGCAACATTTCGGCGTGAACTCGAATTGGCTTTATGGTTTTAACGGTATTCTTATTTCCCATACCTTAGCCTTAACGCCCATGGCATTTATGTTGTTGGAAGGGGCATTAAAAAATCTTTCACCGAAATTGGAAGAAGCCGCCGTGATGCTCGGCGCAAATCGTTGGCAGAGTTTTTGCTTTATCGTGTTGCCGTTATTGAAACCGGCACTAGCCAATGCTTTTTTAATTGTCATGGTGCAATCCTTGGCGGATTTTAGCTCGCCTTTTGTGTTAGGTGGTAATTTTGACGTGTTGGCAACGCAAATTTATTTTTACATTGTGGGGGCACAAAACGATTATTTCTCCGCAAGTGCCTTGGGGATTATTTTGTTAAGCATTTCCCTCGGGATTTTCTGGCTGCAATATCATTTTATCGGGCGTAAAAATTACGTTACGCTCTCGGGCAAAGGGTTTGAAGGTCGAAATACGCCGTTATCTTTCGGTTTAAAGATTACCGTTGTAAGTATTTTTGCTGCCTGGGTTGGTTTCAATGCTTTATTGTATGGCAGTATTTTTTATGGCAGCGTGATGCAGAACTGGGGTGTTAATCACACCTTTACTTTACAACACTACATCACGCTATTCGGACAAGGCTGGAAGAACGGTGCGATTCCGTCTTTAGTGCAAACCGTCTTGTTCGCTGTGATTGCCGCGCCTTTTACGGCAGTGAGTGGCTTTTTGTTGGCTTATTTCTTTTCTCGTCATCGTTTCTTCGGACAAAAACACATTGAATTTCTCACGCTACTCAGTTTTGCCGTGCCGGGAACGGTTGCCGGGGTGTCTTACATCCTTGCGTTCAATAATGTCCCGCTCTATTTAACCGGCACAGGGGCGATTATTGTGCTTTCGATGGTGACTCGCAATATGCCTATTGGTTTGCGTGCCGCGTTAGTGAATTTTAAACAATTAGATCCGGCATTGGATGAAGCTGCCTATTCTTTAAAAGCCAGTGCATTTCAGACGTTACGTTTTATTACCTTACCTTTATTGAAGCCCGCTTTATTGTCTGCCTTGGTGACCAGTTTTGTACGAGCTATGACGACCATTAGCGCGATTATTTTCTTAGTTACACCAAGCACCCGCGTGGCAACGTCGTTTATTTTAAATCGGGTAGAAGATGGCGATTACGGTTTAGCCGTGGCCTATGGCGCCAGTTTAATTGTGATTATGATGCTGGTTATCGGCTTATTTGGTCGATGGGTCGGTGAGACAAAATTAGGACGATAACATGACACAACATATTGAATTAAAACAGGTTTATAAAGCTTTTGGCGCAACGAAAGTATTGCAAGATTTCAATCTTTCTTTTGAAAAAGGCAAATTTACGACCTTATTGGGTGCATCAGGCTGTGGCAAAACCACCATTCTGCGCCTCATTGCCGGATTAGAAGATCTCGATCAAGGGCAAATTTTATGTGACGGAAAAGACATCAGTCGGTTACCGCCACAACAGCGAGGCGTCGGCATTGTATTTCAATCCTATGCGCTTTTCCCGCATTTAACCGTCGAGGAAAATGTGGCGTTCGGTTTGAAAATGCAGGAAACCCATTCCTCCGACATCGCCGAAAAAGTCAGTCAAGCATTAAAAATGGTGGAACTCGAGGGATTTGAACATCGTCGCATCGAACAACTTTCCGGTGGACAACAACAACGTATCGCCTTGGCGAGGGCGTTGGTAATTGCGCCACAAATTTTATTATTTGATGAGCCATTAAGTAATTTGGATACCAATTTGCGCCGTACCATGCGAGAGATGATTCGCCATTTACAACAGAAATTGGGCATTACCGTGCTCTATGTGACCCACGATCAAACAGAAGCCTTTGCTATTTCCGATGCAGTCGTGGTGATAAACCAAGGAAAAGTCGAACAGATTGGCTTGCCGAATACGCTCTATCATCATCCAACCTCTCGTTTTACGGCAAACTTCATGGGGGAAGTGTCTTTCTTTCCGGTGACGGTAAAAAACGGAAACTATGTTTTGGCAGAAAATCCCTTGTCGATTGAATCGAATGAGCTACCACAGGATGGAAATTATTTACTCGGTATTCGCCCGGAAGGCGTGTTATTAGAGTTAACAGGCGAACCTGCAGAACGTTGTGATGTGCAATCGGCGATTTATATGGGAAATTATTGGGAAATTCAGGTGCAATGGCATGGTTTGCCATTATTGGTGCATTTAAATCCTAATGATTACATACCAAATCAGCCCGAGTATTTTGTTAAGTTACGTCCGATTGGTTGGTTTGTGCTGCCTGTAGAGGAATAGGAAAGACGGAAAGTGCGGTGGGTTTTACCGTGTTTTTCGCCCTGTGTTAGACGAACAGGGCAGGGCGAGGGTTTTCGCGTGCCGGAATGAACAGAAATACGCGTTATTCTTTCCAAATAATATGATATTGGCGATCTTCTTCGCGGTGAGAAATTAAAAACTTGGCAAAAATATCATCCATTTCGTCTTGTTCATTTACTAACCCAATCCAGACTTCGGCATATTCTTCCGGATCAATTAACACGCCAATTTCTTCTTCCCAGTTATCAGCGGTTTCGACAAACTCCACAGCACCACGTTCTTCAAATTGCAGATTAAATAACAGAATATCGGCAGGATCGAGATTTTCCGGTGCCATTTCAAGAAAAATATCATAGGCAATATCAATTGCCGTATCGGGATCCAGTTTTTTGAATTCGCTCATTTGTGTATTCCATGCAAGTAAATTGGGGGCTCATCATAGCATAATTGTTGGGGAAAGTGCGGTCGGTTTTTGTGGTGTTTTAAATGTGAAGAAAAGGGGCTTTTTTGAGCCCCTTTTTTATTTGTTTATGCCATTTTTTTTCACCGATTTGCGAACCACCAATTCAGGGTGGATTTCAATTTTTTCTTTCTGATCGGATTTATGGTTAATGCGTTCAAATAATAAATTCACCGCTTGCACACCTAAACGAGACTTAGATTGGTGCACGGTTGTCAGTGGCGGTGAATAAAAACGCGAGGCATGAATGTTGTCATAACCGATAATGGAAATGTCTTCCGGTACACGTAAGCCTTTTTCGCCAATCGCAGAAATTGCGCCCAACGCCATGACGTCATTACAACAAAATACGGCGGTTGGTAAGTTATCTTGGCTTAAAATTTTATTCATGCACTCATAGCCGTCTTCCGGTTCAAAAAAGCCTTCCACCACCCAGTTCGGATTAACGGTTAAACCGGCTTCTTTCATTGCATGGATAAAGCCTTCATAACGGGTTTTAGCGGTTATTTTGGTGAGTTCACCGGCAATAATACCGATGTGTTTATGGCCGTTTTCAATGAGATGTTTGGTGGCTAAATAACCACCATCAAAGCTGTTATCTTGGATGATGTCAGTGTGTACGTTCGGGCCCCAATCCATCACGACCATCGGGATATTTTCAAAGGAATGGAGTAGGTTTAAGGAATCCGGAAAATATTCGGAACACATAACCAAAATGCCATCTACGCGTTTTTTCGCTAGCATTTCCAAATGGTTTTTGATTTTTTCCGCATTATTTTGCGTGTTACACAGAAACAATGAATAACCTTGGCGATAGCAATGTTCTTCCACCGCATGAATGATTTCCGCAAAATAAGGTGCTTCACTGGTGGTGACGATCATGCCGATAGATTTGGTGGTATTCACTTTAAGGCTACGCGCCACCGCACTTGGGGAATAATTAAGATCTTTGATGGCTTGTAAAACCAAACTTTCGGTTTCTTGTGCCACAAAGCGGGTTTTATTGATTACGTGCGACACCGTGGTGGTGGATACGCCTGCCATTTTGGCAACATCTTTGATGGTAGCCATAACTTTCTCCCTAAATAATTTTGGCTATTATAAAGAGGTAAGTGCTTTTGGTTAAGGGCATAACACCGAATTTTTATTAATCTGTCGCCTTTTTCATATTTGGTTGGCTTTTTGTGTGAATTTTTTGGTAAAATGCGGTTTCTTTTAACATAAAGACAAAAAAGAGGTGAATCATGGGGACTTTCGGTTATGCAATGATGACGGTTGCGCTTTCTCTTAGCGTGATTCTTGTTTTAGCGTTTTCCATTTTCTAATGAAAAACACATCAAAAAGAAACCGCACTTTAAAACTAAGTGCGGTTTCTTTTTAGAACCTTTCTTCTGTCTTTCCTGCTAATCCATCACGAATTTTATGTTCAAAAAAGGCGTAGTCCACCAAAAAGGCATCATGACCATAGTCTGAGCTGAATTCATAATAATTTAAATTCACACCATTTTCTTCCAAGAGCTGTTTGCTTTTGCGTAATTCCGGCAATTTGAACAGCTGATCGTTATCCACTGAAACTAGCGTGTAGCGTGCTTGAATGCGAGAAAGTGCGGTTTTTAAGTCGGCATAACCAAGGCTTGGATCATATAAATCCAACGCGCGTAGTAAATGCAGGTAGCTATTGGCATCGAAGCGCGCAAGAAATTTCTGTCCTTGGTAGCTCAAATAAGATTCCACTTGGAAATAGTCACCCTGCAAATTGCCTTCTGCTTTGGTTGCGCGACCGAAAGCTTTGGTCAGCTGAACATCCGTACGATAGGTGAGCATGCCAAGCATACGCGCTAACGCTAATCCTTTATCCGGTTTTGCACCGTCGTAATAATCGCCGTTATTGAAGTTTGGGTCACTGATAACCGCTTGGCGCATAACGTGATTAAATCCGATGGCTTCTGCGCTAAAAGATAGAGAAGAGCATAAATTCACAACGTTGGAAACAAAATTAGGGTAATCAATCGCCCATTGATTGGCTTGCATTCCGCCGAAAGAACCACCAATGATGGCGTGCAAATGCGGAATAGCCAGTGAGTCTAATAAGGCTTTTTGCACTTTTACAATATCTTGTACGACGACGGTAGGAAATTGGCTGCCGTATGGACGACCGGTTTGCGGATTCATTGAAGAAGGACCGGTTGTGCCTTTGCAACCACCAAGCACATTGGAACAAATAAAGAAATAGCGCGAAGTATCTAATGCCAATCCGTCACCCATGAAGTTTTGCCACCAACCTTGTTGGTTTGCCTCTTGAGCAAAGTAAGGTTCTGCATCCCCGGTAAGGGCATGGCAAATTAACACGGCATTGCTTTTATCCGCATTCAATACACCGTAAGTTTGATAGGCGACATCAATATGTTCCAGTTGACCGCCTAACGTAAGCTGTAAAGGTTGATGGGTAAAAACGGTGGTCTTTTTTATTGTCATTGCAAAATCCGGCGCAATTTCTCTTGTTATCAGTAAAGGTGAGTAACGTTACATCCTGCGACTATCCCTTGTCAAGAAATTTTAGACGTCTAAACATCCGGAAGTTTTTAAGGCTATAAATAACGAAATTCCACTTGAATTCAACGCTTTTTTTCATTATGTTGAGTAACAATTTTTTCTGATAACACAGCCAATGAAATTGAATTTAAAAGAAAAGTTACAAGCATTTTTTATGTTAACACACATGAAACGGCTTTCCCGTTACATGGCGTTATTTATGGCTTTTTTTGCGATTTTGTTGGTGATTGTTGATCAGACCATTGGATACTATGTGCGTAATGACATCTACTACGACATCGAAAAAGTACCAAATCGTCCTTATGGATTGGTGCTTGGCACGTCAAAGTATTTCTCTGATAACACTCTGAATCTCTTTTATTACAATCGCTTATTGACGGCTCAACGTTTGTTTGAAAAAAGAAAAGTAGATTATTTATTGTTAAGTGGTGATAACCGTACGTTGCAATACAATGAACCGCGAACCATGTTAAAAGATTTGAAAAAAATGGGCGTGCCACAAGAGTTTATTTATCTGGATTTCGCCGGTTTTCGCACGTTGGATTCCGTGGTTCGTGCCGATCAAGTGTTTAAAGCGCATTCTCTTACAATCATTTCTCAAAAATTCCACTGCGAACGAGCCTTGTTTATTGCGAAATTCCACAATATTGATGCCATTTGTTTTGTTGCTGATTATCCACAAGGTTACACAAAAGTGCGAGTACGAGAATTTTTTGCCCGCTTGCAGGCTGTGTGGGATTTATTAATGGAAAGGGAACCGCACTTTTTGGGGGCGCCGGAACCTTTGCCCCCACCAGTGACGATTCCCGATGTGACGGATGCTAACAGTGGTACTTAATCACTTTACGACTTAAAGGCGTGCTATTTACTGTTGTTTTATGTTTTTTCGAAATGGCATTAAACGCCAAGTTCAATAGTGATTGCGATATTTTATCGTAATCTTGCACGCTACAAATCACCGGATTCTCTAATAATTCCAACATTTCAAAATGACCAAAGGTTGCAATCGTTAAGTGATGAGGCACATGGCCAAAACGTTGTAATAATACCAACATCACGCCTTCTAATAGCGTAAATGAAGTGGTAAAAATGGTTGTCGGCAACTCCTCTTGTTCTGATAACCATTGTGCAAACGTATTTGTCGCATTGTTTTTATGAAATTTATCTGTATATAAATAATCAACTTTTACCGCTCTATCTTTCAGTGCTTTGCGAAAACCCTGCTTACGTTCCTTGCTGGTAGGTAGTTCAGGCAATGCCCCAAAGAACAACACTTGTTGTTGATTTGGTAACTTGAGAAATTCCTCGGCTAAGCGGTATGCATCGCCTTCATCATCAGTTAACACATTCATCACGTTCGGTGATTGAATACGGCGATCAAAACCAATAATTGGTACATCGGCATTTTGATAAAAATCCGTGTCATAGGGCAGAGCTGAAGAGACAATCAACGCATCAATTTGACGTTGTAATAAATGTCTTACGCAATTTTGTTCATTCTCAATGTGATCATTCGAACAAGAAATTAACAGCTGATATCCTTTTTCCCGCAAACGGTTTTCTAATTTGTTCGCGATTTTGGCGTAACTGATATTTTCAAAATCCGGAATAATTAAACCGATGGTTTTGCTTTTTCCCACCCGCAGGCTTGCTGCCATAGCATTGGGTTTGAAATCATATTGTTTAATCAGCGCCTGCACTTTGGCTATCGTGCTATCGCTTACGCGATATTGTTTAGCTTTTCCATTCACAACGTAGCTCACCGTTGTGCAAGAAACGCCCGCCAACTTGGCGATTTCATCTAATTTCACATTAACTCCTTAAAATGTCAGAAATAGATCGTAGATTGATTAAATTGCACAAATTTTGTATGTAACTACACAAATTATAGCATCTCATTTTATTAAAAATGGTACGCATATCACAAAATTGTTTATATGTTCAAAATATGTTGGGATTGGTTGGAAATAAGCTTATCAAACTGTTAAGTGGGATTTGCTTTGCTCTTGCGTATTTAAAAAATTAAATAAAAAGTGCGGTCAAAATTTACAACGAATTTTGACCGCACTTGATGCTTCTTTATCGACTACAAATAGCCCTTTTCGCCACGCGGTAAACTCACCAAACCGGAGCGGACGATTTCGATGACAACGGCTTCTTCTTTTAGAGTGCTCACGAAGGCGTCCAGTTTGTCTTTGGTGCCGGTGAGTTGGATGATGTAAGACTTCGTGGTGACGTCTACAATTTGTGCACGGAAAATATCCGTCAAACGTTTCAGTTCTTCTCTCGCTGCACCTTGTGCACGTACTTTAATTAACATCACTTCACGCTCAACGTGTTCACAGTCGCTCAAATTAATCACTTTGAACACGTCCACCAATTTGTGCAATTGCTTTTCAATTTGTTCTAACACTTGTTCATCGCCGTAGGTTTCGATAGTCATACGGGATAATGTCGGATCGTCTGTTGGTGCTACGGTAAGGCTTTCAATATTGAAAGCACGTTGTGAGAATAAGGCGACGACACGGGATAACGCGCCTGATTCATTTTCGAGTAATACTGATAAAATTCTACGCATTATGCATTCTCCGGTTTAGTCAAAATCATTTCATTCATAGCGCCGCCACGCACTTGCATTGGGTAAACGTGTTCGTTGGCATCAACGTTGACGTCAACAAAGACCAGTTTATTTTTAATGCTGAACGCTTGTTTGAGTTTTTCTTCCAGTTCTTCCGGTTTGGCGATTTGAATACCTACATGATCGTAGGCTTCTGCTAATTTCACAAAATCCGGCAACGAATTCATGTAAGTTTGCGAATGGCGGCCGGAATAAATTAAATCCTGCCATTGTTTCACCATGCCGAGGAAATGGTTGTTCAAACAAATGACGACGATAGGAATATCATACTGTTTGGCGGTAGAAAGCTCTTGAATGTTCATTTGAATGCTGCCGTCACCGGTAATACAAACTACCATCGCTTTCGGATCGGCAAGTTTTACACCAAGCGCAGCAGGCAAGCCGAACCCCATGGTGCCGAGCCCTCCCGAGTTGATCCAACGACGTGGTTTGTCGAACGGATAGTGTAAGGCGGCGAACATTTGGTGTTGTCCTACATCAGATGCCACATAGGCATTCCCCTTGGTTAGGCGATAAATCGTTTCAAGCACTTGCTGTGGTTTGATAACGCCACTGTTGCGATCGAAATCGAGGCATTTTTCTGCTTTCCATTGTTCGATTTCTTTCCACCAATCAGTTAAATCAGATTGGGATTTAGCAAGATTTTCATCTTCCAATAACGATAAAAATTCCTCTAATACGCTTTCTGCGCTGCCTACAATGGGAATCGCCACCAGTACGGTTTTGGAAATGGAGGTGGGATCCACATCCACATGAATCACTTTCGCATTCGGGCAATATTTCGCGAGATTATTGGTGGTGCGATCGTCAAAGCGAACGCCGATACCTAAAATCAAGTCACTGTTATGCATGGCGGTGTTGGCTTCATAAGTGCCGTGCATACCGAGCATACCAAGGAATTGTTTATCCGTGCCCGGGAAAGCACCTAAGCCCATAAGAGAAGAGGTGACCGGCAAATTTAACTGCTTAGCAAAACGTGTTAAGGCATCGTGACAGTTGGCCGAAATTACACCACCGCCCACGAAAAGTACCGGTTTTTTTGCCACCAATAAGGCTTTTAATGCTTTTTTGATTTGCCCTTTGTGACCTTGTACCGTTGGACTGTAAGAACGCAAAGTGACTTCTTCCGGATAAGTGTAGGCAAATTTGTTCAACGGATTGAGTATGTCTTTCGGTAAATCAATCACGACTGGACCTGGACGACCGGTAGAGGCAATATAAAAGGCTTTCTTAATGATGGTCGGAATGTCTTCCGGGTTTTTAACTAAAAAACTGTGTTTTACGACCGGACGGGAAATCCCCACCATGTCGCATTCTTGGAAGGCATCACTACCAATTAACCCCGATGGTACTTGTCCGGAAAGCACCACTAACGGAATAGAATCCGCATATGCGGTAGCAATGCCGGTAATAGCATTGGTGGCACCAGGGCCGGAGGTAACTAAAACACAGCCTACCTTGCCCGTGGCACGTGCATAGCCGTCTGCCATATGAACTGCCGCTTGTTCGTGACGCACTAAAATATGTTCAATACCGCCTAGGGTATGAATGGCGTCATAGATGTCTAAAACTGCCCCACCCGGATAACCAAATAAAAATTCAACACCTTGATCACGCAAGGATTGAACGACCATTTCTGCTCCCGATAATTTTTTCATTTTCACCTCTTAATATGTTGTCTTAAAAACACTGATTTTTTTGACCGCACTTTTACATGGGCAATGTAAATGTGGGTACTTTGTAGGGGATGGAATTATTTGTAATGGAAAGCAGCTGAGTTGTCTATTTAAAATTTGATGGGAAAATGAAATTTTTCTGGATTTATCAGTATAAAATTCTTTTAAAGTTTTAATTTTGGTGTTTTATAAAATTATTTTTATTTTAATTATAAAAAATGCGACTTTATGCCGCATTTTATAAATTTAACAAAATTATATTTTTTGTTTTGATTTTGTGCGCTAGATCACAATTTAGCGTTTTTTAAAGATAAACACGAGTAAGGCAAGTACAGCACCTGTGGTGATAAAACCAAGTAGGCCGGAATAGGTGAAACCGACAACGATATAGCCCGCAATAGTTGCGGTTGCCACGGTAAGAGCATAAGGCAACTGTGAGGTAACGTGATCCATGTGATCACATTTTGCCCCAGTGGAAGACAAGATTGTCGTATCGGATACCGGTGAACAGTGGTCACCGCAAACTGCGCCTGCCATAACGGCGGATAAGCAAGGCAACATAAATTCCACAGAGCCCGGCATCGCGTGAGAAGCAATCGCAGCGGCGATTGGCAACATAATACCGAAGGTTCCCCAGCTGGTGCCCGTGGAGAATGCCATGACGGATGCCAAAATAAATAAGAGCGCAGGTAATAAAGCAAGTGGCAATGTATCGGAAACTAAAGAGGCTAAATAAGCACCGGTTTTCACATCGCTTACTACATTATTAATGGTCCATGCGAAGAATAAAATGAGAATCGCGCCGGACATGGATTTCATACCTACGCCCCATGCTTTGATATATTCGGAGACATTCACCAAACGATCGGCAAAAATACAAAGTGAAGCAATTAATACCGCACTTAAACCACCAGTAACTAATGACACGCCAACGGTGGTATTTTCAAATGCTCCTAAGATGGAGAAAGGTTTTTCATCCGCCGCTAAAGCTTCGTTACCGGTATACATCATTGCGGAAACGGTCACGATAATTAAGGTTAAAATCGGTAGTACAAGATTACGTACATGGCCTTTTATGTCAGAGAGTTGTTCTTCTTCTGTATTTTCAGCTTCCAACGCAAGTTTTTCATGTTGTGCCATCGAGCCAATATCAAAAGAGAAATAGGCAACAAAGAACACCATTAAAATGGAGAAAATGGCATAAAAGTTCATAGCACTCATCGCCATAAATGCGCCAATTGGGGTATAGCCGGTGAGTGAGTAGGTTGCAAATAAGCCTGCGATTAACGTAATAATGTATGCTCCCCAGCTGGACACAGGCATAAGTACACACATCGGCGCGGCAGTAGAGTCGAGAATATAAGCTAATTTAGCGCGAGACACTTTGAATTTATCGGTAATTGGACGAGCAATTGCACCGACGGCTAAACTGTGGAAATAGTCATCAATAAAGGTAATGAAAACTAGTGCTGCGGCAACTAATTTTGCACCACGGCGATCTTTAATGTGTTTTTGCGCCCATTCAGCAAAAGCACGATTACTACCGGACATGCTTAAAAGTGCGGTCAAAATGCCAAGCAATAATAAGAAAAGCAGAATGTTAATGTTGTTGCTATTCAAACCGTCTTCAGTAATGAAAAGGGAAGAAATATTATTTTTTAAATACACTAAGGTATTCAGCGGTTCAAAGTTCGTCAACATGGCGGCACCGACCAGAATACCGACACTTAAAGAAAGGATAACTTTACGCGTAACAATCGCTAATAGCAACGCAAGTAAAGGAGGAAGTATTGACCAAATTGACGATGAATAATCGATGAGTTCCATATGTTGTTCTACCTAAAATTAAGGGAGAACCACTGACTTTAAATATTTAGAATAATCAGAAATGATTTAAAACGGTAGGTAAATAAAGACCTAACCTAACCAGTAGCGCTCCATAGTTGTTATTGACTATGACAGTGACGGTTCTTTCGAAGACGCCACCAACCAGTTAAAACGACTTTTAACTGATTTCGGCAAACGTTCCTTTCCATTTTCTTCATCGTTATCCACTCTGAAAATATACTTATAACGTTTGCACCTCTACGTATGTATAGGACACCACAAGACTACAATAAAAAAAGAGAAATGCCAATAAGGAAATGGCATTTTGTGTGATAAATAAATTTAATAAATTCTGTTTACCTGGGATATTTATTTGTTTATGATAACCCACGGTTTTATATTAGTAACGGATATCGGAGGTAAATTTAATGACTGAAGTGTTAAAGGTTTTAACAAATATTCGTAGTTTACGCGTACTTGCCAAAAATGAATCTTTGGAATTATTAGAAAGTATTTTAGAAAAGTTACAACTGGTTATTTCTGAAAAAAGAGAAGAACTCTTGAAAATTCAACAAGAGGAAAAAGAGCGTCAAGAACGCATTGCTAAATATAAAGATTTATTGAAAAAAGAAGGTATTACCGTCGATGAATTAGCTGAGATTTTAGGTGCGGAAGTTCCTCGTAAGAAGCGAGAAGCACGCCCTGCAAAGTATCAGTATGTTGATGAAAATGGCGTGACAAAAACTTGGACAGGTCAAGGTCGTACGCCAAAAGCGATTCAAATAAAATTAGATAAAGGTCAATCTTTATCCGATTTTGAAATTTAATACTATTTTTAATTATCGAGAGAAGCCCATTTTTATGGGTTTCTTTTTTATTAAGAGGATAATATGGTTGAAAATAAAATATTATTGACGGATTGTCCTGATGATAAAGGACTTATTTCTAAGATCACAAATATTTGTTATAAGCATCAATTAAATATTGTGCATAATAATGAATTTGTTGATTTTGAAACCAAACATTTTTTTATGCGCACGGAACTACAAGGGATTTTTAATGAAGAAACCTTGTTGGCCGATTTGGCACTGAGTTTACCTGAAGGGACAAATTGCCGTCTCATCAGTGCAAAACGTAAACGAATTGTGATTTTAGTGACGAAAGAGGCGCATTGTTTAGGTGATATTTTGATGAAAAATTACTATGGTGGTCTTGATGTAGAGATTGCTGCGGTGATTGGAAATCATGATTCATTGCGTACGTTGGCAGAGCGTTTTGATGTACCGTTTTTCTGCATTAGTCATCAAGATTTAACCCGTGAAGAACACGATCAGTTGCTCGCTGAAAAAATTGACGAATTTGCACCGGATTACATTGTGCTTGCAAAATATATGCGCGTGCTAAATCCAAAATTTGTGGCTCGTTATCCTAATCGAGTTATTAATATTCACCACTCATTCTTACCGGCATTTATTGGTGCGAAACCTTATCAACAGGCTTATGAACGCGGCGTGAAAATTATTGGTGCAACAGCGCATTTTATTAATAATGAGTTGGATCAAGGACCGATTATTATGCAGAATGTGATCAATATTGACCATACTTATAGCGCGGAAGCCATGATGAAAGCCGGTCGTGATGTAGAAAAAACAGTATTGAGCCGAGCTTTAGATTTGGCATTGCACGATCGTATTTTCGTTTATAAAAATAAAACGATCGTTTTATAGACCGCACTTTAATTGCTACAATAAGCACCATTCTGATTTAAGCCACCTTTCCGCCAAAAATCGAGGAAAGGTGGATTTTTTATTAATGATGATTTAAGGCTTGAAAAGTAAAGCTTAAGCCTTCATATACAACGACATTACAAAATATAAGACAGGTTATGGGCAAGAAAAAACGCTCAGCGAGTTCTACTCGCTGGTTAAACGAACATTTTAAAGATCCTTTTGTACAAAAAGCGCATAAACAAAAACTGCGTTCCCGTGCATATTTCAAACTTGATGAAATCCAGCAAACAGACCGTTTATTTAAACCGGGTATGACAGTGGTCGATCTTGGTGCCGCTCCGGGGGGTTGGTCGCAGTATGTCGTCAGCCAAATTGGTCGGAATGGACGCGTTATCGCATGCGATATTTTGGAGATGGATCCCATTGTAGGGGTTGATTTCCTACAAGGGGATTTCCGCGATGAAAATGTCCTGAGTACTTTGCTAGAACGCGTTGGTGAAGAAAAAGTCGATGTGGTGATGTCTGATATGGCGCCTAATTTCAGTGGAATGCCATCAGTGGATATTCCACGTGCAATGTATTTGGTCGAGCTTGCATTGGATATGTGCAAACAGGTGTTGGCAAACAAAGGCAGTTTTGTTGTAAAAGTTTTTCAGGGTGAAGGTTTTGATGAATACTTAAAAGAGATTCGTTCTCTCTTTAGTGTAGTAAAAGTTCGGAAACCTGAGGCCTCTCGAGATCGCTCTCGGGAAGTTTATATCGTTGCAAGTGGCTATAAGTTTTAATGGGTTAAGTAACAAAGAAAGACAATCAATTTGATAACTTTAACTTTCGAAACAAATATAGTAACCTTGCAACATTTTATTAACTTTATAAGTATGGGGTAATGCCTTGAACGATATGGTAAAAAATTTAATTCTTTGGGTTGTTGTTGCTGTTGTCATGATGACGGCATATCAAAGTTTTAATTCGACTTCTACCGGCAGTGTAACGGACTATACAACTTTTATTACTGATGTTGAAAATAGTCAGGTGCGTCAGGCTAAGTTTGAAGACAATGAAATTTTAGTTACCAAAGCAGACGGTTCTAGATATACGACAGTCATTCCTTTAGAAGATAAAAACTTACTGAATGATTTATTAAATAAAAAAGTCAAAGTAGAAGGCACACCTCCGGAAAGAAGAGGATTATTATCTCAAATCTTGATTGCTTGGTTCCCGATGTTGTTATTAATCGGCGTCTGGGTTTTCTTCATGCGTCAAATGCAAGGCGGTGGCGGTAAAGCCATGAGCTTTGGTAAAAGCCGCGCGCGTATGATGACACAAGAGCAAATCAAAACCACTTTTGCCGATGTAGCCGGTTGTGATGAAGCAAAAGAAGAAGTGGCTGAAATCGTTGACTTCTTACGTGAACCGAAAAAATTCCAAAATTTAGGCGGTAAAATTCCAAAAGGGATTTTAATGGTGGGGCCTCCAGGTACCGGTAAAACGTTATTGGCAAAAGCGATTGCCGGTGAAGCGAAAGTGCCTTTCTTCACGATTTCCGGTTCTGACTTTGTTGAAATGTTTGTGGGGGTCGGGGCTTCTCGTGTGCGCGATATGTTTGAACAAGCGAAGAAAAATGCGCCTTGTTTGATTTTTATCGATGAAATCGATGCCGTTGGTCGCCAACGTGGTGCTGGGCTTGGTGGTGGTCATGATGAACGTGAGCAAACCTTGAACCAAATGTTGGTTGAAATGGATGGATTTGAAGGTAATGAAGGCGTTATCGTGATTGCTGCAACTAACCGTCCTGATGTTCTCGACCCTGCATTAACCCGCCCGGGACGTTTCGACCGTCAAGTTGTGGTTGGATTGCCTGATGTGAAAGGTCGTGAGCAAATTCTTAAAGTTCACATGCGAAAAGTGCCTGTTGGGCCGGATGTTGATGCAATGACCCTTGCGCGTGGTACGCCGGGTTATTCCGGTGCGGATTTGGCAAACTTGGTGAATGAAGCAGCGTTATTTGCTGCACGTACCAATAAACGTATCGTTACGATGGTTGAGTTTGAAAAAGCCAAAGACAAAATCAACATGGGACCTGAACGCCGCACTATGATCATGACCGATAAGCAAAAAGAGTCGACTGCATATCATGAAGCGGGTCATGCCATTGTCGGTTATTTGGTGCCGGAACACGATCCAGTGCATAAAGTAACAATTATTCCACGCGGACGTGCTTTAGGTGTAACGTTCTTCTTACCGGAAGGCGACCAAGTGAGCATCAGTCAAAAACAATTGGAAAGTAAACTTTCTACGTTGTATGCAGGGCGTTTAGCAGAAGACTTGATTTACGGCGAAGAAAATATTTCGACAGGTGCTTCTAACGATATTAAAGTGGCAACTAATATTGCTCGTAACATGGTTACCCAATGGGGTTTCTCCGATAAACTTGGCCCGATTCTTTACACTGAGGATGACGGGGAAGTGTTCTTGGGACGTTCCATGGCGAAAGCAAAACACATGTCTGATGAAACTGCGCATGTGATCGATGAGGAAGTGCGTGCGATTGTGAGTCGTAACTATGAACGTGCGAGACAAATTCTGATCGACAATATGGATATTTTACACGCCATGAAAGATGCATTAGTAAAATATGAAACCATTGAAGAAGAGCAAATTAAACAGTTGATGAATCGCCAACCGGTTACACCACCAGCTGGCTGGGAAGAACCGAAGGGCACTAATAGCGCTGAGCCTCAACAGCCAAAAGCTGAAGAGCCTAAAGCAGCAGAGACTCAACAGGTTGAAAGTGCGGTAGAAAAAAACGACGATTCTGCCTCCTCTGATAACTAAACAAAAAAGCCTTTTCGGTTCGCCGCAAAGGCTTTATTATTGCAACCCGCTTCTTTAAGCGGGTTTATTTTTTGGAGTCAAAATGGAACATCATATCGAAGATTTAATTCATATTTTTAATCAATGTTTTGAACAAGAATACAACACCAAATTAGTCAAAGGCGGGGATGAGCCATTGTATGTTCCTGCAAATGAGGATTGCCCTTACAATGCCATTTATTTTGCGCGTGGTTTTTACAGCAGTGGATTACATGAAATCGCCCACTGGTTGGTTGCCGGTAAAGAACGCCGTAAATTAGAAGATTTTGGCTATTGGTATGAACCTGATGGACGTAGCGAAGAGCAACAACGTTTATTTGAAAAAGTGGAAGTCAAACCGCAAGCATTAGAATGGATTTTGGCAACCTCTGCCGGTTTTCGTTATTTTGCTAGCGCTGATAATCTCAATGGGCAACCTGGAGATACTCAACCATTCAAACAGGCGGTCTATGAACAAGTGAAGCTCTATGCGGAAAAAGGTTTACCAAAACGGGCTGAAACTTTGCGACAAGCATTAGTTAAGTTTTACGGCACGGAAGACGGTATTGATCTAACGAAATTTGATGTGACAAGAATTTAGTTTAGAACGTAAAAGTGCGGTCATAAAATCTAACAAATTTTGTGACCGCACTTGATGTTTATTGTCGTGCTAATCGCAGGTTTTGTGGCAACGCTTCAAAGTTTGAGCGATATGGATTGATATCTAATCCACCTCGACGAGTATAGCGCGCATATACCGTCAGCTTTTCCGGTTTTGCATATTGCATGAGGTCACAGAAAATACGCTCAACGCATTGCTCGTGGAATTCGTTATGTTGACGGAAAGAAATAATGTAGCGTAATAACTGCTCACGATTAATTTGTTTACCTACATAATGAATCTGCAAGCTCCCCCAATCCGGCTGTTGGGTAATAAGGCAGTTGGATTTGAGCAAATGGCTAACTAAAGTCTCTTCGACCACATTATCCCCAGTACAATTTTTCAGCAAGTCAGCGTTAAATGCATAATCCTGAATTTCAATATCTAACTCATCAATACATTCGCCTGATAGGGCAACAATAGGCTGTGCCGTATAGTCTGCCAGCGAATTTAATTGCACCTTGACTTTGCCTTTGGCGCAATCTTGTAAATCCTGTTGCAAAATGTGCTGTACTTCGGACGGATCAGCAAATTTTGTTTGGTTAAAACTGTTTAAATAGAGTTTAAAACTTTTCGATTCGATTAAATTTTCACTGCGAAAATCAATTTGTACATCGGCGATAGCCACTTGTGGCACGCCTTTGAGGTTGAGCCATGAAATTTCATATGCAGTCCAAATATCGGCACCGATGGAAAAGGGCTGCGTTTGTGTAATGCCCAACGTGTCGCGATTGAGATGGCGTGGAACCGGTTGTAATAAAGTGCGGTCATATTTTTCCGCATATTGAGTTTGCTGACCGAGTTTTAAGGCGTTCAGGCTGGGATCTTGATAATGCATAGTTTTCCTTATTGCCAATGCCATGAGAGATTTGAAACGAGGCGGCAATGATCACATTTAAAATAGAGGAAGTCAAAAAGCGGTTGGCTTAATGTCCAGTTTCGTTTACACAACGGGCAGCAAGATTGCAATTCTGCCTCGCGGTTTTCCCCACCAATACGATACAAATAATAGTAAGTAGGAATGCCGCTGTGGCGCGCAATTTCCTGTGCTAAATGATAGCCATGCTTAAACAACGTGCTTTTTGTGTCGGTAATTTGTGCCAAGGCGGATTCTTCTAACACAGAACCATTCATTTGCAACTGATCGCAAGCTTGCCAATTTTCCTGCCATTTAATCAAATCCATCGCCAAGTGCGGTATGTTTTTTAGTTGTTTATACAATGGAATCGGCTGCAAAGTATTACCGCTTTGTAGCGGCGAGCAAGATTGCAAATAAGTGGTGTAGAGCAGTTGCCAAGAAGGTGGTTCTGTCGCAGTGATTTCTGAATTGAGATCTTCTGCCACAATCTGAAAACTCTCAAAAAACACACCGCACTTTTCTGCTGCCTGCATGGCTTTATCCACCGAGAAATTATTAAATTCCGCTAAAAGGGAGGTTTGTTCCGGGCAGGTAACGCGTACGGCTAACCCCGTTTGATTTTCCTGTTGGGCGACAAATTGTGGAATTTCACGTCCGATAATTTGCCCATTGTAGCGCCATTGTTCAATTATTTGATTCACGCAATGACTTTGTTTTTCCAAGGAAAATTGCTCGGTTTGTAGAGAGAAAAAGGCTTCGATTAGATACATAGACGGTAACGCTAAAGTTGAAAGGGCGAATTTTACACTAAATTTGCCATGGCTGGCGCAAAAACGCGAAATCTTCTACAATGAGCCGTTTTTTACGAGGTCTTTTTTATGTATCAACAAACCCGATTACATTTACAAAATTTACAGCAAATTATGGAGCGTTTAGCGTTGTGGCAAACGATGCCGCCACAAGAAGAGGCGTTTTTGAGCGATCAGCCTTTTGCGTTAGATGCCATGAGTCCGACAGAATGGCTGCAATGGATTTTTATTCCGCGCATGTATGCACTTTTGGAAAGCCAGGCACCGTTGCCAAGCCAAATCGCGATCAGCCCTTATTTGGAAGAAGCGCTAAAAGAAGAGGCGTATTTGGCGGAATTACTACGCCCGATCATTGAAATCGAAGAATTGCTGCAACAACAATGACGCTAGAGATTTTATATCAAGACGAGCATATAGTGGCGGTGAATAAACCGGCAGGTATGTTGGTTCATCGTAGCTGGTTGGATCGTCATGAAACTCAATTTGTGATGCAAACCTTACGCGATCAGATCGGACAATTAGTTTATCCCATACATCGCTTAGATAGACCAACATCCGGTGTGTTATTATTTGCGTTAAACAGTGAAACAGCAAATTTGTTATGCCATCAATTTGAGCAAAAACAAACGGAAAAAGAATATTTGGCCGTGGTTCGTGGTTATGTGACAGGGCAGGGCGAAATTGATTATCCGTTGAAAGTTCAATTGGATAAAATTGCTGATAAATTTGCTCAACAGGATAAAGAACCTCAAAGTGCGGTGACGTTTTACAATGGATTGAAAACCGTTGAAATGCCTTATGGCGTAGGGCGCTATGCCACTTCTCGTTATTCATTGGTTCGCTTAATACCGAAAACCGGGCGTAAACATCAGCTTCGTCGTCATATGAAACATATTTTTCATCCGATTTTAGGTGATACGCAGTACGGCGATTTACACCAAAATCGAGCTTTGACAGAGCACACGGGGTGTTCTCGTTTAATGTTACATGCGGAAAAATTAACTTTTGTTCATCCGGTCACGCAACAGCCAATAACGCTTCAGGCAGGGTTAGATGAGCAATGGCAAAATTTAATGCAGATTTTTCAATGGTAAAAAATACGTAAAAAAACGACCGCACTTTTATGTAAATAATAAAGGATAGAAAATGTTAGAGAATGATTTACTTAATTTAACTCACGAACAGCAACAACGTGCCGTTGAAAAAATTCAAGAATTAATGTCGCAAGGTGTAGGAAGTGGTGAAGCCATTGCCTTAGTGGCAAAACAGTTACGAGAACAAAATACACAAAAACAAAATAAAAATGAATAAAATGAGAAATTATAAAAGCTGAAGGGATTTTGCTGATTAATTTTTGTTATTTTTTGTGATCTCGGTTTGATTTTGAAACTTTTGTTATTGCGTGATAGGGAAATTTATTTAAATATAAATGCCAACATATCAAGGTGATAGGGCAATTGTCTTATTGAAGTAAACGTAGTTCTAAAAGGACAAAAACCATAAGAGGTTTAAATTATGGAAGTTGGTGTTGTTAAATGGTTTAATAATGCAAAAGGATTTGGCTTTATTTCTGCAGAAGGCAGTGATACCGATATTTTTGCACATTATTCTGTGATCGAAATGGATGGATATCGCTCATTAAAAGCGGGACAAAAAGTTCAGTTTGAAGTGATTCACGGTGACAAAGGTTCACACGCAACAAAAATTATTCCGGTAGCAGAATAATAAAGATTTCCTTATTTAGTCATTGAAATAAAGACAAGCCCAATTGGACTTGTCTTTTTTTATTTGAGTAAATCTTTTAATCCGGCTTTCATTGCCGACATTTGATTTTCATATAATGCTTTTTTCTCTCGTTCATCAATCATATACATAATTGTTTCCGAGAGCGTCATTTTCATTTTGCGGGAATATTTTGATAAACGAAGCCAAACCGCATATTCCAAATCAATGGATTTTTTCTTTGTAGATTGTTTTTCACCGTTGAAGAAGCGCTTTCTTCTGGCACGAATGGCTTGGTCCATTTTAATCACCAATTCAGGGGCTAAATGCGCTTTTATCCATTCTTCAATTTTTTGCGGATAGTTTTGGCAACCGATGAGTTGTTTAACAATGTCTTCTTGCAAACTTTTTTCTGTATAGCGTGTAACATTTTCACCTTCACGGGCTTTCTTTGTTAAATACACCCATTTCCAGTGAGCTTCTTGGTTTTCTAACTTTTGATATTTCATAAGAATTCTATTTAGTGACGTGGTAACTCTGTCACTATACGCTGTTTATAGGTGTTTTTCTAGCAGATTTTTAAGCGATGCGAAGAAAGACGGGAAGAAATGTGCGATAATGCGCGCAAATTAAATAGACAACACAGAGATTAATGTGACTTTATCTTCTTTATCTAATACTACATTGCCTTGGCAGGCCTTACGTCCGGAATTGACGGTGACCGACATTCCTTCACAACCTCAGGATTTTTTTGCTTTACAGCCTCGTGCCAGTAAAGCCGTTCGGCATTTCATTCGAAATTCACACCGCACTTTATTGGTGCTGAAAGCGGATGATCAAGCGGAATATGCCTCTTTATTGGAAGGTTTTATTCAAAAACACCAACCTGAAATGGGCGTGTATGGTGTGCAATATCACGTAGAACAAGGGGATTCTTTCTCTTTTCCGCGTGTTTATGCTGAGCCTGCACAATCGCTAGAAGATAATTTTGCAGCCAAAAAAAGCGCTGCTACGGCGTTATATTTTGATCAGTTCCAGTTGTTCGGTTCGCTTAAAGTGCACGCATCTTCTCATGATATTCAACTTCACGCCGGATTGGTTCACCAGCTGAATAACGGCGTGCTGATTGTGACTGCGAGCGCATTATTGGCACAATTTGATTTATGGCAACGTTTGAAACAGATTTTAACGACCGGTATGTTTGATTGGTATTCGGCACATCCATTTAAAACATTGCCTTGCGATATTCCGAGTTACCCTTTGTCATTGAAAGTGATTGTGCTAGGTAATCGCACGGAATTAGCGGCTTTAGAAGAGTTGGAAGAAGAACTCTATCATTTAGCAGATTATGCGGAAATTGAAAGCTATTGCAGCGTAGAAACAGCAGAGCAACAACAGCAATGGATGCGTTATGTGCAATGGGTTGCACAACAAAATCAGTTACCAGGGTTGGATTTAAGCGGTTTTAATAAACTGTATCAATTATTGGTGCGTGATAGTGAAAATCGCCATTTAATTAATGTATCGCCACTTAAATTAAAAATGATGCTCACAGAGACCGCACTTTTAGCGGAATCTAATCCACTCAGCGCGGTGGATTTTGAACGTTATTTTCAACATAAAACGGCACAATTTGGTTTTTTGCGCGAGCAAACTTACGATGGCATTTTACAGGAACAAATTTATGTCGCGACTGAAGGCGAGATGGTCGGGCAGATTAACGGTCTGTCGGTCATTGAATATCCGGGCACGCCATTGTCTTTCGGTGAGCCTTCGCGAATTAGTTGTATCGTGCAATTTGGTGATGGCGAAATTGTGGATGTGGAGCGTAAAAACGAATTGGCAGGTAACATTCACAGCAAAGGCATTATGATTGCGGAAGCCTGCTTGGCCAATGTTCTTGAATTGCCGTCACAGTTGCCTTTTTCCGCTTCTTTAGTATTCGAGCAATCTTATGGTGAAATTGATGGCGATAGTGCCTCTTTGGCGAGTTTTTGCGTCTTATTAAGTGCCTTGTCTTCTTTGCCATTGCCGCAATCTATTGCCATTACCGGCGCAATCGATCAATTTGGATTAGTCCATGCTGTGGGCGGTGTGAATGATAAAATTGAAGGTTTCTTTACCATTTGCCAACGTCGTGGACTCACAGGTAAGCAAGGCGTGATGATTCCAAGTGCGGTGCTAAATCAGCTCAGTTTGTCGGAGGCGGTAGTCAGTGCAGTGAAAAATCAGGAGTTTTTTATTTACCTAGTAGAGACGGTGGATCAAGCCTGTGAGATTTTGTTGCAGCGGGATTTGGTGGAACAAGAAAATAAAACTTACGATTTTGATTCCTTGCCGTTATCTCGTTTGATTCACCAACGTATTGATCAATATTCTGACCAGCAATCTCATAAATTAGGTTTATGGGATCTGTTCTTCGGGAGAAAAAATCGCTAAATCAAAATAGCCATCAAAAATTAACTGATCGGACAAGTTTGGCGTACAAGTGTTAGCTATTTTAAATGACGGAATGCTTTGCTAGAATCCAACCCGCATTCAACATTACGTTGTTTAACCATATTTTATAGGATGATTAATAATGAACACTTGTACTCCAAACATTAAAGACAGTTACACTTACGAAGATTTATTGGCTTCTGGACGTGGCGAATTGTTTGGCAAAGAAGGCCCGCAATTACCGGCTCCGACCATGTTAATGATGGATCGTATTGTAAAAATGACCGAAGATGGCGGTACTTTTGGCAAAGGCTATATTGAAGCTGAATTAGATATTCATCCTGATTTACCTTTCTTTGCGTGTCACTTCATCGGCGATCCGGTGATGCCAGGTTGCTTAGGCTTAGATGCTATGTGGCAATTAGTTGGCTTCTTCCTTGGTTGGGTTGGTGGCAAAGGCAAAGGACGTGCTTTAGGCGTTGGCGAAGTGAAATTTACTGGGCAAATCCTACCAAGTGCGAAAAAAGTCGTTTATCGTATCAACATGAAACGTGTGATTAACCGTAAATTAGTCATGGGCATGGCAGACGGCGAAGTGGAAGTGGATGGTCGTGTGATCTACACCGCAACCGATTTGAAAGTTGGTCTTTTCCAAGATACGTCAAGTTTCTAATTCACCATTTCTAAAAACACTGAAATTTTTGACCGCACTTTTCTAGCAAGGAAAGTGCGGTTTGTTTTTGCAATGTTTTTATCTTTATAATGAATTGGTTAATTTTTTTGCAGTCATCCATGCAATCAAATAAAAAACTTGTTTTAGCCTAAAAAGGTAGCTATTATTAGCGCACTTTTCACTGCGACTGTAGCTCAGTTGGTTAGAGCACCACCTTGACATGGTGGGGGTCACTGGTTCGAGTCCAGCCAGTCGCACCATCTTTTCTTCCTCTATTTTTCTTCGTTATCATCTCATTTTTTATTTTTCTAAACCCGTCGCAGTCTTTCTGATCTTTTGCTAGAATCAGCGGGAAAAACACCTTTCTTATAACCTTGTTTTTCATCGTTTTTATTTTGTCTCTGATTGGAAATTACAATGAAAAATCAATCTTTTCTACAACAATTCTTTAAATTAAAAGAAAAAGGAACCTCCTCCCAAACGGAAATTATTGCCGGAATCACCACTTTTTTCACCATGGTGTATATCGTTTTCGTGAACCCATCGGTATTGGGGGATGCGGGTATGGATAAGCAAGTTGTTTTTGTTACCACTTGTTTAATCGCAGGCTTCGGTACGATTGCCATGGGGTTATTCAGTAACTTGCCTATCGCGTTAGCGCCGGCAATGGGCTTGAATGCCTTCTTTGCTTATGTAGTGGTCGGTAAACTTGGCTATTCTTGGCAAGTAGGGATGGGCACCATTTTCTGGGGTTCTGTCGGCTTATTGCTATTAACCATTTTCCAAATTCGTTATTGGCTGATGGCATCTATTCCGCTCAGTTTGCGGGTAGGCATTGGTGCCGGTATCGGTTTCTTTATCGCCTTAATCGGTTTCAAAAATATGGGGCTGGTGGTTGCAAATCCGGCAACCTTAGTGGCTTTAGGCGATCTACACAGTCCGCAAGTGTTATTGGGTATCCTTGGTTTCTTTATTATCGTGGTGTTGGCAGCACGCAATATTTATTCCGGCGTGTTAATTTCTATCGCCACGGTGACCGCACTTGCATTGTATTTTGACGAAAGCGTGATGTTCCATGGCATCGTTTCCATGCCGCCGGCATTAACTCAAGTGGTTGGCCAAGTGGATATTGCCGGTGCCTTGGATACGGCACTTATTGGCATCATCTTCTCTTTCTTATTAGTGAACTTATTTGACTCTTCCGGCACCTTGCTCGGTGTCACAGACAAAGCCGGGTTCAGCGATGAAAAAGGGCGTTTTCCGAAAATGAAACAAGCCTTATATGTTGATAGTGCAAGCGCCGTTGTCGGATCTTATATCGGTACTTCTGCGATCAGTACTTACATTGAAAGTGGTGCAGGCGTGTCTGTCGGTGGACGTACCGGTATGACGGCGGTTGTTGTAGGGTTATTGTTTTTACTGACGATTTTCTTCTCACCATTGGCCGGCATGGTGCCTGCTTATGCCACTGCGGGTGCATTGGTTTATGTGGGTATTTTGATGGCATCCAGCTTAATTAAAGTGCAATGGGACGACTTAACAGAAGCGACTCCTGCCTTTATTACCGCGGCGATGATGCCATTTACATACTCCATCACAGAAGGAATCGCTTTTGGCTTCATCAGCTATTGTGTGATGAAACTCGGAACAGGGCGTTGGCGCGAAGTTAACGCACCGGTTTGGGTGGTTTCTTTATTATTCTTAATTAAATTTATCTGGGTAGGTTAATGATGATGCAAAAACTTCTTTTTATTTTAAATGAATCGCCATATGGCACAGAAAAAAGCTTCAACGCATTGCGTTTAGCCGTGAATTTGCAGGAAGAACATGGCAAGGAAGTTGAAATTAAAGTGTTCTGTTTTGGTGATTCGGTGTTAAGCGGCATTGCTGGTCAGCACCCAAATGAAGGTTCTAACGTACAACAAGTGATGGAAATTTTGGTAGCTCAAGGTGCGGAAGTTAAACTTTGCACAAGTTGTACCAAAGCGCGCGGTTTATTTGAAGCCAAATTAATTGACGGCGTTACTCGCGGCACCTTAGACGATGTTTCCAAATGGACGATATGGGCAGATAAAGTCGTTAATTTCTAACGAGCGTATTGGGCGGATTCGGTTCCGCCCTTATTTTATTCAAAATTTTTCATTCGCGTAATCTTAACCATGCAACAACTCAATCCGATTTCTATCCCGTTAAATGCTGTTAGTCTAATTGAAGCCTCTGCCGGTACGGGCAAAACCTATACCATGGGTTCCCTTTATTTGCGCCTATTATTACAGGCAGGGGAAAATACGTTTCCCTATGCGTTGAACGTCGAGCAAATTTTGGTAGTGACCTTTACCGAAATGGCGACAGAGGAGCTGAAACGCAAAATTCGAGAACGTATTTACGATGCCAAACAAAAATTGACGGCTTATCAGCAGACACAGGATTCGGCAGTATTTGGACAGGATGATTTTTTACGCGAATTGGTTGCTAGCATCACTGATTTATCGCTTGCCATTCAACGCCTGACTTTGGCGGAACAAAATATGGATTTGGCAGCGATTTATACCATTCATGGTTTCTGTCGCCGAATGCTGATGCAATACGCCTTCAATTCAGGCGTTCATTTCAATCTAGAATTGACTGGCGAAGAAGACGAGCTGTTGTTGCGCTTGGCGCAAAAAATTTGGCGTGAGCATTTTTATTCACAGCCTTATGCGGTTGCCGAGTTTATTCAGAAGAATTTGGTTTCGCCAAACAATATCGTTAAAAACATTAAAAAATTTGCTGGAAAAGAATTAAAGCTCCCGGAAAAACGACCGCACTTTTTTGATGGATCTTCCGAGGAATTTCTTTCAAAAATTGATGATTATTTTTATGACATAGAAGATAAAGAGCAAAGATTAAAAAATTTATGGAAAGACAAATCTCAAGAAATTAGTGATTTGATTGATGCCGAACTTCAAAAAGCAATCCCAAAAGACTACAAAAAAATTAATCCTAATAGTTTTAGAAAAGACCATAAATCTAAATGGTTTACGTTGATTGACAAATGGGCTGAAGAACCAGAGTCTCCTCAACCCAATTGTTTAAAAAATTTTAGCCAAAGCGAAATAAATAAGCAGGCGGGAAGTAAATGTGAAGAATTTTTAACTCATGTAGTATTTGAGGAAATTGATGAATTACATCAATGGAAGGTTTCTTTCGTTAAAGCCCTAATGTTCCATTTTTTGAAAGTGTTGAATACCCAATTAGCAGAATACAAACTCAACCATAGCGAAAAAAGTTTTCATGATTTATTGCGCTTGTTAAAAGAGGCTTTGTGTCATCCGAATAATACTGAATTTGCGCAGTTGATTCGTTATCAATACCCGTTTGCCATGATTGATGAATTTCAAGATACGGATGCGGTGCAGTATCAGATTTTTTCTAAGGTGTATGTAGAGCCACAGCGATTAGAACCGGTGACTGATAACGGCTTTATTATGATCGGCGACCCAAAGCAGGCGATTTATAAATTCCGTGGCGCAGACATTTTTACTTACTTTAAAGCGGCTGATGAAGCACAGTACCGTTTCAATCTAGGAAAAAATTACCGCTCTCACCAAGATGTTGTGCAATGTGTCAATCACTTGTTTGATTTTCACGAACCGCCTCCGTTTTTATATGAAAAGATTCCATTCTTGCCGGTTGAATCTAAAGACGATCATCCGAAATTTTGGTTAAACGGTGAAGTGGAACCTGCCGTGCGGTTTTATGTGGATGAATCCTCTGTAAAAGAGAATATGGCAAAAGCCTGTGCCATTTCTATCCAACATTGGTTGCAAAGTGCGGTGGAAAATAACGCTGATTTTCGTTCCGATGAAAAAGGCGTCGAAAAAACGTTAAAACCGGAAAGTATTGCCGTATTGGTGCGTAGTCGCAAAGAAGCTGATTTGGTGAAAAACGAATTACGTCGCCTTGGCATTGCCTCCGTGTATTTGTCAGAAAATAGCAATGTGTTTGATAGTAAAGCAGCAAAGGATCTGTTGTTGATTTTACGGGCCTGTCTTAATCCGTTTTCCGAACGCAATATTTTAAATGCTGTTGCAACGGCGATTTTTTCGCAAACGGCTGCAGATATTCAGCGTATTCGTTTAGACGAAAGCCGTTGGGAATATTGGGTAGAAAAATTTATTCATTATCAAAAAACCTGGCAAAAACAAGGTGTATTGGTGATGTTGCACCAGTTGTTCCTACAAGAAAAAATCACTGAAAAATTGTATCCCACTGTGGATGGTAAACGCCTGGTGACGGATTTATTGCATTTAGCGGAATTATTGCAAGAAGCCGCAACGTTGAACGAAAGTGAAGCCGCATTGTTACGTTGGTTTGAAAAGCAAATTCAAGGGGAAGATCGTCAAAATGAACAACAAGTGCGGTTAGAAAGCGAGTTGCAGTTGGTCAAAATTGTTACGATTCATAAATCCAAAGGGTTGGAATACGATTTAGTTTGGTTGCCGTTTATTGGTTATGCCTCCAAATTTAGGCCTGAACACATTTCTACTTATTATGACCAAGAGTGGAAGGCGGTGCTGTGGGATATTGATAGTTCTCATGAGAAGGATGTAAAACAAGAGGATTTTGCCGAACAACTTCGTTTACTCTATGTGGCGCTGACCCGAGCGAAATATCAGTTGAATATCGGTGTACCGAAAACCTTTGAGGAAAAGTGGAGTGCCTTGTTATATGTGCTCACTCAAGGGGAAATTCAAACGAATGAGAAGCCGACAGCCTACGATAGCTTACCGTTATTGAGAAAGTTGGTTCATGATGCCTCAGAGGGAAGTATGCAGATTTCTGAAACCACGGCATTAAAAGCGCTAGATGCACTAATGCAGTCGGAGACTCAAGTGCCATTAAACGCGGCAACATTTACCGGTCATATTGAACAAAACTGGACGGTGACCAGTTTCAGTGCCATTGAGGCAATTCATCAAAATAAAAAATACTATAAAGAACAACTGGCGGCAGAAAGTGCGGTCGCTTTTGAACCTGTTTTTGATGGTGGCAAAGATTACGATTTTAATGAACAAGCAACAGAAACAATGCTTGAAAGCGCTAGTCATGAATCTGCCTATCCTTTCGGTTATTCGCCTTTCGATTTCCCGCACGGGATTAAAATCGGTACAGCGTTGCACCGTTTCTTAGAAAAATATGATTTTAGCCAACCGTTAAGCGAAGACAAGGTAGAAAAACTCTGCCAATGGCTACAGTTAGATGAAACGTGGTTGCCATCCTTACAACAATGGATGAAGGCTATTTTAGATACGCCATTAAGTGCGGATGATTCAACGTTAAAGCTGAGCAATTTGTCTCGCCATCAATGCGTCAAAGAAATGCAGTTTTATTTAAAACTCAATCGGGTATTTGATGTGCCGGCATTTAATCGCGCGTTGCAAAAACATCACCATTTACCATCGGAAGCGCTGCAATTTGATGCGATTAAAGGTATGTTACGCGGTTTTATGGATTTGGTTTTCTGCCATAACGGTAAATATTATTTGGTAGATTACAAATCGAATTTCCTGGGTGTCGAGCCGCAAAATTACGTTGGCAAAAGCCTTGAGCAAGCCATGCTGGCAAACCATTACGACTGGCAATATTTATTTTACACATTGGCACTACATCGTTATTTGCAACAACGTGATGCAAACTATCACTACGAAACCCATTTTGGCGGTGTGTTTTATTGTTTTTTACGCGGCATGAACGGGGAAAATCAGGACGGTGTGTTTTTTGATAAACCGGATTATGCGTTAATTCAAGCCTTGGAGAATTTGTTCTGATGTTAACTTTATTATCTCAACTCAAAGAAAAAGGCATTATTAACGCCGCCGACTATTATTTTGCCGAGTTTATTCATCGTAAACAGCAACCGTTTAATTATGCGCCATCTGTGCAAAACTTGGCGGTACTGATAGCGGCATTGTGTAATTTTAATTACCGTCAAGGCAACACCTGTCTTTTGTTGAACCAAGCCACTGAACAGGATTTATTCGGTTTACAGGATTATTTCAACGAACGTATTTATTTGACAGAAATTCAGCAAAAAATTGATTATTTGCCGATTTCACAATGGCAATCTACCTTGCAAAAGGTACAACACATCGCCTTTACTGATTCGCCATTACAGCAAATCGCGCCTTTGGTGTTGCAGTTTAATTGCTTGTATTTTTACCGTGTTTGGCAGGACGAATTTCGAATTGCCGATTACTTCAAAAGTGCGGTCTGTTTTGAGCCTGTTTTTTCAAAGGGACAACTCACACAAATTGCCTCGATTCTCGATCGCTATTTTCAGGAAGAGCAGGGCATTGATTGGCAGAAAATCGCTGTTGCCATGGCGTTACGTCAGCGTTTTTGTTTAATTACCGGCGGGCCGGGAACGGGGAAAACAACAACCGTAACCAAGTTGCTTTTAACCTTGCAAGAACTGCATCAAAACGGCTTACGTATTAAATTGGTTGCGCCAACAGGTAAAGCCGCAGCGCGTTTAACGGAATCTATTGTGGATGCCGTGGAACGTTTAAAACAGATATTTGCACAGGAACCAAGTAAGCGGGAAATCATCGAAAATTTGCACATTCCGATGAACGCAGAAACGATCCATCGTTTGCTTGGTGTGCGTTTTTTCAGTGAAGAAACCCGTTATCACGCCGAGAATCCATTGCCGTTAGATGTGTTGGTGGTGGATGAGGCGTCCATGATCGATCTCACCTTAATGGCTAAATTACTTAATGCCCTCAAACCGGAAACCAAACTGATTTTGTTGGGTGATAAAGACCAACTTGCTTCCGTAGAAGCCGGTGCTATTTTGGGCGAATTAGGGCGTTTTGTGAATGCGGCAAAACCGACATACAGCTCGTCGATGGCGCAATATTTACAGGCAACAACAGGGATGACATTGCCATCAGAAGATAAGATAAACGCCATTAGCGACAGTATTTGTTATTTACAAGTCAGTCGCCGTTTTGGGGCGAATCCGGAAGTGGGTGAGTTGGCAACGACCGTGAATTTAGGCAATGCGGTGAAGAGTTGGCAGTTATTGCAACAATATCAGCAACATCAAGATAAGCATTGTGGTGTGTACTTAACGGATTTTGCGCATTATTTGAGTAATAAAGACGACGTGCAACAGCGTAAAGCTTGTGTGAAATTGATTGTCGATCGTGCTGCGGAAGAATACGCGCGCTATTTGCAACAAATTCCGTCCGATGGCGTTCTTCAGGAAGATAAAGTGCGGTCAATTTTTGCTGCGTTTAATCATATCCGTTTTTTAACCGCATTACGCGTAGGGGAGTTTGGTGTCGAGCAGTTAAATTTGGCTATCGCGGAAAAATTGCGTCAAAAACGGTTGTTGCAATTTCATCAGGAACGGGAATGGTATATCGGCAAGCCGATTATGGTGACGCAAAATGACAGCGGTGTCGGCTTGTATAACGGCGACATCGGCATTTATTTAGGCCATGGGCGCGTGTGGTTTGAACAAGGACAAAATAGCTACAAAACGGTGCTGGCAAGCCGTGTGCCGAATCATGAGACTGCCTTTGTCATGACCGTGCATAAATCTCAAGGCTCCGAATTTCCACATACGTTCCTGATTTTACCGTTGGAGAATAGCCCGGTTTTATCCAAAGAGCTGGTTTACACGGGAATCACCCGCACTAAAGATTTCCTCACGGTGTTTGCATTGCAAAGTGTGTGGGAAAGTGCGGTGAAAAATCCGGTGCAACGCCAGAGCGGATTAGGGCAGTTATTAGAAGAATAAAGGAAAATACATGACAAAATGGGATGAGCGTTATCAAACGGAAGAATACATTTTCGGCACGGAACCCAATGAGTTTATCGCCAGAATTCAGCCTTACTTGCCAACCTCGGGAAGAGCCTTAGATCTTGCCACGGGAGAAGGGCGTAATGGCATCTTTTTAGCCCGTCACGGATTAGAAACGGAGGGCGTGGATCTCTCTCAAGTGGGATTGCGAAAAGCGCAAGCGTTAGCACATCGTTATCAGGTGCCATTCACAACGAGATTGGCAAATATTGCCGAAATGACAATGCCCACGGCGCATTATGCCGTGATTACGTCTGTTTTTTGTCATTTTATGGAACCAGAACGAACCCAAATCATGCAACGTATTGTGAATGCCTTGCAACCGGGCGGCTTGTTTGCCGGCGTCTTTTATCATCCTGATCAACTTCGTTATGGCACCGGCGGGCCTAGTCACGTTGAAATGCTCGGCACCTTAGCGGAGATGCAACAAGCATTATTGGGGCTGGAATGGCTATTGGCAGAGCATGATGTGCGAGAAATGAATGAAGGCAGCCGTCATGTTGGCGCCAGTTCCGTGATTTGTCTTTTAGGGCGCAAACCCTAGATTTTTTATTTGACGGTGAAGAACAAAAAGACAAAGTGCGGTCAAAATTTATCCTATTTTTCCTGTAAAACCGTTAGCTTTTCGCTGAAATTTTCTGTATAATCGTCCGACCCTGTAAATGCTGCGGATTCCCACCGCACATTAATTTTGTCGAGATCGCACTCGAAGGGGTGAAGATTAAGATAACTGGTTGTGCTTTTTTAAGCACTGGGTATTAATATTATTATATTGGTAATTAATTAATGAAAACTTTTGTAGCAAAACCAGAAACGGTTAAACGCGACTGGTATGTAGTAGATGCGACAGGTAAAACTTTAGGTCGTTTGGCGACTGAATTAGCGCGTCGTCTTCGTGGTAAACATAAAGCTGAATATACTCCGCACGTTGACACAGGTGATTACATCATCGTTATCAACGCGGACAAAGTTGCTGTAACCGGTAACAAAGACAGCGATAAAATTTACTACTGGCACACAGGCTATGTAGGCGGTATCAAACAAGCGACTTTCAAAGAAATGATCGCACGCCGTCCTGAAGCAGTGATTGAAATTGCGGTTAAAGGTATGTTGCCAAAAGGTCCATTAGGCCGCGCAATGTTCCGTAAATTAAAAGTGTACGCAGGTGCTGAACACCAACACGCTGCACAACAACCACAAGTATTAGATATTTAATCACGAGGTTTTAGGATATGGCAGAGAATCAAAACTACGGCACAGGTCGCCGCAAAAGCTCTTCAGCTCGTGTATTTATCAAACCGGGCAATGGTAAGATTGTTATCAACCAACGCGAATTAGACGTTTATTTCGGTCGCGAAACTGCTCGCATGGTAGTTCGTCAACCGTTAGAATTGGTTGAATTAACTGATAAATTAGACCTATACATCACTGTTAAAGGTGGTGGTATTTCCGGTCAAGCGGGTGCAATCCGTCATGGTATTACCCGTGCATTGATGGAATACGATGAAACCCTACGCCCAGCACTTCGTGCAGCAGGCTTCGTCACTCGTGACGCACGTCGCGTTGAACGTAAAAAAGTGGGTTTACACAAAGCACGTCGTCGTCCACAATACTCCAAACGTTAATTTTTTATTTTCGTTTTACAAAAATGGCAACCGAAAAAGGTTGCCATTTTTTTATGTCGTTCCAAGCAATTAAGAAGGCGTAACTTTAAGCATGGATAAATGATTTTACGAGGTTGAACCTCCCGTTTTTAGTGGGGATTTCTTATAGTCCATTGGGGATCAAACAAAGTACACAAGGGAAATTAAGAAGTACAATGGGGATCAAGCTCAGTCTTGTTGTACATAATGACTTCCCGTCACGCCTAGGCTATTTTTATGCCTAAGCTGCATAAAGTTTAAGTGAAAAAGGTTTTTTGTCTTTGTCTCTACTGATTTTACGGCGAATACAATCAAAAAGATTGAATTGAGAAAAGTAGTCACTTATCTCAACGCCAAGCTGGAATAAAAAGTGTGGTGGGTTTTTCCAACGTTTTTTTCAACATTCCTTCATTTGATAAAAATAATAAGGGTCGGTTTTAACCGACCCTTTTGCTTAGAAATCAAATGACGCGTTGAATGAGAATGTGCGCGGTGCGCCGGATACAAGGTAGCCTTGACCCGGATAGCCGCCGGCGGATTCCCAGTATTTTTTATTCGCCAAATTGTCAATGCGGGCGCGCAAGGTTACCGGCGTGTTGCCCAACATCACGATATAGCGTGCGCCGACATCCACGCGCGTCCAGTCGCCCACTTTAAGCGTGTTTTGCGCATTGGCGTAGCTGGATCCGGTGTAAGTCAGGCGAGATTCTAAGGTTAAACCTTGCAATGCCGGAACGTCCCATTCTGCGCCGAGGTTGGCTTGGAATTTCGGTACGCCGATAGTGTATTTGCCGTCCGTATCGGCAGAACCAGTGTTGCGTTGTTTAGCGTGTAAGAAAGTGGCGCCGCCTAACAAGCGTACATTGTCGGTTACTTGACCGTACACATTGATTTCAGCGCCGTTGTGACGATCTTTCCCTTTTTCGCTGAAAATCAGATTTTCATCTACATAACCGCGCGGTTTTTCCGTTGAGAACAAGGCTAAACTTGCGCCGAAACCGCTTTGCGATTCATATTTCACGCCAATTTCTTTCTGTTTGGAAACGTACGGGCTGAGCATATCACCTTGGTTGCGTGCGGTTGACGGTGCGGTTTCGCCTTGCGCCAAACTTTCAATATAGTTAGCATACGCGGATATTTCCGGCGTGAAACGGTAAACTACGCCGAGGCTTGGGCTGACGTGCACTTCTTTATAACGTTGATTCAACGCGCCGGTATTATAAGCGAAGTTTTGCGTATAAAGCTGTTGCCAACGTGCGCCAAGGGTAACTTGTAAAGTTTTATCCAAGAACGATAGCGTATCGGCAAGCGCCACGCTGTTTAAGACAACGCGGTCGGTCAATGCCGGCGAAGCAAGATCGTTACCTTTTAGCGCATTGGCGGAATAGCTAATGCCGTTAATGTAAGTCGGACGATATAAATTGGTGGCAAAAGTATTCTGCCAGTCCATGACATAGGCATTTTTGCGTTTTTCCTGATAACGATTAGCGGCAAGCACAACTCCATGATCTACCGCACCGGTTGCAAAGGAACCTTTTACGCCCACTTCGCCAGTATGGATAATATTGCGACGCGCATTGTCAAAACGATATTCCGTGCCGTCACCGTTTACGTCTCGTACGGTAAGGTTGGCTAATACGTTTTCTTCTTTACCGTCGCGGAAACCGTAAGCGGCATAGCCGGTTAAGTTCGGTAGGAAATCATATTCCGCCCGCACGGTACCGAATACGTCGCGTTCGTCGGAATAAGTCCAGCGTTGCGCCCAGTTTGAGGTGGCTTTTGGTGCCGCCGGTACGCTGCTGACACCGGATAAGGTGATGCTTGGGCGTGTGCCGCTCAGATTATTTTTTTGATAGCCTAAGTCGGCGGATACGCGAGCTTGTTCACCTTTCCAGTCCAAGCCGAGGTGGAACATGGTATTACGCGCATTGTCGTGATCAATTTCGCTTTCGCCTTCCGTATGCGCCACATTTAAACGCACGCCGAATTCTTTGTTATCACCAAAACGACGGGAAATATCCGCGCCGACGTTGGTGCGTTCACTGGAACTGTAACCGATGTTTAAACGGTTTAAATCTTCTTGCGGTGCACGTTTCGGCATTAAGGCAATCGTGCCGCCGATAGAGCCGCCTCCCGGCGCCATGCCGTTTAAGAATGCCGACGCGCCGCGTTGCACATCAACCCGCTCGAACATTTCGGAGGCGATATATTGGCGCGGTAATAAGCCGTATAAGCCGTTATATAAAATGTCATCGGAGTTGGTAATGAAACCGCGCATAAAATAGGCTTCCTGAAAATTACCAAAGCCGCGCGCCACCCGAACGGTCGGATCGTTTTTGAGCACGTCCGCCACGCTGCGGGCTTGTTTGTCCTGAATGAATTTATTGGTGTAGCTGGTCGTCGAGTACGGATTTTCCAAATTGGCTTTGTTGCCTAAAATACCGACACGGCTTCCGGCGGCAACCTGTCCGCCGGCAAATTCTTTGCTTAAGCCGTCATAGGAAGCGTCCGCACTGATTTCGATCGCCTCCAATTGTTCGCTTTGGGTTGATTCTTGCGCATAAGCGAAATTAAGCGCAAAAAGCACTGCACTTGCGATCGTGGTGCACATAAAGGTTTTTTGCATAAAAATGCTCCTAAATAAAAGTTAAATTGCGTAGTCGTCAAACTACATTTACATTTTCGGCAAGCCGCGTTGTGTGTTTGGCGCAGAACGGGTTTACCATAAAAATTCCTGTGGCGGATTAAATTTTCCGTATCATGAACAAGAAATAAGTGCCGCCGAGTAGGGTGGCGACCAAGCCCGCCGGAATTTCGTACGGAAACAAAATTTGCCGCCCGAACCAATCCGCCAGCAACATAATCGTGCCGCCTAACAAAGCGGAAATCAGCAGTTGCGCCTTGGCTTTGTGCACGCCTAAGGAATAAGTCAGATGCGGCACTAACAACCCGATAAAACTTAACGGACCGATCATCAGCGTGGCAAGTGCGGTCAGCACGGCGCTGAATAAAATCAGCAGCAGGCGCGCACGTTTTAAGTTCAAGCCTAAAGCCTGCGCCATTGGCGCTTGCAGGCTCAACAATTCCAGCCAACGGCTGAACAATAAACTGCCCGCTAGCAGAACAAGGCTCAACCCCATAAACGGCACGGCAAGTTCCGGCGTGGTGTTTTGCGTCGAGCCGGAAGTCCACGCGATCAGTTGATTGGTGCGCGGATCGCCGCTGGCAATCGCAATCCGTTGTAAGGTGTCGAACAGCGCGGACAAACTGATACCGGTCAGCAACACTTTTTCCGGCAACATACCGTTGCGGCGATTAATCGCGGATAAAATCAACAGGGCGACCAGCCCGCCGCCGATGCCCGCCAGCCAGAACCACAGCGGCTGCTGGGCGGAAAACACGAACAATAGCAGCAAAATCCCCATACTCGCGCCGGAAGACACGCCCAATAATTCCGGGCTTGCCATTGGGTTTAAGGTCAGGCGCTGCAATAACACGCCGGCAACGGACAGCAAAATGCCGGCGCACAGCGAGATTAAAATGCGCGGATAGCGCAGATTGAGGATTTCCGGCGCAAACGGGTGATTTAAATCCAGCACCGACCACTGATCGAACGCGCTTTTGCCTACATTCAGCGCCAGCCACAAACTGACGGCGAACAGCATAATCAGCAGCCAAGTAAAGTACGGTCGAAATCGGCGTTGTTTTTTCCGTTCCTCGCCGGTTAGCCGTCCGCTGTGTGGCAACGCGCGGAACATCAGCCACAGCAATAACGGCGTGCCTAATAAGGCGGTGACTGCGCCGGTCGGGAAACTGAGTTGCGTATAAAAATTAAGTAGTTGTAGGAATAAATCGGTGATCGCCAATAACAACGCGCCCACCAAAAATGCCGAAATTAACTGCCACGCTAAAGTGCGCACGCCGAGCTGGCGCACAATGGTTGCCGCCGCCAAGCCGATGAAACCGAGCATACCCACCGCGCTGACCACGGCGGCGATTAAATACGCGCTGACGATCACCGCAAACAGGCGCAATTTGCCCACCGGCACACCGAGGCTCTGCGCGTTGCTGTCGTTCAAGGTCAGAATGGTGAGCGGGCGGATAAATGAAAAAACAAGGCAAAAACCGACCGCACTTTGCGCCAGCAGCCACTTGCTGTCGCGCCAGCTTTCCTGCACCAATGAGCCGGCGCCCCATTGCGCCAAGCCGCGCGATTCTTCCGGATAAAATAACATCATCATGCCGGTGAACGCGCCGAAATATAAATTAACCACCAAGCCCGCCAAAATTAACAATAACGGCGACATGGTTTTGCGCAGCGACAAGCTCATCACCAACAATAAACTCAAGCTCGCGCCGAGCAACGCGATTAAGCCGCTGCCGTATTCCAATAACTGCGGCGCGAAAATAGCGCTTAAAAACAGCCCGAACTGCGCGCCGCCGCTGATACCGAGGGTGTTGTCGGAGGCGAGCGGATTGCTCATCACTTGTTGCAACAATAACGCGGCGAACGCCAGCCCGCCGCCGGCGAGTAACGCGATGCTAATGCGCGGCAGAGTATAGCTTTGCACCAACAATAACGGCAGCGAATCGCCGGCGCGCAATAAATCGGTCAGTGCCGCATCGGGCGGCAGTTGCAGGTGCAGTAAGAATGCGCCGAGCGCGACGAAAATCACGCTCAACACGACAATCAATAATGCGGCGCGGTTTACCATGCGTCACCTCCGTGCAGTAAGCCATCGGCAAACACATGGGCGAAACGCAGTGCCGATGGAATCGCGCCGAACGACCACACCGCCGGCAGAATCAACGCTTCTCTGGTCATCGGCAAATGTTGCCACAGCGTATTATGCGTGAGCGCGCTGGCAATGTTGGCGGGATAAGGTTTGACGATCACAAAACGAGTGTTCGGCGGCAGTTTGGCGAGTTCGGTGATTTCGATATTCTGAAAACCCCAGTAATTCACCTCCGGCAGATAGGCGTTGCGGAAGCCGAGTTGTTTCGCCACTGCGCCGAACAGACTGTTTTCGCCGTAAATGCGCAGGTGACGGGTATCGATAAATTGCAGCAAGGCGAGCGGGCGAGCGGTAAAGGCGCTTAATTCTGTTTTCAGCCGTTGCACGTCTTGTTCATATTGCGCTAGCAGTTGTTGCACCGCCTGCGGTTTGCCGATAATTTGCCCGATAGTTCGGGTGGCGTTCAGCACGTTTTGCCACGCGTCGCCCGCCTGATAAAAATCTACGTTATGCACTTGCGCATAAGGACGCAGTAAATTATTGAGTGACGCATAAAAATTGCTGTTAATGAAAACTAAATTCAGGTCATCGACAGAATGTGACAAGGTGGCGATAAGTTCTAAATTCGGCTGCAAACGAACGCCTAAATCGACGGTAGTTTTCGGCAATTCAGGTTGCTTGACCCAAGTTTGATAACTTTGCATATCGCCCACCGCGAGCGGCGGTTCGCCCAATGCAATGAGGGTTTCCGCCACCGTCCAATCCACCGTGGCGTAGCCGTTATGCGACGCGGCAAATAGCACGCTGTGCACTAAAAGTGCGGTCATTCCGAGCAGTGTTTTTAATAATTTACGCATTTTAATAAAAACTCACCGGACGTTGGGTTTGTGGGTGCGGGATCACGTTCAGCCGAATGCCGTAAATCGCCTCCAACGACGGCGGGGTGACGATTTGCTGCGCGTCGCCCTGCGCCAGCAGTTTGCCGCTGTGCAGCGCCACCAAATGATCGCAAAAACGCGCCGCCAGATTGATGTCGTGAATCACGATCACCACGCCCAGCCCCAAATCGCGACTTAATTGATGCACTAACTGCATAACTTCCACTTGGTGCGCAATATCCAACGCGGCGAGCGGTTCGTCCAACAGCAGAAAACGGCTTTGCTGCGCCAACAGCATGGCGAGCCAAATGCGCGAGCGTTCGCCGCCGGACAGCGTATCCACCAGCTGATCGGCAAATTTTTCCGTGTGGGTCAGGCGCAACGCTTCGGCGATCGCCTGTTTATCCGCCGCCGTTTGGCGTCCGAACAGCCCGTTCCACGCATAACGTCCCATGCCGATTAATTCGCGCGCGGTTAAATTGGTGGCGGCGGGCAGATGTTGCGGCAGATAGGCGACCCGTTTGGCAAATTCTCGTTGGTTCCAGTGCGCAATATCTTTGCCGTCCAACAAAATCGAACCGCCGGACAGTTGGGTCTGACGCGCCATTAATTTGATTAAGGTGGATTTACCGGAACCGTTATGCCCGATCAAACCGTACACCTTGCCGGCATCAAACGTTAATGAAGTGGGAAAGAGCAAGGTACGCTGCGGAATGCGAAAAGAAATCTGATCAAGTTGGAACACGGTTTCACCACGGCTTATTTAGTCGGTTGTCAAAAGTCACGCAATCTTATATGAAAACTATTTTCATTTCAATTTAAACGCTGAATTGTTTCAGGCGGGTAAAGTGCGGTTGTTTTCGCGGGCGTTTTTTCAAGCCGCAAGCCTTGCTATAATGTCGCCCGTTTGAATGAAATTAAGGGAAAACATGAAAATTGCATTAGGTGTGGAATACGACGGAAAACGGTATTTCGGTTGGCAGAAACAAGAAAAAGTAGCCAGCGTACAGGCTGAATTGGAGCGGGCGATTTCCACTGTTGCCAATGAAGGCATCAGTATTTTCTGTGCAGGTCGTACGGATTCCGGCGTACATGCCACAGGGCAGGTGATCCATTTTGAAACAACAGCCAATCGTCCTGAAAAAGCCTGGAGTTTTGGTGTCAACGCCAATTTACCTGATGATATTGCTGTGCGATGGGCGAAAGTGGTTGATGATGATTTTCATGCCCGTTTTAGCGCCATCGCCCGCCGTTATCGTTACATTTTATATTGCAACAAACTGCGTTCAGCCATTTTGCCGCAAGGCGTGACGCATTGTCATTTGGAACTCGATCATCAATTAATGTACCAAGCGGGGCAAGCGTTGCTCGGTGAAAATGATTTCAGTTCTTTCCGTGCTGCACAATGTCAATCCAACACGCCATGGCGCAATGTACATCATTTAAACGTGAGCCGTCTGGGGCAATATATTGTCGTGGATATTCAAGCAAACGCCTTTGTGCATCACATGGTGCGTAATATTGTGGGGAGCTTAATTGAAGTGGGGTGTGGTAATCAACCGGTGGAATGGTTAGCTTGGTTGTTAGCGCAAAAAGATCGTACTCTCGCCGCACCGACAGCGAAACCGGAAGGATTATATTTGGTCAATGTGCTTTATCCTGACCGATTTGCATTGCCGAAAATGCCGATGGGGCCATTATTTCTCGCAGATTAATTTAAAAATATTGAAAAAAGTGACCGCACTTTAGGTTGAAAAATAAAGTGCGGTCATTTTTTTATAAGAATTTTAGGTGATCGATAAAGCGCAATATAGTTACCACCAACCTAATAGCTTCATCCATAAACCGCCGACACCAAACCAGATAATCAGTGATACGATGGAGGTGGCGAAGCTGACGCCCCACCATTGGCCGGTTGAGTTATAACCGGAACCATAGAGAGCTGGGCCAGGGCCGCCGGCGTATTGGGTTAAGCTCATTGAGAGGGTAGAGGTATAACCTAAGCCGAGAGCAGCAATAATCGGTGGGGTGCCAACGGCAATGGCTGCCGCAACGAACGCCAAGTACATGGCTGAAATATGTGCCATGGCAGAAGCGAAAAAGTAGCGAGTGTAGAAATACACTAAGACTAAAATCGTAAAGGCAACCGGCCAACTGAATGCCCCCACAGAGGAGGAAATATGGCTGGAAATCCAGGCAATAGCCCCGTATTTATTCAAGGCATTTGCCATCATCACCAAAACCGCGAACCAGAACATGGTGTCCCATGCGGTGGTTTCGGCAACGATATTTTTCCAACTCATAATGTTGGTGAGTAACAAAATCACCAAACCGATAAAGGCGGAAACTGTTGCCGGAATATGGAAGACCAAATCACCTACGGTCCATAAGAACAACAATAAGATGAAATCAAGCGCTAAAATCCATTCTGCTTTGCTCATTGGCCCCATATTATGCAATTCTTCACGCGCCATTTCTGCCATTTTCGGTGTGTCTTTGAGTTCAGGCGGATAAATTAAATAGACGAAATACGGCAACACGATCAAACTGATAACGCCCGGTACGATGGCACCTAAGAACCAAGTCATCCACGTAATTTCAACGCCTTGACCTTTGGCAAGTTCTGCGATTAACGGGTTGCCCGCCATGGCGGTGAGGAACATGGTACACACGATTGTGTCGATTTGTGATACGGCGATGGCAAGAAATGCACCGGCACGTCTGGCAGTTGGACCCGGTTTGGAATCATAGGCATCCGCAATGGATTGCATGATTGGGTACATGATACCGCCACCACGCGCAGAGGCAGACGGAATCCCCGGACCAATGACCACATCAGCTAGTGCGATACCATAAGCAACGCCCATCATTTTTTTACCGAAACGTGCGACGAAATAGAGGGCAATGCGTTTTCCCAAACCGGTTTTGATGACCGCGCGAGATAAAAACATCGCAATGGCGATTAACCAAATGGTTCCGTTGGAGAAACCGGATAACATGCCCACTTCCCCTTTGGCGGGCGATAACGGTGTTAAGCCGGTTAAACCGCTAATAACAAGCGCAACTAAGGTTGCCGCCCCCATAGGCATGGCTTTAGCGATAATCGCTACAATAGTGGCAACAAACAGGGCAAGCATACCCCATGCTTTGGCAGAAAGGCCTTCCGGTATTGGAATCAACCAAATTGCCATCCCGACAATCACTGAAAGCAGTAACCCTTGCCATTTGAAGCCTATTTTTACTTCAATTGGTGCAATTGTTTTCCCTTCCATATAACTCCTCCGAGTTTATTAATTAGAGTGAGATTGCTCTCTGCGGTGAATAATCCATTATTCATATGATTAAATTGAGTCCTTTCTCAAGGAATATAATATGCCTGTTGAACTAAAAAGCACAATAATGATGTGGAAATTAATGTCTTTTATTTTGAGGGCTAAGTTGGCGTAAAATGATGTTATCAAAGTAATAAGAGGAACCTGGAATGGCTGAGCTAACCCAACAAATTTTCGACTATGTCTTCACCCAATATGGCACTAAACCGGAATATTTGTGGAAGGCCCATCCAGATTATGCGGTGTTGCGTCACGCCGATAATCGAAAATGGTATGCCATTGTGATGAATGTCGAAAAATCGTCATTAGGGCTAAGCGGAGCAGGGAAATTGGCGGTGATGAACGTGAAATGTTCCCCTGAAATGCTGAGCGTATTTTTGCTGCAAGCAGGTTTCCTACCGGCGTACCACATGAATAAAAATCATTGGCTGACGGTGTTGTTAGATGGCTCAGTAGAAAAAGACACCATACTGTTTTTATTAAATGCCAGTTTTGATCTCACCGCCACCCGACAAGTGAAAAAACAACTTGGAATCGCCCGTTATACGGAATGGATCGTGCCGGCAAATCCAAAATATTATGATGTGGAGAAAGATTTGCGTGAAGGTGGCGAAATTTACTGGAAGCAGAGTAACAATATTGCCGTGGATGACATTGTGTATATGTACGTCACCGAACCTACGGGCGCCATTCGCTATAAGTGTTTGGTATTAGAGGTGAATATTCCGTATCACCAAAAACGTACGGATAATTTACAGGTGAATCGTGTGATGAAAATTCGTTGTCTGAAAGAATACGATAAGCGTCTTATTCCCCGCGCGAAAATGGCGCAATTCGGTGTCAGTGCCGTACGCGGACCACGGCATATGCCGTATGCATTAAAACAGGAAATTGCGCAGTTGAGCGGAGAGTCCTGCGAAAAGTAAAAACATATGAAAAATAAACCGCACTTTGAGGGATTGAATCAAAGTGCGGTTTGTTTTTAGACTGGAAATGAAGAGATTAATACATGCCTTCGCGTTCTTCACGGGTGCTGATAAAGATATTTTTCACCTGTGTATAAGCGGCAAGCATCATTTTATGGGTTTCACGGCCGATACCGGAAGTTTTATAACCGCCGAATGGTGCGCCGGCCGGTAAACGGTTATAGCAGTTCACCCAAACACGACCGGTTTCGAGTGCGCGTGCAACCCGCAGTGCACGGTTAATGTTATACGTCCACACCGCACCGCCTAGGCCATAATCACTGTCATTTGCCATTTGGATCACATCTGCTTCATCTTTAAACTTGATCACCACAGCAACCGGCCCAAAAATTTCTTCTTGCGCGACACGTTTTTTGTTGTCCGGCGCCAAAATTAAAGTCGGTTGGAAAAATTCGCCGCGAGACAATACCGGATCGGTTGATTTGCCGCCACCAAGGATGATTTGGCAACCTTCTTCTTTGGCAATATCTACGTATTTACTGATCACTTTAATTTGATTTCCGTTTACCTGTGCGCCCATTTGCGTGTCATCTTCCCAAGGCAAACCAACTTTAACTTTCTTAAATTCTTCTTTTAATGCCGCGATGAATTTATCGTAAATGCTTTCTTGTACGAAGATCCGTGAACCGGCACAACACACTTGCCCTTGGTTGAAGAGAATCCCTTTTTGTGCGCCTTCTAATGCTTTATCAAATGGCATATCGTCAAAGAAAATATTGGCGGATTTGCCACCTAATTCCAAGGTGGATGGAATCAACATTTCAGCCGCAGCCATACCAATTTTTCGACCGATTTCGGTGGAGCCGGTGAACGCCAGTTTGCTAAATCCCGGGTGACGTAACATATATTCGCCGGATTTAGATCCCTTGCCGGTAATGACATTGAAAACGCCTTTCGGCAACAAATGATTAATTTTTTGCGCCAAGGAAAGCAGACTCAATGACGTGGAGGAAGACGGGTGAATTACAACGGTACAACCTGCCGCCAACGCCGGCGCAATTTTCCATGCGGCCATTAAAAACGGGAAGTTCCACGGAATAATTTGACCAACAACGCCAATCGGTTCGCGTAAAATCAACGATAAGTCTTCGTTATCCAGTTGGTTTGCCACACCTTCTTCGGAACGAATTACACTAGCAAAATAACGGAAATGATCGGATGCCAACGGAATATCGGCAGCGCGTGTTTCGCGAATCGGCTTACCGTTATCCAGCGTTTCTTGCAAGGCAAATAACTCGGTATTTTCGTCAATAATGTCTGCGATTTTATTTAAAATCGTGGCACGTTCTGTCGCACTGGTATTTTTCCAGGTTTTAAAGGCTTCTTTGGCGGCATTTACGGCAGCATCCACATCCGCATCGGTGGCGTCAATAAAAGTGGCTAATGCTTCACCGTTTGCCGGATTATGGGCTATTAAGGTGTTGCCTTCTGAACCATCCGTCCATTCGCCGTTGATCAATAAACCGTAGTGTTTGTCAAAGACATTAAGATCTTTTGCCATCTGTTCTCTCCTTTTTTCTACGTTGTGAATCAAAGTGATACCTGATTTTTTATCGTCAGGTCTTTAACATTTGTCCGTAAAAGAGGACCGTCGTTCAATTTGAGCACAACGCGAGACTTGAAACTGGGAGAACGATCACATTTTGGCGGTGATGAAGAAAGGCAGGAAAAATTAATGGCGGAGCAGAGTAGATAATTGTTCATTATTAATAAACAACCCTCAGCATGGTAATTTCTGCGCTATCTGCTAAAATACGCCGCATTTTTCTATTGAGTAAAAAGTGAATTAACATGAAATTTATCGTCAAATTATTTCCTGAAATTATGATTAAAAGCGAATCTGTGCGGAAACGGTTCGTGAAAATTCTGACCAGCAATATTCGTAATGTATTAATAAAGCATGATGATACGGTCACGGTGGTGAAACATTGGGATTACATTGAAGTGCGGTCGAAAATTGAGGCGAATTTTCCGATGCTCATTGAGCAACTGCAACGCATTCCTGGGATTCACCATTTTCTGCAAGTAGAAGAGAAACCGTTTTCCAGCCTACATGATGTTTTTGAACAAACCTTGTCAGACGTGGCATCTCAGTTAGAAAACAAGACTTTTTGCGTGCGAGTGAAACGTAAAGGGAAACACGAATTTACGTCAATAGAAGCAGAGCGTTATATCGGTGGCGGATTGAATCAACATATCGCCAGCGCCAAAGTGCAACTGAAAAATCCTGATGTGACGGTGCGTATTGAAATTGAAGACGACAAAATGATGTTGGTTCGCGCCCGTTATGAAGGCGTCGGCGGTTATCCGATTGGCACGCAGGAAGATGTGTTATCGCTGATTTCCGGCGGGTTTGACTCCGGTGTGTCCAGTTATATGCTGTTACGTCGCGGTTCACGTGTGCATTATTGCTTCTTTAATTTAGGCGGTGCGGCGCATGAAATCGGCGTAAAACAAATGGCGTATCACATTTGGCAACGTTACGGTAGCTCCCACAAAGTGCGTTTCGTAGCGATTAACTTTGAAGGCGTGGTGGGTGAGATCCTCGAGAACGTGGATAACGGGCAAATGGGGGTGGTGCTTAAACGGATGATGGTACGTGCAGCGTCTAAAGTGGCTCAACGTTTTGATATTCAGGCGATTGTGACCGGCGAGGCGCTAGGCCAGGTTTCCAGCCAAACCTTAACCAATTTGCGTCTAATTGATGAAGCTGCCGAGGTGTTGGTGTTACGCCCGTTAATTACGCACGACAAAGAACAAATCATCGCCATGGCAAAACATATCGGCACCGATGACATCGCTAAATCCATGCCGGAATTTTGCGGTGTGATTTCCAAAAATCCGACAGTGAAAGCGATAAAAGCGAAAATTGAACAAGAAGAAGGCAATTTCAATTTTGCTGTCTTGGAAAGTGCGGTGGAAAATGCGCAATATTTAGATATTCGCCAAATTGCCGAGCAAGCGGAGAAAGAAGTTGTTTCCGTGGATGCCGTGTCTGTGTTGGGTGAAAATGATGTGATTATTGATATTCGTAGCCCGGAAGAAATCGACGAAAACCCGTTGCACATTGAACATCAAGCAATGATTCTGCTGCCGTTCTATAAACTTTCCAGTCAATTTGCTGAGTTGGATCAAAGCAAGAATTATGTGCTGTATTGCGAACGAGGTGTCATGAGCAAATTGCAGGCGTTGTATTTAAAAGAAAGCGGATTTAACAACGTGAGAGTGTTTAAGAAATAACTTTCTTTAATCATGCCTCTAAAAGTGCGGTCGATTTTCAAAACGTTTTTACATTCGAAAAACAAGCTGAAAACCGACCGCACTTTTTTATTCACAATGAGATTTCAAACACCGAGCCGGCAGGAATGTCACAGCGCTGCATATTTTTACTGAAATGCACAATATTATTCTCACCCAGAATTTTCACCTGATTGCCGTTAATTAAAAACGCCGTGCCTTCCGGCATGGCGTAAATTTGTGCCGTTGGGTTCACCAGTAAAAATTCCTCAAAACGTTCTTCACGGCTTTCCCCGTTATGCCCAGGCATTTTTCCTGAAATGAAGTGCGGGTTGATTTGATAAGGGAATAGATTAAGCGCATCAAAAGATGGTGGATAGGTGATAGGCATATCGTTGGTGGTCATAATGGATTTGCTCGCCATATTGGCACCGGCGCTCCAACCGAAATATGGCGTGCCACTTTTCACTTTTTCTCGAATAATACCCAATAAATCATGTTCATACATTTGCTTTAGCAAACAAAACGTATTGCCGCCACCAATGGCGATCACATCCACTTGTTCAATAATGGCGCTGTGCGGTTTGCCATGATGTACTGACTGAATTTCCATATTTAAGGGCGCCAAAATTTGTTGCACTTTTTGTTCGTATTGATCGTTAGTTTGACGCACACCTGCGTAAGGCACAAAGGCGATTTTCTTGCCTTGGTATGCTGCTAAAAAATCTTGTAACCATGGGATCGCATGTTCTAAATAACCTGTATTGCCATATCGAGAACCGCTAAGCAGTAACATTTTTTGCATAATTCAATCTCCTGATGAAATAACCTTTACCATTATGCTGACTTGTGCATTTTTATTAAACAAAAAATGTGAATTTTGTGATCTGAATAAAGATTTAAGTGCGGTGAAAATTCTCGCTGTTTTTTCATCGCACTTTTTCTTGCTTAAATATTGCAGGATGATTTTTTATTCCAATCCATTCAACGCATTGATCAACCTGATTTCTTCAAACAAACTCAAATCCGTCGCTAAAATTGACCGCACTTTTAGGCGACCTTGGGCTAATAATGCAGCCCGTTGGGTGCCTTCAAGGAGTGGCGTGTCGGGGGTGAACCATTGTGTGCCTTGGCGGAAAATAAGATTGCCGATAGTGCAATCGGTGACATGCCCGTTTTTGATGATCATGATTTCATCGCAATCGCCTTTTTGCGCGAGTAATTCGTTTAATAAAGTGCGGTCAGCGTATTTCAAGCCGTAGTCAATGTGGTCGCAGACAACCGGTTTAAAGGTGCGGTAATGTTTACGCTGATAAGGAAAATAGCGGCATTGAATTTGCTCCGCATTGTAATCGATTCGGCAACGAATCAGCGGTTCGGTAGCCAGTTCGAGTGGTACACGAATATGTTCGGCAAGCTGAAAAATGCGAGGAAAAACGACCGCACTTTGTTTGCCATAAAACGCCTGTAAACTGCGTTCGTAGCGTTGTTGATGGCGTTCGATATTGCGGATCTTGCCTTGTTCGATGGCAAGGGTTTCAAATAGCGAAAATTCCATGATTAAGCCCTCTGTAACGGCACATACACTTTTTGAATCAATTCTTGATATTCTTCCCGTGCGTCACTTTGAATGGTAATGCCACCGCCACTGCGGAAAACAAAGCCTTTTTCTGTGTCTTCAATAAAACGAATTGCCACCGCACTTTGTAATTTTTCCCCATCAAAAATACCGAATATACCGGTGTAATAGCCACGAGGTTGTTGTTCCGCCTGTTGAATAATTTGTACGGTTTTTTCTTTTGGGGCGCCACTGATAGATCCGGCAGGTAACAGTTTGGCAAGAAGAGAACCGATTTCTTTCTGCCAGTTTTCCGCCAATTCACCACGAATTTCGGAGCTGGTTTGCAAAATGGCGCCGCGTTCTGTTTGGATTTCTTCCACATAACGAAAGCGAGTCACTTGAATGTTTTCAGCGATGGTGGCTAAATCATTGCGCATTAAATCCACGATGGTGTAATGTTCTCGCTGTTCTTTCTGATTGTTGAGCAAGGTGGCTTGGGCATGGGGTAGCGTGGCATCAATGGTGCCTTTCATCGGATAAGTGAAAATCTCGTTGTCGTATAAATTGACAAAACATTCCGGTGAAAAACACACAAATTGATCTTTGAACAACAACTTGTATTTTGCCTGGCTGTATTGGAAGAGTTGACGCAGTGAATAATGGGTTTCAATTGGCGTCGGATACGTCAGATTCAGCAAATAGGAATTACCGAAGCGCTGTTCCTGTTGTACTAAATCAAACCCCTTTTGATATGCGGCAAAATCCATTGGCTGTTTATGTAAATAAAAAGGTGGCATCGGCGATGTTTTATGCGGTAAATCTTCCCGCCAATTCACGTTGGTATAATCAGGAAATTGGACGAAAATCCCTTGTTCAGCCATTTCATTTAACGGACACAATATCGGTTTTTGTTGCTCAAAATCGATTAAAAAGAAGAAGGGTGTTTTCGCTTTGCCAAATTGGTTTGCTTGTTGAATAAAATCTTGCCACATAACATTATCTCGTGAAAAATTGGCGAAAATTTTAGCTTAAATCGCCATAAAATTATATACTTCACCGCCTACTTAGCCCTTTGAGAAAGATGTTATGTCGCTACTGATCATCAATAATCACGATTCTTTTACGTTCAACTTAGTGGATCTCATCCGTCGCTTGGATGTGCCATTTCAAGTGGTCAATGTGGAAGAATTGGATTTAGATGCCGTGGGCGATTTTTCTCATTTATTGATTTCTCCCGGCCCGGATGTGCCGGGTGCTTATCCGATATTATTTGACTTGCTGGCACGTTATCAGCACAGCAAATCCATTTTGGGCGTGTGTTTAGGGCATCAAATGTTATGTGAATTCTTTGGCGCAGAATTACATAATCTTCCTACCCCTCGTCATGGGCAAGCCAAGCGGTTGCAGTGTGTGGCGGAATCCCTTCTCTTTAAAGAGGTGCCGCAGGCCTTTCAAATTGGCTTATATCATTCTTGGGCGGTAAGTGAGCAGAATTTCCCAAGCGCATTACAAATTACCGCCCGTTGTGATGACAACATCATTATGGCCATGCAGCATAAAACGTTGCCGATTTACGGTGTGCAATTTCACCCGGAATCCTATATTTCGGAATATGGTGAGCAAATTTTGCGAAATTGGTTGCTGGACTCTTAAGAATCGCCATCAAAGTGCGGTGCTTTTTCGCTGTATTTTTTAGATCGAGATCACACAAATCACAAAAATCCTTTCTCTCCCTTGTTTTTGCGCAAGGGCTTCTTTAAGGTTAGACGCTATATTTAAACGTTGTGAAACTAAAGGAGTTTTTGATGAACATTGTTTTTCTCGATCGTACCGGTATTCCCGCAAGCCATGATATTCCACGCCCAAGCTTTCCACACACGTGGACGGAATATGACCGCACTTTGCCGGAGGAAACGTTTGAGCGCACCAAAGACGCCGATATTGTGGTGACCAGCAAAGTGATGTTTGATCGAGAGTTATTAAGCCGATTACCGAAATTAAAACTCATCGCCATTACGGCGACCGGTACCAACAACATTGATTTAGACGCTGCGAAAGACTTGGGTATTGCTGTGAAAAATGTGACGGGTTATTCCAGTGTGACCGTGCCGGAGCATGTATTGGGCATGATTTTCTCATTAAAACATAGCCTTATTGGGTATCATCGCGATCAAGTGACCTCTGATCGTTGGGCCACCTGCGGACAGTTCTGCTACACCGATTACCCGATAACAGATGTGCGTGGCGCGACGTTAGGTGTATTTGGTAAAGGTTGCTTAGGAACAGAAGTGGGGCGTTTGGCCCAATTATTGGGCATGAACGTGTTGTATGCGGAACACAAAGGGGCAAGCCATATTCGTGAAGGCTACACTGAATTTGAAACCGTATTGAAACAGGCTGATATTGTTACGTTGCATTGCCCGTTAACCGACACCACCAAAAATTTAATCAATGCGGAAACGTTGGCATTAATGAAACCGACGGCTTATCTCATCAATACCGGCCGTGGCCCATTAGTGGATGAAGCTGCATTATTAGATGCGCTAGAAAACGGCAAAATTGCCGGGGCAGCCTTGGATGTATTGGTTAAAGAACCACCGGAAAAGGACAACCCATTAATTCAAGCGGCAAAACGTTTGCCGAATTTATTAATCACGCCACATATTGCGTGGGCGAGTGATTCAGCAGTGACCACCTTAGTGAATAAAGTCGCGCAAAATATCGAAGATTTTGTGGCGCACGGTAAGTAATTTTCGCTTCCTGTGCTATGATGTGGCGCCTGAAAAAGGGCGCCATTTTTTGTGGCAAATTTCGTCTTTCACATTGGAAAATTTAGAATGAAGAAGAATCTTATTACGACAGCAATGTTATTCAGTTTACCGGCGCTTGCCTTTGCCGCTGAACAAGCAAAAACCGAATTAAAACCTATCAGCGTTTATTCTGCGTATGCCACACCGGTGAACCAAGATCAAACCGCTTCCTCTGTTACCGTTCTCACTGAAAAAGATTTTGCTGAGCGCAACGCCACTTATGTGAGCGATGTGTTGAAAACCGTGCCGGGCGTGGCAATGGGCGCCAGCGGTGGACGTGGTGCGATAACAAGCCTTTTCCTACGTGGCGCAAATTCAAAACATACTGCGGTCATTATTGACGGCATTCGCGTTAATCCGGCTGATACTAACTTTGATTTTGGCGGTTTGGCATTAAGTAACATTGAACAAATCGAAGTGTTACGTGGCGAGCAATCTGCACTTTGGGGCAGTGATGCCATGGGTGGCGTGGTTTATATCACCACCAAAAGCGGATTATATAAAGACAAAGAATTTAACGTTGATTTCGACTTAGGTGCAGGTTCACACCGCACCCGTGGTGGCTCTGTCACCCTTTCCGGTCAACATCACGGTCTTTATTATGCCCTTCATGGTGATAGTCATCGTACGCAAGGGATCTCTGCGCGTAGTGAACGCGTATTTAATTATACGAGCGTATCCGGCGCGAAAAGTACAAACGTGCCGGCGACTGAAAAGGATGGCTTCCACCGTGATAACGTGTCTATGCGTTTAGGTTTTGATGATGGTAAAAAAGGCGTTGATTTCCTGGCTTCACATTCATCTCAAACGGTTCATTTTGATAATAGTGCTGAAAATGAACGTGCATTTGATGACAATACCCGTACACGCGAAACTCGTTATAAATTAAGCGGTTATTTTGGTAATGCAGAAGATTTATTCGTGCATAAAGCGGCGGTAAGTCACGTTAAAACGGATGCTGATACTGCACAATATCAAAGTTGGGCTTCCGCTGTTGGTAAAACAGAATACGACAGCAAAAAGTTGAATACGAACTATCAACTTGATATTAACTTCGACCGTGAAGGCGAAGTCAAACAAGCCGTCAGCGTATTAGCGGATTACCAAAATACGAAATATATCGCTTCCGCTTACAATTTTGCCGAGAAAAAATTAACAGAGAAAAGTGTTGCCGCAGAGTACCGTTTATTTACTGAAGCGGACCACAGCCTTTCTGTTAGCGGTCGTTATACTGACAACAGCGTATTTGAAAATGCTTTCACCGCACGTCTTGCCGGTGCTTATCGCTTCTCACCAAATGTAAAAGCACACGCTAGTTTGGGTAAAGCTATTCACAATCCGACCATGTCCGAATATTACGGTTGGGGCGGTACTTGGTTAGCTAACCCGAACTTGAAAGCAGAAAAAAGCTTGGGGGGCGAATTTGGTGTCTTACTTGAAACTGATGATAAGCGTCATAGCTTGGATACGACCTATTTTGCCCGTAATGTAGATAACTTTTTAAGTGACGAAAATTCTCTTACCGGCAATTACATGAATCCAACAAATCGTGCAGTAAACCGCGATGGTAAGACGAAAATCAAAGGCGTAGAAGTGGCGTATAACGGTAAATTTACCGATAGCCTTTCAGGTTATGTAAACTACACTTACACTTATATTAAATCTGAAAATGATCAATATGGTTCAAACTATGTTCGTCGTCCGAAACACACCGGAAACCTAGGGTTAGCTTATCAAATCACGGAAAAATTAGGTTCTGATGTCAATGTGTCTTATGTGGGTAAACGTCTTGATTCCGGCGATTTCAAAATACCTTCATATACCTTGGCAAATCTTGGCGTGAACTACCAACTTACGTCAAACCTCAACATCTATGCGAATTTAAACAACGTATTCAATAAAAAATACGAAAACGTCCTTGGCTATGGTCAAGACGGACGTCATGTTTATGTTGGCTTGAGAGGAGCGTTCTAATTGTAAGGCGGGCTTTAGTCCGCCGAATTTTTTAATCATGGCGGGCTGAAAACCCGCCTTCGTTATATGAAAAAAACATCCGTTATTTTCACCGCACTTTTTCTTTCCTTTTCTGCACACGCTGAGCAATTTGTTTCGCTCACCTTGTGCAGCGACCGACTGCTTGCGGAAATTGCCCGTCCGGAACAAATCGCGGCGATGTCGCCTTACTCTCAAAATCCGCGCATGATGCTGGATAAAATTAATCGAGATAAACCTATCCTTGAACCGCAACTTACCGCATTGTTGCCTTATTTGGATAAAACGCTGTTGATTAATGAAACCTTTTATCCGCAATTGGTCGCCGATTTAAAACGCCTCGGCGCAAAAATTGTACCCATTAACGACAGCCCGAAAACGCCAGAAGAATTGTTTGATTTGATGTTACAACTGGGCAAACTCACTGGTAATGAAGCTCATGCGGAACAGTTGGTGGCAAAATTAAAATCTCAAAAGACCAAACTGGATGTGACATTGACCGATACGCTAATGTTGTCGGAAACCGGCGTAGTGGAACCCATTTTCCCGCAATATAATGTGCTATTAACATTGCTTGGTTTAACACCGTTAAAATACCCATTGACCCCGCAAAATTTTTCATTGGAAAAAGTGCTGCTTGCCCAACCTAACTGGTTGATCGAAATTACCGATCAACAAAGCTATAACGAACAGGCGGAATTGCTTGACCATCCGTTGTTAAAAAAATACTTTGAAAATCGACCGCACTTTCGCATTCCGATGAAATATACTTATTGCTTTGATCACGGCGTGTGGCAGGGAGCGGAGAGGATTTATAATCAAAGTATTCACAATCAGAAACTTATGAAAAAATGATCGTAGGGACAGACTTTATGTCTGTCCGATGGCATAACAAATATTGATAGAACAGAGATAAGTTTATTTCTACAAAAGCAAGAGAAAATAAAAGGTCAACATGATTCAGTCATCTTATCGCCGCCGTGAACATTTACGATTACCGTTTTTCGATTATTCTCAATACGGTTGTTATTTTGTTACGATTTGCACTAAAAATCGTCAGTGTGTATTTGGCGAAATTATTGATGGTGTAATGCAATTAAATGTATTTGGTGAAATATTAAAAGAAATTTTATTAAGTCTAACGAAGTATTATCCGAATAGTATTCTTACGGATTTTGTCATTATGCCAAACCATTTACATTTTATTTGGTTTAATCAAGATAATGTGCAGTTATCAGAAATTGTCAAAAAATTTAAAGGAAATGTAACAAAGCAGTACCATAGTTTTATGATTTCTCAAAATAAAGCTTATGAACCTTTATGGCAACGTAGTTTTTATGAACATATTATTCGGGATGATAAAGATTATGAACGAATTGCTACATACATTGAAAATAATCCTTTGCAGTGGGAATTAGATCGATTTTATAACTCGTAGGAGTTTATCCCTGTCTGATATTACTCATAATATTTATAGGACAGACATAAAGTCTGTCCCTACGGAATAATAATGAAGAATCCAAAACGTCTAAACGCAATACTTTTTTTATTCTTGCTGCTGATAACAGGCATCGCTCTTTATCATCAACTTGGCGATTTTGCGCATCTTAAAAATGCAGATGGGGTGCTGACTGATATGCGTTCTCTCGTGCTGTGGGATGTCCGTATGCCGCGCATTGGTTTAGCGATTTTAACCGGTGCCAGTCTTGCCCTTGCGGGCAATGCCATGCAGGGTATTTTTCAAAATCCATTGGCAAGTCCCGGTTTGCTCGGCAGTAGCGCCGGGGCAACTGCTGCCAGTGTGCTCATTCTTTATTATTTTTCTGTGCCGTTTACGGTATTGCTATTTGGCGGTATTGCAGGGGCATTAGCGAGTTTTTTATTGGTGTATGCCATTGCCAAAAATCATGGCACGACCATGATGCTCCTTAGTGGTTTGGCGGTGAATATGTTGCTTGGCGCCGCCATTGCGTTGTTGTTATCTAACGCTGAAAGCCCTTGGGCATTGGCAGAGCTTTACCGTTGGTTGCAAGGCTCATTGGTGTGGGCGAAGCTTGATACATTGTTGATTTCACTGCTGATTGTCTTGTTTGGTTTGGTTTGCTTACACCGCCAACGTCGTTATGTGGATTTACTCAGTTTCGGTGAAGAGACCGCCGGCACCATGGGGATCGATCCGAAACGCAGCTTTTTTATTACCACCTTTGGCGTTGCGTTGCTCGTCGGCGCAACCATTCCACAAACGGGTGCCATCGGTTTTATCGGTTTAATCGCACCGCACTTTGCACGAATTTTATTGAAGCAACGCCCATCACAACTTTACATAACAAGTGCCTTATTTGGGGCTTTATTGCTGTTAATTGCAGATCTTTGTGTGCAATATGTGCCGTTTTTCTCTCACATTTATATTGGCACACTCACGGCAATGATTGGTGCCCCATGCTTGATTTGGATTTTATTGACGGAACAACGCAGATTGGCAAGGTAACTTTATGATTAAAATCGAGAATCTCTCCCAACCTTACGGCTTAAAAGACATTAACTGTACTATTTCAAAGGGCAAATTGGTCGGCATTATGGGCCCTAACGGTGCGGGCAAATCGACGTTGCTGAAAACCATCGCCGGTATTTTGCCTATCAAAAGCGGTGAAATTTGGTTAGACAACCACAAATTAACCACCATGAGCGCTGTACAAAAAAGCCAACAGTTAGCTTACCTTGCACAAAACACGGAAATTCACTGGGATTTATCTGTGTATGACGTTATCGCGTTGGGCCTGCCGAATCCACTTAACCGAGCTAAAGAACAAGAAAAAGTGCGGTCGATTTCAGAAACGTTTTCCGTTTCGCATTTATTAGAAAAATCCTTTCGCCAACTTTCCGGCGGCGAAAAAGCTCGTGTACAACTTGCCCGTTGTTGTATCAAAAACGCCCCTTTATTGCTCGCTGACGAACCGATTGCCGCCCTCGATCCGTTTTATCAAATCGATATTATGGAACAACTGAAATCTCTTACGCCTAGCCACACCTGCGTGGTCGCAATCCATCACCTTTCTTTAGCCTATAAATTCTGCGACGAAGTAATTTTATTGAATCAAGGACAAATCATTGCCAACGGCGAAACAACGCAGGTGTTAACTGCTGAGAATTTGGCAAAAGCGTTTGGCATTCGGGTAGAGATTGATGAAGAGAAAAAAGAAATTATGGGGATTGAGAAGTTAAGTAGATCCTCATCTACCCAATGCTATGAATGATACATCTATAAACATGAAGATAGGTATTAAATTTGTAGATTAGATAATATCTTATTACCTTTTTATATAAGTTATTATATTTCTATGTGTTAAGCAATTTGGGTTTTTATATATTTTCTTATATTTAATTATTGTTACATTGATCACAAAATTAAATAAAATCCATTGAATAAAATAATTTTAGTATTAGCTTAGTAATTGATTGCAGGGAAGCTCTAAGTGCAATCAAATGAAGGACTGTTGTATATTGTCTATAGTTTATAGTAGTGATATTAAGAGGGTCTAAATATGAAAAACGCCACATTTAAAAGTAGCCTAATTGCATTATTTGTCGCAGGGATGTGTGTAGGCACTGTGACTGCAGCGACAGGACAGTAGATGATTTGGATAAAATTGTTACTCAGCACGGAAAGGTCATTGGTTCCCATGAGAAAGTAATCCAAGCTCATGAGAAGGTAATTCAAGATCATGAAAAGGTAATTCAAGTTCATGAGAAAGTAATTAATAAGCATTCTGATCAGTTGGCTGATCAGAATGATAGATTAGTGAAGTATAAAAGAGAGATTGATGGCAATAAGGCTACAATTGATAAGCATGATGGCATCATTACAGCGCATGAGAATGTAATTCAAGCGCATGAAAATGTCATTCAGGCACATGAGGGCGTTCTCAAAACTCATGAGGGAGCAATCCAAACTCATGAGAAGGCCATTCAAACTCACGAGAAAGCAATCCAAACCCATGATGGAGTTCTCAAAACTCATGAGGGAGCAATCCAGACTCATGAGAAAGCAATCAATGCGCATAGAGAAGTTTTAAACACACATGAAGGTGCAATCAATGCACATAAAGCCGTATTAAATATTCATGAAACGGCTATCCGTGAAAATAGAGCTAATATTGCTAGTTTGAATACTCGAGTAGATAGATTAGACCGTGAAGTTAAAAATGGTTTATCTACGCAGTCTGCATTAAACGGTCTCTTCCAACCTTATAATGTTGGTAAGCTTAACGTGAGTGCAGCGGTTGGGGGATATCGTGATAAAACTGCTTTAGCGGTAGGTACCGGTTTCCGTTTTAATGAAAAATTTGCAATGAAAGCCGGTGTAGCAGTGAACACCAATGGTGGTGGCGGTATGGCGTATAATGTTGGTGCTAACTTTGAATTTTAATTCAAGTTTTTACTAAATTTGAAAGCGCTATTTCGAGAGAAATGGCGCTTTTTGTTTTGATTGTATTAAAAGTGCGGTTCGTTTTTTCAACATTTTTCATTTGAAAAATACCAAGAAAACTGACCGCACTTTCTATTTAAATCTAATGCTGCAATGTTTCAAAAATCTTTTCTGCCAATGCTTTTGAAATGCCGGGGACGGAGGCAATTTCATCGAGGGTAGCGTTTTTAACGCCTTGTAAGCCGCCAAGGTATTTGAGAAGGGCTTGGCGGCGTTTGGCGCCTACGCCTTCAATGCTTTCTAAGCCACTTTGGGTAAAATGCTGTTGGCGTTTTTTGCGGTGTCCGCTGATGGCGTGATTGTGGCTTTCATCGCGGATATGTTGGATTAAATGGAGCGCGAGGCTGTCCGATGGCAAATGTAATTCTTTATCCCATTTGCTTAAAATCAGGGTTTCCAAGCCGGCACGACGATCGACGCCCTTGGCAACACCGATTAAGTGCGGTCGGTTTTTATTCCATTTTACCTTGAGATTTTCAAACACCTGTAATGCACGATTGAGTTGCCCTTTGCCGCCGTCGATAAAAATAATGTCGGGGATTTTGTCTTCTTCTAGATCTTTGTCGTAGCGTTTTAACAGTACTTGCTCCATAGCCGCGTAGTCATCGCCTTTGGTAATGCCGCTGATGTTGAAACGACGGTAATCGGATTTTAGCGGCCCGTCCTGATTGAACACCACGCAGGAAGCGATGGTTTGTTCGCCCATCGTGTGGCTGATATCAAAACATTCCATGCGTTTGATAACATCAATGCCGAGTAACTCCTGCAGGGCTGCATAGCGATCATGTTGCAAGGTAGATTGTTTTAACTTGGTCACTAACGCGGCTTTGGCATTCATTTGTGCGAGTTGCAGATATTTGCTTTTATCACCTTTGGCATGATCTTGAATGATAACTTTTCGCCCCGCTTGGTCGCTTAATAAGGTTTCCAAATCCGCTTTTTCTTCCAGTTTTTGATCCACGATAATGGTATTCGGAATAGTTCTGCCTTGGTGTGCCTGTAGATAAAATTGCCCAACAAAGGTTTCAGTGAGTTCTGCCAGGTTGGTATTGCTTGGTACTTTCGGGAAGTAGCTACGATTACCCAAAATCTTACCTTGACGGATAAACAACACCTGCACGCAAGCCACACCAAGTTGGTAGGCGATGGCGATAATATCAATGTCATCATGGCGGTCGTTAGCGACAAATTGTTTTTCAATTACTGCGCGCACCGCCTGAATTTGATCGCGAACCCGTGCCGCCTCTTCAAAATTCAGTTGCTGACTTGCCTGTTCCATTTGTTTCACTAAATGATCCAACACTTGTTGATCTTTTCCCTGTAAGAACAAGCGGGCAAAATTCACTTGCTGCGCATAGGCTTCGTCTGTCACATAACCTTTCACGCAGGGGGCAAGACAACGCCCGATTTGATATTGCAAACAAGGGCGCGAGCGGTTGTTATACACAGAATTTTCACATTGCCGAATAGGGAACAATTTTTGCAACAAAGACAAGGTCTCACGCACCGCGCCAGCATTGGGGTAAGGGCCGAAATATTCTCCTTGGATTTTTTTCGAGCCACGATAAGAGGTAATACGAGGATGCGTTTCTTTGGTTAATAAAATATACGGATAGGATTTATCATCGCGTAACAACACGTTATAACGCGGCTGATAGGTTTTGATGTAATTGTGCTCAAGCAGGAGTGCTTCTGTTTCCGAGGTGGTAATCGTGGTTTCAATATGATGAATTGATGCCACCAATGCTTCCGTTTTTTTGCTGTTTAACTGCTTACGAAAATAACTGGATAAGCGTTTTTTCAGATCTTTCGCCTTGCCCACATAAATCACTGTGTTGCTATCGTCATACATACGATAAACGCCCGGTAAGTGCGGTACGTTAGCGAGGAATTTTTTGGCGTCGAAAGTCATCATGAGTGATTAAGTCAGATTTTATATTGAAATGATTTTAAACATTATCGTCGTTGAATTTTTAAAGCAAATTCCCCTCTTTAGTAAAGAGGGGTTAGGGGAGATTTGTTATTCCTGATAGCAACACAAAATTGTAAATTGCTTAATTGCGTTGAGAAATACATTATTTTCTCTGTCAATTCCGTATGTCAAATCTCCCCCAGCCCCTTTTTTCTAAAGAGGGGAGTATCTTCTTTAATACGATTTCTTCGCCAAAATCGACCGCACTTTTTCCAGATCCTCGGCTGTATCTACGCCCACAGCCGGCACTTCTTTGGCGAGCTCTACATGAATTTTTTCGCCGTTCCAAAGCACGCGTAGCTGTTCCAGTTTTTCGATGTGTTCTAATGCGGTCGGTTGCCATTGCACATATTGTTTAATGAAACCGGCGCGGTAAGCATAAATGCCGATGTGGCGTAGGTATTGTGTGTTCAGTTGCAATTTTGCTACGTCATCCATTTGCGCAAATTGATCGCGATCCCAAGGAATCACTGCGCGGGAGAAATAAAGTACATAGCCGTCTTTGTCCGTTAGCACTTTCACCACGTTGGGATTAAATAATTCCTCTGGCTCGTCGATATTGACCGCAAGGCTTGCCATGTTGACAGGGTATTTGGCGAGATTTTCTGCCACTTGTTTGACGATCACCGGCGGAATAAGCGGTTCATCGCCTTGAATGTTCACAATGATTTCGTTGTCGGGAATCGCTAGTTTTTCCACCACTTCAGCCAAGCGTTCTGTGCCGGAGTTGTGGCTTTCTGCCGTCATGCACACTTCCGCACCAAAGTTTTTAGCCGCGGTTGCCACTTGTTCATTGTCAGTGGCAATAATAATTCGGCTAGCACCGGATTGTTTGGCTTGTTCAAAAACATGTTGAATCATCGGTTTGCCGGCAATGTCTGCTAACGGTTTGCCCGGCAGACGGCTGGAGGCATAACGGGCGGGAATGATTACGGTGAATTGGGTCATGTTATTGTTCCTCTGATTGGCTTAATGTTTCTGCCTGTTCTGCTAATAATATCGGAATACCGTTTTTGATCGGGTAGGCAAGCTTTTCAATGCGGCAAATTAAACGTTGATGTTGCTCATCGTATTCCAAATGTCCATGGCAAGTTGGGCAAGCCACGATATCCAATAATTGTTTGTTCATGGTGTTTTATTTTGATTTTTGACCGCACTTTTGCACGATTTTTTGAATCAATAGCTGTGTTTTATCCCCTTGGATTTCCGTGGTTACCGGCACATACCACCAATTTTCTCGCGCAAAGGCGAGACACTTCACCGCATCTTTTTCGGTCATGAAGAGCGGTTGATTTTTATCGAATTTATCAAACAAAGACGCGGTAAAAGCCTGATGATCTTGGAAGGCTTGGGTTTCGCTTAATGTGATTCCCTGTTGTTCTAACATTGCAAAAAAACGTGGTGGATTGCCGATACCGGCAATAGCCGTAGCGTGGTTAAATTCATTTAACGGGCGTTGCGCTTTGGTCACTAAATTGACGGCGTATTGTGGTTTTAAGAGCATCACCACATCGCTGTATTGATTTTCTGCGCCGTTAGTAATAATGAAATCGACGGTATGTAAACGACTTGGCAACTCGCGTAGCGGGCCTGCCGGCAATAAGAAACCGTTGCCTAAACCACGTTGAGCATCCATGATCACGATTTCAATATCACGCTGTAATTTGTAATGTTGTAAGCCGTCATCGCTGATGATGACATCACAAGGCGCATGTTGTAATAGACATTCGATGGCTTGTTGACGATTAGGTGAAATGCAAACCGGGGCTTGGGTCCGTGTGGCAATTAAAACCGGCTCATCACCGGCTTGCACCGGATCACTGCTCGGCGTGACCAACAAAGGATAGGTTTTCGTTTGGCTACCATAACCTCTGGAAATCACCCCAACATTCAGATCGCACTTGCGGAGTTCTTCGACTAACCAAATCACCGCAGGTGTTTTTCCGTTTCCGCCCACAGACAAATTACCAACGACCACAACGGGAACCGGTGCGCGATAAGATGTTAAGACATGAAAGCGAAAGAGCGCTCGACGAAGAGTACTAATCAGCCAAAATAACAAGGAGAAAGGGCAGAGTAGCCATGTGATCCACGAACGGGAATACCAAAACTGCATACTTTCTCCTTAGGTTAATTATTGACTGAACTGCATGCCGTGTAATTGTTTATACGCACCGCCTTGTGCCAATAGGGCTTGGTGATTGCCGCGTTCTTTAATTTGTCCGTTTTCAATGACAAGAATTTCGTCCGCTTTTTCAATGGTGGATAAACGATGCGCGATCACCAAAACGGTACGATCTTTTTGAATTTCTTCCAATGCGGCTTGAATCGCACGCTCAGATTCCGTATCTAAAGCGGAGGTCGCTTCATCTAAAATTAACACCGGTGAATTCCGTAATAACGCACGAGCAATGGCTAAACGTTGACGTTGACCGCCGGATAAGCTGGCGCCATTTTCGCCGATAACGGTATCCAAACCATGTTCTAAATGTTCGATAAATTCCATGGCGTGAGCCGCTTTTGCTGCGTTGATGATTTCTTCACGGCTATATTTATCTTTCGCTGCATAAGCGATGTTATTGGCGATGGTATCGTTGAATAAGTGCACTTGTTGTGAGACAACGGCGCAATTTTCGCGTAAATCCGATAGGCGATAATCTTGAATATTCACACCGTCTAACAAAATTTCACCTTGGGTAACATCATAGAAACGGGTGACTAAATTCGCGATGGTAGATTTACCGGAACCGGAACGCCCCACTAATGCCACCGTTTTGCCATGAGGAATCTGGAAGGAAATATTATCCAAGGCAAGTTCTTCTTTTCCTTCATAGTGAAAGGTAACATTTTTAAATTCAAGGTCGCCTTTCACATTGTCCGCTTTATGCGTGCCGGTATCTTTTTCCGTTTCCATATCCAAAATGCCGAACAAGGTTTGACAGGCTGCCATACCGCGTTGGAATTGGGCGTTGACGTTCGTTAAGGATTTTAACGGACGCATTAAGGCAAGCATGGAAGAGAAAACAACGGTAAATGTCCCCGCACTTAAGTTTTGATCCATGATGGAAGGGAAACTTGCGAGGTATAACACGGCGGCAAGGGCAAAAGAGGCAATGATTTGCACCACAGGATCGGCAATGGCATCTGCTGCAGTCATTTTCATGCCTTTACGGCGCATATCATTGCTGACGTGACTGAAACGTTCTTCTTCAATAATTTGGCCACCGAAAGACAGTACCACTTTATGTCCTTTTAACATTTGTTCTGCCGTTGAGGTTAAATCCCCCATGGAGTTTTGCATGTTACGGCTTAAATTGCGGAATTTTTTAGAAACCATGCTGATCAAGATACCGATGATTGGCCCGATAACAAAAAGCACCAAAGAGAGTTGCCAGCTGGTGTAAAGCATCACGCAAAGGAGAGAGATTAAATAAGCCCCCTCACGCACGATGGTAATTAATGATCCGGAAGAGGCACTGGCGATCATTTCGGAGTCATAAGTGATGCGGGAAAGGAGTTTTCCGGCAGCGTTTTTATCAAAAAAACTGACCGGCATAAACATTAAATGTTTGAATAAACGGCGACGCATGGTCATCACCACTTTACCGGAAACCCAAGCCAAGCAATAGTTGGAAATAAAGCTGGACACGCCGCGTAAGATAATGATTAACACAACAAAGACAGACATGTATTTCAGAAATGATGCGTCTGCTTTACCAAAACCCTCATCCAATAAGGGTTTGAGTAGGAAAATTAAGCCGGAGTCGGTTAGGGCGTTGAGAATTAAGGCAACAGCGGAAACAATCAAACCGGCTTTATACGGACTAATCATTGGCCACAGACGCTTGAAGGTTTGCATAGTAGAAAGATCTTGATCTTGCATAATAATTTCTGTCTTTGGGTCAAAAATAATGGCGCATTGTACCTTTATTTGCCCTTCAAGCCAATTAATCTGCGATACCATGGCGAAAATTCCGCCCGAGCAGTTTGAATTTCTATTTTATTTTCATGAAATAACAAACTGATTTGACCTGTTTCTGCCGTATTGTAACTTTGCGTACCTTGCTGTTTTAGCCTTGCCATAACCTCCTTGTTTGGAAAGTGCCAGGGATTCCAACGTCCACTGGAAATCAGCGCAATATCGGGCTGAGTATGGCGCACCAATGCCTCTCCTGTCGAAGTTTTACTGCCGTGATGTCCCACTTGTAGCACGTGGATTTTATTCAGTTTCGGCAGAATTTTGTATTCCACGCTGAGATCCGCATCACCTGTCAGTAAAATATTGTGTTTGCCGTCCGTTAACAACAGTGTGCAGGAATCTGGATTTTCCGCACGTGGCACGATGTTGTCGGGGGAGAGCACAGTAAAATATAATCCTTGCCATGTCCATTGTTTACCGGCAAGACAAAAAGTGCGGTCGTTTTCTTCCGTGTTTTTTTCGCCATAGCGTTTTTGCGAAGCGGTGGTCAGTTGAATGTCGGGATAAGCGGCTAACATCGCACGGGCACCGCCCGAATGATCGTTGTCATCATGACTTAAAATCAACCATTCCAGCTGAATGCCTTGTCGCTGTAAATAAGGCAGAATTTCTAACTGCGCCATACTGCCGCTTTCCCAACTTGAGCCGGTGTCGTATAGCATGCCTTTGCCATCTTTCACGATCAATGTCGCTAGCCCCTGCCCCACATCTAAAGTATCTAACTGCCATTTGGGGTGAGTAAGATAAGCATGCACCAAGGCAATGCCACAAAAAGCAATCAATCCGCCACCTAAGCCATAAATTGTCTTTTGTAAGGGAAAACTTAAGGTGCGTTCAGCAGCGAGGTGAAATCCTTTTAAACGAGTGAGTTTTGCTAATTCCAATGTAGAAGAAAGGGGTTTCTGTGGTTTATAAACGTAATGAAGAAAGCCTAAAAACAGGCAGGTTAAAACAAGCGTAATCCATAAACTGTGGGGAATAGAAATAGCCAGCCAATGATCCTGCAACGGGGCTAAAAGTGCGGTGATTTTTTCTGCCAGATTATTGGCAAGCCTCCATGTGCTCCAACTGCCTTGGGTGAGTACGGCAAACAGCACCAATGGCACGAGAATGAAGCTATAAAGTGGCACGGCAATAAGATTAGCAATAAAACTGTTTAAGGAAATGCCGTTGAAAAAGAATAATTGAATGGGCGTGAATAACCAAAGCAAACCGAGTTGCAAATGAAATAAACCGAAAACGTACCGCACTTTTTCCCAATGAGTGTGAGTAAGTGGCTTGCCGCGCCAGTGTAATAAGGACAGTGGAAAACATTGATACCAAATAATCAAACAGGTGACCGCGCCGACAGATAGCCAAAAACTGGTGGAAAGCAACATGAGCGGATCGATAAAAATCAACAGCGCGACGACGCGCAATAACAGTTGCCACACCGTCCAATGTAGTCTTAAATGCTGAATAGCGTAGAGTAAAGCAAGGGCAATCATGGCACGTAACGTAGGAATGGCAAGCCCTGCAAGTTGACTATAAAGCAGGGCTAAAATCATGCCGCAGAAAATCGGAAAGGTTGGGGTGATGCAATGGGTTGGAAAGGTAAATTGGAGTAAACGGGCTAAGGCAAAGCCTAACATCATCGCCAGTCCAATATGTAACCCAGAAATAGCGATTAAATGTGCTGTATTGGTTTTTTGATAAATTTGCCATGTGGCGTTTTCGAGCCAAGCCCTTTCGCCAAAACCAAGCGCCAATAGTAACCCTTGTTGAGAGAGATTTTCTGTTTGTTGTCTTGCCTGATGTAATGTCGTTTGTCGCCATGAAAAAACGTGATCTATTTTGACCGCACTTTTCACTTCTGCCCACGCAGTGATGCGTTTACTGAAGTACCATTGTTGGCGATCAAACCCGTCTTTATTGAGCCGTGAGGAAATAGGGCGAAGGCGTAAATCTCCCACATAACGTTCGCCAATATTCACGTTTTGTTTAAGTTTCCAATTGGCGTAAAGACGTTGTTCCGGCTGATTATCCGCAAGTTTCGCACGGATGACTAAGGTTTGATATTGTTGCTGATGCAGGATCTCTTCCACGGTAAATTCGGTATGAATGGTTTTCGGCAAACGGGCAATGTCATCCGCTTGTGTTAGCAACTGTATTGCTGGCTGATGCACATAAGCCAGATTGAGCGTGAACAAAAGCAGCCAAAGAAGCGAGTATTTCGTTTTATGACAGGATAAACGTCGGGCAAGCAAAATGAGCGGACATAAAAGAAGGAATAAATAAAGTGCTGTTTGCCAAGAGACTAAAAACCTATCGGGTAAAAACAGCAAGGTGATGCCGCTTAACATCAAACTTCCAGCAAATTTATCTAACGAAACGCCCACATTTTCTACCGCACTTTTATTCCATGGCAGGGACTATGAAAGAATTTCGAGGGAGGGAAAATGAGTCTTCAAAAATATTGGAATCTAAATCACAAAAATAAAAAAAATCCTTAGAAAACTGAATGGATATGCAAATATTATTTGATAAATAGGGTGAGTTCTGCTATTTATACGCCTTCAAAATTTGGGTCCATTTTTTAATCGGTTTTACTTTTGGAGTAGTAATCATATTAAGCGACACTGATTGTGGGCTTAACACTATGAAATGGATGAATTTTTTATTAGGAGATACACATGAGTAAAGCGTCTTTAAGTTTATTGGCTTTAGCTGGCGTTGAGCCTTATAAAGAGAAGAAAGGTGAAGAATACATGAATGAGCATCAAGTGCTACATTTCAAAAAAATTCTTCAAGCCTGGCATGATCAAATTAGAGATGAAGCTTCTCGGACCGTTGCTCATATGCAAGATGAAGCGGCTAACTTCCCGGATCCGGCTGACCGCGCAACACAAGAAGAAGAGTTTAGCTTGGAATTACGTGCTCGCGATCGTGAACGTAAATTAATGAAGAAAATCGAAAATACATTGAAAAAATTGGATACAGACGATTTCGGCTATTGTGATTCTTGTGGCGTAGAAATCGGGATTAAACGTTTAGAAGCGCGTCCGACAGCAGATTTGTGTATCGACTGCAAAACATTAGCGGAAATTCGCGAAAAACAAATGGTCGGTTAATTCGACTCAAAACAGATAAAAGTGCGGTCAAAAAACACCTTATTTTTCGACCGCACTTTCACATTATTTTTCTGATAAACGGAGATGTCTTATCTTTACCTATATTAAAAATCTTTTGAGCAAGAAAATCAAAAAACATCCTGCTGCTCAAAATGACATTAAAGCCTCACCTAAAAGACCCTCTATCACAGTGACTGAACCTGTAAAAAACAAGGCTCAGGGTTCATCCCACAATAAAAGAAACACACCTAAAAAAGATTTCAGACATAGCATTAAGGCATCCATGCATGGTATTACACCGCGTATGTTTAATCGTAATGCATTGACTGTGGTGGAAAAATTGCAACGTCAAGGGTATGAAGCCTATGTGGTCGGCGGTTGTTTGCGTGACTTATTGCTCGGTAAAAAACCAAAAGATTTTGATGTGGCGACCAATGCCCGTCCGGAACAAATTCAAGCGGTTTTTCAACGTCAATGCCGTTTGGTTGGGCGACGTTTCCGTTTGGCGCACGTGATGTTTGGTCGTGAAATTATTGAAGTGGCGACGTTTCGCGCCGGCCATGCGGAGCATCATAATGAAAAGCTTGCTAAGCAAAGTGAAGAGGGCATGCTGTTGCGCGATAACGTGTACGGCACCTTGGAACAAGATGCGGAACGCCGTGATTTCAGTGTCAATGCGCTGTATTACAATCCACAAGATAACACGTTGAAAGATTATTTTAACGGTATTGAAGATTTAAAAAACGGTAAATTACGTTTAATCGGCGATCCCGTTACTCGTTATCAGGAAGATCCGGTACGCATGTTGCGCTCCATTCGCTTTATGGCGAAATTAGAGATGTTCTTGGATAAACCGAGTGAAGCGCCAATTAAATCCCTTGCGCATTTACTCAAAAATATTCCACCGGCACGTTTATTTGAAGAAAGCTTGAAGTTATTACAAAGCGGGCATGGCGTAAAAACATACCATTTATTGCGTCAATATGGCTTGTTTGAACAGCTTTTCCCGTTGTTGCCAACGTATTTCACTGAGCGTGAAGACAGCATGGCAGAAAAAATGATTTTGCGTGCGTTGACTTCCACCGATGAACGCATGGTAGATAAATTACCGATTAATCCGGCGTTCTTATTTGCCGCATTCTTCTGGTATCCGTTACGTGAAAGAGTCGAAATTCTGAAAAATGAAGGTGGCTTAAATAACAATGATGCCTATGCTTTGGCCTCTAACGATTTGTTGGATGTGTTATGTAATGCATTAGCGGTGCCACGTCGTCATACCACGGTGATTCGCGATATTTGGTCGTTACAGTTGCAGTTCTTAAAACGCACGCCGAAATCTGTGCAGCGAGCTATCGAACAATCAAAATTCCGTGCGGGCTTTGATTTATTGGTGATGCGTGCGGAAATTGAGGGCGGTGAAGCCGTTGAATTGGCGGCATGGTGGCATGAATATCAATTTAGCAACGAAAGCCAACGACAAGATTTGGTGAAAGATCTGCCGAGTCAACCGAAAAAACGCAAATATCATCGTCGTAAACGACATCATCCTGCGAAAAAGGCCAGCTATGGATAAGGTGTACATTGCCTTAGGAAGTAACCTCGCCGATCCTCAGACGCAACTGATTTCTGCATTGCAGGCGATGAATGAATTGTCTGACTCAAAATTAGTGGCGGTGAGTTCTTTTTATCAAAGCAAGCCTCTTGGGCCACAAGATCAGCCGGATTATGTGAATGCTGTGGCTTGTTTGGAAACCGCACTTGCGCCTCTTGCATTGTTGGATGAATTGCAACGCATTGAACATGAACAAGGTCGTGTGCGTCTGCGTCGCTGGGGAGAACGGACATTGGATTTGGATATTTTGCTGTATTCTAATCAGATTATTCAGTCGGAACGCCTGACAGTGCCGCATTACGATATGCACCAACGTGAATTTGTGATTATTCCGTTGGCAGAAATTGCGCCTCATCTTTCGTTGCCAAATGGGCAATCAATTCAAACGCTTGTGCAGAAATTTGCCGATCATCAAATGATGATTATGAAGCACAAAAATGAAATTCACCTCAAAAACTGACCGCACTTTTCCCTTTAAATAAAAGGCGATTGGCGCCAAAAGAACGGATGAGTTAATTCAATTATTTCGGTAAATAAAAAAGGCTTTCATCATGAAAGCCTTTTTCTTTTGCACGAAAGTGCGGTGTGTTTTTCAAGCGTTTTATTGTGTTGCTTGAATTGCTGTTAATGCAATGGTGTACACGATGTCATCGACCAACGCACCACGGGATAAGTCGTTCACCGGTTTGCGCATACCTTGAAGCATCGGGCCGATAGAAACAAGGTCGGCAGAACGTTGAACTGCTTTATAAGTGGTGTTACCGGTATTCAAATCCGGGAAGACGAATACGGTAGCTTGACCGGCAACCGGAGAATTTGGCGCTTTAGAGCGAGCCACATCTTCCATAACCGCTGCATCGTATTGTAATGGACCGTCGATGAGTAAATCAGGGCGTTTTTCTTTCGCAATACGAGTCGCTTCTTTCACTTTTTCAACGTCTGCACCGCTACCGGAAGAGCCGGTAGAGTAGGAGATCATCGCCACTTTCGGTTCGATACCGAAGGATTTCGCCGATTCGGCAGATTGAATCGCAATTTCCGCAAGTTGTTCTGCGGTCGGATCCGGGTTCACTGCGCAGTCACCGTAAACCAACACTTGATCCGGTAATAACATGAAGAAGATGGAAGAGATAATGGAGCTACCCGGTGCGGTTTTGATAATTTGCATCGGTGGGCGAATAGTGTTCGCTGTGGTGTGAACTGCGCCGGATACCAAGCCGTCCACTTCGTTGGCTTCTAACATCATGGTACCAAGTACAACATTGTCTTCCAATTGTTCACGCGCCATGGTTTCTGTCATGCCTTTGGCTTTACGTAATTCCACTAAACGCGCGACATAGTTCTCACGTACGCTTGCCGGGTCAACAACAGTGATGCCTTTGACTAATTTTACACCTTGAGATTCAGCAACGCGTTTTACTTCTTCAGGGTTGGCTAACAAGATACATTCTGCGATACCGCGTTCGGCACATAAGATTGCCGCTTTGATTGTACGTGGTTCATCCCCTTCCGGTAAGACGATACGTTTATTCGCCGCACGGGCTAATTCCGTTAATTGGAAGCGGAATGCTGGTGGAGATAGACGACGTAAACGGCTTGAAGCTTCAACTAATCCGTTAACGAAGGCGGCATCTAATTTTTCGCTGGTGTAGCGTTTGATGTTTTCAATGCGCTCTTTATCGTCAACCGGTACTTCAAGATTAAAGTTTTGTAGGCTTAAAGCCGTTTGCCAGGTGTTACCTTCAATACGGAAAACCGGCAATTTTTTGTTTTCAAAAACATGCTGACAAAGTTTGTTGATTTGTGGATCTAATTTGTAACCGCCGGTTAATAATAAACCACCGATTTCAATACCGTTGGACACCGCAAGTGCCGCGGCCACGATCACATCCGGGCGGTCAGCAGAAACCACGAGTAAGCTTCCGGCACGGAAGTGTTCCACCATATTTGGCAAGCTTCTTGCACAGAAAGTGATACCGCGAATACGACGATTTACATCGCCTTCATTAAGAATGGATGCGCCTAAATGTTTAATTAAATCAATCGCACGGGTTGCAATAAGATCAGCAGACCATGGGATACATGCCAATAAGTTGAGCTGGCTTTGTGCGAATAATTTTACCAACTCGGATTCGCTGTTGTGGCTGTGTTGGAAAGAATCGAAAATTTCGCTTAAATCTGGGCGGGTTCTGCCGGATTCATCTACTGGCGCATTGAATTTGTTCACGATTACGCCAAGAAGATTTTTATTGCCTTGACCACCGAATAGAGAGGCTGCTGCTTCTACACGTTCTTTTAATTGTGCCGGAGTTTCTGTGGCCGGTGCCGCAACTAATACGATTTCTGCATCAAGTGCTTGGGCGATTTCGTAGTTAATACTATTGGCGAAAGAATGTTTGCGGGTTGGAATCAAGCCTTCCACAATGACAATTTCATTGTTTTTAGCAAGACGTTGATGATTTTCAACGATTTTTTCTAATAAAACATCAGATTGATTTTGACCGATCAGCGATTCTGCCACGCTTAGCATAAACGGCTCAGCCGTTTCTAAAGCGGTGCTGGTGCGTACGATAGAGGTTGTGCGGTCGATAATATCTTCACCGGTATTTGGTTGAGAAATAGGTTTCATGAAACCGACTTTGGCACCTTTTTGTTCAAGTGCGTTGATTAAACCAAGACTTACGCTGGTTAAACCCACGCCGGTACTAATCGGAATTAAAATAATAGTACGAGACATAATTTACCTTCGATTGGAATAGAGGATTAAAAAGAAACTGCCGAATAAATCGGCAGTTTATAGATTACGTTTTAGATGCAAAGACGAGCGGTGTCTTGTGCGATCACTAATTCTTCATTGGTTGGAATTACCATGGCGATTGGTGTGTTATCAGCGGTAATCACGCCTTCGTTACCAAAACGGGCAGCCATGTTTTTCTCATTATCCAATTTATAACCGAATAATTTTAAGTGCGCTAAGGTGAGTTCGCGTACGTGCGCAGAGTTTTCACCAATACCACCGGTAAAGACGATGGCATCCAAACGCTCGCCGATAACGGCCATGTAAGAACCGATGTATTTCGCTAAACGGTAGCAATAAACGTCTAATGCGCGTTTTGCTGGGATTTCTTTATCGTAGTTGTCTTCGGCATAACGGCAGTCGCTAGTGACTTCGGTTAAACCAAGCAAACCGGATTTTTTCGTTAAGGTGGTGTTGATTTCTTCAACGGACATGCCGAGGGTGTCGTGCATGTAGAAAACGATAGCCGGGTCGATGTCACCACAACGGGTGCCCATGACTAAACCTTCTAACGGGGTTAAACCCATAGAGGTATCGATACATTCGCCATGACGAATTGCGGATACGGAACCACCGTTACCTAAATGGCAAGTGATCACGTTTACTTTGTCTTCTGCGACGCCTAAACGTTTTGCTGCTTCACGGCTGACATAATAGTGGCTTGTACCGTGTGCGCCGTAGCGACGAACACCGTGATCGCGATATAAAGAGTAAGGTAATGCGTATAAGTACGCCTCTTCCGGCATGGTTTGATGGAACGCAGTATCAAATACCACCACGTTTTTCTCTTTCAAATGCGGGAAGAGTTTGAATGCTTCTTTGATACCGATTAAGTGTGCAGGGTTGTGCAATGGTGCAAATTGAATTGCATCTTCAATGCCTTTAACCACTTCATCAGTAACGATAACAGAGGATGTGAATTTTTCGCCGCCGTGTACGATACGGTGACCGATAGCAACAACGCCTTTTTGTAATTCAGGATCAAGCGAGAAAATGTTATTAACAACAAAATTTAACGCTTCGGCGTGAGCGGCGCCGGCACCTAAATCAGCCTGTCCTTTTTCGCCGTGTAATTTCCATTTAATACGGGCTTCAGGTAAGTAAAACGCTTCGGCTAAGCCGGACAATTTTTCTTCGCCGGTGGCAGGATTCAAAATAGAAAATTTTAATGAAGAGCTACCACAATTGAGGATTAGGACTAATTTTTCAGACATAAGCGACCTATACTGGTTTGAGTTAAACAAAATTCGTTCAAATATTGAACGAATAATAGAAAATTAAACTGCCATAGGATACACCTTTCACTCTTTAAAATAAATTCTCAACGACAAAAAATGCGACTTGCATCAAAAAATTTAGCAAATTTTTTACATTTGGTAAGTGATTCATTTTCCGCGAAAAAAGAGACTACCAAAGAAGAGGTGGTTATATAGAAAATTAAAAAATAGCTCGGTTTATGTTATGTTGAGCAACCTTCATTCGGATTAAAACTAAGGATAAGCATGGGATGGGTTTTTATCGCACATTAAAAGTAGGGCAACAATATTTAAATAGTTGGCCTTTAGAACTAAAGTTAGGCGCTATTTTTCCCGAAAATCGCATTATTAAAGCAACCTTATTTGCTCAGAAAATGATGCCGTTTCTCGCGGTATTATTTGTGGTGTGGCAGCAAATTTATGCGCATGGCGACAATATGGCGCTTGCTGTTGCGGTGTTAAGTGCTTTATTTGCGTTATGCTTGCCTTTACAAGGCTTTTATTGGTTGGGCAAACGTGCACAAACGCCATTATCACCTCAAAGTGCGGTCGGTTTTCAACGCGTTTTTGAAAAATTGAGAGAGACGCAGGATACCTTACCTTCTTTCCCCGATAAGCTCACTTATTTGGATTTAGCAAAGCTACTGAATCTTGCTCATAAAAAATTACCCCGTGATTTTTGGCAGGAGCTTTAACCCACCGATTTTTTCTATATTCCCAAACATAACAATGGTATAGTGACGCCCCTTTGCTTCTTTGTGCAAAAGGGCGTTTTTTAGTGCGTAAATTTTTGCGCAAACGTTTTCGTTTTTTGCTAGAATAGCGCCCGTTGTAAATAGAAGTGTCTTTTTCAACACTTTAGAGATGATTTGATGATTGATTACATTATTATCGGCATTATTGTTTTTTCCGTTATTGTCAGCTTATTACGCGGTTTCGTCCGCGAAGTCATGTCACTAGCCAGTTGGATTGTGGCATTTTTTATTGCAAGCAATTTTTATGTGTATTTGGCGGGTTTGTTAACCTCCATTGAATCCCTGTATATCCGCAATGGTGTTGCCATTGCTATCTTATTTATTGCCTCATTGATTGTTGGCGCTATCGTGAATTATGTGTTAGGTCAGCTGGTGGACCGCACCGGCTTAAGCGGGACGGATCGAGTACTTGGTGCTTGCTTCGGGCTATTACGTGGCGTGCTCATTGTGGCGGCAATTTTATTTTTCTTGGATACGTTCACCGCGTCAAATCAAAGTGATTGGTGGAAAGAGTCAAAATTAATACCGCACTTTCGTTTTGTGGTGGATTGGTTCTTCCAACAGATACAAGCAAATTCCAGTTTTTTAAATTCAACCTTGAATTTGGAGCAGGTGACTACACCTACTTCAAATCCAATCCCAACTTCAACTCAGAATCAGTAGAGGAACAACAAGCATGTGCGGTATTGTCGGTATTATCAGTCAAACCCCGGTAAATCAAGCAATTTATGATGCCTTAACCGTTTTACAGCATCGCGGACAGGATGCAGCGGGCATCGTCACCATTGATGACGAAAATCGCTTTCGTTTGCGTAAAGCGAACGGTTTGGTGAGTGATGTGTTTCAACAGGAACATATGTTGCGTTTAGCGGGCAATACCGGTATCGGCCATGTGCGTTATCCGACGGCGGGGAGTTCCAGCGTCTCGGAAGCGCAGCCGTTTTATGTGAACTCGCCTTATGGTTTAACCTTGGTGCATAACGGCAATTTAACAAACTCTGCCGAATTGAAAGAAAAACTCTTTAATCTTGCCCGCCGTCATGTGAACACCAATTCCGACTCCGAACTTTTATTGAACATTCTTGCTTATCACCTCGATCAACCACAAAAATACGCTTTAACACCGCAAGATATTTTTAATGCGGTTAAGCAAACGCATAAAGATATTCGAGGTGCTTATGCGTGTATTGCGATGATCATCGATCACGGCATGGTGGCGTTTCGCGATCCTCATGGTATTCGTCCTCTGGTGTTAGGTAAACGTGAAGAAAACGGCAAAACTGAATACATGGTGGCTTCTGAAAGCGTGGCATTAGATGTGGTTGGTTTTGAATTCATGCGTGATGTGGCACCGGGAGAAGCGATTTTTATTACCTTTGATGGTGAACTATATGCGGAACAATGTGCTGACAATCCCGTGTTAACGCCGTGTATTTTTGAATATGTCTATTTTGCCCGCCCGGATTCCTGCATTGACGGAGTTTCTGTTTACGCAGCCCGTGTGCACATGGGACAACGTTTAGGGGAAAAAATCGCCCGTGAATGGCAAGACACGGATATTGATGTTGTGATTCCGGTGCCGGAAACCTCTAATGATATTGCCTTGCGTATTGCTAATGTGTTGAACAAACCTTACCGTCAAGGATTTGTAAAAAATCGTTATGTCGGCCGCACATTCATTATGCCAGGGCAAGCGCAACGCGTGAGTTCTGTTCGTCGTAAATTGAATACCATTGCCTCTGAGTTTAAAGGTAAAAATGTGTTATTGGTGGATGACTCTATCGTGCGGGGAACTACTTCCGAACAAATCGTGGAGATGGCTCGAGCTGCCGGTGCGAAAAAAGTGTATTTTGCCTCCGCTGCACCGGAAATTCGTTATCCGAACGTGTATGGCATCGATATGCCAACGCGCAGCGAATTAATCGCCTATGAGCGTAATACTGACGAAATCGCCAAACTTATCGGCGTGGATAAATTAGTATTCCAAGACTTAGCGGACTTAACCGGCTCTGTGCAACAAGAAAACCCATCCATTAAAGCATTTGATTGTTCCGTGTTCACCGGCTGTTATGTTACCGGTGATATTACCGAAGCCTATCTGGATAACATCGCTGAACAACGTAACGATGCTGCGAAGAAAAAACGCGAAAAGGATTCTTCTAATCTTGAGATACATAACGAGAGATAGGATAGATTTTCATAATGAAAACAAACGGCGCATTAGGCGCCGTTTGTTTTATAGAGAAGACTGCAAACAAGAAATTTAATAGAAACCTCATTTACTTATGAATTTTTTTTGTGACAGGTTTGTCGTAAATCGCATAAGATAGGGTGAATACGGCATCGATATAAGTAAAGGAGCTACATATGAAAAAATCCTCTTTGTTAGCGGCATCGGTTTTTATCGGTTTGTTACCGTCCTTCGGTGTTTTAGCTGAAGAACAGGAAAAAACATGGGTAGATGAACAACATCAAGAAATACGCACCAAACTGCATAGTTGGGCGCATGCGATGGATGAATGGATGGGAGAGCCAGATCCCAATCAGTCAGCGACTGCCGGATTGCGTATCATGTTGGATAGCCAATGGAATCATTATGATCACTTTTCTATGAAACCACGCGTCCGTGGGAAGATTCGCCTACCGACCTTGAAAAAACAGCTGAGCTTGGTTTTCGGGGATGAAGATTTAGATAATGAATCACGAGACAAAAAACACATCGGTAAGGTCTATAACCAGCCATTGAATAAAAATAAACATTATGATCGGCGTCAAACACGGGAAGATAATGCCTCGGTCGGTTTACGCTGGTCCGACTCCATTAAAAAATTAGGTATCGATACCGATCTCGATCTGGGTATTCGTTCCGGTAGCGATATTTATTTGCGCTTTAAAGCGGGAAAAGAATGGCTTATTACTGATCGTTTCTCTACACGGTTGGAGCAAATTTACCGCTACGGAACCAATAGTAAACATTATTTGCGGACGAACTTTGAAAACAAGTATCGGACTTCAGATAACACCTTTATCGCTAATCAGCTGTATTTGCAGTCCGAACATGATGTAGATGAAAAAAATTCTTGGGGAAACAGTTTTTATCGTCAACACGATTTCAATAACTATAAACGGCTGAATTATGGCATTTTTATTGGTGGTGATATCGATAATAAACAATTTCATATTAACCAATACGGCCCATTTATTACTTGGCGTCAGCCGATTTTGCGTCAGTGGTTTTTTATTCAGCCTGAACTGAATTACTACAATGATAAAAACCAGGATCGCCGCCATCATATCGGTGCATTTTTACGTTTAGAAGCCATCTTTTAAAATAACGTAACGCATTTTTATTGTCTGATGGCTTATTGTTGAAATAGAGGGGATAAAGTGCGGTGGATTTTGAAGGTATTTTTTAGAAAAGCGTAATTGAATATTTAAACAATTTCATGGCGGCACGCATTTTCCGTTGCGTGCCGCCATTGTTTTATATACTGCTATTTAGCAATTTGACTTCTCTTACCGACATGGTCATTCCATCAATCAACAACAATCTGCCGCATAAATTCGTGCCGATTTTTAACCGCACTTTGATGGCTTCCAAGGCTTGAATAGAACCAACTAAGCCGACAATCGGTGCCAACACACCGGCTTCTACACAGCTTAACACGTTGTCGCCGAATAAGCGGCTGAGCGTATGATAGGTTGGTGTGTTGTCTTCATAAGTGAAAACAGAAACCTGTCCTTCCATACGAATTGCCGCACCGGAAATGAGTGGAATTTTATGTGCGGCACAAGCTAAATCTAATTGATTGCGTGTCGTGATGTTGTCGGTGCAATCCAATACCATATCAAATTTGCTAACTAAGTCGTGAAGTTGCTGTTCATCCAATAATTGATGGATAGTGTCCACCTGAATGTGCGGGTTCAGACGTTGCAAGGAAAGTTTCGCTGATTCCACTTTTGGCATACCAAGGCGACTGTCATCATGCAACACTTGGCGTTGTAAGTTAGATAAATCCACGGTGTCGAAATCCAGTAAGGTCAAATGACCCACACCGGCAACGGCTAAATATTGGCCGGCAGCACAACCTAATCCGCCGAGACCAACAATCAACATTTTTGTATTCTTTAGCGTTTCCTGCCCGTCAAAATCAATGTCCTTCAACACGATTTGACGGTTGTAACGCAATTCTTCTTGATGAGTTAATTCCATAACAAACTCAATATATTAGCGTAATAAATCGTTGAAAGGCTCGATGGTGACGGTTTCGCCCGCGGCAATGTTGCCACGCTCTTGTTCCAGCACGATAAAGCAGTTGCTTTTCACAAAGGAACTAAACAAATGCGAGCCTTGGAAGCCCACCGGTTGCACTTCAATTTGCCCTTGTGCGTTGAGTTGATAGAAACCCCGTTGGAAATCCAAGCGTCCCGGGGCTTTTTTCAGATTGCTCGCCGCAATGGCCGGTAAACGCATTGGGGCTCTCCATTGACTGTAACCGCTTAGTTTGGCAATTGCCGGTTGTACTAATTGATAGAAAGTGACCAAAGCTGACACCGGATTGCCCGGCAAACCACAGAACCAGGCTTTTTCTAATTTACCAAAAGCAAAAGGTTTGCCCGGTTTAATGGCGATTTTCCAGAAGTTGATTTTGCCGACTTTTTCTAAAATATGTTTGGTGAAATCCGCTTCCCCCACAGACACACCGCCACTGGTGATCACCAAATCCGCTTGTTGTTGCGCGTCTAAAAAGGCTTTTTCAAATTGTGCTTCGTTGTCCGGTAAAATGCCGAAATCCAATACGTCGCAATTGAGTTTTTCTAACAACAGTTTTACGGTGAAACGGTTCGTATCATAAATTTGACCGGCTTGTAACGGTTGACCGACCGGAACCAGCTCATCGCCGGTAGAAAGCACGGCCACTTTTAAACGTGGAAACACAGCCACTTTTTCAATGCCTAGAGAGGCAAGGAGGGGTAAGGATACCGCGTTTAACAATGTACCTTGTTGTAATACCACATTGCCTTCTTTCACATCTTCCCCAATACGGCGAATGTTTTGACCCAATTTAGGCAGACTGGTGAACGTTACTGAGCCATCATCGTTCACTTGGACATCTTCTTGCATCACCACCGCATCAGCACCTTGCGGAATCATCGCACCAGTCATAATTCTGACTGCACTTTGTGCTGTCCATTCTCCCTCAAAAGGCGCACCGGCAAAGGCTTTCCCGGCAACAGAGAGTGTCATGGATTGTTGTAAATCTGCCAACCGTACTGCATAGCCGTCCATCGCAGAGTTATCGAACGAAGGCACATTAATCGGAGAAACGACATTTTCAGCACAAATTCGTTGACTGGCTTGATGTATCGGCAACGTTTCCGTGCCAGTCGGAGAAGGAAGTTGATTTAACATTTGTTCAAGTGCTTGAGACAGTGGCAACATACGGAATCCTTGTAAGAATAAAAAAGTCCGCCCATTATACTCGGGCTTTAGGATGTTTCAAAAAATACTTGTAAGAGAACAGGTTGAAATAGGTTTTAAATAAAACTTTTCATGGAGGATAGTCATTATCTTCATTTTATTATTGCCGGTGATTTTGTTAAAATGCGGCATTATTTTTATTGGGAGCAGTAAATGAACGATATTTCACCTGAAGCAGAGAAAGTCCGCACGGCGCTGGTTCAGAAAGGAATTGAAACACCGATGGCGGTGTTGAATGAAACAAAAGATGATCGCCGCACAAAAATCGAACAACACATGCAGGAAGTTTTGCGTTTAATCGGTTTGGATTTAAATGATGATAGCATTGAAGAAACCCCGTCACGTCTTGCAAAAATGTTTGTGGATGAAATCTTCAGTGGCTTGGATTATGCCAACTTCCCGAAAATCACCAATATCGCCAATCGTATGAAGGTGAGCGAAATGGTGTTAGTCAATGATGTTACCTTAACCAGCACCTGCGAGCACCATTTTGTCACGATCGATGGCATGGTTTCCGTGGCTTATTACCCTAAAAACTGGGTGATCGGGTTATCGAAAATTAATCGCGTAGTGGCATTTTTCGCCCAACGTCCGCAAGTGCAGGAACGTTTAACAGAGCAAATTTTATTGGCTTTTCAAACGATTTTGGAAACGGAAGATGTGGCAGTGTATGTGAAGGCCACCCATTTCTGTGTGAAATGTCGCGGCATTAAAGACACCAACAGTTATACGGTGACATCCGCCTTTGGTGGAGTATTCTTAGAAGATCGTGAAACACGCAAAGAATTTTTGAGTTTGATTAATAAATAATCTTGCGACGGATTCGTCGGTCGCTCAATTAAATTAAAAGTGCGGTGGATTTTAGAGGCGTTTTAAAACGTTTGAAAAATCCACCGCACTTTCATTTCTGCTGTATTAAATCAATCCTGATACAATGCGTTATACACGCCGCTTTCAAATTGTACCAGCGGGGCACGTTTGGTTTTGCTTTCTAAATCGCCGGTAGAATATCCATTGATGAATTGTACGAATGCCACTTTTTCACCACGTGCGTTGGTGAGGTAGCCTGCCAAATTGTACACGCCTTTTAATGCCCCGGTTTTAGCTATCACATTTTTTATTAACGGCGGATTGATTAAGGAGCCGCGTCCGCTCAATGTGCCATCAACACCGGCAATCGGGAAGGTGTCCAGCAAATGTAATTTGTCTTCATTTTTAGCGATGTAATCCAATACCTGTAACATGGTTTGTGGTGCGACCAAATTATGGCGGGAAAGCCCGGAACCGTCAGCAATAATGCTGTTACCAAATTTAATGCCTACCTGCGATAACACGCTTTTCATCGCTAATGTACCCAATTGGAACGATGCAGGGCGTTTATATTTATAATAAGCAATGGTACGGAACAAGGCATCGGCAATTTGGTTATCGGATTTTTTCATCATTTTCTTGATGAGTTCTGGCAACGGTTTCGAAAGATGTTGTGCTAAAACCTGTCCTTGTTGCTGACGATAGGGTTGTTGCACTTGACCGTTAAATTCAATGTTCAGGCGTTTTAGCTGACGTTGAATAATCGCCGCAGCGTAAGCATCAGGATCTTGTACGGCAAAACTCAATCCAAAAGGCTTGGCTTGGCGCGCTAAACAACCTTTCACTTGATAGCGGTTATTGTCGTGTACCACCGCATCTAATTGGCAATAGCCGGCTTCCTCTTTACCAGCCACATAAACCTGTCCAAACACTTGAATCGGGTACTGTGACGGCACGTTAAATTTAACTTGTTGTCCTTCCGGCAGGTTCGCATCAATATCCACATAGAAGCAGTTATTATCAATGTTTACCGCCGCAGGTGGAGAATTAAAACACATGGTCAGGTCGTTCCAAATCCAACCTAAACCGCGATCATGACCGGTAAACACAGAGGTATCCAAGATCAAATTGCCGGTGATTTTATTGATGTTTTGTTTCTTTAATTCTGCGAATAAGTTGAATAATTGTCCGCTGGTGAGATCAGGGTCTCCTGTGAAACGTACGATTAAATCGCCGTCGAGTTGACCATTTTGTACTTTTCCGTTGGTTAAAAGAGCGGTCTGAAATTGAAATGAATCGCCGAGCGCTAATTTTGCCGCCAACGCGGTGAACACTTTTTGTGTACTGGCGGGTAACATGAAGGTTTGCCCTTGATAGTCGGCAACAATCTTATTTTGATTAATGTTTTTGGCGATAAAAGCCAAATTTGCACCCTCAGGTAGTTTGTCGAGGTAATTGTTTACATCAACATTGGCAAAAGTCGAAGTGGTTGCTGTTAAGCCAAGGAAAAAACAGATTTTTTTGAACATACGAAATGAGTAAAACTGACACATAATTTAGACTTGAGGTTGCTATTTTTTTTCAGGCGAACAATAATAGTACGCGAATACGCGGGAGTAAATGCTTTTCTCCCTCTATAACGGATTAATTTATGCTGTGGAATCCCTGGGATTCCACGGTTTTTCTTTTGTTTAAATTTAGGGAAAAGAAGAATGCAACAAATTCCAATGACCGTTCGTGGCGCGCAATTATTGCGTGAAGAACTGGATTATTTGAAGAATGAACGTCGTCCGGAAATTATCAAAGCCATTGCAGAAGCACGTGAACATGGCGACTTAAAAGAGAATGCGGAATATCATGCAGCGCGTGAACAACAAGGTTTCTGCGAAGGACGCATTCAAGAAATCGAAGGTAAACTCGGTAACAGCCAAATAATTGATGTCACAAAAATTCCCAATAACGGCAAAGTGATCTTTGGTGCAACGGTGGTGCTATTTAATACCAATACAGATGAAGAAGTGACTTATCGTATTGTGGGCGATGATGAAGCCGACATTAAAAACGGGTTGATTTCTGTGAATTCGCCGATTGCTCGTGGTTTGGTGGGTAAAGAAGTGGACGATGTCGTCAATATCACCACACCGGGCGGTGCGGTTGAATTTGAAATTATTGAAGTAGAGTATGTTTAAACTCACTAAAACGGATAATAAAAAGGCAGTTTTAAACTGCCTTTTTTCATGTTTACTTTTTAGGTTATTTACGCGGAAGTTGGATTTTATTTTCTTCACTTGGGCGATACAACACTAATACATGACCGATAGTTTGTACTTCCGCAGCACCGGTTTCACGCACGATAGCATCAATAATTAATTGTTTGGTTTCACGATCGGAACCGTTGATTTTCACTTTAATCAATTCGTGATGATTGAGTGACAAATCAATTTCCGCCAACACGCCTTCCGTTAAACCATTGCCACCGAGCATGACCACCGGACTTAAATGGTGGGCAAGGCCTTTTAAATATTGTTTTTGTTTGGTTGATAATGTAATTGACATAATAATCTCGTTGAAAAAATTGATGGCTGATTCTAAAGCAAAACGGGCGTTTTAGCTAATAAATTCTGATGAAAAAACGCCGCTAAAAAACACCGCACTTTTAGGCTTCTTTCTGTGTCAAATAACGTTCAACCGTATCCACAATAGCTTGCGTTTGCGGATCGATTTCAATATTGACTTTGTTACCGATGTCTTTCTTGCCGATCAATGTACGATGAATTGTTTCCGGAATGAGATTCACGCAGAAGCTTTGTTCACGGACTTCACCGATGGTTAAACTAATGCCATCCACGGCAATAAAGCCTTTGGTTAACACATATTTCATCATGGCTTTATTTGGCAGTTGGAACCAAATTTGTAGGTTGTTTTCGGAAGGGATTCGTTCAACGATGTCCGCCGTGCAATACACATGGCCGGATAAAATATGTCCACCGATTTCTGTGCCCATTTGCATGGCGCGCTCGATATTCACAAAATCGCCGATCTTTAACTCGCCCAAATTAGTGATTTTCAAGGTTTCTTGCATTAAGTCGAAACTCACCAAATTGCCTTTGATTTCCGTGACAGTTAAACACACGCCGTTGTGCGCAACAGACGCACCGATTTGTAATCCTTTCAGCATTTCTTGTGGCATTTCCACCACGTGTGTTCTAAAATTAGTCCCTTCTGTAATAGCCTTAATTTGTGCCGTACCTTGCACAATGCCTGTAAACATAATGACCTCTCGACATCTATTTATTTATGAATGTAAACTTCGTCAAAGAATATCATATTGAAGCCAAAAAATTAATTGCTATCGCCATTCCGATTTTGCTTGCGCAAATTGCGCAAAATTCCATGGGGATGGTGGATACCATTATGGCAGGGCGCGTGAGTGCGGCTGACATGGCGGCTATTTCCGTCGGCGCATCCATTTGGTTGCCGTTGGTGTTATTCGGACACGGGTTGTTACTCGCCTTGCCTCCGACCATTTCCTATTTGAATGGCTCCGGTCAGCGTAAACGGATTGCTCATCAGGTACGCCAAGGCATCTGGATTGTGTTCTTTAGCTGTATTCCGCTCGGTTTATTGATTTATCACAGCGATGTTGTCTTACAAAACATGGATATGGAACCTCGTTTGGCGGAGATCACAAGCGGCTATTTACACGCCATGATTTGGGGCTTGCCGGGTTATTTATTAATGATTAATTTTCGTTGTTTAAATGACGGTATTGCCAAAACCAAGCCTGCCATGGTGATTGCTTTCCTCGGTTTAATGCTCAACATTCCCCTTAACTATATTTTCATTTACGGCAAACTCGGTATTCCGGCATTTGGGGCGGTGGGCTGTGGTATTGCGACGGCAATCGTGAACTGGATGATGTGTCTTCTCATGTTGACTTATTGTATGCGCGCGAGAAATCAACGTGATTTAAAGGTCTTCGACAAGATTATCGAACGTCCGAATGTGCGTACATTGAGCAAGTTGCTGAAACTTGGGTTTCCTATCGCCATGGCGCTGTGTTGTGAAGTGGCGTTGTTTGCATTAACTTCATTATTTTTATCGCCGCTTGGCGCCGATGTTGTGGCGAGCCACCAAATTGCCTTAAACACCAGTTCGTTTGTCTTCATGTTGCCTATGTCGATTGGCATGGCAACCACCATCTTAGTGGGACAGCGTTTAGGTGAAAAATCTCCACATGGGGCAAAATTGGTGTCGTATTCTGCCTTGGCGGTCGGATTATCGGTTGCGATAATCACTGCATTTTTAACGGTAATTTTACGAGAACATATCGCCGCTATTTTTGTGAAAGACGTTGAAGTGATTGCCATGGCAGGCACCTTATTATTAATTGCCTCGCTATACCAATTTTCTGACACGGTACAAGTGATTATCGGTGGCGTGTTGCGTGGTTATAAAGACACCAAAGCCATTTTATACATCACATTATTTTGCTATTGGGTTGTCGGTATGCCACTCGGTTACACATTGGCGCGTACCGATTTGATTATTACCGGTGGTATTGCGGCGAAAGGGTTCTGGATTGCCTTTATTGTGAGTTTAACCTTAGCGGCCATTTTATTAATTTATCGTCTCCGAAAAATTCAGCGTTTGCCGGATGAAGTCTTGTTAGCACGTTTAGAAAAATTGAAATAAAGAGAAGCCTGTTACCGTTGTAGCAGGCTTTTTTCATCTAAAGTGCGGTTGTTTTTTGAGATGTTTTTTTAGTGTTTAAAAGAGAATAATTCTCTTTTTCAGCTGAACCTTTTCAGCTATACTGTCGCCGTTTTTTGACTCGAAAAGGTAATGTTATGAAATTTAAATTAAGCCTGATTTCCACCGCACTTTTAACGGCGGTATCCATGTCTGTTTATGCGGAAGAAAAAACGGAAAATCTTGAACAAATCACTGTTGAAGATACCGGCATTAAGCAAAACGGTTATCAAACCACCGGGACCTCTGTGGTCTCAAAAGCCGAGGTGCCTGTGCTGGATACACCGAACACGGTCAATATTCTTTCCACCCAATTATTAAAAGATCGTAAACCCGAATCCTTAATTGATGCGCTTTACAATGTGAGTGGCGTTAGTCAAGCTAATACCTTAGGCGGCATGTTCGATTCCATTCAAAAACGCGGTTTTGGCGGCAATCGTGATAATTCGATTATGCGTAACGGCTTGCAAGCCGGCCCTGCCAAGAACTTTAGTGCCACCACGGAAACAGTCGAAGTCTTAAAAGGCCCAGCCTCTGTGCTTTATGGCATTCAAGATCCGGGCGGTGTCGTCAATATCATTACCAAAAAACCGCAACAAACACCGAAATATGTAGTGGGCGGCACATTGGGAAATCATCGTTTGTGGGGAACACAAGTGGATTTCACCGGCGGCTTAGGCAATGGCTTTGCTTATCGTTTTATTTATGACAAACAAGAAAAGAACTATTGGCGTAACTTCGGCAAAATTAAAAACACCACTTATGCGCCTTCTCTTTCTTGGGAAAATGACACCACCAAAGTCTTCGTGGCGTATGAGCATAAAGATATTCTTGAGCCGTTTGATCGTGGGACGAATTTATTAACGGCGACAAATTCTCTGCCGAATATTCCGGTCTCCCGCCGTTTAGACGAACCGAATAATGAAACCACGGCAAAAACCGATAACATTGATTTTAAAGTTGAGCATAAACTTAACGATAACTGGAAGTTAAACGCTGGTTATAACTATGCCCGTTATGAATATTTCTATAATCAAGCGCGTATTTCGAATATTAATGTTGCAGACACACCGATCCCTGCGGTTAAAAATAAAAAGGGCGTGATCACCTCTCCAGAATTAAAAGCACGCCATGTACGCCGAGCCATAGAGCAACAACAAGGCGATCAACGCGTGCATAGTGGCACATTAAATATCGTGGGTGAATTCGGTATTGGTGAGATTGCTAACCGTTTTGTCGCCGGTGTGGATGTTATGCGTAATATTCGTGATATTGGTCCAATTTATAACCAAGGCATCATGGATTCCGATATTAATATTGATCATCCAAACTACACCAATCCTGTTGCGCAGAAGAAAAACGGCAATGGCAATGCTTACCAATATAACTATTTAAAAACTGTCGGTGTTTACGTTCAAGATACCGCTTATTTCACTGACCGCTTTATTATGACCGGCGGTTTACGTTATGAATATTTTGACCAATTTGCCGGTCGCCATTGTTTAAATGCAGCAAATTGTGATGTGTCAAAAGGACAAAACGTAACGAAGACCGGTAATACGGATCAGCACGATGGTAAGTTGCTTTATCAATTAGGTGCGGTATATAAATTTACGCCTGATTTTGCCACTTTTGCTAATTACTCGGAATCCTTCCGTCCGCAAATGAGCGTTGCAACTCCTGTGAACGGCGATTTGAAACCTGAACAAGGCAAATCCGTTGAAATTGGTGCGAAGTATGAAAATGCCGGTTTTAATGCAACAGTTTCGTTATTTAACATCAATAAACGTAATGTGGCAGAAGCAGTGGGTAGTGGCGCTAATGCCGAATTAAATATCGTCGGCAAACAACGTTCCCGCGGTGTGGAATTTGACTTAAACGGTCAACTTACCGATCAGTTGAGCGTGGCGGCGAACTATACTTACACCAAAGTGAAATCCTTAGAAAATGAAAAATACCCTGACGCGGTGAATCAGCAGCTTTCCGGCGTACCGAAGCATCAAGCCTCCTTATTCTTGGCTTATAATGTGGGCGAATTTGATTTCGGCAATATCCGTGTTGGCGGTGGCGCTCGTTATTTGGGATCTTGGTATGCCTATACAAATAACTACGCGAAATCGTATAAAATTCCACATGCCGTAGTGTATGACGCCTTCATTGCCTACGATACCAAAATCTCCGGCAAGAAAGTGTCATTCCAACTTAACGGTAAAAACTTAACGGATAAAACCTACTTCCCATCTACTTCAGGCAATGCAACAAACACACTGATTCCGGTGGCGTTGGGTTATGGACGTGAGTTTATCTTTAATACCAAAGTGGAATTCTAATTAAATACATTCATCCCTAAAGGGCGTTTAACGCCCTTTCTTTTTGGATATTCAAATGGATTGGCAAACAGAAGTTAATAATAGTTTATCTTGGATTTTGACCGCACTTTTGGGCGTGTCGGCGGTGTTGGCGGTATTGGCATTGGCGCTTAAACGAACAGACTTCGGGCAACGCTTTTGGCTGATTACACAACCTTGTGTGCAAACCTCATCGGCATACAAAATTATCGGTTTGCTTTTATTGTTGCTAACCTTGATTTTGCTGGAAGTGCGAATCAGCGTGCTGAATTCCTTTTTCTATAACGGGCTTTATACCTCGTTACAAGAACAAAAAGCTGATGCCTTTTGGTTTTTTGCCGGGCTGAATGCCTTGTTGGTGATGTTCAAAATCGTGCATTCCATTATCAATTATTTTGTACGCCAGCTGTTTGAAATTCGTTGGTTAGAAAAACTCAATAATGAAATGCTAGTGCGTTGGTTGCGCCATAAAAATTATTATCGTCTGAAATACGAAAAAGAATTGCCGGATAACATCGATCAACGTATCGAACAAGATGCCCGTGAATTTATTAGCGGCACGGTTACCATGTTGCAAGGCTTGATTAATTCCGTGATGTCCACTATTGAATTTACGATTATTCTGTGGGGCTTGTCAGGGATATTGGTGTTGCTCGGCGTGCCGATTCCGAAAGGCGTGGTGTTCTTTATTTATATTTTTATCATCGTCGCCACCGCACTTTCCGTTTGGATTGGGCACCCGCTGATTAAATTGAATTTTGATAAAGAACGATTGAACGGGGATTACCGTTATTCCTTAATTCGCGTGCGTGATAACGCAGAAAGTATTGCGTTTTACGGCGGTGAAACAAAAGAGCGGTCAAATTTACAAGCGAAATTTCACGCTATCATTCACAACCGTTGGGTAATTGTGCGCCGTATGTTGGGGTTGGATGGATTTAATACCGGCGTGACGCAAATTGCCATGATTCTACCGCTCATGTTGCAAGCACCACGTTTCTTTGCCGGACAGGTGAAATTAGGTGATATGCACCAAACGGTGCAAGCCTTCAATCGCCTTATGCGGGCGTTGTCTTTCTTCCGCTTGTTCTATGAAGAATTCACGTTGTATCAAGCGCGTCTCAATCGTTTGTATGGTTTTTTTACCAAATTAGACGAATTAGACGGCACGGACATTCATCAGCCGGTGGAATGTTCTCATAGGGTATCATTGCATCATTTCGGGATTAAAGACGGCAACGGAAAAGTCTTGCTGAAGGATCTGAACGTGGATTTGCAAAATGGCGATGCTTTGCTCATTCAAGGCCCGTCAGGCGCAGGAAAAACCTCGTTACTCAAAGCCATTGCGGGGATTTATCCGTTTGATACGGAAGGTCTGGTAGAGCGTCCATGTAGCAACAGTCTGTTTCTGCCACAACGCCCGTATATGCCGCAAGGCACGTTACGCGAAGCGATTTGTTATCCGAATATTGAGCCTAAACGTGGCGAATTGGAGTTGGCTATGGAGCAGTGCCGTTTGAGCAAATACATTCCGTCTCTTAACGAATCCAACGATTGGCAAGCTATTCTTTCGCCGGGAGAATTGCAACGGGTGGCGTTTATTCGCATTCTTCTGATGCAACCCGATGTGATTTTTTTAGACGAAACCACATCGGCACTGGACGAACCGACGGAAGAATTGCTGTATAAAATCATCCGCAGCCGTTTCCCAAACATAATTATTCTCAGTGTCGGTCATCGTTGCACGTTGCAACAGTTTCATAATAAGCAGTTAGTGCTGTAAAAGTGCGGTGGTATTTGGGGACAAATTGGGGAAGACATTAAAAAATATCTTCCTCGCATTTTTGTGTGAGGGGAGAGGTTGAATCATAAAAAAACCTCAAAATTGACCGCACTTTTATCCTTCATCCACAATGTCCACAAATTGCGCATTTAAGATCTTCGCTAAATCTTGCGGAGCGAGTTCCACGCTTAAACCGCGTTTTCCGCCGGAAACGTAAATCTGATCAAAGTTTAAGGCGGAATGTTCAATGACGGTGGTGACTCGTTTCTTTTGACCTAATGGACTGATGCCACCTACCAGATAGCCTGTACTTTTTTGGGCTGCGTCTTTGTCTGCCATTTCTACTTTTTTCACCCCGAGGGCTTTCGCGGCTTTTTTTAGGCTTAACATGTGGCTGGTCGGTAAGACGAAACAGGCGAGTTTTTTCTGATCGCCATTCTCTGCCACTAATAAGGTTTTGAAGGATTGCTCGGGATTAATGCCTAATTTTTCAGCGGCTTCATCCCCAAAATGGGTGTTGTCAGGAGCATGATCATAATGGTGTAGCGTGAAAGGCACCTTGTGTTTTTTCAGTAAGTCAATCGCCGGTGTCATTGTATTTCCTCATGATAATTCAGTAAAATGTAGCCCGTTTATTTTACTGCGGAGAAAAAAATGAGTACAAGTTTAAATGTCGCCCTTGTTGCGGAATTTGATTTATGCGAGAAGTTGGCGGAGACATTAGAGCAGAGTCGTTTAGAAATTGAGAATTTATCCGTCGTTGAGCTTTTCCCTTTTAGTGAAGAACAAGGAATTCGGTTTAATAATAAAAGTGTCGAACAACGTCCATTAGACAAAACGGAATGGTCAGATTTCAATTATGTTTTCTTTGCCGGCGATGTAACGCATGCCGCGCATATGGCTAAAGCAGCACAATCCGGTTGTGTCGTGATTGATTTGAAAGGTGTGTGTGCCTCGTTAAATGATGTGCCGTTGATTGTGCCAAGTATTAATGATGAACAGTTAGTTGTATTACAACGTAACATTGTTTCGTTACCAGATCCGCAAGTCACTCAATTTGTTTTCTCTGTGTCACAATTTGCCCGCGAAAATACGCTTTCTCAGGTGCTAGTTACATCCTTATTACCGGCATCTTATATCGATAGTGATACCGTGAATAAACTGGCCGGGCAAACGGCGCAGTTGTTAAACGGTATCCCATTAGATGAAGAACAACAACGCTTGGCGTTTGATGTGTTCCCGTCTCCGAAATCGACAACAAGTCTTGCTGCGCAAGTAGAGAAAATTTTTCCTCAATTATCGAATGTGATTTTCCATCAAGTGCACGTGCCGGTTTTTTATGGCATGGCGCAAATGGTGACGTTGCGTTCGGAGTATGAATTTGACGCGCAAGCACAGCTTCAAGCATGGCAAGCCAATGAGCTTGTGGATTATCGTGAAGCGTCTGCATTGACACCGGTTACAAACGGGGAAGCTGAAGCCGGTGAAGCGCCTAAATTGCATATTGGTGGCTTAACCGCACTCGAAAACGGCATGCAATTTTGGTCGGTTGCCGATGAACAACGCTTTGATATTGCGTTGCTTGGCGTGAAATTGGCGGAATTGGTGTATCAAAAAGGGTATTAGTTTAAGTTAAAAGTGCGGTAGAAATTCACCGCACTTTTTTGTTGTCAGAGAATCCATCATGTTTTTATTTTCAAAAATCAGAAGTGCAATCAATAAATATCACAGAAGAGCCATTAATCGTGAATTAAGAGCGCGATTACAAAATCACGGAATGTCTGTGCTGTCGAGTAATTGTGTTGGTGCGTTCATTTTGCACGATTTAAACGAGCCGTTTAATTCGCCTTTTGTGAATTTATTTATTAAACCGCGGGATTTTATTCGTTACTTGCAAAATATGTCCCATTATCATCAGCAAACCTTGGTATTTAAGCCGAGTGATAAAGCGTATCCCATTGGTTGGTTGGACGACATTCCCATTCATTTTATGCATTACCGCAGCGAGCAGGAAGCTCAAGAAAAATGGGAAACCCGTTTAAAACGTGTCAATTTGGATAATTTATTTATCATTATGACGGATAAAGACAGCCCTCAAGGTATGATTGAAGAAGAGCTTGAAGCCTTTGATCGCTTACCCTTTAAAAATAAAGTGGTGTTTACCCATAAACCTTATCCGCACTTGAAATCGGCGTTTTATATTCGTGGTTTTGAGCAAGATGATCAGGTGGGCGATTTATTCGCATTCTCTGGTTGGAACGGCAAAAAATATTACGATCAATTTGATTACGTAGCCTGGTTTAACCAAGCTTAAATGCAATTTACGATAACAAGAGAATAAAAAAGTGCGGTGGATTTTCACCGCACTTTTTTCATGGTGAGTGAATTTAATTTTCCATTAATTGTTTAATTTGCGCCGTGCCTAAATGCCCTGGTAAGGTTTTTTGAAGGGTGAAATTGGCATCTAATACCAAGCTAGAAGGATAACCTCGAACTTTTCCGCGTTTAATGACTTCGCCGCTTTCATCGAGCAACACAATGACGTTTTTGTAATCCAAGCCTTTGTACCACTCAATAAAATCTTGCGTTTCCTTTTCGCCTTTGGCTTCTGGAGAAACGATGGTGATAACGTCAAAGTTTTTGCTTTGATCGGCACTGAGTTCGTTAATTTCCGCTAAACCGGCAAGACAAATCGGACACCAAGACGCCCACGTTTTGACGTAAACCGGTTTGCCTTTAGTGGTAACTTGATCGAGTGTGACCACCTTGTTATTTAAGTCCTTAAATTGAATGTCTTTCAATGAGTTTTCTCCTTCGGCAAAGCTATTTACGCTGAATGCCATTAATAATAATGCAATAATTTTTTTCATAGTTAATATTTCCTTTTATTGTAAGTTATTGGTGATGAGTAAAACACCCATGACGATAATTAATAATCCACCGACAATTTTGAATTTACCTAAGTGTTTATTCAGTGCTTTGCTGCGTTTGAGTAATTCTTGGGAAAACAAAGAGAACAGCACAAACGGGGTAGCCAAACCGAGTACATAAACCAACATCATTCCTGCGCCATATAATGCAGATCCTTCGTCACCGGAAAGTGCCAAAACGGAAGCCAAAATCGGACCGATACAAGGTGTCCAGCCAAGACTAAAGGTCAGTCCGAGGAAAAAGGCTTCAAAGGAGGCACTTTTGCCTTCGGTTTTCACTTCTACCACTTTGGTTCTTTCTAAGAAATTCAACTTGATAATACCTAATTGGTGAATTCCTAAAATAATGACGATAATGCCGGCACCGATTCTAACGGTGTCATTAAAGAACAAATTGCCGAGAAAACCGAAACTGAATCCAAGGCTCACAAAGGTTAAGGATAAGCCTGCAATGAACAAAAAGGTGTTCAGAATCTTTCTGCCGCCTTTCGCCAAAATGCCAAAATAAATAGGAATAATGGGGAAGATACAAGGCGACAAAAAGGAGGCGAGACCAGCAAGGAAAACCGTGCCAATTAATAGTTGCTGATCAAACATTCTTTACTCCTTCACCGCATTAATCAGGTAGCCATAGTTTTCTTTTGTCATATCTTCCAATGGAATGAATTTGATCGATGCGCTGTTAATACAATAGCGCAAACCACCTTTATCTTTCGGGCCATCGTCAAATACATGACCTAAATGGGCTTTTCCGCTACGGCTGATGACTTCCGTTCTGAGCATATTAAAGCTGTGATCGTCTTGATAAGTTACCACCTCTTTAGTAATCGGTTTGGTGAAACTCGGCCAACCACAACCGGACTCAAATTTATCCTTGGAGGAGAACAACGGTTCGCCCGTGGTGACATCCACATAGATGCCCGGTTTGAAGTTATCCCAATATTCATTACTGAAAGAATGTTCGGTATTTTTGTTTTGTGTCACGCTATATTGCAACGGTGTTAATTTGGCTTTGAGCTCCGCATCGCTTGGTTTTGGATAATCTTTCTCATCAATGATGACGTTATTGGCTTGCTCCAAATCGATGTGGCAATAGCCGTTTGGATTTTTCTTTAAATAATCCTGATGGTAGTCTTCCGCCAACACGTAATTGCGTAACGGTTCCACTTCAACTTGAATTTTGTTTTTGTATTTTCCTTGCAGTGCGGCAAGTTCTTTTTCAATCACAGCTTTATCCGCTACGTCTTGATAATAAATACCGGTGCGATATTGTCTGCCGCGGTCATTGCCTTGCTTGTTGACACTAGTCGGATCAATGACTTGAAAATAATATTTCAGTAACTTATCTAGCGAAATTTTATTGCGATCATAGGTCACTTTTACCGTTTCTGCGTGATCCGTAATGCCGATCATTTGGTAACTGGTTTTGTCACCTTTACCGTTAGCATAGCCGGATACGGCATCTTCCACGCCGTAAATACGTTCCACGTAAGCCTCAATGCCCCAGAAACAGCCACCGGCTAAATAAATTTCGTGGATATCTTTTGTTGCTTCGGACATGTTGCTTTTCTCCATGGTTGATTGAACGTGATTTTCTGCCATAACACTTGTCGGGATTGCCGCACAGGATAAAAGTGCGGTCAATATCAGGACTAATTTTGATTTTTTCATGAGAACTCCTTGGTAACTTGAAAAGAATGTAATGCCGATTTCTTTGTATTTATTAGACGAAGTGGCTAGGGCTTTCTTACACATTTTTCATGAATTTTAGGCACAATTAAATCATGAATAGAAAGAAGAACGTATGATAAAAAGAAATTTTATCGAAAAAATAATTGGGCTATACTGAGCACCTTTTGATTTTTGAGGAAAGAGGATTGGCGATGAAAAAAATAGAAACCTTGTTTGCCAACAATTATGCGTGGGCAACGAAAATGAAAGAGGAAAACTCCACTTACTTTCAAGAATTGGCAGAGCATCAACAGCCGCATTACTTATGGATTGGTTGCTCAGATAGTCGTGTACCGGCAGAGAAATTGACGAACTTGGAGCCGGGAGAATTATTTGTTCATCGTAACGTGGCTAACCAAGTGATTCATACAGACTTTAACTGTCTCTCCGTGGTGCAATATGCCGTGGATGTGCTGAACATCGAACACATCATTATTTGTGGCCATACAAATTGTGGCGGTATTCATGCTGCAATGAATGATAAAGATTTGGGTTTAATTAATAATTGGTTATTGCATATCCGAGATATTTGGTTCAAACATGGTCATTTGCTTGGCAATCTTTCACCGGAACGACGTGCCGATATGTTGACTAAGTTAAATGTGGCGGAGCAGGTATATAATTTGGGACGTACTTCCATTGTGAAAAATGCCTGGAAAAACGGCAAGAAATTATCTCTGCATGGTTGGGTTTATGACGTGAATGATGGTTTCTTGGTTGATCAGGGTGTAATTGCCACCAGTCGTGAAACTCTCGAAATTTCTTATCGCAATGCGATTGCTCGTTTATTGAAATTAAACGAAGAAGAAATGTTGAAAAAAGATCATGAGCGAGAGGTGGAATAATATAAAAAGGGTTGAACGTAAATGTTCAACCCTTTTAGTTTGAGTCATGTTTGGTTGAAAAAGTGCGGCCATTTTTGACCGCACTTTTCAGGTATTAATTCAAATAATTAAAGACTTTCACTACTTTAGTCACACCGGAAACATTACGAGCAATTTCTGCCGCAGCATTGCCTTGGTCATGCGTTACGTTACCCAATAGGAAGACCTCATTGTTTTCGGTAATCACTTTCACATCACTGGTTTTTACTTTGGAATCTACAAGCATTTTGGACTTGATTTGGCTCGTAATCCAAGCATCTTTACTGATTTGAGAAAAGCTCACTTTTGGTCCGACGCGCACTTCGTTATAAACATCACTTACATTTTGTACGCCTTTGGCTAATGATGTCGCGATTTCTCGTAAATTATCATTAGGCACTTGACCAGTTAATAAGATGCGGCCGCTATAGGAGGTGATACTAATGCGTGCTTCGGATTTAATTTGTTGATCTTTATAGATGGCTGATTTTACTCTTTCTTCTAAGGTTTCATCATCAATTTGGGTACCTACTGTTCTTGGGTCTGTTGCGACTTTGGTGGCACCGGCAACGGCTGCTCCACCAATAGCTGCGGCAACACATCCTTGTAATAACATGGCGCCAGCAAAAATGAATGCCAGTTTTTTTAGTGAACTTGGTAACATAGTCATCTCCTTTTTATGTTTAATTATTAGCGTTAGTGTGACTTGAACGCTTACTTTCTGTCAAGTTACGAATGTGAGAATAGTTTGAAATCAATCAGTTCGCAAATGCTGTTAATAATGAATAAATGATTTTCCAAAATTCGACTTTCTTTTGAACTTGGTACGGAAATGTGTAAATCCTTTTCCGTTAAAATCCCTTGAATATGATCGTTACTGTTTCCCGTTAAGACAATCACATTGATCTCTTTGTTCACGGCGTGCGTGATAATGTTGAGAATATTGCTCTCATTGCCTAATGGCGCAAAGACCACCAAAATATCGCCTTGCTGTGCAATGGCATTGAATTGGTGTTGATAAAGCTTTTCTAGGGTATTGTCAGAAACGAAAGTAGAACCGACCGCACTATCCAAGCTTAATAGAACAGAAGGGAAGCTTGGTCGTTTTAATTCATAGCGATTGAGTAAATTTGCTACCAAGCATTGTGCGTTAATGTAAGAACGTCCTTCTCCACAAGCGATAACTTTGTTACCGCGTAAGAGACTGTTGATTAATAGCTGTGTGGCCTCAGCGATTTGTGGGCTAAGCAAGCTTTTTGAGTAAATATGCGTTTTGATATTTTCTTCATATAACGCATTGAGTTTATTTAACATAGTGATTAATCAAGAAAGTTGGGAATCCATTGAATGTCATGCTCGGAATGGCCAAAAGCAACTAAATCGAAACGACAATCTGTATCTTCTAAGCTTTGCTTTCGTTGCGCTAACCAAAGACTTGCGGCATCCATCCAACGTTGTTGTTTTTGCCAATCAACACTTTCTACGGCGGAACCGAAATGATCGTTTTTACGTTGACGTACTTCTACAAACACAATGGTGTCTTGATCTAACATGACGAGATCTAATTCACCGCATTTGAAATTCTGATTGGCTGCAAGAAAAGTTAAGCCTTGAGATTCTAAAAAGAGGCGAGCTTTTTGTTCAAATCTCGCCCCTTGTTGACGTTTTAGAGAGAACATACGTTCAACTTAGTTTAATACCTGGATGCCACCATTTTGGTATTGGAACCAAGTCATGTCGCGTTCGATATTGCAGTTTGGGCCGGCGCTTAATTTACCGGTTAAACCGTCAATTTGATAACCCGGTACTTGGCGTAATTCATTGAAATGATTGATAAGCAACCAAGCATCTGCGCCCATGGCATATAAACGCATGAGAGAGTAATCGCCATTCGTATTGTTGGCAATTTTTTGATATTGGGCGGAATCCGTATCTTTAAAGAACGGAATATCGCTGAATTGTAATCCGTTCATCAATAAACGATATTCAGGGCTGTTATTGGAAGAGTTGCTGCGTGAGCTTGCATACAATTTGATGTTGCTACCGCTGTTGTCAATAACTGTTTTTAAATCGGCCAATTCATCGCTTTTTGCTACAACATATAATCCTTGTAGATTTTGACCTTGTAATGCAACGCCGACATCTGCAGATTGATTGTAGTATTTGATATTTGCATCTGTACCAGCCAATTGTTGCCAACGTACGTTAAACGCGGTGGCGGTGCGTTGTCCAAAATCGTTTTGTGGTACAGCAACCATCGGTTCACGAATACCGTCTGCCCACATTTTATTGGCTGCAGATTCCGCCTCATCTTCTGGAGATAGACCGTAATAGCACACTTGACCGATTGCACGGGCATTTTGTGTTGCATTTAAGGTTAACACGCTTAGATCTTGAAGTGCAGATGGGTTGTTGAGTAGGGTATCAACGTTTTGTTTCAATAATGGACCGATAATCGCACGGGCACCGGCTTGTTTTGCTTGAGCAATAATGTCATTCACCGGTGTTGCCACGGTGTCATAAAATTGTACTTGAACGGAGGTGTCGCCGCCTCTTGCTGCATCAAAACCGGATTTGATCGTGTTGCCTAGGATTTGACCGTTCCCACTTAAAGGTAAAAGTAGGGCAACGTTGGTCAATGCTGTTTGTTGGAAATTAAACAAACCTTGTAACTCTGTCGGGAATAGATAAGCTGCAGTGTGATTTGAATAAGAGGCTTTCCAGTTTTGTAATGCTTGGCTTAATTGTGTCGGTTGATTGATATTGTCGTTATACGCACGGGTTAATGCCAACCAGCCGGCTAAAGCAAGGTTGCCTTCATCTTGTGTGTTATTAATGATGCCACGATTTGCACTGCGTAATAACGCCCAAGTGCGGTCGTTATTTTCTTGTTTTCTTTGTACATCGCTAAGCACTTGATCCATTTGAATACGAGCTTTTACTGCTTCAATAATGTCTGCTTTATTTTCTGCAATGCGTGCTTTTACAGCATAATAGCGACCGGTTTGAGATGGACTTAATTGCGCTAAATTCACGCTTTTTAATATGTTTGTTGCACTGGTATTATCGTTTTTTACTGCCGCGATATGCGCCTCAATAAGGGATTTATCGACAAGTTGATCCGGATTGAGATCTTTTAATTCATTTAATAAGGCTTGTGCTTGAGGGATTTTATTTTCAGTTATCAAGACACGCGATGCCAACAATTTATAGGTTTGTTGTTCTTCCACTTTTTGTGTTTGTTCGATTTTGTTCATATAAAAATCGGAACTGGCATTCGCATCCTCTTTTAGCATATTAGCCGTATTACCACCGAAAAAACTGGTAGTACAACCCGCTAATAACAGCGTAAAGAAAAAAGGCATTAATCCTTTTTTAAAATTAATGCGTTGTAATAGAATAGGCATAATTACTCCATTTGTTGAAACAATTGGGGCGATCTTACTTATGTCACTCACTAAAAGCAAATAAAAGAAACACGAAATGAGCAATTCAAACGGAATTTTATACATTGTCGCCACGCCGATTGGTAATTTGCAGGACATCACTCAACGAGCATTAGAAACCTTTGAAAAAGTCGATTTAATTGCCGCGGAAGATACTCGCCACAGTGGGCTATTGTTAAGCCATTACGGCATTAAAAAGCCGTTTTTTGCTTTACACGATCATAATGAGCAACAAAAAGCGGGCGCGTTGGTGGAGAAATTATTGCAAGGCACGAATATTGCGTTAATTTCTGATGCGGGCACGCCACTGATTAGCGATCCCGGATTTCATTTAGTGCGTCAATGCCGCCAAGCGGGAATTCAAGTTGTGCCGTTGCCGGGTGCCTGTGCGGCAATTACCGCGTTATGTGCTTCGGGTATTGCTTCTGATCGTTTTTGCTTTGAGGGGTTCTTGCCGGCAAAAAGTAAAGCACGTTTGGATAAACTAAAAAACGTGGAGAATGAAGACCGCACTTTGATTTTCTATGAATCGACCCATCGTATTTTAGACAGCCTTGCGGATATGCAAACCGTGTTTGGTGGCGAACGTTATGTGGTGTTGGCGCGTGAAATTACCAAAACGTGGGAGACGATTCATGGCGACAAGTTAGTCGATTTAATCTCTTGGTTGGCGCAAGAACCGAATCGCACCAAAGGGGAAATGGTGGTGATTGTTGAGGGAAAAACACAAGAAGAAAACAATGATGAAATTTCTCCGCAAGCGGTAAAAGCACTTGAATTGATTAGTCAAGAATTGCCTTTGAAGAAAGCAGCTGCTATTGTTGCAGAACTTTACGGCTATAAAAAAAATCAGTTGTATCAGTTCGGCTTAGAATTTTTAAGCTAAAAGTGCGGTTGGTTTTTTAAGTATTTTTTATCTTGAAAATCGCGAAATACCATTTCCATTTTCTTCCATAATAAACGCTTTCTTCCATATAAAAAGGCGAGAGGAAAATCTCTCGCCCATATATAAAAAATGTAGGAAGGTTAATTTTTTTATTCCTCTTCCCACGCCAATGCACGCTGAACCGCTTTCTTCCAGCCTTGATAAAGTGCGGTGCGTTTTTCCGGCGTTTCTTTCGGTTCAAATGTCCGTTCGACAATAGCTTTGCCACGCAATTCTTCCAAGTCTTTCCAGAACCCTACGGCAAGCCCAGCCAAATAGGCGGCACCGAGCGCAGTAACTTCGCGCACTTTTGGTCGTTCTACTTTCACATCAAGAATATCTGCTTGGAACTGCATCAAGAAGTTATTCGCAACAGCGCCACCGTCCACGCGTAAAGCTGCTAATTTCTCGCCACTGTCCGATTGCATCGCATCTAATACTTCACGGGTTTGGTAGGCGATGGCTTCTAGCGTGGCGCGGACGATATGGTTACGGTTAGCACCACGGGATAAGCCGACAATTGCACCGCGTGCATACGGATCCCAATATGGCGCGCCTAAACCGGTAAAGGCAGGAACGACATATACGCCATTGGTATCTTTCACTTTAGTAGCGAAATATTCGGAATCGGCGCTGTCGTGAATTAAACGCAATTCGTCACGCAACCATTGGATAGAAGCGCCGCCCATAAAAATGGAACCTTCCAAGGCATAGCAAGGCTTACCTTTGGCATTGCACGCAATGGTGGTGAGCAATCCGTTTTTAGATTCGACCGCTCTGTCACCCGTATTCATCAACATAAAGCAGCCGGTACCGTAGGTATTTTTCGCCATGCCAGCATCTACGCATAAATGACCGTAAAGCGCGGCTTGTTGGTCACCGGCAATACCTGCTACCGGAATCCGAACGCCGCCTTTACCCCCAATGTTAGTTTGTCCGTACACTTCAGAGGAGTTACATACTTTCGGCAACATGGCTTTTGGAATATCCAATAACTCAAGCATTTTATCATCCCATTGCTTGGTGTGGATATTAAACAGCATCGTACGAGATGCGTTGGTGTAATCGGTGACGTGGGCGCGACCTTGGGTGAGTTTCCAAACTAACCACGTATCCACGGTACCAAACAACAATTCGCCTTTTTTCGCCCGTTCTCTGGCGCCTTCTACGTGATCCAAAATCCATTTAATTTTTGTTCCGGAAAAATAAGGGTCAACCACGAGACCGGTGGTTTTACGAATGTAGCTTTCGTGCCCGTCAGCTTTTAATTGGGTACAAATATCAGCAGTACGGCGACATTGCCAAACAATTGCGTTATAAATCGGTTTGCCTGTTTCTTTTTCCCAGACAATCGTGGTTTCGCGTTGGTTGGTAATTCCGATAGCAGCAATTTTATCGGAGGTAATACCCGCTTTAGCAACGACTTCGTTTAATGTGGAACTTTGGCTTGCCCAGATTTCCATTGGATTATGTTCAACCCAGCCTGCTTGCGGATAAATTTGGGTAAATTCACGCTGAGCCACTTCGACGATATTGGCGTTTTTATCTAATAAAACCGCACGGGAACTTGTGGTGCCTTGGTCGAGAGCAATAATGTATTCTTGAGTCATGAGTTTCTCCTTATATAGAAATAAAGCGGGTTAATTAGGATTCGCCGCAGTTACACGGTAAATGTTTACCGATAAAACGTTGGTACCCCCAAGCACCAAGCAAACCACCGACAATGGGTGCAATTAAAGGGACGAGGAAATAAGGAATGGCTAAACCACCGGTGAGCGCAATGTCGCCCCAGCCGGCAAAATAGGCAAATAATTTCGGGCCAAAGTCACGCGCCGGGTTCATGGCAAAGCCGGTTAATGGACCGGTGGCTCCACCGATGACGGCAATGAGTAAACCAATCAATAGGGGAGCCATAGGGCCTTTGGGTACGCCGTTGCCATCATCGGTTAAGGCTAAGATTAGCCCCATTAAAATGGCGGTAATCACCGTTTCCACTAAAAACGCTTTGTAAAATGTGATGTTTGGATGCGGATAGGTTGAGAATACATTGGCAACACCAATGCTTTCTCCACGAACGATATTTTGTGCGGCTTCCGTTGCGGCAAAAAGATCTTGATAAAGTAAGTAAATCAACGCGGCGGCAACAAACGCACCTGCCATTTGCGCGATGATATAGGGAATGACTTTTTTACCGTCAAAGCAGGCAAATTTCCATAAAGCAATGGTTACTGCCGGATTTAAGTGGGCTCCCGACACGCCGGCAGTACAGTATACCGCCATAGCGACCCCGATCCCCCAAACTATAGATATTTCCCAAAGCCCGAATGCCGCACCCGCTAGTTTTGCTGCTGCGACACAACCGCAACCAAAGAAAATCAGAAGTCCTGTACCCAAAAACTCCGCAATACAAGCGCCTTTCAGTGTGTAATTTGTAGCCATAAGCTCTCCTTAATGAGAAGGAATTTATAAGAAGCATTTCGTTTTAAAACAGAATGCGGCGTCAAATTAATGAATAAATTTTCGCCAAGCAAACAGAAATAGTTTAATTTGTGAGCATGATCACAGAATATTTAATCGTTTAAGCAAACGTTTGCGTAAATTTTAGAATGATTGAGCGTTAATCGTGATCATGATCACAAATTTAGAAATTTATATTTTCTTTTGTTTACTTTGTTTTCGTTTGCTGTGATAAAATGAGCATAAACGAACATTTCGTATTAAAAGTAAACAATTCGATATCAATCTTCGAGGTGAAAAAATGCAAAGAAATACGCAGCTTGAAAACGTAAAAAATACAGCGCAATGGGATTTTATTGTTGTTGGTGGCGGTGCCAGTGGTTTAGGTATTGCTTTAGACGCAGCATCACGTGGTTATAAAACATTGTTATTGGAAGGCTATGACTTTGCAAAAGGCACTTCAAGCCGTAGTACTAAATTAGTACATGGTGGTGTGCGTTATTTGGCTGCAGGTGATGTCGCTTTAGTAAAAGAGGCTTTACGTGAACGTGGTCGTTTAGCAAAAAATGCCTCCCACTTATTTAAAAACCAAAATTTCATCATTCCTAACTACAATTTTATTGATAGCGTGAAGTACCGCATCGGTTTAGGTTTATACGATTATTTATCCGGTAATTTAAGTTTAGGTAAAACCATCGCCATCAGTAAAAATACAACAATGCAACGTTTACCAACCTTAAACGGCGCAGATTTGAAAAACGGCGTAGTGTATAAGGATGGTCAGTTTGATGACTCCCGTTTAGCGGTGAATATTGCGCAAACTGTTGTAGAACAAGGCGGCACCGTGTTGAATTATGCGAAAGTAACCAAATTGCTCAAAGATCAACAAGGCAAAGTTAACGGCGTTAAATTTACGGACGAATTAAGTGGCGAACAATATAGCGTACAAGGTACTGCAGTGATTAATGCTACCGGTGTGTTCATGAATGATATTTTATCTATGGATCACGGTACTGATAAAAAATTCGTTGTGCCAAGCCAAGGGGTGCATTTGGTGTTGGATAAATCCTTCTTGCCAAGTGATGACGCATTGATGATTCCAAAAACTTCTGACGGTCGTGTATTGTTTGCGGTGCCATGGCATGAAAGATTGGTGGTTGGTACAACCGATACGTTGGTTAAAGAGCCGTCTTATGAGCCGGTTGCTTTAGAACAAGAAATTCAATTTATTTTGGATACTGCCGGTCAATATTTAACGAGAAAACCAACACGCGATGACGTATTGAGTATTTTCGCCGGTCTTCGTCCATTAGCCGCACCGGAAAAAGCCGGTCAAAGTACCAAAGAAGTGTCTCGTAGCCACAAAGTTGTGGTTAGCGACAGTGGCTTGGTGACAATAACCGGTGGTAAATGGACGACTTATCGTCAAATGTCCGAAGACACTGTTGATGAAGCATTGAACGTGCATCCGCAATTAGCGAAAAAACCTTGTGTGACAACCGATTTGGCGATTCACGGTAAAATTCCGGCAGAACAAGTGGATTTGAAAAATCACTTATATATTTACGGAGCAGACATTCCGGCAATTAAAGCCTTGGAAGCTGAACATCCGGAAATGGCGGAAAAAATTCATCCGCGTCATCCGAATACCGTTGCTGAAGTGGTTTGGGCAGTACGTGAAGAAATGGCACAATCTGTTGAAGATGTTCTTGCACGTCGTGTTCGTTTGTTGTTCCTTGATGCGCGTGCAGCCATTGACAGCGCGGCAAAAGTGGCAAGCGTCATGGCAAAAGAATTAGGCAAAGATGAACAATGGCAAAAAGAACAAGTAGAAACGTTCTTAAGCATTGCGAAACATTATTTGCTTGTGGATTACGCGCCACAAAACTAATTTTCGTTTTCTCCTGAAGTTAAGATAAAAGGCAACATCATGTTGTCTTTTTCTTTTTAGTATTGAATGACTGAATATTGGTAGGAAAGTGCGGTAAAAAATGACGCTATTTTTTACCGCACTTTTGTTTTTATTCGAATAACAGGAATGAGGTATTTTCCGGCTTTTCTAAATCACGTTTAAGGAAAATGGCAAAACTGGTGTTAAAATATTGTTAATTAATTTTTTACTTTTTATTTTTTAGTTTAGAGGTATTTATGAAAAACATCGTCATTGTTGGTGGTGGTGCCGGCGGGCTTGAGCTTGCTACCCATTTAGGCAATAAACTTGGGCGTAAGAAACGTGCCAATGTTACCTTAATTGATCGCAATCAAACCCATTTATGGAAACCGTTGTTACATGAATTGGCGACTGGTGCATTGGATGACGGCGTAGAAGCATTAAGTTACCGCGCCCATGCCCACAATCATTATTTCAACTTTGAGCAAGGTTCTATGGTTGGCTTAAATCGCCAACATAAATATGTGGAACTGGCGCCGGTTTATGGCGACGACGGTGATATGATCGTGGTTTCCCGTCGCATTCCTTACGATTATTTAGTGATTGCCATTGGCAGTAAATCTAACGATTTCAACACAAAAGGTGTGGCGGAAAACTGTATCTTTTTAGATAGCTCGGCGCAGGCCATGCGTTTTCAACAAAAAATGTTAGAGCTTTTCCTGAAATTCCATGAAAACCAAGCATTGGACGATATTGGTGAGACTGACAGTAAACAAGAATTAGTGCAAGATGGCCACATCAATATCGCGATTGTGGGCGCCGGGGCAACGGGCGTGGAGCTTTCTGCTGAGCTGTATAACGCCGCAGAGCATTTGTCTTCTTATGGTTATGGGCAAATTGATAGCAGCCGTTTAAAAGTGACCTTAATCGAAGCCGGGTCCCGTATTTTGCCTGCATTGCCTGAACGCATTTCCAATGATGCTACGGAAGAGCTACGCAAATTAGGTGTGAATGTGAAAACCAATACGATGATTGTTGAAGCGGAGAAAAAACAGTTGGTGACAAAAGAGGGACAACATATTCCGGCGGATTTAATTGTATGGTCGGCAGGCATTCGCACTTCGGGTATTACGAAACGTTTTGACGGATTGGAAATCAATCGAATAAATCAATTAGTGGTGAAGAAAACCTTGCAAACCACAAATGATGACACGATTTTTGCCATGGGCGATTGTTGTTTCTTTATGCAAGATGATGGCAAACCGGTGCCGCCAAAAGCGCAAGCCGCACACCAAATGGCAAGCCGTTGTGCGAAAAATATCATTGCTTTATTTGATAACAAACCATTGAAAGATTTTAAATATAACGACAAAGGTTCATTGGTGTCTTTATCTGAATTTACCGCATTTGGCGCATTAGGCGGCAAGATTACCGGCGGTTCTTCTATGACCATTGAAGGTAAAATTGCGCAATGGATGTATGTTTCTCTTTATCGTATGCATCAAGCGGCATTACACGGTTGTTTTAAAACCGGTTTAATTATTGTGGTCGGGCATTTGAATCGTTACTTACGCCCGTCATTAAAACTGCATTAAGAAAAATGCGGAAAAAAATGACCGCACTTTTCTTTGTATTTTGTCCACAAAAAAAGCACCTTCATGGTGCTTTTTTGTTTTTAGGCGTGATTAAAGTGCGGTCGCCATTTTATCAATTTCTGCTTTGGCTTGGGCTTGGGCTTTTTCGACCGTTTCCGGACCAAATCCAATGCCTTCCACATAAACGAATTGTACATCGGTAATACCGACAAACCCTAAGATAGCTTTCATGTATGACGTTACCAAATCTGTTGGTTGATTTTGATGAAAACCACCAAATGCCGCTAATACCACGGCTTTTTTGCCTTTTAATAAACCTTCCGGGCCTTTTTCAGAATATTGGAAAGTGACACGCGGACGTGCAATAAAATCAAAATAACTTTTTAGTTGTGTCGGAATATGGAAGTTATACATCGGCGCGTTAATAATCAAGGTGTCTGCGTTTTTGATTTCTGCCACTAATTCATCAGATAATGCCAAAAGTGCATTTTCTTCAGTACTTGTTGGTTGGCCGCGCAATGCCGTTGCAGCCGTTGCATCAAAATGCGGTAGAGGATTTGCGGCAAGATCACGGATAACCACATTTTTGTCGGCAAGTTTACTGATGAAATAATCGGATAATTGGTTGGTTTGTGAATTGTCTGCCAGAATGCTGGATTTTAAGACGAGAACATTATTCATGTTAGCTCCTTTTTGAAATCATGAAATGAAAAGTGTGGTCATTTTAACGGGTATTTAAGAAAGATAAATAGGGCTTTTTGAAAAGCATTATTAATGCTGGGTTAATAATCCTTTATTTTTCAGCTAGGCGTGAAGGTGGCATTGAGATAAGTGATACTTTATAATCCTGGACCTTATTTATTCTTACTAAGGAACAATTATGTGGTCTGATATTTTTGTCGGTTATGGCGTGTTTATTTTAGAAGTGATCACCTTGTTATTGGTGGTTGCGGCGGTGGTTGCCATGATCATTACCATGAAACAGAAAAAAGCGCATTTGCACGGTGAATTGGTGATTACCGATTTATCAAAAGAATTTGAGGAAAACAGCAAAATATTGAGTAACTTTCACCTCAGCGAAGAAGAATTAAAAGAGGCGGAAAAAGCTGAGAAAAAGGCAGAAAAGGCGAAAGCAAAAGCCTTAAAAGCACAACGTAAAAAGGGTGAAGATACAGAATCCGAACGTAAACCAAGCCTTTATGTATTACATTTTAAAGGCGATATTTCTGCTTCAGAAACGGCGGTATTGCGGGAAGAAATCAGCGCCATTGTTCAGGTGGCGAAGCCAAATGATGAAGTGTTACTGTGCTTGGAAAGCCCCGGCGGTGTGGTTCATGGTTATGGGTTAGCCGCATCGCAATTAATGCGTTTGAAACAGCATAATATCAAGTTGACGGTTGCAGTGGATAAAGTGGCGGCAAGCGGTGGTTATATGATGGCCTGCGTTGCCGATAAAATTGTATCCGCGCCTTTTGCGATTATTGGGTCTATTGGGGTCGTTGCTCAGATCCCCAATATTCATCGTTTATTGAAAAAACATGATGTAGACGTGGATGTGATGACGGCAGGCGAATATAAACGCACGGTGACAATGTTGGGCGAAAATACCGAAAAAGGAAAACAAAAATTCCAACAGGAATTGGAAGAAACCCACCAATTATTTAAACAATTTGTTTCACAAAATCGACCGCACTTAGATGTAGAACAAGTAGCAACCGGCGAGCACTGGTTTGGTCAACAGGCATTAAATTTGAATCTCGTGGATGAGATTATGACCAGCGATGATTTATTGCTAAAAGCGATGAAAGAAAAACAACTTATTGGTGTGAAATATGTGGTGAAGAAATCGTTGTTGCAGAAAGTGGGTAAGCAAGCAGAGGAGAGCGCGGACAATATCGCTTTGCGTTGGCTGAAGAAAAATGAGCGAACGCTGATGTAAGGTTGCGTCATATAAACAATAAGAAAGGGCATAGAGCCCTTTCTTTTTTTGTGTCGCCTTTAGCGATTTTCGTAACGTTGTAACACATCATGTACAAGTTTATTGGCAAGTGCCACATAGTTGCCGTGGAAACGGCTACTGAAGTTAAGCAGATGATAAAGCTGATAAATGATTTTCCGCTCTTGATAACCTTCGTCTAACGGGAATGTGCGGTGGTAATTTTCATAGAATTCCTGTGGGAACGGCTCGAATAATTCGGTAAAGGCCAAATCGCATTCCCGATCGCCCCAATAGCATGCCGGATCATAAGTCACTGTATGTCCGTCAATGTTGGCGCAGTTTTCAATCCACAAGTTTCCATGCAATAAGGATGGCTGAGGTTGATGTTTGGCTAACAAGGTTGCTACGGCTTTGATGATTTCTTCTTTATCACCGAAATGCAGATTCTTTTCCGCACAGAGCTGTAATTGCCAACCAATGCGTTGTTCACTGAAGAATTTTGCCCAACGGGAACCCCATTCATTTGGTTGATATTGCGGCCCGAGCCAGGTATCGAAAGATAAACCGTAATTTTCCGAACCTTGATATTGGTGTAGCCGAGCCAATTGCTCACCAAATTCCGCCATATTTTGTGGCGTATTCGGCTGCATTGCTAATCCTTCTAACAACAGAAAACTGTGATTTTGCGAACAACCGACGCCATAGACTTCCGGTACACGAACGGTATTGGTTTTTGCCAACATGATTAACTGATCCGCTTCGGCACGGAACATGGAACGGTAGGACTTTTCATTCATTTTTACAAAAACAGGTTGAATGCCGTCATCAATGATCCAAGATTCATGCATTTCGCCGGTATGAATTTTGGTTTTATTTTTGATGGAATAATACGCCCCGAATTGATCAGCTAAAACTTGAGAAATCGACTTCCACATACTCTGTTCCTTCTTTTCAGTTAATCATGTTTCTAGTGTAAAAGATTAAGAAAAAATTACTGTGACTCAAGTCAAAATTTAGGCATTTGGTTGTCCTCCTAAAATATGCTAGAATTGCGCGCCGCACTTGGCTTGTCCGTTTGTAAGGATGATAAAAGTGCGGTGCTTTTTTAAAACGTTTTTTAACTAAATGAAACAAGCCACCTTGCGTATGGGTGACCACTGTATAAGGATGCATTATGCCAGTTATTACTTTACCTGACGGTTCACAACGTCAATTCGATAAACCTGTTACCGTATTAGAAGTTGCGCAAAATATTGGCGCAGGCCTTGCCAAAGCGACCATTGCCGGTCGTGTCAACGGTGAACGTAAAGATGCCTGTGATCTGATTACTGAAGATAGCACATTAGAAATTATTACCGCTAAAGATGAAGACGGTTTGGAAATTATTCGTCACTCCACAGCACATTTACTCGGTCATGCGATTAAACAATTATTCCCTGATGTCAAAATGGCCATCGGCCCAACGATTGACAACGGTTTCTATTATGACGTGGATTTAGACCGCTCTTTAACCCAAGAAGATATTGATGCCCTTGAAAAACGCATGTTGGAATTGGCGAAAACCGATTACGACGTGATTAAAACGCCGGTAAGCTGGCAAGAAGCAAGAGATACGTTTGAAAAACGTGGCGAGCCGTACAAGATGGCAATCTTAGATGAGAACATTGAACGTACTGCAACACCAGCGCTTTATCATCACCAAGAATACATTGATATGTGTCGTGGCCCGCATGTGCCGAATATGCGTTTCTGCCATCATTTCAAATTACAAAAAATTGCCGGTGCCTACTGGCGCGGTGACAGCAAAAATAAAATGTTGCAACGTATTTACGGTACTGCATGGGCGGATAAAAAACAACTGGATGCTTATTTGCAACGCTTGGAAGAAGCAGCAAAACGTGACCACCGTAAAATCGGTAAAGCGTTAGATTTATATCACATGCAAGAAGAAGCGCCAGGCATGGTGTTTTGGCACAACGATGGTTGGACGGTTTTCCGCGAATTGGAAACCTTCGTACGTACCAAATTAAAACAATACGATTATCAAGAAGTGAAAGGTCCGTTCATGATGGACCGCGTGTTGTGGGAAAAAACAGGTCACTGGCAAAACTATGGCGATTTGATGTTTACCACCCAATCGGAAAACCGCGAATACGCCATCAAACCGATGAACTGCCCGGGACACGTTCAAATCTTTAACCAAGGTTTGAAATCTTACCGTGATTTACCGATTCGTATGGCGGAATTCGGTTCTTGCCACCGTAATGAGCCTTCCGGTTCTTTACACGGTTTAATGCGTGTACGTGGTTTTACTCAAGACGATGCACATATTTTCTGTACTGAAGATCAAATTGAAAGCGAAGTAACCAGCTGTATTAAAATGGTTTACGACATTTACAGCACGTTCGGTTTCCAAAATATTCAGGTGAAATTATCCACTCGTCCTGAAAAACGTATTGGTGCCGATGAGATGTGGGATCGCGCGGAGGAAGGTTTGGCGAACGCGTTGAAACACAATGGTCTTGAATATGAAATTCAAGAAGGCGAAGGCGCGTTCTACGGCCCGAAAATTGAGTTTGCTTTACGCGACTGCTTAGATCGTGAATGGCAGTGCGGTACTATCCAATTAGACTTCGCGCTACCGGGTCGTTTAAATGCGTCTTATGTGGCGGAAGATAATGATCGCCGTACACCGGTAATGATTCACCGTGCGATTTTAGGTTCTATCGAACGTTTCATCGGTATCATCACCGAAGAATACGCAGGTTTCTTCCCAGCATGGTTAGCGCCAACGCAAGCGGTCGTGATGAACATCACTGACTCTCAATCCGGGTACGTGCAAGACGTAGCGAAAAAGCTATCTGATGCAGGTTTACGCGTGAAAACCGATTTACGTAACGAAAAAGTGGGTTTCAAAATCCGCGAACACACCTTACGCCGCGTGCCTTATATGCTGGTTTGCGGTGATAAAGAAATTGAAACCGGTAAAGTGGCAGTCCGTACCCGTAAAGGTCAAGATCTCGGTACATTCACTGTTGAAGAATTCTTAGACGTTCTGAAAAAACAAGTGAGAAATCGTGACTTGAAATTGTTGGGTGAAGAGTAGTTAATTAAATCGGTTCACTAAAAGGTGCGCCGATTTTTTTTATACTTATTTAAAATTTTTATTAAGATTAGAATACTAATTTTTATATTAGGGTTGATAACTAAATGACTTTAATTTCCATAGACGATATTCGAAAAATTGATGATAAATTAATTGCAAAAAATGTATTGATTTATCAGAGACCTCTTGAGGCTACATTGGAATGGATGAGTTTAAACAAGATTCAAGGAGATATTTCAGCTTTTTTAAAATCTGTGGGAGAAGTATATAAGATTCTTTATCCAAGGCAAAAATTTAGTTTTCCTAACTTATTAATTGGAGGAATTAGCTTTAGAGATCAAGTATATATAGCTAGAATCCCACTTGGATATGGAGCCCTAAGTGGTAGTCTCTTCAATTTTGTTGATATTGATCATTCTGAATTAGCATTAATGCATAACATTTATTATGAACAATATAAAAGAGCTTCATATACAATCTGTGATTTATTTGATATTGCCTTTGGCATAGATGATATTTTTAAAGAGAAGGAATCTAATGAAAGCTTAACGTATTGGTTAGAAATGATTCTATCATCAACTATGTCAGCTGCGTTTGCTTTGTCTGAGAATATTAATCTTGCTAATGCAATTCAATCATCACTGCTTTCGATTGAGTTGGCAGCAAAGTCTAGTTTAATGTATTTAGGTTGTAATTATGAATATATAACATCGTTAAGGCATAGTAAGAAGAAGATTAAAGAAAATCTAATTTCTTACAAGATAATAAATGAAAATAATGTTTTTTTTGAAATATATGATTCGTTACCTGAATATGTCGATTTAAGATATAACCCTCATAATCTAAGTAAACAAGAACTGGTGGATATAGCAATTAAATCTCAATTCTTAGTATCTGAAATAATTAGAAAAATAAGTAAAAGAAATTTAGCGAGAGACATGCAGTTAGAACAGCAGTTTGTTAGACCTTCTTTGTTATAATTGTTAAAAATACAAAAGTGCGGTCAAAAACGACCGCACTTTTTTATTTGTTAAACGGTAACTGTTTCTAGTTAATAGCCGCCTCAAATATGGTGTGTCTATTTTTAACAAAATTAATCGCTCTCGAACATAAATAAAAGGCGGAATTACTGTGTTTTCTGCTATTGCGTAACATGGTGAAATTCTGTAAAATGCACCCCGTTTTTGCTCATTCTTAGAGCATTAAAAATGAATTTAACTTCTGTTTTTGTATAGTAAAACAGTAGTTTTGAGGCTTAATTAATAGAGGAATATCATTATTAAAACCGTAAAAAAAGCACCTGCAGTAAATCGCCCTAATCGCATTAATGACGAAATTAGAGTAAAAGAAGTCCGCTTGATTGATCAGGACGGCGAGCAAGTTGGGGTTGTTGCGATTCAACAAGCGTTAGAAATGGCGGAAGCCGCAGCTTTAGATCTTGTAGAAATCAGTCCAAATGCGGAACCACCTGTGTGTCGCATTATGAACTACGGTAAATTCCTCTACGAAAAGAGCAAAACAGCCAAAGAACAGAAGAAAAAACAAAAAGTGGTGCAAGTGAAGGAAATTAAATTCCGCCCGGGCACAGATGAAGGCGACTACCAAGTTAAGTTGCGTAGCCTAATCCGCTTTTTAGAAGATGGCGATAAAGCCAAGATTACTGTACGTTTCCGCGGTCGTGAAATGGCTCACCAAGACATCGGTTTTGATGTATTGGAGCGTGTAAAAAATGATTTAGCCGATATTTCTGTGGTTGAATCTGCACCGGGGAAATTAGAAGGTCGCCAAGCAGTTATGGTATTGGCGCCTAAGAAAAAATAATTTTTGTTCAGATTTTATCTGAATAATAGAATTTTCACTTCGGTGAAGATACAACGGTACATTGGGCACACTACGCAGCCTAATGACGTTTGAAGAGGGCAATTTTCAATTGTCTTAATTGGAAATAATCAGTGCCTACAAGTAATCGCCTTAAAACGGTTCGCCTGATTATGTTGTTTAAACTTAAAAATGCGGAGTTATTTAACAATGCCTAAAATTAAAACAGTACGCGGTGCTGCTAAGCGTTTCAAAAAAACTGCTTCTGGTGGTTTCAAGCGTAAACAATCTCACTTACGTCATATTTTGACTAAGAAAACAACAAAACGTAAACGTCACCTACGCCATAAATCCATGGTTGCTAAGTCCGACTTAGTATTAGTAGTAGCGTGCTTGCCATACGCATAAGCACAAACGTACGTCAGTTCATTTTAGTTAAAAATATTACATAGGAGATTAAATAATGGCTCGTGTAAAACGTGGTGTTATTGCAAGAGCACGCCATAAGAAAGTTCTTAAGGCTGCTAAAGGTTATTATGGTGCACGTTCACGCGTGTATCGCGTTGCTTTCCAAGCGGTGATCAAAGCTGGTCAATATGCATATCGTGACCGTCGTCAACGTAAACGTCAATTCCGTCAATTATGGATTGCACGTATCAACGCAGCGGCTCGTCAAAATGGTTTATCTTACAGCAAATTCATCAACGGTTTGAAAAAAGCGTCTGTTGAGATCGACCGTAAGATCCTTGCCGATATCGCAGTATTCGACAAAGTAGCATTTGCTGCATTAGTTGAAAAAGCAAAATCTGCACTTTAATTCATTAAAGTTTAGGTAAAAAATTAGGACGCTTTGGGGCGTCCTTTTTTATACTGATTGTTTAGGTTTTATCGTTTTCTATGTAATAGAAATAGAATCAGATTGTTAATTTAGTCTCATAAAACCCACCTAAAACAGACCGCACTTTTTTTTTTCTCCAAAAAGAAAAAACCGCTACCCAATTTCTGGATAGCGGGGAGGTCTTAAATATAAGAAAACTTTAAAAGACAACTGCATTTGCAGTGCACTAGCAATCTTTAAGACTAAGTATCTTTAAAATAGTTCAAATAAAAAAGAAAAATTTATTTTATTTTTTAGAAAATGAGATGAATTGCAAAAAGAAAAACGACAGATGCTGAATCACCTGTCGTTTTTTATGGCGGTAGGATTATTTCTCAACAAGAAAATCCACGATTTGTTGTTCAATCCCAGCAGCGTCTAATTTTAAATCGGTGAGCGTTTCTGCTTGCGATCCTTGCGGGATAAAGAAATCCGGTAAACCTAATTGCAATAATTTCACCTGGTGTTGTTGCTGATTCAATACTTCCGCCACCGCACTTCCGGCGCCGCCTTGAATCGCATTTTCTTCTAATGTCACAAGGAGTTCATGGCTGTTGGCAATCTCGTTAATACGGATGACATCCAACGGTTTTACAAAACGCATATCAATGACGGTTGCATCCAGTTTTTCCGCGGCAATCAAGGCATTTGGTAAAAGCGTACCAAAATTTAAAATGGCTATTTTTTTACCTTCACGAACAAGTTTTGATTTACCCAATTCCAATGGTTGTAAAGGTTCTAAGGTAACGCCTACGGCACTTCCGCGTGGATAACGCACGGCGGCAGGCTTACCGTAATGGTAGCCGGTATAAAGCATTTGGCGGCATTCATTTTCATTGCTTGGCGTCATGATGATAAGGTTTGGAATACATCGCATGAAACTGATATCGAATGCACCTTGGTGGGTTTGTCCATCGGCGCCGACAATGCCTGCACGGTCAATGGCGAAGAGAACGGGTAGATCTTGAATGGCGACATCATGAATGAGCTGGTCATAAGCGCGTTGCAAGAAAGTTGAATAAATAGCAACCACAGGCTTGTATCCACCAATTGCCAAACCGGCTGCAAATGTCACTGCGTGTTGTTCAGCAATCGCCACATCAAAATACTGTTGTGGGAAACGTTGAGAAAATTCCACCATGCCGGAACCTTCGCGCATTGCCGGGGTAATGCCGATAAGTTTCGGATCTTGTTCTGCCATTTCGCATAACCAATCACCGAAAATTTTGGAATAGGTTGGGGTGGTATTGGATTTTGGTAACTGACCGCTTAAATGGTCGAATTTGGGCACGCCATGGAAACCGATAGGATCTTTTTCTGCCGGTGTATAGCCTTTGCCTTTCTTGGTTTTTATGTGGAGTAATTGAGGACCTTTTAGATCGCGCATATTGCTCAATGTCGCGATTAATTCATCAATATTGTGTCCGTCGATAGGGCCAATATAGTTGAAACCCAATTCTTCAAATAAGGTACTTTCCGGTGAGAACATCACGCCTTTCATGTGTTCTTCGGTTTTTTTCATAAAGTTTTTCACCGTCGGCACTTTATCGAGAATTTTTTTGCTACCGTCGCGCACGGTAGAGTAGAACGAACCGGAGAAAATTCGGGCAAGATGGTTGTTTAACGCGCCGACATTTTCCGAAATAGACATTTCGTTATCATTTAAAATCACCAACATATTGGTGTGCAACGCGCCGGCGTGATTTAATGCCTCAAATGCCATGCCGGCAGTAATGGCGCCGTCACCGATGACACAAACCGTTTGCCTTCCGGCATTTTCTCGTTCTGCGGCAATGGCAATGCCTAATCCCGCGCTGATCGATGTAGAGGAGTGCCCTACGCTTAACACATCAAATTCGCTTTCACCACGCCAAGGGAAGGGGTGTAACCCGCCTTTTTGGCGAATGGTGGACATTTGGTCACGACGACCGGTTAAGATTTTATGAGGATAGGCTTGATGGCCCACATCCCAAATTAACTGATCGAAAGGCGTTTTAAAGACATAATGCAGTGCAACGGTAAGTTCCACCGTGCCTAAACCGGACGCTAAATGTCCACTACTTTGACTCACCGATTCCAACAGGTATTCGCGCAGTTCTTGACACACTTGAGGGAGTTGTTCTTTGTTTAACAAGCGTAAATCTTCAGGCGAATTAATCAATGATAAAAGGGGGTAGTTTTGCATAAGGAGTAATCAATCCAACGTTAAAATTTATCTATCACTACGTTAAAAACAGGTCTAATTTCCACCGCACTTTGGGGCAGATTAGCTTTTTCGTTTAATGATAAATTCCGCCAACGCATAAAGTGCGGTGGTATCAAAAGGTAAATCTTTGAGTTCGGCTAATGCCATTTCGTAAAGTTCTTGTGCTTTTTGTTTGGCACCTTCCAGCCCCAATAATTTCGGATACGTGCTTTTATCTGCCGTCAAATCGGAGCCGGCCGTTTTGCCGATGGTTTCGCTGTCGCCTTCAATGTCTAAAATATCGTCTTGCACTTGGAAAGCCAAACCAATAGCTGTAGCGTAGCGTTCCAGTTGTTGAGCTAAAGCCTTGTCAGCAAAATGAGGGGAGCAAATAAAGCCCATCGTGAGCGCTGCCGTGAGCAAGGCACCGGTTTTATTTAGATGGATGTGTTCCAATTCTTGCAGAGTAATTATTTTTTGTTCTGACATTAAATCCAAACTTTGTCCCAAGCACATGCCTTTGACTCCGGAGGCGGCACTTAAGGTTTTAATGAGTGCCAGTTTTTGTTCCGCCGATAGCGTTGGAATATCCGTTAAAATCTCAAAGGCAAAGGCTTGTAATGCATCACCGGCTAAAATTGCGGTGGCTTCGTCAAATGCAATGTGGCAAGTTTTGTGTCCGCGACGTAATTCGTCGTCGTCCATGGCCGGCAAATCATCATGAATCAATGAATAAGCATGAATGGCTTCAATGGCGGCTGCCGCATAATCAAGCTGCGTTAAATCGGCACCGAGCATTCTGCCGGTGGCATAAACTAAAAATGGGCGAATACGTTTTCCGCCCAACAATAAGCCATATTTCATGGCGTCAGCTAAAGGCGCCGGCGAGCTATCAAGATGGGCAAATTGCTCTGCTAAAAAGTGATTAATTCGCTGCTGAACTTGCTGTAAATCTTCTGAGAACTGATACATTGCCACCCCGTTATTCTTCCGCTTGATAATCGCTGAGTTTGGCACTTTCGTTTTTTTGTAACAAAATTTGGATGTGCTGTTCCGCTTGCTGTAAGCGTTCTTGACCTAACTGAGCCAGCTTGATGCCTTGTTCAAAATCTTTTAATGCCTCTTCAAGAGAAAGGTCGTTATTTTCCAAGCGGGAGACGATTTCTTCCAGTTGTTTTAAGGTATTTTCAAAATCCGGTTCGTTTTTTTCAGCCGCTTTGCGAGCCATGGTCTTATCCTTTTTTGCAGCAAAATAGAGTTGCCGTATTGTACTTGATTTTTATCGCTATTGTTAGGGCGAATTTAGGGTATTTCCGGTGAATAATCTCTTCTAAAAAAACAACTGAAAAAGACACCGCACTTTGGGTTAATGTGCACAATTTTGTTGTGTTTTACAGCGAGAAAAAAGCCACTTCAAACCATCTAATAAAGCAGGCATGACACTGGTCATATGGGTTTCTTCATCATAAATTTTACTCACAACGGATAGCTTGTCATTAGGCAGCGCATTCAGTTTTTCCGCTAAATTTTTTACTTGCGTCACCATGGCGCGCTGATCTAACTGCTTTTGTCGTTCGGGATCTTGTTTCATATAAGGCGCCAATTTTTGTTCATATTCCCCAACGGTAAAACGCACGCCAATTTTTTCTTTTATTTTTTGCAGATGTTCGGAAAATGTAGGTAAATCTTGCAAAATCCGTTGCTGATTCCACCATACTGAAGGGCTGGCGATAAGATAGTTGCGGAAGCCATTCGGGTGATTAAACAAACTATATAAACTAAATAGACCACCATAAGAATGCCCGAAAATGCTTTGTTGAGCGGTGTTAATTGAAAAACGGCGGTGTAAATCCGGTGAGAGTTCTTCCTGAATAAAACGATAAAAATTTTCCGCACCACCAAATTTTTTATTGGTTTTATCGCCGGTATTATCGTAACGTTCTGACGGCGGCGTATAATCTTGCGCGCGTTCTGCCGGATTAAGAAGTTGAGTATTCGGGTAGCCGATGCCGACGATTAAAAATGGTACGGCATTGGTTTCTTGTGAGCGCGCCATCATGTTTTGCGCCATGCTGGCAGCCGCTGGGAAAAGGGCATCGCCGTCTAACACGTAGAGAACGGAATAGCTGATATGCTTTACTTCTCCAACAGGCATCACCTGAATGCGATAATCTTTTTTCGTAAATTGGCTGTGAAGCATATATTCTTGTGCATTAGGGAGAATTGCCGGTTTTAAATTGCCCATTGAAGTTGCTTGATGCCCCTCGGCAAGATTAAAGAATACGCCACAAGAAAGTGCCAATAATAACGGTTTCATACATGTTCCTATGTGAGTTTTTGCGCTAGCGTAGCAAAGTGCGGTCAGTTTTTCTAACGTTTTTATCAGATAAAAATACCCGAAAAAATGACCGCACTTGATGACTAATCAGATCAGTATAAATTGCTATAAAATTTTTCAAAATTATGGTCTAATAGCGCGTAATTTTTTGTTAATCAAGAGAAAAAGGTTAAATATGAGCTGGATTGATAGAATTTTTAGTAAAAATACCTCGTCTTCTTCCCGCAAAGCCAATGTACCTGAAGGTGTGTGGACAAAATGTACCTCATGCGATCAGGTGCTATATCGTGAAGAATTAAAACGTCATTTGGAAGTTTGCCCAAAATGCGGACACCATATGCGTATTGATGCGCGCGAGCGTTTATTGGGCTTATTGGATCAAGACAGCGTACAAGAATTAGCGGCAGAGTTAGAACCGAAAGATATCTTGAAATTCAAAGACTTGAAGAAATATAAAGATCGTATTACCGCCGCTCAGAAAGATACCGGCGAAAAAGATGCCTTAATTGCATTTTACGGTACGTTATACAATATGCCGATTGTGGCGGCAGCCTCTAACTTTAGCTTTATGGGCGGCTCCATGGGGTCTGTGGTGGGTGCGAAATTTGTCAAAGCCGCAGAAAAAGCCATTGAAGAAAATTGCCCGTTTGTCTGTTTCTCTGCCAGTGGTGGTGCACGTATGCAGGAAGCCTTGTTCTCCCTCATGCAAATGGCAAAAACCAGCGCCGTGTTGGCTAAAATGCGTGAAAAAGGCGTGCCATTCATTTCCGTATTAACGGATCCAACCTTAGGTGGCGTTTCTGCAAGTTTCGCGATGTTGGGTGATATCAATATTGCTGAACCAAAAGCATTAATCGGGTTTGCCGGTCCGCGTGTTATTGAACAAACCGTGCGTGAAAAATTGCCGGAAGGTTTCCAACGCAGTGAATTTTTATTGGAAAAAGGCGCAATTGACATGATCGTAAAACGTGCTGATATGCGTAATACCTTGGCAAGTTTGGTCAGTAAACTGATGAATAAGCCATCTCCTTTTGTGGAAAGCGAATTAATCACAGAAGAATAAATATGAACACGATTTTAAAAGCCACTTCGCCACTCGACGAGTGGCTTTCTTATTTGGAAAACAGCCATTTTAAAGCGATTGATTTAGGGCTGGAACGCATTAAATCTGTCGCCCAAGAATTGGATTTGCTTACGCCGGCACCTTTCGTGATTACCGTGGGCGGTACAAATGGAAAAGGTACCACTTGTCGTTTGTTAGAAACCATTTTATTGAATGCGGGCTATCGTGTCGGCGTGTATTCTTCTCCCCATTTGTTACGTTATAACGAACGTGTTCGTATTCAGAATCAAGAGTTGGATGATGCAGAGCATACAGCATCTTTTGCCTATATTGAGCAAAACAAAACGCAATCATTAACGTATTTTGAATTCAGCACCTTGTCTGCGTTACATTTGTTTAAACAGGCAAAATTGGATGTGGTGATTTTAGAAGTGGGGCTAGGCGGCCGCTTGGATGCCACGAATATCGTGGATAATGACATGGCAGTCATTACCAGTATTGACATTGATCATACGGATTTCCTCGGTTCTACACGCGAACAAATCGGTTTTGAAAAATCGGGAATTTTCCGTGCCAATAAACCGGTGATTATCGGCGAACCTAACATTCCGCAAAGCATGTTGGCGCATGCCGAAACATTAGCTTGCCAATTATTTTGTCGTCACCTTGATTGGCATTTTTGCCAACAGGAACAAAGTTGGACATGGCAAACCGCGCGTGAAGACGAAAAAGTGCGGTGGAATTTGCTCACGGATTTACCGCTTTGCCACATTCCCTTAGCCAATGCCGCAACTGCATTGGCGGCAGTACAAAAATTGCCGTTTGAGATTTCTCTTGAAACCGTGAAAAAATCCTTGCTTGAGGTGGAACTCACCGGGCGTTTTCAGACTATGAAACCGGCAAGCTTAACGCATTTGGCGCAAATGGTTCAGCGTGAAGTGGAAGCGCTACCGCGTATGATTATTGATGTGGGGCATAATCCGCACGCAGCACGTTATTTAGCAGAAAAATTGACCGCACTTAAAGCCCAATCGCAAGGAAAACTGATTGCCGTTTGCGGTATTTTAAAAGATAAAGATGCGGCAGGCGTGTTGACGCCGTTACTTCCGCTGGTTGACGAATGGCGTTGTGTTACATTAGGCGGTTATCGAGGGCAACAGGGCAAGGATTTATTTGTGACGTTGCAACAGATTGCGACTCAGCAGCATTTGAATGCACAAGGCAGTTATGCCGACTCCGTCGAAGAAGGGGTCAAAAGTGCGGTGGAAATTGCCAATGAAAATGATACCGTACTGGTGTTTGGATCTTTTCATACTGTTGGCGAGTTTCTGACATTAATCCAAGCCTAAAGACGTTAGCTTCACCAAAAAACAAAAGCGCCGAGGAACAACCCTTGGCGCTTTTCTTTTAACGTAAATGTCCCGCTTCATTTATGCTTTCAATAATAAATTTTCTGTATGTCCCATTGCTTTGTTTATAGTGCACGATGTTAATCGCACAATTTAACAAAGATTGGCTCTTGCCTTCATGACGATGTTCTTGCCAGCCTGTTCCGGCAAGTAAAGCAAGCAATAAGCGCAATGTATGCCCGTGCGAGACAACCAAGATATTGCCTTGATCATGTACTTGAATAATGTCTTGAAGCGCTTTCATTGCCCGTTTGGCAAGTTGTTCAAAGGTTTCTCCGCCATTGCTTTGCGCTTTATAATTTGCGGCATCTTTGAGCATTTGATTGAATTCTTCTAAAGAACGCAATTTCTCCACCGGTAAACCTTCCCAAGACCCGAAATATTGCTCGTTTAACCCTTTATGTTGAAACAGCGGCACATCGCGCTCGCCTAAAATATATTGCGCTGTGTCGATGGTACGTTGTAAACAGCTGGAATAGGCAGCAACAAAAGGAATGTGCTGCAGTGCTGCTCCGGTTTGTTTGGCGCCTTTAACACCAAGCTCCGTTAAGGCGGAGTTGCCGAACCCTTGTAATAGTCCTTGTTCGTTCCAAAGAGTACGTCCGTGGCGGACGAAATAGAACGTGAGATGTTTATTCATGAATTATCCTGTTAAATCTTATTGAGATAAAAACGCAGAAAAAAATGGCCGCACTTTTTTATAAGAGCGGGCTGAAAAGGAAAAACAATTTTTCGATAATGCGTTGATAGATGGAACGATTTGCCCACTCGGCGTAGTTAAGCAATTCAGCATTTTTGATGTAGCCTTCATGCAACAGGGCAATTTCGTTCGCAAATGCTGCATCTTCCACCACCATGGTCACTTCAAAATTCAATAAAAAGCTGCGCATATCCATGTTTACAGTACCAACCAACGCCAATTTATTATCAATCAGCATGCTCTTAGTGTGCAGTAAGCCTTTATTGAAATGATAAATTTTTACACCGGCGGCGAGTAAATCATCAAAAAATGTGCGACTTGCCCAATGTACCATCATCGAATCATTTTCTTTTGGCAGAATGATAGAGACATCCACACCTCGTAGGGCGGCTGTGCGTAATGCTTCGGCAATATTATGGCTTGGCACAAAGTAAGGAGAGGTGATGACAATGCTTTTCCGTGCAGAAAAAATTGCGATGGCGAGAGATTGCGCCATCAAATCATCCGGAAAACTCGGGCCGGTGGCAAGAATTTGCACTGCGTGAGAATTGTTTTGTTCCAAAGGCAATAACGGGCAATCAGGAATATCTAATGGCACGGATTGTCCTGTTTCAATTTCCCAGTCCCACGCATGTAAGCCGTTGAGAACGGCAGATACCGGGCCATTGATACGTACCATGACATCAATCCATTCGCCTACATTACTGTCTTTTTTGAAGAACTTCGGATCCACCATGTTCATGCTGCCGGTGTAAGCAATTTGGTTATCGATCACAATAATTTTGCGATGTTGACGTAAATCGATTCGACTGAAAAACATGCGGAATAAATTCACATGTAAGGTTTCAACAATCTCAATTCCTTGGGCTTGCATAGCACGACAATCCGCACTTTTTAAAAACGGACGACTGCCCACGGAATCCAATAAAATACGTACTTTCACCCCACGTTGACAGGCTGCGATAATGGCTTCTTTGACGTCGTTCACCAAACCAGAAGGCGACCAAATATAAAACACCATATTGATGGATTTTTCTGCGCGTTCGATGTCTTCAATGATGCTGTGCATGATGTTTTCCGGAGTGTCCAGAATATGCAGTTCGTTTCCTAAAACACAAGGAATGCCAAGACGTTGTTTGGCTAAGTCGAAAATCGAACGATAGAGTAGATTGGTTTTCGTATTCACCAAGTTATCGCATTTCGATAGCCTGTCGAACCACGCCATAAATTGCGGTTTGAGTTGGTTGAATAGTGTTGCGCGGCGCTTTCCGAGATTAATTTCACCGAAAATCAAATACGCCACAATGCCGATGATAGGAAACACATAAATCACCATCAACCAAGATAGCATGGCGGCGACAGATTGCTTTTTCATGACCAAACGAATGGTAATGGCAATGGTGAGAACCCAGATAAGTGCAGGAATAATGTAGGCGATAATTTGTTCGATATTCATAAAAATGACCGCGTTATAAAGGTGTTGAGGTAAAAAGCATTAATAAAATCGGCGGTGTGATGTTTGTGATAAAGCCAAAACTAAAAGCAAGCGGTAAAACCTCTACGCCACCGGCTTTTTGAATAATGGGTAAGGTGACATCCAGTGCGGTTGCCCCCGGAAAACCCACTGCCGTGGAACGGTAGTTTTGCATGAATAGCGGGATAATAAATAAGCTAATCAATTCACGCGATAAATCATTAAAAAACGCAATACTGCCCCAAATCGGCCCCCAAGCATTACTGAGGGTTACGCTAGACAAAGAATACCAGCCAAAACCGGAGGACACGGCTAACCCTTGTATCACTGGCACTGACAACATGAAAGCCGCGATAATGCCGCCAAGTAATGAGGTGAACATGAAAATCACGCCCATCGCCAAGCCGCGTTTATTGAAAAATACCGCTCGCATGGAAATGCCATTGTTGCGCAATTGCACGCCCACACAAAAAATCATGACAACCAGCACATAAGTGGTGGCGTCGTGGGGCAATGCGAAATATCCTTTTGTCAGCCAACCTATTACAAAACTAACTAACACTACGGCGCATAATTGCAATGAATCCAGCATAATGTGCCAACGCGAGGCGATTTTTTCTGCAACGTGTTTTAGTGGTAGAGGGTGGAGCCTATCGTAAAAGAATAAGCCGATGAAATTTAGGCCTTGGATAAACAAAATAAAGGTGAGGGCATAAACGCCGATTTGCGGTAATTGTTGTGCTAAATCATCCAGTTGTCCGAGTGAAAAACCCATGGTGAAGAGAATCATGTACAGCAAAATCATGGTCACGCGACCGAAAGATTGCAAAATGGCGTGATTTTTCACTTTCACCATGTAACCGATAAACATCGGCACTAAAATAATGAGTAATCCTTCGTACACTATTGCCACCTTCAAATGCTATATGGTGCAGAGTATAGCACTTTTCCCTATTTTCGCCTATCGGTGAGCCTTAACACTAAAGCTAAGGTCATTGATTGTGCTATACTTTCGGCCATCATTTTCCTCTAGTATTTCCCTATGACATTCCAAATTGTATTTCGACACCCTGATTTTATTGTGATCAATAAGCCTAATGGCATTAGCGTCCATAAAGATGACGCGGATGTGGGGTTAACTCAATTAGTGGCGCAGCAACTTGGCGTACCGAAGGTTTGGCTGGTGCATCGGCTGGATAAAGTCACTTCAGGCTTATTGATTCTCGCCTTAAATGAACGTGCGGCTGTGACGTTGTCGCAGAAATTTGCGCAGCATCAAATTCAGAAAACATACATTGCATTATCAACGCATAAACCGAAGAAAAAACAAGGCAGAATCAGTGGAGATATGCAAAAGGCCAGAAGATGCGCATGGAAACTTTGCCAAAGTAAAGAAAACCCTGCGGTGACAGATTTTGTGTCTCACAGTTTGGCACCCCATTTGCGTTTATTTATCTTGCAACCAAAAACCGGTAAAACCCATCAACTTCGTGTCGCAATGAAAAGTTTAGGCAGCCCGATTTTAGGGGATGAGCTATATGGTGGGGATAAGGCTGATCGTACTTATTTACACGCCTACCAATTATCGTTTGACTATTCGGGTTTGAAGGTTCAAATTAAGGGAACACCGATTAATGAGAGTGAAAAGTGCGGTGAAATTTTTCAACGTTTTTGGCAGGACATTGAAAAATATCTTCATGGTGAAAATGAAAAAACACTTTAAGAATTGACCGCACTTTTTTCGCTGCGAATCAAGGAACGTTGCCAATGCCGAATAAGATCATAACCAGTTCATACCACAAAGCCATTGTTTGTATGGTGCTTGCCTATATCAGCATTGCCTTGATGGGCGTGTTCGTAAAATATGCCTCGGACGAATTACCGGCAAGTGAAATTTTGTTTTCTCGCTTTCTGATTGGTTTTGTTTTCTTGTTACCTTTTATGATTCGCGATGGCGATTTCCGAGTCGAAATGCGCCAATGGCTGTTTTTGGTGATTCGCAACCTTGCCGGCATCGGCAGTATGTTATGTACTTTTTATGCCATCAAATATTTGCCACTTTCCATTTCTATTTTGCTGTTGAATACCTCTGGGTTATTCGTGCCGGTATTGCTCTTTCTTTTGCGTACTCGCACGCCGCTGAAAGTCATTGCCTGCAGTGTGCTTGGGTTTATTGGTGTAGCGATTATTTTGCTCACCGATCACCATGGTGAGGTGGAACCTTATTATATTTTTGTGGCATTGGGCGGTGCGACTTTAGCCGCCATGGCGTTTATCAGTTTGCAGGAATTAAATAAGCATAATTCACCGAAAAATATCGTTTTTTATTTCCATTTGCTTGGCGCTATTTTGTTACCGTTATTTTTTATGGCGCAGTGGACACTCCCAACAGCGCATGGCTTGTTCATGCTTTTATTGGTGGGCGGATTTGGCTTAATTTTCCAACTTTTGCTGACGCGTGCGTTTAAATACGCACCGGCAAATGTCATCACGCCTTTTGCGTTTACCGGTGTGATTTTTTCCAGCATCTGTGACTGGCTGTTTTGGCAGAATGTACCGACAGTGCATTTCTGGTTTGGCTCTTTGGTGATCATTGTGTCTGTTAGTTTATTGGCTAGAATGCGTGGTCAAGGAAAAACGAAGGCGTAATTTATTCCCCAAAAATAGTTGTTTTCCGCTACAATAGCGCACTTTAAAATGACATTGAAAACGAGGAAATCCATGGAATATCCAATTTGTCCATCTTGCAAAGGCGAAAACACCTATCACGATTCCATCCAATTTGTTTGCCCGGATTGCGGCCACGAATGGACCGGCAACGAAGTCGAAGAGCATGACGATGATGCGCTTATTGTCAAAGACAGCAACGGCAATTTATTAGCTGATGGTGACGATGTGTTGTTAATCAAAGATCTGAAATTAAAAGGGTCTTCCGAAGTATTGAAAAAAGGCACAAAATTTAAAGGCATCCGCCTTGCTCGCGGCGACCACAACGTGGATTGCGGCAAAATTATGTTGAAATCAGAGTTTTTGAAGAAAGCATAAAAATACGCTAGAAAATCACCGCACTTGATTTGTGCGTAGTGAGCTTCATAAAAAACGGCGCTTTGTTAATTAAGCACCGTTTTTGCTTTTTTAGAGAAAGTGCGGTGATTTTTCACCGCATTTTTGTTTAACGAGAGTAGTAACCTGCCATGGAGCTGTAAACGGCATTTTCTGCCTGAATCACGTTGAATTTGGCTTGCAAAATGGAAAGCTGGGAGGCTTTTTCTGTATTGGCTGCCGTCAACCATTCGCGCAATTCAGACACACCCGCGTTATAGCGGTTGCGGTAATATTGCGTGATGCGTTGGTTGTAATTGTACGTTTGTTGCACGTTGCCAAAATGGCTTTGCGCTTGAGTGAACGCAAAGTAGTTGGTGTCCACGTCATTTAACGCGGTGGTGATACTTTTTTCATAGTTTAAACGGGCTGTTTCGTAATCCGCTTCAGAAATTTTCACGTTCCATTTTACGGTGTTCCAATTTAAGAACGGCAATGTAATACCAACGTTGCCGGCGCCAATAGAGGAGAATGTAGTCGCGCCGGTTTGATTGGTGGCATTACGGCTTAAACTTCCGCCCAAGGTAATTTCCGGGAACCAGCTTTTTTCGGTGGCTTTGGCATTTTTGAATGCGCTGCTTAAACGGGCTTGATAGCCTTTGACATCAGGACGGTTGGCAATCACGGAAACCGGCACGTTTAAATTCACACCTACGGTTTTTACGCTCAAAATATGCGGGAAGTTGATGTTTAATGCGTCATCCGGTTTTAAGTTAAGTAAATTGCGTAAGGTTTTTTCTGCGTTTTTACGGTTTGTTTGCAAGGTGATCAAATTATTACGCGCCGTTAATACCGCTTGTTGCGCCTGATCTACGCTGGCACTGTCTGCGACACCTTGTGCCAAGCGATTTTTCATGATGTTGCTGATGTCGGTGTAATACTTAATGCTTTCTTGAGTGGTGCTAATGGCATCGTTTAAATAGGCAATTTGATAGTAGGTTGTCACCACCGAGTTGATTAAAGAAAGACGGGTAGATTCCATGTCTTCAATGGTGGCTTTATGTGACCATTCCGCCGCATCGGCGGTATCTGCTAAACGACGCCATAAATCCAACGTATAAGACACATTTAACGCACCGGTATGTGTGATTGCTGAATTGCCGCCACGATTAATGTCTTTTTGGGCAGAGGATTTTGCCGAACCGCTAAAGGCCGGAATCAAGCTTGCACCGGCAAGGTTGGCGCTATACAGCGCACGGTTGACGGAAACCGCTGCTTTGGCTAAGTCTTTGTTATTTGCAAGGGCTTGTTCGACCACACGGTTGAGTTGTACATCGTTATAAAGCGCCCACCAGTTGTCTTTAATGTTGTATTGCTTGGTAATATCTTCATATTGTTTGTAATTATCGAGGCTGGCTTGATAAGAATCGCCAATATTGGCACAGCCGGCGAGCGTTGTTGCTATCACCGCTGCAAGGGCTAGTTTTTTCATTTTTAACATTTTTTATCCTTCTTTAAGGTTCAAGGGGGCTATTTTATGCCTCAAAAGTGCGGTCGATTTTAACCGCATTTTTAGGTTTTACAAAATCTATTCACGGGCTAATGCCGTAATCGGATCTAATTGTGCTGCACGTTTTGCCGGGCTGTAGCCGAACACTACGCCGATTAAGCTGGAAAAAGCGACTGCGGCAATAATCGAACCACCGGAAAATGCCATGGTGAAATCGGTCATAAAGGTGTTAAACAGCACTCCAATCGCACCGGAAAGCAAAATACCGGTGACACCGCCGATGAGGCAAATCAACACGGCTTCAATTAAAAATTGTTGCAGGATGTTGGATTGTCTTGCGCCGATTGCCATGCGCACGCCGATTTCTTTGGTGCGTTCTGTCACTGACACCAACATAATATTCATCACACCAATCCCGCCGACGATTAAGGAAATAAAAGCAATCGAGGAGATAAGCAATTTCATCGTGCCGGTGGTGCTTTCGATGGTTTGTTTAATGGTGTCGCTGTTCATGATGAAGAAGTCTTTTTTGCCGTGGCGTAGCGTCAGCAATTCCGTAATGCCTTTTTCTGCGGCTGTTGAGTTGATCTCTTCCGCCACTTTCACCGTAATCGAGCCGATTTTTTTGCTGCCTGAAATACGGTTCATGACGGTGGTGTAGGGTGCATAAAGATTCAGTGAACTGCTCGCACCGCCCAGTTGACGGTCGGTCACGACACCGATAATGCGCAACGGACGTTTGTTAAATATCACCACTTTGCCAAGCGGATCTTCATTGGGGAAAATGGCTTTTTTGGCACTTTCATCAATTAACGCCACTTGCGCGTTTTCTGCGACATCCTGCGCTGAGAGTAGGCGACCTTGTTTTAATTTTAAACCTTCAACATCAAAAGATTCTTCGCTCACGCCTTTTAAGGACGTCGTCGAAAAGGCTTTATTCGCATAAATCAAGGTGCCGCTTGACGCGCTATTCGGCGTAACGCTTTGCACGTAGGTTTGTTGGCGTAGCGCGTTGGCATCATTAACCGTGAGATTCTGCATTTGTTCCGCACGGCGATCGCCAAAGCCGGTGCCGTTAAAAATGGTGATGGTGTTTGTGCCGATACCGCGAATATTTTCCAGAATTTTTTGTTGTGAGCCATTGCCCAATGCCACCACGGACACCACGGAGGTAATCCCAATAATGATGCCAAGCATGGTGAGTAGGGAACGCATTTTATGCGCCACAATGGCGCTAACAGACATCCGAAAGGCTTCCATCAGCTGATCTTTGCTGAAGCCGAAACGTCCTTTAAAAACACCTGAATTTTTGACCGCACTTTTCACCGGCTGGGTTTGCGTGTCACTGATAATTTCGCCGTCTTTGATTTCAATCATCCGATTGGCGCTGGCAGCGATGTGCTTGTCGTGGGTGACCATAATAATGGTATGCCCTTCTTGGTGCAGTTGGCGCAAAATTTCCAACACGTTTTCGCCGCTTTGCGAATCCAACGCACCGGTGGGTTCATCGGCTAAAATGATTTCACCGCCGTTCATCAAAGCGCGAGCAATACTCACGCGTTGTTGTTGCCCGCCGGAGAGTTGATTCGGCTTATTCTGCCATTTATCGCTTAAGCCCAGTTTTTCCAATAATTGTTTGGCGCGTTCTAAACGTTGATTGTGGGGCATGCCCGCATAAATTGCCGGTAATGCCACGTTTTCTGCTGCGGTAAGGCTGCTCAATAAATTGTAACGTTGGAAAATAAAACCGAATTTTTGACTGCGTAAATCGGAGAGCTGATCGGCGGTTAATTCGATGGTTTCTTTATCGTCGATTTTGTACGAACCGCTGGTCGCCGTATCGAGGCAACCAATAATGTTCATCAACGTGGATTTGCCCGAACCCGATTGCCCGATAATGGTAACGAAATCGCCTTTTTCGATATTTAACGAAATGTCTTTCAGAATATGAACACGATTTTCGCCGGCACCAAAGTAGCGGTTGATGTTTTTCATTTCAATAATATTCATTGGAAATTTCCACCGTACTTTAGAAAATTCGTGGTCCGCGCATATTGCCGACGGCTTCGCCGGCAGCCACTTGTGACACAATGACTTTTTCGCCTTCAGCAACGCCGGATTTAATTTCTGTTTGGTAATCGTTTTGTACGCCGATTTCTACTTCTCGCTGTTCCGGTTGGTTGTTGCTGTTTAATACCTTCACAAAGGTTTTACCGTTTTGCGTTTGAATTGCCATATTCGGCACGGAAAGCACGTTTTGCACGTTGGCAATTTTGATGTTGTTTTCTGTGGTCATGCCGATGCGCAAAATCTGGTTAGGATTTTCTACGATAATGTTGGCGTAGTAATAAACTGCACTGTTACTGGTGCTTGACGTTGAACTTGTGGTACTGGACGTAGAGCTATTGCTAATCGTCGTTGTCGCCGGATCAACGGATTCAATTTTGGCGTGATAAAGGGTTTTGCTGTCGGACAAAATACTAAAGGTCACCTCTTGTCCGGCTTTCACTTTCGTAATATCGCCTTCGGAAATTTCCGGTTTAATGCGCATTTTGCTTAAATCCGCCACTTTGACGATGGTCGGCGTGGTTTGATTGGAGTTTACCGTTTGGCCTTCAGAAACCGGCGTAGCAATCACCGTGCCGTCAATCGGTGAAGTGATTTTGGTGTAGCCTACATTGGTTTCCGCGGTATTCACTTCAATTTCTGCTTGTTTGATGTTTTCCTGAACCACATTCATTTCTGCTTTGGCGTTATCTAAGGTCGCTTTTGCGCTGTTTAAACTGTCCAAGGAGGTGCCTTTTTGCGCATACAATTTGGTTAAACGATGGTAATTAGAAAGCGCCACATCATAGGCGGTTTTACGTGCGACAAACTGGGCTTGGTAGCTTGCAAGTGCCGCTTTTCGGGTGTTTAGCGTGTTGATTTGCGTGGTGGAATCAATCTGCGCAATCAAATCGCCTTTTTTCACTTGCTGACCTAAAGCCACATAGAGTTTGGTGACTTTACCGGAAACCTGCGCGCCCACATCAACGGTGTTGACACTTTCAATTGAGCCGGTCGCCACCACATTTTTTTCAATGTCGCCACGTTGCACGGTTTCCGTTAAATAAGTGGTTTTAGGCGTGGAATCGCCCATAAAAAAATAACCGCCGGTGATCACCGCGGCAGCCAGTGCGGCCATTATCCAATGTTTTGTTGTCATATTTTCTCAAGGGTTAAAAGAAACAGTGAAAATAGAATACAGGAGAAAGATTAAGGAAATCTTAATTATTAATGAATGAACGTTCATTTAGTGGCGCATTTTAGTGATTCTTCTTCGGATATTCAAGTGAGAATCAAAAACGAAACTTGAATATTTACGTATTGTCATTAAATTGTAAGACAATTGTATTACATTAGGAGACTAAAATGACTTCATATACTTTTCGATTAGATCCTGAATTAAAAGAGCAGGCCTTTTCCGTTTTCAGAAGCTACGGATTAAACCCGGCTCAGGCACTAAAAATGATTTTACAACAAGTGGTTTCGACAAAATCCATTCCTGTTCAGTTAGATTATCAACCGAATGAAACAACGATCCGCGCTATGCAAGATGTATTAAGTGGAAAAGTGGAAATCGTAGAAGCTGAGAACGTAGAGGAGCTGATTAAAAAATGCAACGTGTCGCAAACGAGGCATAAATGAAAATTAGCTTTACTAAAGACTATAAACGCGATCTCAAATGATTAGCCAATCAACACCCATTCTGAAGTTTTTCGCTAATCGCTTTCAATAACAAACTGCCTTCTTCGCTTTTTATGTCATAGCGTGTAGAATAGTGCGGTTATTTTTTTATGCGTTTTAATTGAGAAAATTATGAGTACAGAAACTATCTTAGAAACGACGGAAAATGCCCGTCCGCACAATTTTATTACCCAAATTATTGATGAAGATTTAGCGTCCGGTAAACACCAACGCGTTCACACCCGTTTTCCGCCTGAGCCAAACGGCTATTTGCACATCGGTCATGCCAAATCTATCTGTTTAAACTTCGGTTTAGCAAAAGAATATAACGGTTTATGTAACCTCCGTTTTGACGACACCAACCCGGTGAAAGAAGATGTGGAATATGTAGATTCCATCAAAGCCGATGTAGAATGGTTAGGTTTCAAATGGGAAGGCGAGCCGCGTTATGCTTCCGATTATTTTGATGCACTTTATGGCTATGCTATTGAATTGATCAAAAAAGGATTGGCGTATGTGGACGAACTTTCACCGGAAGAAATGCGCGAATATCGCGGCACGTTAACCGAGCCGGGGAAAAACAGCCCGTATCGTGATCGTAGCGTAGAAGAAAACCTCGCGTTATTCGAGCGAATGAAAAACGGCGAATTTGCAGAAGGCACACTGAGTTTGCGTGCGAAAATCGACATGGCGTCGCCGTTTATGGTGATGCGCGACCCGGTGATTTATCGCATTAAATTTGCCAGCCACCACCAAACCGGCGACAAATGGTGCATTTATCCAATGTACGATTTCACCCATTGTATTTCCGATGCCATCGAACGCATTACACACTCATTATGTACTCTTGAATTCCAAGACAACCGCCGTTTATACGACTGGGTGTTGGAAAACATCAGCATTGAGCGCCCATTGCCGCACCAATATGAATTCTCCCGTTTAAATTTAGAAGGCACGCTCACTTCTAAACGTAAATTGTTGAAATTAGTCAATGAAGGCATTGTAGATGGCTGGAACGATCCGCGTATGCCGACCATTTCAGGTTTACGTCGTCGCGGTTATACGCCGGCGTCATTGCGTGAATTCTGTCGTCGTATTGGCGTGACCAAACAAGACAACGTGGTGGAATACAGCGCATTAGAATCTTGCATTCGTGATGATTTAAACCAAAATGCGCCGCGAGCCATGGCGGTGATCGATCCTGTTCGTGTGGTGATTGAAAATTTTGAAGGCGAAGAAATGTTAACTGCGCCGAATCACCCGAATCGTCCTGAATTAGGCGAACGCCAATTGCCATTCACCAAAGAAATTTATATCGATCGTGCGGACTTCCGTGAAGAAGCCAACAAACAATATAAACGCTTAGTGTTAGGCAAAGAAGTGCGTTTGCGCAATGCTTATGTGATTAAAGCAGAACGTGTGGAAAAAGATGCCAACGGTGACATCACCACCATTTTCTGTACCTACGATCCGGAAACCTTAGGTAAAAACCCGGCAGATGGCCGCAAAGTGAAAGGCGTAATCCACTGGGTTTCCGCCACGCACAACCACCCGGCAGAATTCCGTTTATATGAACGCCTTTTCACTGTGCCAAACCCGGGTGCGGAAGAAAACATCGAAAGCGTGCTAAACCCAACGTCCTTAGTGGTGAAACACGGTTTTGTCGAACAAAGCCTTGGTAATGCGGAAGCAGAAAAAGGCTACCAATTTGAACGTGAAGGCTATTTCTGTGCCGACAGCAAAGACAGCCACCCGGAACATTTGGTGTTTAACTTAACGGTGAGTTTGAAAGAAGGTTTTTAACCTCATCACTCATTAAAAAGTGCGGTCGTTTTTCGTGATGAATTTCGACCGCACTTTTTATTTAAGCTGTTTATTGTATCGCTCTAAACTATAAAAAAACTGAAGTGATTAATAAATGGCGAGAATCTAATTCAAATGAAACTGATGTTTTGGGCTCGCGTTAGGAAACGCGCTTCATCGTTGGAAATAACTAATGAAAAAAAATTTTTATATTACTTTCTTTTCTTTTCTTTTGCGGTAGCCTTGTTCTATTTATTTTTGTCATTTGTTATGGGGAGGATGTTTTATAACATTGATAATGGAATTGCATTTTATCAAATTAATTTATTTTCATTTTTTAAAAACTTTAACATAAAGGATGTAGGGTTCTTTTTTCTTATATTTTCAATTTTTTTCTTTATTACATATATTCGATATAAAGATTATTAGTAATAGTAAAAATCTGAATTAAATGAAATTGATGTTTTGGGCACGCGTCAGGAGACGTGCGCCATCGTGGGGGTATTTCAGCCGGTAAGGAAATGTTATCGGATTCAGGAAAGGCAGTATGGCAATCGGGTAAAGACATTTTGGGCGCAGGCTATCATCTTGATGATGTAAATTACCTTTATGGTAAAAATATGGTCAATGAGATTGATGCGATAGCAGCTGTGAGAGGTGGTACAGCCTTGTTGGAGCTTACGGGGGCCGGGAAAGCTGCTGGCGTGGGGGTAAAGGCTGTGGGTGAAGTTGCTGGTAAGGTTGCCGAAAGAACGCTTACTCGTTTACCTAATTTACAAACCGGCAATTTAGTTAAACCTAAAGTAGATTCTGAATTTCTGAGCAAACCCTTGCCGGAAGGATATAAGTATGTTTCGTTAAGTGAGATTGAAGGTCCGAAGGGTGGTGTTTATCACTATATAGGAGATGATGTAAAAGGAAATCCTGTTTTCTTCAATAATAATAAGTTTGTGTCGTTTGAGGGTGGGGTGAAGAAAGAATTGAAATCAGAACCTAATCTATTAATGAATAAAACGGCAGTAGGGGATAAATACCCAAGACCAACACTTAGAGTTGAAACTAAGAAAAATATTCTTTCGCAATATGAGCAGGTTTCAGATAATGTATTTCTTCATAAAGAAACAGGTGAAATAGTGAATGGTCCATTTGATATAGGGCATATTCCTGGATGGGAGCATAGAAGATTAGAAGAGGCTGCTAAACAATTGGGTTTAACAAGACAGGAATTTAATGATTACGTTAACGCTAGACCGCAGAATTTTAGATTGGAGAATCGTTCTGAAAATCGAAGTCATAGAAATGAGATGCCAGGAAACGATAAATTAGATCCAATTATAACTGATATGAAAAACTTTTTTAAAAGAGGAAAGTAAGAATGATAGAATTAACAACAAATAGAGAAGTAAAATCAGATCTAGAAGTTGAGACTATTAGGGCAATTCAAGAGGGTGATGTTTTATTCTTGAAGCGAATTTTTCTAGTTGAGAAAAAACTTGATATCTTATATAAGTCAGAAAAAGAAAACTGGAATTGGCTACATATGGGATTACTTTTATGCTCAAAAGAGGATTTTATAGTACCTTCTATTACATTTTTTATTGAGAATAATGTTTCAGTTAATTTGCAAGATATATACGGAATGACACCATTACATTATGCGTTAAGAGGTAAAAATATTGATGCTGCGATAGCGTTACTTAAGGCTGGTGCAAACCCTAATTTACCAAATGAAAGAGGAATTACACCTTTATCCTATATTAATGGTTTCCCAGAAAGACTGGATTTGCTTCAATTAATGCTAGATAACGGGGGAGATGTAGATTTCTTTACTGGACAGCATGGTATTTTAGAAGGGATCAAAAAATATCGTTCACAAGATCCTAAATTTAAACCAGTGATTGAGTTGATGGAAAAGTATTCCAAAAAGGGCATTTAATTTACTTTGGGAATAGATTTTAAAAGCGTGCTATATCAAGCCCATTTTTAATTATTTACAAGTATATTGGAAAAATGGAAATATCAAGTGCGGTCAATTTTCAAAGAGTTTTTAAACCTCTCAAAAATTGACCGCACTTATTCATTAAAAAAGGCTGATATTGACAGTGTCGACATCAGCCTTTGGTTTATCGAAAGGGGATTATTTAGGCATCTTTAATTGGGGATCTTGTCCGTAGGATGGATGTCTTGGGCCGTAAAGCAAGCAGCCATTACAAGAACGACCTAACATGTTTCCGGTTGCCCATCCTGCCACTTTATATCCTTTATCAGATACGTTATTGGCAATCTGTTTAACGACTGCGGTCACCAGCATAGCCAGCGCGTTACCGTTGTTATTGCTTTCAGCATCGTCCGCATAGCCTTTGCCTTCCCATAATGTTTTACCATTGCGTAAGTCAACGAGTTTGCCACTCACTTTCACTCTGGTTACGCTGTCGAACACTTGGTAATTCACACCGTAGTCGTCCACATTAATGTAGAGCACGGCATCGGCACCAAAAATCTCGCGTAATTTTTGTGGGTTGACGTTATGAATTTCTTGCGCTTGTGTTAACCCGTTATTTTTAAAGGTTTGATAAACAAGAGCCGGTGGAAAAACATAGTAACCATTTTCAGCCAATGGCGAAATGGCTTGTGCCAACACAGCCGGGGAGCCTTTTACATCATTGGTGGTATCGGTTGGAAGCAATACAAGAATAGACTGCGGTTTGCTCTCTAAATAGTTGGTATAGTCATACGGCGTTGGCTTCATTGCAGAACACGCTGAAAGCAAAAATGCGCAAGCCATGGCTAAATAGAGTGAAATATTTCTCATTTTTTCTCTCCTTTTTTCGCTTTTTTATTTGCGCGATTTTCTTGGGCTGTCTCTACTTTTTTTCCTTTATTTAACAGGAAATTGATGTATTGCGTTGATTCAGGAAACAGGCTCATTTCTTTTTGATAAGATTCAGCCATTTTTCCCGGATTCCCTAATTGCCCATATAGAAGACCAATTTGTGCGTATAAACCGGGTGGCACTTTGTTGCCGCCATCCAGTTGAGCCAGTTCTTCTAATTTTTGCAGTTGTTCTTGCGGATCACCTTCTTGTGTTAGGTGTTGATAAACTGAAGAAGGGTAAACATCACCATTCCAAGTGTAGAGCGAGTGTTGTTTGTGCCCTGATGAACAAGCCGTCAATACAGCGACGGCAGACAAGCAAATGAGAAGTGTTAATTTCTTCATTATCTAACCCTTAATTAGCCGGTTTCCATTGACCTGCTTCAACACCTGAAACAAGGTTGTTTACCGCTTCACGAATGGCTAAATCTAACACTTTACCATTGAGTGTTGAGTCGTATCCTGATGTACCGCCAAAGCCTAATACTTCACGGTTGGAAAGATTGTATTCGCCGGCACCTTGAACGGAATAAACCACTTCGGATGTTTGGGTGTTGACAATATTTAAGGTGACTTTTGCGTAAGCTACTTGTTGTTTTCCGCGACCTAAAATACCAAATAATTGTTGGTCGCCAACGGTTTTACGGCCAAATTCCGTTACATCACCGGTAACAACATAATTTGCGCCTTTTAAGGTTTGTTTTTTACCTTTAATTTTCGCTTCTGCTGCAGTTTCAGACATATTGGTGCGATCTAACACACTAAAACGGCCTGATTGTTGTAAATGAGAAACTAAAATCGTTTTTGCTTGATTTCCTAATTGATCGACGCCATCGGAGAAGACGCCATTTTGATAGCTTGAACGGTTATCAAATTTACCGACAGAAATCGGTGCTTTTACGCCATGATAAGCGGTGTTGTAGCTAGTGACTTTTTGCACTTCTACTGTACGAGAACCTTCAGTTGCACAGCCTGCTAATGCTAAAATGCTGGCTGATAATAAAACGGGATAGAATTTTTTCATCATAGAATCCTTATATTTTCATGAATAAAAAGAGCCCTGAATATCAAGGTCGCTACATTTTAAAGAATTTATTGTACCTTCGCTATCGAATTTTCTGCGGAATTTATGTAAGTTAACTATCTTTTAGCGGTGGTGAATTTTTCTATGGCGTGTTTATCCGACGTATGTTTTACCTCTAATCAAAGAAAATATGAAATTACTCACATTTACGCGGTGTGTCTATCAGACCTAAAAAACAATTTAAAAACGCACCGCACTTTTATTAAACCAGTCAGGAGAAACCTTCGTGTTATTTAAAAAAATATTCGGCATGATTCAATTTAGCGGCTATAAAAGTTTTTCCAGCTTATACGATCGCTATGCCATTATTGGGTTTGAAAAGCAGCTTGATTTTGCCGAGCGAGTAGAGAATTTGGATTGGAACGTGGATTTGAAAACCGGGAAAATCACCTTTGGCGAGCAATATACTTATCCGGTTCAGGTGTTGGGCTCTTTTTCTTTTGAGAGTCAAACTTGGCTTTGGAGTTGGGCAAACCAAGCCGCCAATATTCCTGCGAAGTTGCTGGAACAAGCGAAAGAATTTCGTGCTTACGGCAAAAAATACAAAATTGATGAACTCACAAAACCTAATCGGGAACTTGCCTTAAATGACGTGCATAGTTTTGGATTAGTTGCGTTGGGCATGTTTGAGTCTGACGGCTATTACGTGGGCAATTTTGGTGCAGGTGCATTGTTGGTGACGGTGAAAGATCGCAGTTTACGCAAGACATTCTCTTTGGAAGAAGAACATTTGAGAATCTTGTCGGTTTATCCGCAATTCATTTCCTTATTTGAAATTAAAGCCCAGAAAAAAGTGTTACAACATTATGTAACGGCAAAGGAATATCGCATTATCGAAAATACGGAAACCCATTTAATCGCCCGTCGTGGTGAAAAAGAAATTGTCGGTATTTTTAATGAAGAAGGGCGTTTGTCGCAGCTGAAAGGGTAGTGTGAGAGGAAGTGCGGTCAACATTGACGATGTTTTTTTAATTGAAAAACACGCTAGATGTTGACCGCACTTTTATTTTTTTTCATAAAGCAAACGTTTGCTTTTGGCTTGGCTAAGGATTAGAATTTGCCGATTTTTTTACTTTGAAAGGATACAAAAATGAGTTCTGAAAATTTTAGTTTGAAGCCCGTTCCACAACATGAACGTAAAGGTGCCGTGGCGCTGACGTTTGTTATGCTGGGATTAACGTTTTTCTCTGCAAGTATGTGGACGGGCGGCACGCTGGGCACATCACTCACTTACCATGATTTCTGGTTAGCCGTGATCATCGGTAACTTAATGTTAGGGATTTACACGTCATTTCTTGGCTACATCGGTGCAAAAACCGGCTTAACAACCCATGTTTTGGCGCGTTATTCCTTCGGTGTGAAAGGCTCTTGGTTGCCATCTTTAATTTTAGGCGGCACCCAAGTGGGCTGGTTCGGTGTCGGGGTGGCGATGTTTGCGATTCCGGTTAATAAAGTTACCGGCATTGATGTGAACTATTTAATTTTAGGCTCAGGTTTATTAATGACCATTACGGTTTTCTTCGGCATTTCTGCACTGACCATTCTTTCCACTATCGCTGTGCCGGCAATTGCGGTGCTTGGTTCTTATTCGGTGTATTTGGCGGTAACGGATGCCGGTGGCTTATCTGTGTTAGAAAATATCATGCCGAAAAACGACATTTCTTTACCAATGGCAATTACCTTGGTTGTGGGCTCTTTCATCAGTGCCGGTTCATTAACGGCAGACTTCGTGCGTTTCGGACGCAAAGCCAGACAAGCGATTTTAATCAGTATGATTGCGTTCTTCTTGGGCAACTCATTAATGTTCGTCTTTGGCGCCGCCGGGGCAGCAGTGACGGGGATGTCTGATATTTCTGATGTGATGGTTGCACAAGGATTAATTCTGCCGGCGATTATTGTCCTTGGTTTAAACATTTGGACCACTAACGATAACGCGCTTTATGCCTCCGGTTTGGGGTTCGCCAACATTACCGGCTGGAGTAGCCGTCCATTATCGGTGTTAAATGGTGTGATCGGTACGCTTTGCGCCTTGTGGTTATACAACAACTTTGTGGGCTGGTTAACGTTTTTATCTGCCGCGATTCCACCGATTGGTGGCGTGATCATTGCCGACTATATTTTACGTAATAAAGCCTATGCCAATTTTGAACAAGCCAGATTTGTTAGCATCAACTGGACGGCAATTATCTCTGTAGCTATCGGTATCGCGTGCGGTAAATTCTTACCGGGTATTATTCCGTTAAATGCCGTTATTGGCGGTGCTGCGGCTTATTTTGTGTTAACGCCGTTATTCGGTAAAAAATTGGCGTTCAAATAGGAGCGATAAATGTTAGTTAAAAATATTCATATTAACGGGCGTGAAGGCTTATGGCAGATTGCCATTGAAGACGGCAAGATTGCCCGTATTCTGCCTAACGAAGAACAAATTGATTTTTCCGGTGACATTTTAGACGGCGAACAGGGCATTGTGTATCCGCCGTTTGTTGAACCGCACATTCATTTAGATGCGACACAAACCGCAGGACAACCGAACTGGAACCAATCCGGTACCTTATTTGAAGGGATTGAACGTTGGGCTGAACGAAAATCTTTATTGAGCCATGAGGATGTGAAATCCCGCGCGTGGAAAACCTTAAAATGGCAAATCGCAAATGGCGTGCAACATGTGCGTACCCATGTGGATGTGTCCGACCCAACGTTAACTGCACTCAAAGCCATGCTCGAAGTGAAAAAAGAAGTGGCTCCTTGGGTCGATCTTCAAATTGTGGCTTTTCCACAAGAGGGGATTTTGTCTTATCCGAACGGCGAAGCCTTGTTAGATCAAGCCATGGCAATGGGCGCAGATGTGGTGGGCGGCATTCCGCATTTTGAATTTACCCGTGAATACGGTGTGGAATCTATGCACATTGCCTTCAATATTGCGCGCAAATACAACAAACAAATCGATATTCACTGTGATGAAATTGACGATGAACAATCCCGTTTTGTGGAAACGGTTGCCGCATTAGCATTGAAATATGAAATGGGCGACAAAGTGACGGCGAGCCATACCACTGCAATGCATTCGTACAATAACGCCTATGCCTCTCGTCTTTTCCGTTTGTTGAAATTATCCAAAATTCATTTTGTGGCCAATCCGCTCGTCAACATTCATTTGCAAGGTCGATTCGATACTTATCCAAAACGTCGTGGTGTGACGCGCGTCAAAGAGATGTTGAAAAACAATATCAACGTGTGTTTTGGCCATGATGACGTATTCGACCCTTGGTATCCGTTGGGAACCGCGAATATGTTGCAGGTGTTACACATGGGGTTACACGTTTGCCAACTCATGGGCTACGGACAAATTAACGACGGCTTAAAATTAGTGACTGAAAACAGTGCAAAAGCGCTAGGGTTGCAAGGTTATGGCGTGGAAGAAGGAAATGCCGCTAACTTTATCATTTTACCGGCAGAGAATGGCTTTGATGCAGTACGTCGTCAAGTGCCGACACGTTATTCTATTCGCCTCGGTAAGGTCATTGCAGAAACCAAATTAGCTGAAACGACCATTCATTTAAACGATAACGAACGCGTCACCTATCGTTAATCTGTTATTTTTAAGGATAAGTGCGGTCAATATCCGATGTGTTTTTTCCGTTGAAAAACATCGTCAATATTGACCGCACTTTTTTGTTTTTGCAAACCTCTCTTTCAGTATTTGTCACAGGCTGCGTTCCTCACTATAATTTCCGCTTTTAAAACCAAACCGGTAAATAATTTTATGCAATTAGAACCTGATTTCTGGCGACACAAAAACCTGCTTGATATGAATGATGCCGAATGGGAGGCATTATGTGATGGTTGCGGCAAGTGTTGCTATCGTAAATATATTGATGGCGAGGGCAAATATGAGCGTTTGTATTACACCCGTATCGCGTGCAATTTGTTGGATTTAGAAACAGGAAAGTGCGCTCATTATTTGAAACGTTTTGAGTTGGAAGAGGATTGCACCAAACTGACCAAAGACAATTTACCTGAATTTGGTTGGCTGCCAGCGACTTGCGCCTATCGTTTGCTTTATGAAGGTAAACCGTTGCCGTCATGGCACCCGTTAATTAGTGGTGATTCTAAAAGCGTTCAACGTGCAGGCGTGTTAATCCAAAACGGCATTCATGAGTGTGATGTCATTGATTGGTTTGAGTTTGTTGTGGATGAAGAACAATCGGTTTAAACGTTAAACGATTCATGACATCAAAAAGCATTATTCTTTTTAAAAGGCTCACGTAAAGTGAGCTTTTTTCATTCGCCAAACAGACGATTGAAAATTCAGCCAAAATTACTGCTTAATCCTTGTAAATACTGAAAGATTTATTTTGATGGAGATCACTAATTTGGATTAAAAACGTTGTTTTTACCTGCCCCTTCACTACAATACTTATAAATCGTTATTTTATGTTGTATTGAGTTGTAGGTTTATATGCAAGTTTCTGATTCTCTTAAACGCTCTGCTGAAGATGTTGGCATTTCGCTTTCTCATTATGATATCGATGGGCATTTGATTTATGCGCCTCCGGAAACGTTACGTTATTTCACCGCACTTTTGCAACCGCCGAGTAAACGGGAAAAAGGGGCGTTCGATGATGTGATTACCGCCTTTGAAAACGAGCCGATTCATTATGATTTAGCGCGTTTATTCCTTTCCGAGCCTGTTTCCCTAAATATTCAACTTCTTGATGAACAAGGTAAAAAATGTGTTGAACAAACCTGTTCTTCAAGCCAATCGCTTTTATTGCCTTCATTACCATTTGGTTACTATCAATTAAATCTTTCCACGGCGAATCAAAAATATGTGATTCGTGTGTTGGTAGCGCCGCGTACCGCCTATCAACCGCCGGTGTTGCAATCGAAAAAAGCCTGGGGGATAAATGTTCAGTTATATAGTTTACGTTCTCAAACCAACTGGGGCATTGGCGACTTCGGTGATTTAGCTTATTTAATCGAACAGGGCGCAAAACAGGGTGCAGATTTTATTGGTATTAATCCGTTGCATTTGATGTATCCCGCCGTGCCGGAATGGGCAAGCCCTTATAGTTCGTCCTCCCGCCGTTGGTTAAATTTTATTTATTTGGATGTTGCCGCTTTGCCGGAATTTAAATTATCCCGTTCCGTACAAACGTGGTTTCATTCTGCACCTGTGCAAGAACAAATAACCTCCTTGCGTGAAGCCAAAACGGTGGCTTACGGCGAAATCATGCAGCTAAAACTGACCGCACTTGAACAACTATTCGATTTCTTTAAACGTAGCAAATCTGCACAAATCATCGCCCGTCGCCAAGATTTTGATGCCTTCAAAAAAGCTCAAGGCGAAGCGTTGTTATTGCAAGGGCTCTTTAATGTGTTAGATGGAATTGAGCATGAACACCAACAGGCGGAAGAAAATACCATTGGTTGGTTGGGCTGGCGTAAAGCGTGGCAAACGCTCTCAGCGCGTGACCGCAAAGCCTTGTTAAAAGAACATGAAGCGCAAGTGGAATTCTTCGCGTGGTTACAATGGGCGACATCACAACAATTAAGTGAGCTACAAGCGTTATGCCGTCAAGTGGGAATGCAGCTTGGCATTTATGGCGATTTAGCCGTAAACAGCTCTCGCGGAAGTGCCGATGTATGGTCTGATCCGGAACTTTATTGTGTAAACGCGTCTGTCGGTGCGCCGCCTGATCCGTTGGGCCCTGTCGGACAGAATTGGAATTTGCCGCCCTACAATCCAAGTGTGTTAAAGGCGCGTGGTTTCCAGCCGTTTATTGAGATGTTGCGTGCCAATATGCAGAACTTTGGCGTGTTGCGTATCGATCATGTGATGGGCTTATTCCGCTTGTGGCTGATTCCGGAAAATAAAACAGCGGCAGATGGCGCTTATGTGCATTATCCGTTTGATGAGCTGATGGCGATTCTTGCCATTGAAAGCCAACGCAACCAATGTTTAGTGATTGGTGAAGATTTAGGCACGGTACCTGATGAAGTGCGGTTGAAATTAAACGAGTTTCGTATTTTCTCGTATTTTGTGTTGTATTTTGCACAACGTAACAAAATGTATCCGCTTAAACAGGATTTCCCACCACATGCCTTTGCCACCATCGGCACCCATGATGTCCCCTCTTTGCAAAGTTTCTGGCATTGCCTTGATTTGGCGTTATTCGGTCAGCTCGGCATTTTAGAGGGCGACGTGTTAAAAGAAAAATATGATCAACGCGTCGTAGATAAACAAGCCTTATTAGACAGCTTGCACCGCGACGGTTATTTACCGCCCGATTATTGGGGCGATGCTTTAAGTATGGCTATGCACGACAATTTGAACCGTCAAATTCACCGTTATTTGGCAGAAAGTGCAAGCCAGTTGGTGGGCGTGCAATTAGAAAATTTATTGAGCCAAGAAGTGTCATTCAATTTGCCTGGCACTTCAACGGAATATCCGAATTGGCGGAAAAAATTAAGCCAATCCTTAGAACTTATTTTTGATGATGCGCAAATGACCGCATTTTTCTCTTTAATTAATCAAGCCCGCAGAGCTTAGCGAGGATTTATTATGACCCAACTAGTAGCGCAATCCGTGATTAATCAATTTTTTGATGGAACACATTCTGATCCTTTTTCCGTATTGGGTATGCACGAAACCGATAACGGCATTGAAATTCGTGCCTTATTGCCGGATGCGTGTCGTGTCAGCGTCATTGATAAAGAAAATCAAGACACCGTCTGTGAATTGGATTGCTTAGATGACAGAGGTTTTTTTGCCGGTGTTGTGCCGAAAACCCGTGATTTCTTTGCCTATCAATTGCAAGTGTATTGGGGTAAAGAATCGCAAATCCTTGAAGACCCTTATCGTTATCATCCAATGATTAATGATTTGGATGAATGGCTTTTAGCTGAAGGCTCATTCTTGCGTCCGTATGAAGTGTTAGGTGCGCATTTTATCGAATGTGATGGTGTTTCCGGTGTGAACTTCCGTTTGTGGGCACCGAACGCGAAACGAGTTTCTGTAGTCGGGGATTTCAACTATTGGGACGGTCGTCGCCATCCGATGCGTTTACATCCGGCAAGCGGCGTATGGGAATTATTCCTGCCGAAAGTGTCGTTAGGGCAGTTATATAAATTTGAATTAATTGATTGCCACGGCAATTTACGCTTAAAAGCTGACCCTTATGCCTTCAGTTCACAGTTACGTCCTGATACAGCGTCACAAATTAGTGCGTTGCCCGATATTGTGCCAATGACAGAAGCCCGCCGCAAAGCCAACCAATGGGATCAACCGATTTCCATTTATGAAGTGCACCTAGGCTCTTGGCGTCGTAATTTAGAAAATAATTTCTGGTTAGATTACGACCAAATCGGCGATGAATTGATTCCTTATGTAAAAGAAATGGGCTTTACGCACATTGAGTTTTTACCGCTTTCCGAATTCCCATTTGATGGGTCTTGGGGCTATCAACCGCTAGGTCTGTATTCTCCAACCAGCCGTTTTGGTACACCGGAAGGGTTTAAACGTTTAGTTAAACGCGCCCATGAAGCCGGCATCAACGTGATTTTGGACTGGGTACCGGGTCATTTCCCAAGCGATACCCATGGTTTAGTGGCTTTTGACGGCACGGCATTATATGAACACGCCGATCCGCGCGAAGGATTCCATCAAGACTGGAACACGCTCATTTACAACTATGGTCGCAACGAAGTGAAAAACTTCTTATCCAGTAACGCTTTATATTGGATTGAACGTTTCGGGATTGACGGTATTCGTGTCGATGCGGTGGCCTCCATGATTTATCGTGATTACAGCCGTGCCGAGGGAGAATGGATTCCGAACCAATACGGCGGACGGGAAAATTTAGAAGCCATTGAATTCTTAAAACACACCAACTGGAAAATTCATAGTGAAGTGCAAGGGGCGGTTTCCATTGCGGAAGAATCGACCTCGTTCGCTGGTGTAACACACCCGACAGAAAACGGTGGTTTGGGCTTTAATTTCAAATGGAATATGGGTTGGATGAATGACACCCTTTCTTACATGGAAAAAGATCCGGTCTATCGCCAATATCACCACAATCAAATGACTTTCGGCATGGTGTATCAATACAGCGAAAACTTTGTATTACCACTTTCTCATGACGAAGTGGTGCATGGCAAATGTTCCTTAATCGGTAAAATGCCGGGCGATGCATGGCAAAAATTTGCTAACTTACGTGCTTATTACGGTTATATGTGGGGTTATCCGGGTAAAAAATTATTGTTCATGGGAAATGAATTTGCCCAAGGTCGCGAATGGAATTACCGCGAAAGCCTTGATTGGTTCTTATTGGATGAATCCATCGGCGGAAGATGGCACATCGGTATGCAACAGTTGGTGAAAGACCTCAATAAAATTTATCGCGAAAATGCACCGCTCTTTGAACTGGATTCTGATCCGCAAGGCTTCGATTGGTTGGTCGTGGATGATGCGCAAAATTCTGTATTTGCCTTTGAACGACGTAGCAGCAAAGGCGAGCGCATTATTGTGATCAGTAACTTTACGCCGGTACCACGCCATGATTATCGTATGGGTGTGAATGTTACCGGTAAATATCACGAAATGTTAAATACGGATTCAGCCTTTTACGAAGGCTCAAATCTTGGTAACTGCGGTGCAGTGGAAAGTGAGGCAATCTCAAGCCATGGACGAGATCATTCTATTTCTGTTTCGATTCCGCCATTGGCAACCCTCTATTTGAAATATCAAGGATAAGGCATGGTTGCAGTAAAAAATCAGGGCAAGGCTTATCCGTTCGGTTATAGCCAATATGAAGAAAACGGCGAGCAAGTCACTCACTTTGCACTGTATTCTTCTGTGGCGGATGCTGTGGAATTGTGCCTGTTTGAGAACGGCAAAAAAGAGCAGCGTTTTGCTATGCATCGCAGCGAAAATGTTTGGCATATTGCGCTTTCCGGTGTGGCTAACGGTATGCAATACGGTTTTAGAATCACCGCCGAAAATGACCGCACTTTGGCCAATCCAAACAAGCTCATGCTTGATCCTTATGCGAAAGCCGTGGTGGGTAAACCGGATTTAAGTTCGCCAGAAGTGCGGTCGATTTTTCAGTTAAATGATCCACGAGATAACGCTGAATTTGCGCCGAAAGGTCAAATTATTGAGACCACCTTTGACTGGCAAAACGACAAAGCCCCGAAAACACCTTGGGCAGAGACAGTAATTTATGAGCTAAGCGTAAAAGGCTTTAGCCAATTACGTGCTGAACTACCGGAAACCGTACGCGGAACTTATGCCGGTTTAGCTCACACGCAAAGTGTGGCGTATTTAAAAGCATTAGGTGTCACGGCAGTGGAGCTGTTGCCGATTAATTACCACGTAAACGAACCGCACTTACAAGAAAAAGGACTACAAAATTATTGGGGCTATAACCCGTTGGCCATGTTTGCCGTTGAGCCAAAATATTGTTCCGAAGAAAACCGTGAAAACCCGTTGTATGAATTTAAAAGCATGGTGAAAGCGTTACATGAAGCGGGAATTGAAGTAATTTTAGATGTGGTATTTAACCACACGGCAGAATCGGAAAAACCATTCCCAACGTTCAGCCAACGTGGCATTGATGATCGGACGTATTATTGGCAAAACGAACAAGGCGAATACATTAACTGGACGGGTTGCGGCAATATGCTGAATTTATCCAATGACATCACTCGAAAATGGGTGGTGGATTGCCTACGTTATTGGGTAGAAGAATGCCACGTGGATGGTTTCCGTTTTGATTTAGGTACGGTATTAGGGCGTGAGTCACCGGATTTCAATCCACACGCCAAACTGTTTGACGATATCGCACAAACACCGAGTTTACAGCAGGTGAAATTCATCAGCGAGCCTTGGGATATTGGCCATTACGGTTATCAATTAGGGCGTTTTCCCCATTATTTTGCCGAATGGAACGATCGTTTCCGTGATGATATGTGTCGTTTTTGGTTATGGAAAAGTGGGAAAGTGGGCGCATTTGCCGAACGTTTTGCCGGCTCAAGTGATCTGTTCAAGCAAGAAGAACGCTTGCCACACACCACCTTGAATTTTATTACCGCTCATGATGGTTTTACGTTACGCGATTTGGTCAGTTATAACCATAAGCATAACGAGGCGAACGGCGAAGATAATCGCGATGGTCGCAATGAAAATTACAGTTACAACCATGGCATTGAGGGCAGTCAATTAGACCTAAATGACGAACACCAAAGTGCGGTGGAAAATCAGCGCGTTTTAGCGCAAAGCGGATTATTGGCAAGTTTGCTGCTGGGCAATGGTACACCGATGTTGCTTGCCGGTGACGAATTCGGCAACACGCAATTCGGTAACAATAACGCCTATTGTCAGGATAATGAAATCACGTGGCTGAAATGGCAGGATTTCAATCAGGAATTATTTGACTTAACCAAACAACTGATTGCAACACGAAAACAAATTCAAAGTTTGCAACGGGATGTTTGGTGGTCAGATGAAAATGTCACTTGGCTCAATATTGAGGGAGAATCAATGCAAGCCAAGGATTGGCATAATCGGGAAAGCAAAGCGCTGCAAGTGGTATTAGATCAGCAATGGCTTTTCTTAATCAATGCGAAAGCAGAACCCCAGTCTTTTATGTTGCCCGTCGCGTTTGATGGACACTGGAAGGCCGTGGCAGGTACAACAAACTTAACGGAGCAACAACGGCAAGTTGATGTAGGTGGTATGGCGTTTTGTGTGTTGAAAAAAATGGATACTTAAAACAATATAACGGAGTTCACTATGAAAGCTGATCTAAATAAACACGATCTCGTTAAAAGCACCTTAGTGCTTATTTTGGCCGGTGGCCGCGGTTCACGTCTGCACGAATTAACGGATAAACGTGCAAAACCGGCACTTTATTTTGGTGGTAACCGTCGAATCATTGATTTCGCTTTGTCCAACTGCATTAACTCCGGCTTAAACCGCATTGGTGTGGTAACGCAATATGCCGCACACTCTTTATTACGTCATTTACAAAAAGGTTGGTCTTTCTTGCCACAAGAGCGCGGTGAATTCATTGATATGCTCCCGGCGCGTCAACAAATTGATGACTCCACTTGGTATCGTGGTACGGCCGATGCGGTGTATCAAAATATGGCGATTATTCGTGATCACTACCGTCCGAAATACGTCTTAATTCTCGCCGGTGACCACATTTATAAACAAGACTATAGCCAAATGTTGTTAGACCACGTGACCAGTGGGGCAAAATGTACCGTGGGCTGTATCGAAGTACCACGTTCTGAAGCACATGAATTTGGCGTGATGGCAGTCAATGAAAATCTGAAAGTGAAAGCCTTCGTGGAAAAACCGAAAGATCCACCGGCAATGGTCGGCAAACCGGATACGTCGTTGGCTTCCATGGGGATTTATGTATTTGATGCAGACTATTTATACAAAATGTTAGATCGCGAAGTGAATACCCCTTGCACATCTCACGACTTCGGTAAAGACGTATTGCCGAAATGTTTGGAAGAAGGCACCTTATATGCCCATCCGTTCAGTCGTTCTTGTATGGGACGCAATACCGAAGGTGATATTTATTGGCGTGATGTGGGCACCTTGGACAGTTTCTGGCAATCCAATATCGACTTGGTGTCTGAAAATCCACAATTAGATATTTATGACCAAACCTGGCCGATTCGTGGTAACCCGGTGCAAGCCTATCCGTCTAAATTCTTCTATAAAAATGCCAATGTTAAGCCGGTGGATAATTCCCTTATCGGTGGAGGTTGTGTGATTACCGATGCGTCAATCAGTTATTCCGTATTATTTGATCGCATTAAAATTAATGAAGGCTCAGTGATCGATCATAGTGTCGTGTTGCCGGAAGTGACTATTGGAAAAAATTGCGTATTGAAACACTGTATTATCGACCGTCATTGCGTCATTCCAGACGGTATGCAAATTGGTGTTGATCGTGAATTGGATAGTAAACGCTTCCGTATCAGTTCTACCGGTAAAGTCATTTTAGTGACCCCTTCTATGCTGAAAAAATTAGAAGGGCAAGAAGTGTTTTCGGAAGAACATTTAGACTAACGTGAAAGTGCGGTCAGTTTTCAAAACGTTTTAATTATTACTCATAAATCACGGAAGTGATTTATTCGCTCCTTCGGAGCCGTTGGCAAAGCCAACGTTCAAAATCCTTCGGATTTTGTGACCGCACTTTAAGAAGGCAAATACAGGCGCAAGCGTCTTCGCTTGTGCCTGTAACAGAATTGTTTATAACGGCACGCGTTAGAAAACGCGCGTCATCTTCGGTGCCATTTTGGCGTCATATTAGGTAAATAAAATGAAAGTATTACACGTTTGCTCGGAGTTATATCCTTTACTCAAAACCGGCGGATTAGCCGATGTGATGGGCGCCTTGCCGTTTGCACAAAAAGAAATCGGCATTGATGCACGTATTTTGTTGCCGGCTTATCCGGCGATTATGGCTGGCATTCCGCACACTTCCGTGGTGACGGAATTTGATAATTTTGCCGGTCATATCGTTTTGCGCTATGGCGAATATAACGGTGTCGGCGTTTATCTTATTGATGCACCGCACTTATATGCGCGTGAAGGCAACCCTTACCATGATGCGTATTACAATGATTACGGTGATAACTACAAACGTTTCGCATTGTTAGCGTGGGTTGGGGCTGAATTGTCCACTGGTTTAGATAGTTGGTGGCGTGCCGAAGTTGTTCATGGTCATGACTGGCACGCGGGGTTAACGGCGGCGTATTTATTTAATAAAGGGCGTCCCGCGAAATCCGTTTTTACGATTCACAATTTGGCGTATCAAGGTCAATTTGATTATCGCCATTTATTTGAAATCGGTTTACCGCACAGCATGTTTCATGTGGATGGCGTAGAGCTGTTTGGGCAAATTTCTTACTTAAAAGCCGGACTCTATTATTCTGATGCGGTGACGGCCGTTAGCCCAACCTATGCGAAAGAAATTACTACACCGGAATTTGCGTATGGCTTACAAGGCTTACTTTCAACCCTTGATCATGAAGGGCGCTTGGTCGGTATTCTCAATGGTGTTGACGAAAAAATTTGGCATCCGATGAACGATCAGTACATTCAACATGGTTACAAGTTGAAATACATGGGCGGTAAAGCGAAAAATAAAGCGGATTTACAGGCTTATTTCAACCTTCCGGAACAAGCTGAGGCGTTATTGTTTGTCATGGTAACCCGTTTAACGGAACAAAAAGGCGTTGATTTATTGCTAGAAAGCGCCGATGAAATCGTTAAACAGGGAGGACAGTTGGCGATTCTCGGTTCTGGCGCACCGCACTTAGAAGCCGGTATTCGTCAATTAGCGGAAACTTATCCGCAAAATATTGCCGTTAAAATCGGCTATGATGAAGCATTATCTCATTTAATGGTTGCCGGTGGTGATGTGATTTTAGTGCCAAGCCGTTTTGAACCTTGCGGTTTAACACAGCTTTACGGATTAAAATACGGTACGTTGCCATTAGTTCGTGCAACCGGTGGCTTAGCTGATACCGTGGTGAATACCACGGCGGAAAATATCCAAGCTCGAACAGCAACTGGGTTTGTCTTTAGTGATGCTACTGCTGATAGTTTACGTCAGGCATTACAATCGGCGTTTGCTTTATGGAAAAAACAACGTTTATGGGCAACAGTCCGAGTCATTGCAATGGAACAAGATTTTAGTTGGCAAATCTCTGCAACCCATTACCAACATTTATATCAAAGAATTTTATCTAATTAATGAAACAGTTATCTTCTGCACAAAGAAAAAACAAGCTTTGTGCAGAAGATTGTTATTGTTTTTTTATTTTTAATGATTAAAATTCCCCCGTTTTTTTATTAACTGAGGACTATTTTTTATGATAATGGATAATTTTGATTCTCCATTCCTATACGATCGACCTGAAGTCAACGTCGATTCATTGAAAAAGACAATTGTCTATAAACTGATTTTTTTAATTGGCCGCTCACCGAAAGAAGCGAGTCAACGAGATTGGTTGAATGCCACATTATATGCTGTGCGTGATTTCGTCACCGAAGGGTGGATCACCACTGCACGCGAAGCCAGAGCAAAAGATTCCCGCCGTGTTTATTATTTATCAATGGAATTTCTCATTGGCCGTACCTTATCTAATGCGATGATCGCGGAAGGATTATACGATCTTGCCAAAGATGCGCTTTCCGAATTAAACGTTGATTTAGAAGAAATAATTGAAAAAGAAGTGGATCCGGGTTTAGGTAACGGTGGTTTAGGTCGTTTGGCTGCCTGTTTCATGGATTCTATTGCGACCTTAGGCTTACCGGGCATGGGGTATGGTATTCGTTATGAATACGGTATGTTCCGTCAAAAAATTGAAGATGGCCAACAAGTTGAACGCCCGGATGCCTGGTTAGAAAAAGGTGCGCCTTGGGAATTTATTCGTCCGTCTAAACGTTTTACCGTTTCTTTCGGCGGTAATATTCATTTTGAAGGTAAAAAATGTATCTGGAATAAAGGCGAAGAAGTGACCGCACTTGCTTATGACCAAGTGATCCCAGGCTACAAAAATGATTCTGCGGCCACATTACGTTTGTGGTCAGCTCATGCGGGTGAACTATTCAATTTGGAAGACTTTAACCGCGGTCAACACATTGCTGCCGTGGAAAGCCGCGCCTCTATTAAAAATCTTTCTCGTGTGCTTTATCCGGATGATTCTACTTGGAATGGTCGTGAATTGCGCTTACGTCAAGAATACTTCTTGGTTTCCGCTTCATTACAAGACATTATCCGTCGTCATAAACGCACACATAACAGTATTGAAAATTTAGCGGATAAAGTGGCGATTCATTTAAATGACACTCACCCGGCATTAGCGATTCCTGAATTAATGCGCATTTTAATTGATGAAGAAGGCTTTGCATGGCAAAAAGCGTGGGATATGACCCGTCGTATCTTCTCCTATACTTGCCATACCTTGATGTCTGAAGCGTTAGAAACCTGGCCGGTAGAAATGATGGCGAAAATCTTGCCTCGTCATTTACAAATGATTTTTGAAATTAACGATCATTTCTTGGAATACGTAAAAACCTACATCACCACGGATTTAGACTTCATTCGTCGCGTTTCTTTGGTGGAAGAAGGGCATCAACGTAAAGTTCGCATGGGGTGGTTATCCGTGGTTGGTTCGCACAAAGTCAACGGTGTTGCGGCAATTCATTCCGACTTAATGGTGTCATCCACTTTCGCGGATTTCGCGCGTATTTATCCGGAACGTTTCACTAATGTGACTAACGGTATTACGCCACGCCGTTGGCTTGCTGTGGCAAACCCACAATTAGCTTCATTATTTGATAAATATATCGGTTCTGATTGGCGTTGTGATTTAAGTCAAATCGAAAAATTAAAACAATATGCCCATGAAGCGGATTTCAAACATGCCATTTCCGATATTAAATTTGCGAATAAAGTGAAATTGACAAATTATGTGAAGAAAACGTTAAACATTGATTTGGATCCCCATGCGTTATTTGACGTTCAAGTAAAACGTATTCACGAATATAAACGTCAAATTCTGAACGTATTGCATATTATTGCCCGTTACAACGCGATGTTAGAGCATCCGGAAAAAGATTGGCAACCTCGCGTGTTTATCTTAGCCGGTAAAGCGGCATCGGCGTATTACGCAGCGAAACAAACCATCCATTTAATTAATGATGTAGCGAATGTGATTAATAACGATGCCCGTTTGGGTGGCCGCTTAAAAGTGGTCTTTATCCCGAACTACAGCGTCAGTTTGGCTCAATTGATTATTCCTGCTGCAGATATTTCTGAACAAATTTCTTTAGCTGGTACAGAAGCTTCCGGTACCAGTAACATGAAATTTGCATTAAATGGTGCCTTAACATTAGGAACATTGGATGGTGCAAATGTAGAAATTTTGGAAAATGTCGGCAAAGACCACATCTTTATTTTCGGTAACACCGTAGAACAAGTAGAGAAGTTACGTCGCGACGGCTACTGTCCATTTAATTTCTATCAAGAAGATGCCGAGCTAAGAAATGTTGTTGATCAAATCATTAACGGCCGTTTCTCTGAAAACGACCCGAACCGTTATCAACAATTGTTACAAGGCTTACAATATCACGATTTCTACCAAGCGTTTGCTGATTTCCGCAGCTATGTGGACGCACAAAAATTGGTGGATGAAAAATATAAAAACCGTGATGCATGGATTGATAGCACGATTCAAAATATTGTCAACATGGGTTATTTCTCTTCTGACCGTACCATTAAGGAATACGCAGAAAATATTTGGCACATTGAGCCATTAAATCTCGAGAAATAATTTCTTGATAAAAAGAAACCCCATTCAACGCTGAATGGGGTTTTGTTTTATGAGGTTAAAGTAACTGGAAAAACGTTTTGATTTTTTGACCGCACTTTTATGCTTTTTTGCTAGTATTTTTACGTCCTTTACGCCATTTCCAGACCAGATAGATTGCTAAAAGCGCAATTAAAATATAAATAATGGACTGTCCTTTTTTGATTTGTTCATGTAGCCAACCTAAGTTACTTGCTCCAAAATCACCTAGATAAACCCAAATTGGGACAGAAATAATGGCAGCGAAAAAATCCAACAAAAGAAAGCGAATGAAACTGACTCGACGGGTAATGCCGGCAACCATATAAATCGGTGCCCGTAGTCCCGGTAAGAAACGGGCGACAAATAAAACACGATTGCCATATTGTTCAAATTTGCTCCGAACCATACGCAAACGATCTAAGGTTAAAAAACGTCGAATAGGGCGAAAGCGTAAAATTTTTGTACCATAAATGCGTCCCAGCCAATACATGGTGCTATCACCTAAGAGGACGCCGAATAAACTCACAACCAACATAATATGTACGTTGGTATAACCTAAACCGGAAATAACGCCACCAGAAACCAAGGTAATGTCTTCGGGAATCGGCACCCCAAAGCCACAAATAATCAAAACAAACAGAACGGCAAAATAACCGTAATCACTAAAAAAACTAATTAAAAATTCCATCGAATACTCTTCAACTCAATAAAAAAATAACGCCCTATTGTAGCCCGTTTCTTAGCGTAATACCTAGGAAAATTAACAAGATTTTCGTTTGCTTTAGCGTCATGAATTCATTATAATGCACCACCTCAAAGTTCAAGCTTTGAGCAAATTTTGTGGAAATCGCTGGGTCGCCTGCGATTTTTTAATTTTAATCTTTACAAAAAGAGAACATAACAATGGCATTTAAATTTAACGCTGAAGTTCGTACAGCGCAAGGTAAGGGTGCGAGCCGCCGCCTGCGTCATAACGGTCAAATTCCTGCTATCGTTTACGGTGGTAGCGAAGCGCCGGTTTCTATCATCTTAAATCATGATGAAGTTAACAACGCTCAAGCACACGATTCATTCTATTCAGATGTGATTACTTTAGTTATCGATGGTAAAGAAGTTGCAGTAAAAGCACAAGCAATGCAACGTCATCCGTTCAAACCAAAATTGGTTCACGTTGACTTCAAACGCGTTTAATCATGAAAAAAACTCCGAAATTCTCGGAGTTTTTTTATATTTAAAAAGATTGAACGAATCATTACATGCTATGTCTAATGCCCCGTCTTTTGCTCGTAATAGAGTAATTTTCATCAACAATTAATAAGGATTTTTTATGAACAAATTTACAAAAATTAGCGCTACCGCATTATTGGCTCTTTTCTTAACAGCTTGTGATAAACCGGCTGATAAAGCACCAGAAACGAAAGCGGAAGCAGCGCAAATACAAGCTGTATCAGAAGTAAAAGTAGATGAAAAAGGTGATTATCAAAAATTAGTTGATTGGAACAAGGCGCAAGAACAAACACAGTTACAATCACAACAAAAATTCCAACAAGATTTGGTGGCTGCAGTTCAAGCTCAAGATGAGAAAAAAGTGAAAGAAGCGATTGAAACATTTAATCAATCAGTAAAAGATACAATTACAAGCTTAGATGCATTAGATGTAAAAGCCGAATCAATTAAATCTATCAAAGAGCAAACAAAAAATGTATTAAGCTTGGCGAGTGGTTTATTGGTTGATCAGGCTAATATGAGTTTCACTAACCCGACACAAACACCAGAACAACAAAAAGCTTATGCTGAAAAAGCTGAAGCATTAAGAAATGCGATGGCCGAGTTACAAAAACAAAGTGTCAAATTAGAACAAAAATTTAATCCTGCACCGGTAGCAGAGTCAGCACAAGAAGCAAAATAATATTCTGACTTATTTATCTAAGGCTTGGTAATTCAAATAACGAATATATAAAAACAAAAACCACCTTCTGTTGAGGGTGGTTTTTTTATTTAATCTGATTTTGAAAAACTGCTAGAATAGTGCTGTCGCTTACTTCTTTGAATCATCCTATGTTATCAAAAACCTTGCCTTTATTATTTTTACTACCAACGGTTGCCGTTGCGCAATCTTATGTTGTGTATGACTTTACCCACAATAAAATATTGGAAAGTAGCTCACCTCATAGCGTACGTCCCATTGCTTCTGTGACAAAATTAATGACGGCAAATGTGTTTTTAGAACATAACAAAAATGCCCGTTGTACAGCCTCAATTACCGCTGAAGATGCGGACCACATCAAAGGCACAAGCACGAAATTACCCAGATATACCCCTATCTCTTGCAACGAATTATTGAAAGCGATGTTGGTGCATTCTGATAATTATGCTGCACATGCTTTGTCCCGTTCAGCCGGTATGAGCCGTCAACAATTCATCAAAAAAATGAATGATAAGGCGAGAGCGCTTGGTATGACCTCAACTCATTTTAGCGACAGTTCAGGTTTATCTAACAGTAATGTGTCCAGCGTGATGGATTTGGTGAAGCTAGCTAAATATTCTTTAAATAACGCGGAAATTAAACGTCTTTCTAATATCTCTTCCACCTATATCCAAACAGGAAAGCGCAATATTTTTGTGAAGAACACCAATAAACTCGTGCGTGACGAAATGTTTAGTGCGGCTATCAATAAAACCGGCTATATCCGCGAATCAGGATACAATTTGGTGTTCGTCAATAAAGAGCCTTGCAATCGAGCCACCATCGGCGTGATAAGCCTCAATAATATCTCCTCTGCGTATCGTTCCAGCTTTACCAAAAGCAAATTGGAAAAATACGGTTGTACCGCGTTAAATAGCAAAGTATTGAGAGATTTCGTAGAGGATATGCAATATGAAGAAGGCTATGATGAAGAGGGTATGAATGAATTAATCAAAAAAGTGGCAGGTTAATCTAAAGATAAGTTTTATCTGAAAAACCATTGTTTTTTTTGACCGCACTTTCCATTTTCAAGCTGTTAGAAAAGGCAAATTCCTGTATAATTCCCGCAATTTTTTGTTGAAATAAACCTGTTGTGAGAACCCTCATGCTTGACACATCACAAACCATTCCCGAACTGGTCTCCTGGGCGAAAGAACGTGAGTTTTCCTTAAATTTGCCGACAGAACGCTTGGCATTTTTACTGGCGATTGCCATTTATAATAATGAACGTTTTGACGGCGAAATGCTAGAAGCCGACTTAGTCGATATTTTCCGTCACATTTCCACCGCCTTTGAACAATCTCAAGAAACAATAGCCGTTCGCGCGAATAACGCTATTAATGAACTGGTTAAACAACGTTTTCTTAACCGTTTTAGCAGTGAATTTACCGAAGGTTTAGCGATTTATCGCTTAACGCCGTTGGGTGTTGGTGTATCCGATTATTACATTCGTCAACGTGAATTTTCAGCCTTACGTCTTTCCGTTCAACTTTCCATTGTTGCTGATGAAATCCAACGTGCCTCTGATGCCGCTGAAGAAGACGGCGATGAGCATTATTGGCGTCGCAATGTGTTTGCGCCGTTGAAATATTCTGTCGCAGAAATTTTTGACAGCATTGATTTGTCACAACGCGTGATGGATGAAAATCAACAAAGCATTAAAGAAGATATCGCCGCCTTGTTAACCAAAGATTGGCAAGCAGCAATTTCTAGCTGTGAACAATTATTAGATGAAACCTCCGGCAATTTACGGGAACTCCAAGACACCTTAAATGCTGCCGGTGACAAATTACAGGCACAATTATTACGCATTCAAGATTGTGTGATCGGTCGCCAAGAATTGTATTTTATCGAACAACTAATCATTGATTTGCAAGCCAAGCTAGACCGCATTATCAGTTGGGGACAACAAGCTATCGATTTGTGGATCGGCTACGACCGCCACGTGCATAAATTTATCCGTACCGCCATTGATATGGATAAGAACCGTGTCTTTTCCCAACGTTTACGCAATTCTATTCACCATTATTTCGACAACCCTTGGTTCTTATGGACAGCACAAGCAGAGCGTTTAGTGGATTTACGCGATGAAGAATTAGCACTACGTGAAGAAGATGCCTTGGGCGAACTGCCGGAAGAATTACAATTTGAGTCTTTAGCCGATATTCGCGAAAAAATCGTCGAACACATGCAAGGCTTATTAATTGATTACCGCGAAGAAAATCGTCCGATTAATTTAAGTTTAGTGTTGAAGCAACAATTAGAAAATTATCCTTTGACACAACATTTTGATGTAGCGCGAATTATCGTGGATCAGGCTGTGCGTTTAGGTATTGCAGGCGATGACTTGGCTGGTATCTATCCGCATTGGACGGAAATTAACGATTACGGCGCAGAAGTTCAAGCGCATATCATTGATAAATATTAAAAGTGCGGTCGAAAATCCACGCGTTTTTTGAGTCGTATCTATCGCACGAATAAGACAATAACAGAGCAATTCAGTTAGAGAAAAAAATAATGACAGACAACCTTCAAGATGTAATTTCACCGAAATTGGCAGCTGCCATTGCCAACCCGTTATTTCCTGCTGTGGACAGCCAGTTGCGTTCCGGTAAACATATCGGCACAGAACATTTGGATAACCACGCTTTTTTACTTGATTTTCAAACGGAACTGGATCTGTTTTATCGTCGCTATAATGTCGAACTGATTCGTGCGCCAGAAGGTTTTTTCTATTTACGCCCGAAAGCGACAACACTCATTGCCCGTTCTGTGTTAACTGAATTGGAAATGTTAGTGGGTAAGGTGTTGTGTTATTTGTATTTAAGCCCGGAGCGACTAGCTCAACAAGGCATTTTTAGTACTCAGGAAGTGTATGACGAATTGCTGAATTTAGCGGATGAAGGCAAGTTACTGAAAGCGGTGAATCAACGTTCCAGTGGTTCCGATTTGGATAAACAAAAATTAGCAGAAAAAGTACGTGCGGCAATCGGTCGTTTGCGCCGTTTAGGCATGATTTATACCGTAGGCGAACCGAACAGCGGCAAATTTACTATTTCTGAATCGGTATTCCGTTTCGGCGCAGAAGTGCGTGCCGGAGATGATCCGATTGAAGCACAATTACGCTTAATTCGCGATGGTGAAGCGGCAACGCCACAATCTTTACAAGCTGAAAAAGCAGCATTACAACGCGATACAGAAAGCACTGAAAACGATACTGACGTTGAAGACGAATTCGTAGAAGAGGAACAAGAATAATGACTGAAGAATTATCCCTGGAAAATGAAGTAATGGATATAGCATCCTCTGATGTAGCGCCGGTTATCTTTAACCAAAACAGTGGGGTAGAACGCGGTAAATTCTGTTCTCTAACGCTCATCAACTGGAACGGTTTCTTTGCCCGTACCTTTGATTTAGACGAATTGGTGACCACACTTTCCGGTGGTAATGGTGCCGGTAAATCTACGACCATGGCCGGATTTGTGACAGCGTTGATTCCGGACTTAACCTTGTTGCATTTTCGTAATACCACGGAAGCAGGTGCAACAAGCGGTTCTCGTGATAAAGGTTTGCATGGTAAATTGCGTCCTGGCGTTTGTTACGCGGCGTTGGATACCATCAACTCCCGTCATCAACGGATTATCGTTGGTGTACGTCTGCAACAAGTGGCAGGGCGTGATAAAAAAGTGGATTTAAAAACCTTTTCTATTCAAGGCGTAGAATTGTCTGTCAATCCGACCGCACTTTTCACCGAAACCATTAACGAACGCCAAGCGCGCGTACTGACCTTAAATGAACTAAAAGATAAGGTTGAGCAGAGCGGCGCCCAATTTAAACAATATCATTCCATCACTGATTACCACGGCATGATGTTTGATTTGGGGATTATTCCAAAACGTTTACGTTCTTCTTCAGACCGCAGCAAATTCTATAAACTTATCGAAGCCTCTTTATACGGCGGTATTTCCAGTGCCATTACCCGTTCATTACGGGATTATTTATTGCCGGAAAATCTTGGTGTGAAAAAAGCCTTCCAAGACATGGAAAGTGCTTTACGTGAAAACCGTATGACGTTGGAAGCCATTAAAGTCACCCAAGCAGACCGCGATTTATTCAAGCATTTAATCACCGAATCCACCAATTATGTGGCGGCGGATTATATGCGAAATGCCAACGAGCGTCGTGGCAACATTGAAACCGCATTAAATTTCCGTCAGGAGTGGTATAAAGCCAAATCTGAACAGGATTTATCGCAACATCGTTTGGTTGAATTAAGTCGTGAAGCCGCCGAATTGGCAGAAAATGAAAGAATTCTGGAAGTCGATCATCAAAGCGCGCTTGATCACCTGAATTTGGTGTTAAATGCGTTACGTCATCAGGAAAAAATTTCTCGTTATCAAGAAGATGTTAACGAACTGACTGAGCGCTTGGAAGAGCAAAAAATGGTGGTTGAAACTGCTAACGAACAACTGGAAGAAAGTCAGGCGCAATTTGAACAAACAGAACAAGAAGTTGACAACTTGCGTTCCCAATTAGCAGATTATCAGCAAGCTCTTGATGCACAACAAACCCGTGCATTGCAATATCAGCAAGCCATTCAAGCCTTAGAAAAAGCCAAGACCTTGTGTGGATTAGCCGATTTAGCTGTGAAAAATGTAGATGTGTATCACGAAGAATTTGAAGCGCAAGCGGAAGTATTGACGGATAAAGTACTTGAGTTAGAGCAAAAAATGTCTATTTCCGAGGCGGCGAAAACGCAATTTGATAAAGCGTATCAATTGGTTTGCAAAATTGCCGGTGAGGTGCCACGTTCTGCCGCATGGGAAAGTGCCAAAGAGTTGTTACGCGAATATCCGACACAAAAACTTCAAGCACAACAAACGCCGCAATTACGCGCTAAGTTACATGAATTAGAACAACGTTTAAATCAACAACAAAGTGCGGTGAGATTATTAAACGATTTTAATCAACGTGCGAATCAAAGCTTAGAAACGGCGGATGAATTGGAAGCGTTCTATGGCGATCAAGAAGCCTTAATTGAAGATTTATCCGCCGAACTTTCCGAGTTGGTTGAACAACGTTCAACGCTACGTCAAAAACGTGAAAATTTGACCGCACTTTATGATGAAAACGCCCGTAAAGCACCGGCTTGGCTAACCGCTCAAGCCGCATTGGAACGCTTGCAGGAGCAAAGTGGAGAAGAATTCGCAGACAGTCAGGATGTGATGAATTTCATGCAATCACAGCTGACCAAAGAGCGCGAATTGACCATGGCACGCGACCAACTTGAGCTTCAACGTCAGCAATTAGATGAGCAAATTAGCCGTTTAAGTCAGCCGGATGGTTCGGAAGATGCCCGTTTGAATGTGCTGGCAGAACGTTTCGGTGGCGTGTTGCTGTCTGAATTATACGATGATGTGCCGATCGAAGACGCGCCTTATTTCTCAGCCTTATACGGCCCAGCACGCCACGCTATTGTGGTGCGTGATTTGAATGCGGTGAAAGAGCAACTCGCTAATTTGGAAGATTGTCCGGAAGATTTGTATTTAATTGAGGGCGATCCGGCGGCCTTTGATGACAGCGTACTTTCCGCGCAAGAGTTGGCGCTTGGTGTGGTTGTTCAGGTGTCCGATCGTGAATTGCGTTATTCCAAATTCCCTGAAATTCCGTTGTTCGGCCGTGCGGCTCGTGAAAAACATTTGGAAGAATTACAGGCTAAACGTGAGGAAGTGGCGGAGCAGTATGCACAGCGTGCTTTTGACGTGCAAAAATGTCAGCGTTTACATGAACATTTCAGTCAGTTTGTTGGCCTGCATTTAGCCTTGGCATTCCAAGCCAATCCGGAACAACTGATGGCGCAGACCAATCAACAACGCAATGAAATTGAACGCGAGCTTAATCAATTGGTGATCGGCGAGCAACAAATTCGTCTTCGTTTAGATGATGCGAAAGAAAGAATGCAGTTGTTGAATAAATTAATTCCGCAATTGCCATTATTGGCTGATGATAGCTTAACTGATCGCATTGAAGAATGCCGTGAGCAATTAGATTTGGCAGAGCAGGATGAATTATTTATCCGTCAGCACGGCGTCACGTTGTCACAATTAGAGCCGATTGCTAATACGTTGCAAAGCGATCCGGAAAATTACGAGCACTTAAAAGCCGATTATGAACAAGCCATTCAGCTACAAAAACAAGTGCAACAAAAAGTCTTTGCCTTGGCAGATGTCGTGCAACGCAAAGCGCATTTCAATTATGCGGAAAGCGTACAAACGGAAACCTCTGAATTAAACGAACAGTTACGCGCGCGTTTAGAACAAATGCAGCAACAACGTGAAATTCAGCGTGAACAATTACGTCAGGTTCAAGCGCAATATGCTCAGTACAATCAAGTGTTGATTCAATTGCAAAGTTCTTTCAACAGTAAAAATCAAATGTTGCAGGAATTAATGCAAGAGATTGGTGAGTTGGGTGTGCGTGCTGATGAAGGCGCGGAAGAGCGTGCCAAAATTCGTCGTGACGAGTTATATCAACAACTTTCTACTAATCGCCAACGCCGTTCTTACATTGAAAAACAACTTACTCTTATCGAAAGTGAAGCTGAAAATCTGACTCGTCGTATTCGTAAAGCAGAACGTGATTATAAAACCCAGCGTGAGTTGGTGACGGCGGCTAAAATGAGCTGGTGTGTGGTGCTTCGTTTATCCCGTAATTCTGATGTAGAAAAACGTTTAAATCGTCGTGAATTAGCCTATTTATCCGCAGATGAATTACGTTCCATGTCGGATAAAGCGCTAGGTGCGTTGCGTACAGCGGTTGCTGACAACGAATATCTGCGTGATGCTTTGCGTTTATCAGAAGATAGCCGTAAACCGGAAAATAAAGTGCGGTTCTTTATCGCTGTATATCAACATCTGCGCGAACGTATTCGTCAGGATATTCTGAAAACCGATGACCCGATTGATGCAATTGAACAAATGGAAATCGAGCTTTCCCGCTTAACGGAAGAATTGACCAGTCGTGAACAAAAATTGGCGATCAGTTCTGAAAGTGTGGCGAATATCATGCGTAAAACCATTCAACGTGAACAAAATCGCATCCGCATGCTGAATCAAGGCCTGCAAAATATCGCCTTTGGTCAGGTGAAATCAGTGCGTTTAGTGGTGAATATTCGGGATACGCACGCCATGTTGTTGGATGCGTTATCCGGCAATCAGTCGGATTATCAAGATCTGTTCAGCGATAATCGCATGACTTTCTCTGAGGCCATTGCGAAGCTGTATCAACGCCTCAATCCGCATATTGATGTAGGGCAACGTACTGCGCAAACCATCGGTGAGGAATTATTGGATTACCGTAATTACCTTGACTTAGAAGTGGAAGTGTATCGTGGCGCAGATGGTTGGTTGCGCGCAGAAAGCGGCGCATTATCCACCGGGGAAGCTATTGGTACCGGTATGTCCATCCTCTTAATGGTGGTACAAAGCTGGGAAGAAGAAAGCCGTCGTATTCGCGGCAAAGACATCGTGCCGTGCCGTTTATTATTCCTAGATGAAGCGGCTCGTCTTGATGCGAAATCCATTTCTACTTTGTTTGAGCTATGCGAACGCCTGGATATGCAACTATTGATTGCTGCACCGGAAAACATCAGCCCGGAAAAAGGCACTACCTATAAACTGGTGCGTAAAATCGCCGGTAATCACGAACACGTTCATGTGGTCGGATTACGAGGATTCGGCGCAACAGAGTAGTTTAATAAATAAAAAAGTGCGGTTAAAAAATGAAGTGTTTTTTGACCGCACTTTATTTCGTTAAAAGGAAAATTAAATGCACAATCTCATTATCGCTGTTCTCTGTAGCGTTGCGGTGTCTGTATTATTAAAAGTTGCCCGTAAACGTAATATCGCTATTCAGCAAGCCATTGCCTTTAATTATATTGTGGCGTTGTCACTTAGTTGGTTTTTATTGAAACCGGATTTCAAAGGGCTTGAGTTTACTGACTTTATCGCACAAAGCGAAAATACGCCGATTTTCTTAGCATTAGGTATTTTATTACCAAGCGTGTTTATTATTATGTCCAAAGCCGTAGAATTTGCCGGTATTGTACGTTCTGATGCAGCACAACGCTTATCCTTATTTTTACCCATTCTCGCTGCGTTTTTAATCTTCCATGAAACCCTAAGTCAATCAAAAGTCGTTGGTATTGTGTTGGCATTTGTCGGGTTGTTTTGCCTTTTAAGCAAACCGAATCAACAAAGTGCGGTCGATTTTCGAGGTGTTTTAGGCTTAATCGGCGTGTGGTTTGGTTATGGCATCATCGATATTTTGTTTAAACAAGTAGCGAAAAGCGGGGGAGCATTCCCTACGACGCTATTCATTGCGTTTTCCTTGGCTGCCTGCATTATGTTTATTTACTTGTTATTCAAACGAACTCAATGGAATGTCGCAAGTTTTGTGGGCGGCATTGTTTTAGGTGTGCTGAATTTCTTCAATATTCTGTTTTATATTAAAGCTCACCAGAGTTTTGGTTCGAATCCGACATTAGTTTTTGCCGGCATGAACATTGGGGTGATTTGTTTAGGTACGATTACCGGCGCATTAATTTTTAAAGAAAAAATCAGTAAAGTTAACTGGTTAGGCATTGTATTCAGCTTGTGTGCAATTTTCTGTTTGTATTATCTCGATAAAATCTTGGCTTAAATTTGAGAAAAACGATGGCAAAAAACGATTTTAGCTTTTTCATTTACGACTATGAAAGTTTTGGTGTCAATCCGGCAACCGATCGCCCGGCGCAATTTGGCGGCATTCGTACAGATGCCGATTTTAATATTATCGGCGAGCCCGTTGTGTTGTATTGCAAGCAAACCAACGATTATTTGCCTGCTCCGGAAGCGGTGTTAGTGACAGGCATTACACCACAGGAGTGTAATGAAAAAGGCCTACCGGAACCGAATTTTGCCGCTCGAATTTTACAGGAATTCAGCCAACCAAATACCTGTGTCATGGGCTTTAATAATATTCGTTATGACGATGAAATGACACGCTATACCTTTTATCGTAATTTTATTGATCCTTATGAATATAGCTGGAAAAACGGTAATTCCCGTTGGGATTTATTGGATTTAGTGCGTGCGTGTTATGCCTTGCGTCCCGATGGCGTTGAGTGGCCTTTAGATGATGAAGGCATGCCGAGTTTTCGTTTGGAAAAACTGACGGAAGCGAATGGAATAGAACATACCAATGCTCATGACGCCATGTCCGATGTGTATGCCACCATTGAAATGGCAAAATTAATTAAGCAAAAACAGCCGAAGTTATTTCAATATTTCTTTGAAAATCGTGGAAAAAAAGAGATTGAAAAGCTCATTAATACCGCAGAAATGACACCGTTAGTGCATGTATCTGGAATGTTAGGAAATTACCGCGGAAATACGACATTAATTGCCCCTTTAGCTTGGCACCCAACGAATAAAAATGCGGTGATTGCGTGCGATTTAACGGCCAATATTGATGATCTACTGACAAAATCGGTAGAGGAGTTGCGTGAAAATCTTTATACGAAGAAAGAAACGTTGTTAGAGGCCGGAGTGCTTCCTGTTCCGTTAAAGCTCATTCATATCAATAAATGTCCTATTGTAGCGCCGGAAAAAACCTTATTGTCTCAAAATGCTGAACGTTTAGGGATTGATCGAGCGTTATGCGAGAAAAATCAACAGCGTTTGTTGGCATCTAAGGATATTCGTCAAAAAGTCATGGATATTTTTCAGCAAGATCGCGAGTTTGAAGCATCTGATAATGTTGAAACTGAACTTTATAATGGCTTTTTTAGTGATGCCGATAAAAACAATATGGCGATTTTACGCACTTTGGATCCCGAAAAGCTCGCTGAACATAATCTGAGCTTTCAAGACCCAAGAATCCCTCAATTGTTGTTTCATTATCGCGCCAGACATTTTTATCGCACATTAAACCGAGCTGAACAAATTAAATGGCAAAAATATTGCCGGAAAAAATTAGAGGCTGAAATTTTGCGATTTGAGCAAAGCCTTCAAGAGTTAGCTGCACAAAATGAGAACAATGAAGAAAACCTCACTTTATTACGAAAAATTTATGAATATGGCAATAAGATAATTGATTAGAAAGTGCGGTCAAATTTTTTAAAGTTTTTTTAACAGAAGAAAAGAGACAACGTCACTAAACATTTAAAACACATCACGAAAAATGGTGTGTTTTTTTATTATAGCCAGCCAAAGTCTGGCTATAAAAACCATACGCTATGCGTATGGAGCCAAATAGCTTAAGCGATGAACAGAAAAAAAAATCCTCGCTATATAATGAACAAGGCTGGCAACCGAAATCAACATATAGGACGATTATTAACCCCTTGTAGCGTGCAACTTGTTGCACGAATAATTAACCTCGATGTGTAATTCAAGATTTCATGAGTAGCGTGCATATTGATACACGACGAAATTACGCACGGAACGTTATTTAATTCTTTCGGACATTCATGATTTCGTGCAACAAGTTGCACGCTACGATTCACTAAAATAGTTATATGAAAATAAACACGGTAACCAGTTTCACAAGCCCTTTGAGGGGCTTGTGAAGTATAGACCCTTATAGGAGGGAAGCCTAAAAACCGCACGTTTTACGTGCGGATTGTTATTTGTCTAATTTTTAAAAACTCAAGATAGGAGGGGAAATCGTTAAAAACACTTCAGATTTAACGTAGCGTTACCAATATATATAGCATTATTTTCACAATGCGTTAAATATCGATACCAATAAAAGAAAAACGATAGTAGATTCATTTTGGATGCGCTTTAGCGCATTTTTAAACATATTAATCATATCCATAATCCCTTTGCAATTAATTTACATATCAACCCATCAGTCTATAACTTTAGTTTTCTATTTGTTACATACCTTATCAACTCTAGATTTCATCATATTTAACTAGTGAGAGTGACTTGTGCATAACTATGTGATTTTCTTAATCCGTAGCTTTCGCTTACCTTATAACTAATTTCGCATAATGCATATTATGTTAAATAATAAATAGTATTTGTCACATTCAGATATTAAGGATAATCTACTTTGAAGCTATATCGCTTTGATGCGTAATTCTATAAAAAACATTAAATTTTCATGTTTTCTATTTATCCAGTATTTTGGATTTAATAAGTGATAGCAAAAAACTTTGGAAATCTGCGATTCTCTTTCCAACACCTCATCATTTCTCTAGAGAATTTGAGCAAAGGCGATATTGATAACTCATTTCATTAAATCTAACCAAATGAGAATGATTTTACTTATAAAATCCTTTTTAAATTAATGGGTTACAATAAAAATCAATAAAATAAAATTGACCATTCTCAATAATATGAGTAAAATTCATCCGCAAATACAAATTTTGTATTGTGATACATCTATTAACCGTATTAAGGAAAGGAGTTAGTTATGCTAAGTAAGTCAATTACAGCAAAATTAAACGAACAAATTAATCTTGAGTTCTATTCATCAAATGTCTATTTGCAAATGAGTGCATGGTGCCATAAACATGGTTATGAAGGCGCTGCAGCATTTTTACTTCGTCATGCCGATGAAGAATTGGAACATATGCAAAAGTTGTTTACTTATGTGAACGAAACCAGTGGAATGCCTTTGTTAGGTAAAATTGACGCTCCTAAACACGATTACGCTTCATTAAAAGAAGTTTTTGAAACAACACTTGAACACGAAAAACTAGTGACATCTAAAATTAATGAGTTAGTTGAAAGTACTTTTGCAGAAAAGGATTACTCTACTTTTAACTTCTTACAATGGTATGTGGCTGAACAGCATGAAGAAGAAAAATTATTTAACAGTATTGTTGATAAATTCAAACTTCTTGGTGAAAGTGGCACAGCGCTCTACTACATTGATCGTGAATTAAAAACTTTATAAGAATAGGAGAAATAAAATGTTATCAAATAGCGTGATTAAACTATTAAATGATCAAATGAATTTAGAGTTTTATTCTTCTAACTTATATTTACAAATGAGTGCCTGGTGCGAACAACAAGGTTTCGAGGGAGCTGCAAAATTTTTATCAGAGCATGCGGCTGAAGAAATGCAGCATATGCGTAAACTCTTCACTTATTTAAATGAGACCGGCGCTTTGGCTATCATCACACAAATTGATGAACCACCTCATCAATTTTCATCATTGAAACAAGTACTTGAATTAACTTATGAACATGAAAAGTTAATTACCTCTAAAATCAATGAATTAGTTGGTAGAACTTTTGAAGAGAAAGACTACTCTGCCTTTAACTTCTTACAATGGTATGTGGCTGAACAACATGAAGAAGAAAAATTATTCAGTGGCATTTTGGATAAATTAAATCTTCTTGGTGAAGATGGTAAAGGTTTATTCTTAGTTGATAAAGATTTAGGTGCATTAGCAATAAACAACTAATCAAGTCTGATGAAAAAGGCTAAGTCATTATCGATTTAGCTTTTTTTATATCAAAAATCTAGCTACTCTTTTCTAAAAGTGCGGTGCTTTTTTCAGGTGTTTTTGAAGGATATTGAGATTGTTGGTTGGTTTCATAATGAAATGTACGATAAAAAAACGCAATAAGTAGAATGATTAGTGCCAGTAAAATTTGAATTAAGCGTTTTTTAGTTAGTTTTTCAGCAGCCATACTTCCTCACCAATGTTTGTACTTTTTAAATTAATAATTTAGTGGTATTATTGAGATAGATCAATTTTACACGATTCTTTTCCATTTTTCTGGAATTTGGGGAATAAATGAAAATTTTACCGACTGAAACAAAATTAGGACGTCGAGTTCAATCTGGTGGATGCGCAATCCATTGTCAAAATTGTAGCATTAGTCAGCTATGTATTCCTTTTACTTTAAATGAACATGAATTAGATCAATTAGATAATATCATTGAACGTAAAAAACCTATCCAGAAATCTCAAGTGCTTTTCAAAGCAGGTGATGAACTTACATCACTCTATGCTATTCGCTCTGGTACGATTAAATCTTACACAATTAGTGAAACCGGTGAAGAACAAATTACGTCTTTTCATTTGCCAGGAGATTTAGTTGGTTTTGATGCAATTATGAACATGCAACATCCAAGTTTTGCTCAAGCCCTGGAAACCGCTATGGTGTGCGAAATTCCATTTGATATTTTGGATGATTTATCCGGCAAAATGCCGAAATTACGCCAACAAATTATGCGTTTAATGAGTAATGAAATTAAAAGTGATCAAGAAATGATTTTATTACTCTCAAAAATGAATGCTGAAGAACGCCTTGCCGCTTTTATTTATAATTTATCACAACGCTATTCTGCACGCGGTTTTTCCGCTCGAGAATTTCGTTTAACGATGACACGTGGCGATATCGGTAATTATCTCGGTCTCACCGTTGAAACAATCAGTCGTTTACTTGGCCGTTTCCAAAAACTAGGTGTTTTGTCTGTGCAAGGAAAATACATTACGATTAGCAATATGGCAGAGTTAATCGATCTATCCGGCACTAATAAAACTAAAATCAAAATGGTTATCTAATTCTTCCCTTTCCGGCGCATAAAATTGCGCCGGATGCCTTTTTAAGTCTCTCTCCTTGTCATTTATTCAAGAATGTTCTACCCTATTTATAACCAATAAATGGAGGTTGTACATGAAATTCAATAACATACTGGTGGTTTTAAATCCTGAAAATGACAAACAATATGCCCTTGCTAGAGCTGTTCGTTTGGCGCAAGAGCAAAAAAGCCAATCCCCAGTAAAAATAACTCTTTTCCTCGCAATTTACGATTTATCTTATGAAATGTCAGCGCTACTTTCTTCAGAAGAACGCTCAGAAATGCATAAAAATGTCATTGAGCAACGTAAATTAGCCATCCAGCCCTACATTGAAAAATATGCTTCTGATGGAATTGAATTTGCCACAACCGTTGTTTGGAACAGCAATGAGGCAGAAGCCATTGCCACTGAAGTAGAAAATCAAGGATATGATTTGGTCGTGAAATACACTAAAGCGGAAGAAAGCCTGACATCATTAATCGTGACGCCGGTTGACTGGCAATTACTGCGTAAATGTCCAGTACCTATTCTCGTAGTGAAAGATGGCGATTGGAAACATCAACGCCGGGTTTTGGTTGCAGTCAACGTATCTGATGATGAAAATGAAGCGCATAGCTCGTTTAATGATGAATTAGTCTCATTAAGTATGGATTTAGCGGCGTCTTTAGATCGTGGCAATGTTCATCTTGTTACCGCTTATCCACCAACGCCAATCAATATGGCCATAGATTTACCGGAGTTTAGTTCGGGCGAATACAATAGTGGCTTGCGTGGACAATACTTGATTAACATGAAAGCATTGCGCCAAAAATACGGTATTAATGACGATCATACCCATGTAGTTGAAGGCTTCCCGGAAGATGTGATTCCGCAAATTGCTAAAAAAATCGAAGCTGAACTCGTAATTTTAGGCACCATTGGTAGAACCGGGTTTTCTGCTGCATTTTTAGGGAATACCGCAGAACATGTCATTAGCAAACTAAACTGCAATTTATTAGCTATTAAGCCATCAAAGAAAGAGAATTAATTTAATCGCTTTCAGCTTAATGATTTTTTCTTATTGCAGAAAAATTATGGGTATTCTGATAAAACAAAAACCACCTCTATAGGTGGTTTTTTAATAATAAAAGTGCGGTCTAAAATTTAACTGTTTTTTTAGACCGCACTTTTAACTTTCAATAAAGAAGGAAATTACTTCTTCCGCTCTATCCATTTTCCATCGACAAAATCCACAATCCATTTCGTGGCTTTGCCATTCTTTTCAGAGGTAACATATTGACGTTTTTCTTTACGGCTAAAGCGAATAATTGCCTCATTCCCCTCCGGATCGACTTGTGGTGCATCGGCTAAGTAACGCAATTTCTCCGGTAAACGCTCACGATATAACGCCAATTCTGCCACTTTCGGGGCGCGAGTTTCGCGAGATTTCGGGAAATTATGCGCGGACATAAACACGCCGCTGGCACCATCGCGTAATACAAAATAAGCATCCGATTTTTCGCATTTTAATTCGGGGAAAGGAATCGGGTCTTCTTTTGGTGGTGCAACTTCACCATTTTTCAAAATTTTACGGGTGTTATCACATTGCGTACAGCCCATATATTTACCGAAACGTCCTAATTTGAGGTGCATATCGCCACCGCACTTATCACATTCGACAACCGGGCCGTCATAGCCTTTAATCTTAAATTTACCCTCTTCGATTAAATAACCCTCGCAATTTGGATTATTACCGCAAATGTGCAATTTGCGATGTGGATCGATAATGTAACTATCCATCGCCGTACCACATTTAGGACAACGTTTACGCTCCATCAATGCTTTTGTTTCCGATGCATCATCTAACACATTTAGCAATTCCGCTTCTGGAATCAAATTAATAGTAGTTTTGCAACGTTCTTTCTGTGGTAAAGAATAGCCGGTACAGCCTAAGAAGACTCCCGTACTAGCCGTTCTAATAGCCATATTGCGTCCGCAAGTCGGACAAAGAATATCGGTTTCGACCAAATTATTCAGACGCATTCCGCCTTCTAATTCGTCTAATTCCGCTTTGGTCAGTTGAGTCGAGAAATCTTTGAAGAATTGGTTTAATTCGGTTTTCCAGTTTTTCTCACCGGACGCTATTTGATCCAACACATCTTCCATATTGGCAGTGAAATCATAGCTCATTAAATCAGCAAAAGACTGATTTAAGCGATCGGTCACGATTTCGCCCATTTTTTCTGCATAAAAACGACGGTTTTCTGTACGCACATAACCGCGTTCCTGAATCGTAGAAATAATGGCGGCATAGGTGGAAGGTCGGCCAATACCACGTTTTTCCAATTCTTTCACTAATGCGGCTTCTGAAAAACGAGCCGGTGGTTTTGTGAAATATTGTTGTGGCTGCACTGCAGACAAATTGAGCTTGCTGTTAACAGAAACATCCGGTAGCGCTTGATCTTCAGCAGATTTACTTTGTTGCGGCAATACTTTTGTCCAACCGTCAAAACGTAAAATACGGCCTTTAGCGGTTAACGTATAATCCCCTGCTGTCACTGTTAACGTGGTGCTGTCATATTGCGCAGCCGGCATTTGACATGCCACAAACTGACGCCAAATTAAATCGTATAAACGCACGGCATCTTTTTCCATGCCGACTAAGTCATTTAACCCAACATGAATATCGGAAGGTCGAATAGCCTCGTGGGCTTCTTGTGCATTGTCTTTACTCGAGTAAAAATTCGGTTTTTCCGGTAAATAAGCGTGCCCGTAATATTTTTCAATATAACCGCGTACCATATTTAACGCATCTTGGCTTAAATTGGTGGAGTCCGTACGCATATAAGTGATGTAACCTGCTTCATATAAACGTTGCGCCAACATCATGGTTTTCTTCACACCAAAGCCCAAACGGGTACTTGCCGTTTGTTGTAGCGTAGAAGTAATGAACGGTGCTCTTGGTCGAGAACTGGTCGGTTTGGTTTCTAAATCAGAAATGACATAATCGGATTTAGTTAAAAAATCCACCGCACTTTGCGCTTGTTCTGCATTTTTCGGTTCAAATTTTTTGCCTTTAAATTGCGCAACATCTAACTGAATTTCATCACCTTTCGGTGTGTTAGTAAGAACCGAAACTTCCCAATATTCTTGCGGCACAAACGCCTTAATCTCACGCTCACGTTCTACAATCAATTTCACGGCGACCGATTGCACACGGCCGGCAGATAAACCACGCGCCACTTTTTTCCAAAGTAACGGCGACACCATAAAACCAACAACACGATCTAAGAAACGGCGTGTTTGCTGCGCATTCACCCTATCCATGTTCAAAGTTTCAGGATGTTCAAAGGCTTGTTTAATGGCATTTTTGGTAATTTCATTAAAGACAACGCGACTATAACGTTCATCATCGCCGCCAATCACCTCGCGTAAATGCCAAGCAATGGCCTCTCCTTCTCTATCCAAGTCGGTGGCGAGATAAATATGATCGGCTTTTTTGGCAAGAGATTTCAGTTCAGCAACGACTTTTTCTTTACCGGGTAAAATCTGATAGTTGGCTTTCCAACCGTGATATGGGTCGATCCCCATGCGTTTGACTAAAGCATCTTGTTCTTTTTGTTGTTTTATCGCTTGCTTTTCTTCCGCACTAAGACCTTTGGTGGAAATAGGTTTGGCTTTCTCTCCGGTCGCAGAACCCACCGTTGGCAAATCACGAATATGTCCCACGCTGGATTTCACTACATAATTGTTTCCTAAATATTTATTAATGGTTTTCGCCTTCGCCGGCGACTCCACAATAACCAAGGATTTTGTCATTATTATTACCTAATTTCGATTAACTTGTATAAAATTGCCCGCTATATTGCTAACTATCTTCAAGTAGGTCAACTACTTTTTTCCAAAAGGCATCAGAAATGGATAAACTCAACGCAATTTCAATTTTTTGCAAAGTGATTGAAACTCAAAGTTTTACCAAAGCAGCCGCATTGCAAAATATCTCGGTTGCCATGGCAAGCAAACTGGTTTCTCAATTAGAAGAACAGTTAAAAACACGTTTGTTACAACGAACCACCCGTAAGATTGTGCCAACGGAAGCCGGCAGCCTCTATTATCAACGTTGTCAGCCCATTTTATTGGAATTGGAGGAGGCTGAATCTAGCATCAGCAATCTTTCCACCTCTCTGAAAGGGAATTTAACCGTTTCTGTCCCACGGGATTTTGGTTTGCGATTTATTACGCCGAATTTAGCGAGTTTTGTTAAGGCTCACCCGAATTTACACGTGGACATTGAGTTTAACGATCGTATGATTGACTTGGTCAGCGAAGGATTTGATTTAGCTTTGCGTATTGGTTATCTGCAAGACAGTTCCTTAGTGGCAAAGAAAATTGCGACCTCTTCAATGCACTTTGTCGCGTCGCCGGAATATTTAGCCACGCATGGCACACCACAAACGCCGGAAGAATTAGAACATCACGACTGCCTTTTATACAAAGCCACAGGCAACCAAATTTATTGGGAATTCAACAAACACAACAAAATTCAGCGTATTAAAATGCGTTCTAAACTGGTGTGTAATAATGGCTTAACCCTTGCTTCATTGTGCGTTGACGGTGTTGGCATTATTAACACACCACGTTTCTTTATTGAGGAAGAATTGGCTTCGGGGAAATTGGTTGAGATTTTAGCGGATTACCGACAACAAGAGTTGGATTTACACATTGTTTATCCACACCACCGTCATTTGTCAGCAAAAGTCAAAGCCTTCATTGATTTTATTACTCAGCTGGATTTATGTAAGACAAAACCGTAAAAGTGCGGTCCTTTTTAAGTACGTTTTCGTTTTACGTGACCTTGCAATTAAGCAAGGTCATTTTTTATGTCTAAAACAAAAGGAATATGCTCCGGCAACGGTGCAAGTTTGCCTAATTCCACCCATGCGCAGGGGAAATGAAAATCAGAGCCCATAGAGCCGGCAAGTTGATGTTCTTCCGCGAGTTTTACCAACAATTGATACTGGTCGCGACTTTGTCCACAACCGGAAATTTCAATGGCGTCACCGCCCCAGGCTTTAAAACTCTCCGTTAGTTTTCGTACCCATTTCATAGTCATGGTATAACGCAACGGATGCGCAAACACGGCTACCCCACCGGCTTGATGGATGATGTCAATGGTCGTTGGAATATCAACCCACTGTGCCTTGACATAAGCCGATTTCCCCTGCCCCAAATAACGTTTAAACGCTTGACCATCGTTAGAGACTTTACCAATTTGCACTAAATGGCGGGCATAATGCGCACGAGTCACTTCGCCATTACCAGCTAATTTTTTTGCCTCTGCGTAGGCATTTTCTACACCAATTTTTTCTAACTTTGCCCCGATTTCCTGAGCTCGAATCTCGCGTAATTTTGCTTGCTCAGCTAAAAGTGCGGTCATTTTTTCATGTGAAATATCAAATCCTAAAGCCACAATATGAATGGAGCGATTTTCCCATAACGTGGAAATTTCCACGCCATTAATCAGCCTCATCCCCAAAGTTTCAGCCTGTTGTCGCGCCTCAGCAACTCCGGCCACGGTATCATGATCCGTCAACGCCAGCACATTCACACCTTTTTCATGGGCACGCAAAACTACTTCCGTCGGTGTCAGTATGCCGTCGGAGGCTGTACTGTGGCAATGGAGGTCGTATTTGATCATGCTTTTCCTTATTTAATTGCTTGAACCAACTCTTTCACCAATTTCGGACCGTGATAAATCAATCCGGAATAGACTTGTAAAAGTTCGGCACCGGCTTGGATTTTCTCTTGAGCATTTTGTACACCGTCAATGCCACCGCTGCCAATAATCGGAATTTGCCCTTTTAACTCTTGGTGTAAGCGAGCAATGATAGCGGTACTTTTATGTTGTAATGGTTTTCCGCTTAATCCGCCCTGCTGTTCTGCATTTTTAAAATTTGTGACGTTGTCTCGAGAAATAGTCGTATTTGTGGCAATCACGCCATCCATTTTATGACGCAGCAAGGTATCGGCAATTTGAATTAACTCGCTTTCCGTCAAATCCGGGGCAATTTTCACTGCAATCGGCACATATTTGCCGTGCTGTGAAGCCAGTTCTTTTTGACGGGATTTAATGCTTCTCAACAAATCATCAAAATAATCACCATATTGTAACTGACGTAAATCCGGCGTATTAGGCGAAGAAATATTCACGGTGATATAACCGGCATAATTATAGGCTTTGTTTAAACAAATCAGATAATCATCTTTCCCTTGTTCTAAGGGCGTCAGTTTATTTTTACCGATGTTGATCCCCAACACGCCGTCATAGTGCGATTTTTTGACATTTTCAATCAGCTGATCGATACCATAATTATTGAAACCGTTTCGATTAATAATGCCTTCGGCTTCAACCAAACGAAATTGGCGTGGTTTGGCATTGCCCTCTTGCGCTAATGGCGTCACTGTGCCCACCTCAATGAAACCAAACCCCATGGCACCAAAGCCATCAATCGCTTCCGCGTTTTTATCTGCCCCTGCTGCCAAACCAATAGGATTTTTAAATTCAATGCCCATGACGGTTTTCGACGTGCCTAGTGGACAATTTAGAAGTTGTTTTAAAAGAAAATGAAATGGTGGGTATGCCGCTAAACCAAGGGTTTTTATCACTAAATTATGGGCATCTTCAGGATCAAGGGAAAAAATCCCTTTACGAATGAAAGAATACATACTCGTTTATCTCTCCGGATAGTTAACTGTGAAAGGAATAGAAAAAGTGCGGTCAAATTTAACCGCACTTTTATATTTACTGTAACGCTTTTTCGATTTTCTCAAACAAATCACGAGATAAATCTTCTGTCTCACTAATGCGTTCTAGCGCTCGTTTCATCAAGGTTTGGCGTTGTGCATCATAGCGCGCGAAACGAATTAACGGCTCAATTAAACGAGAAGCCACCTGTGGGTTGCTTTTATTCAGTTTAATCAAAATATCTGTTAAAAAACGGTAGCCTGAACCGTCAATCGCATGGAACGCTTTTAAGTTTTGCCCCGCAAAGACACCAATGAGAGAACGCACACGGTTCGGGTTATTAAAATTAAAGCTTGGATGATCCATTAACTGCATCACGTTTTGTAATACATTTTCTTCCGGACGCGTCGCTTGTAAAGCAAACCATTTGTCCATTACTAAACCGTCATGCTGCCATTTTTGTTCAAAATCAGCCAATAAACTGTCACGACAAGCCAATTTAGCTTGGGTTGCAGAAGTTAAAGCTGCAAGCGTATCGGTCATATTATTGGAATACGTATAATGCTTATTCACCAAGTTATTGCCAATATTACTGTATGCCAAGTAACTTAAGCACACATTGCGCAGTTTGCGTAAGGCAATGTCTTGACGATTAATTTGATATTCATCCAAACGAATTTGATTGTAAGTCTTCAGTAATAATTCTTTTAAATTATCGGCAATCGTTTGTGCCATAAATTCCCGCACAGCACTGATCGCATCCGGATCAATGGTTTTAAATAGTTCGGCAAATTCTGTCGCTTTCGGTAAGGTGAGAATTAAACTGGTTAACTCGATATCTTTTTGATAATTATCTAGGACTTGATAAAGCACCGCAGCCGTTTCCGCAGATAAATCGAGCGGTTGCCCTTGCTGATAGTTGGTAACGTTACGTCGTAACTCAGCAGCAAGTAACATCTGTGCGGCATCCCAACGAATAAAGCCATTTTCAGCAAATTTTAATAAAGTAATCAGTTGTGAAGTGGAATAATCGTAATCCAATTTCACCGGTGCAGAGAAATCACACAACAATGCCGGAACAGGCTTAGTATAAATATTGTGGAACTCAAAGGTTTGGTCTTTTTGAGTAATGTTCAAGACATTATCCACAACGCCATCGGCATCATAGAGCGTTTGTGCTGCACCTTTTTCATCATATAACGCAATTTTCAACGGAATGTGTAAATTAACTTTTTCCATTTGATCGGCTGTCGGTGGCGTTAATTGAGAAACCTGCAATTGATAGACATGATTTTTTTCATCATAACGATCACTGATAGTTAACTCAGGCGTGCCGGATTGACTGTACCAACGGCGGAACTGGGTTAAATCCAAATCATTGGCACGTTCCATAGCTGACACAAAATCTTCGCAGGTTGCTGCTTTACCATCATTTTCCGCAATATATAACTTCATGCCCTTTTGGAAGCCCTCTTCGCCCAATAAGGTATGCAACATACGAATCACTTCCGCGCCTTTTTCATACACGGTAACCGTATAGAAGTTATTCATTTCAATCACTTTTTCCGGACGAATCGGATGCGCCATCGGGCCGGCATCTTCAGCAAATTGTACGGTGCGTAAAAACTTCACGTTATTAATGCGATTTACCGGGCGAGAACCGGTGTCAGAGGAAAATTCCTGATCACGGAAGACCGTTAAGCCTTCTTTTAGACTCAATTGAAACCAATCACGGCAAGTGACTCGGTTCCCCGTCCAGTTGTGGAAATATTCGTGCGCAATCACACTTTCAATGGCTAAATAGTCATCATCTGTTGCCGTTTGTGGATTTGCCAACACATATTTGTCATTAAAAATATTGAGCCCTTTATTTTCCATGGCACCCATGTTGAAGAAGTCCACCGCAACAATCATGTAAATATCGAGGTCATATTCCAAATCAAAACGTTCTTCATCCCATTTCATGGCACGTTTTAAGCTTTGCATTGCCCAATCTGCGCGATCTAAATTGCCACGATTAACATACAATTCCAATGCGACTTCACGGCCACTTTTGGTGATGAATTGATCTTTCAGTACATCAAAATCGCCTGCCACTAACGCAAACAAATAACTTGGTTTCGGGAATGGATCATGCCATTCAACCCAATGGCGACCATCATCCAAATCACCGCTGTTAATGCGATTGCCGTTAGAAAGTAAAAATGGATATTTCGCTTTATCCGCCGTGATTTTCGTGGTGTAACGCGCTAATACATCTGGGCGGTCTAGCATGTAGGTAATTTGACGAAAGCCCTCGGCTTCGCATTGTGTACAAAAAGCTTCACCGGATTGATACAAGCCTTGCAATGAGGTGTTGGCAGCTGGGCTTAAAATAGTGGTAATTTCCAGTTCAAATTGGTCTGCCTCTACTCGCGCCAAATCCAACGTTAAACTTTCGCTATCCTGCTGATATTGAGAGAACGGTTTGCCATTTAATTTAATGGAAGAAAATTGAAAATCATGCCCGTCTAAACGCAATGTCGTACTTTCTTTGTTAAGACGTTGATATTGACTTGTTGCTACAACAACTGTTTTTTCAGGTTCCAATTGGAAATCAAGATAAATGTCGGTAACAGTGAAATCGGGAGTTTGATAATCTTTTCTGTATTTGGCTTTAGCGTACATAAAACGACCTAATTCTAAGGGCTAAAAAGTGCCGTTAAGGATATGATTTTTAGCCTTAAGTTGCAAATGGATTTTCTTTGGCAAACTTATCGCAAACGTTTGCGCATTATGCTATTCTAGCGCCGTTTTTTATCTCCAAGAATGAGGCAAAAATGTCTTTAACATCTCCTAAAATTGCCATTGTAATGGGATCCCAAAGTGATTGGGCAACCATGCAAGAAGCTACGCAAATCCTCGATCAATTATATGTTCCTTATCACGTCGAAATTGTTTCGGCACATCGCACGCCAGACAAACTCTTCCAGTTTGCCGAAAACGCACAACAAAACGGTTATGAAGTGATTATTGCCGGCGCCGGCGGTGCAGCCCATTTGCCGGGCATGATTGCGGCTAAAACCATCGTACCTGTGCTTGGCGTACCGGTGAAAAGCTCAATTTTAAGTGGTGTCGATAGCCTCTATTCCATCGTGCAAATGCCCAAAGGGATTCCTGTCGGCACCTTAGCCATCGGGCCTGCGGGTGCAGCAAACGCAGGCTTATTAGCTGCGCAAATTTTGGCGATGAATAATGCAGAATTAGCCCAACGCTTACATCAGTTCAGACAGGTACAAACACAAAGCGTATTGGACAATCCGGATCCTCGAATTTAAAAACAGCTAAAATATCTACCGCACTTTAAACAGACCAATATAAAAAAGTGCGGTCATTTTTTCCGTGTTTTTTTAATGAAAAACTGAAGGTAGCGCAAGCGTGAACGTTTGTGCATCTATAAAAATCAATGAGAAAACTATGCAAAAATCAGCCCTCTATCCAACCATTTATGTTCTTGGCAATGGACAACTCGGCAGAATGTTACGCTATGCCGGTTCGCCTTTAGATATTCACGTTCAACCGCTGCCTTTTGATGCGCTGGTGTTTGAGTTGTCGCCGAATGACATTATTACCGCAGAAATCGAACGCTGGGAAAAAACACCTCTGACCACACTCCTCGGCAATCACGCCAATTTCGTTAATCAAAAAGTCTTCGCACAATTAGCTGATCGCTTAAGCCAAAAATCCTTATTAGATAAATTACATCTCCCAACCTCGCCTTGGTGTCTATTAAAAGAACCATCACAATGGGACGAAGTATTTCAAGATATCGGTGAAAAAGTCGTTGTTAAACGCCGTATGGGCGGTTATGACGGCCGTGGGCAGTGGATTGTGTCTGATGAAAACAAAGCGCAAATCACTGAAGACCTGTTTGGAGAAACCATTGCGGAAAAATTTATTCCCTTTGATTACGAAGTATCTCTTGTGGGTGCCCGTTTCCGTAACGGCGAGACTCGTTTTTATCCGGTCACTCACAATTTACAGCAAAATGGTATTTTACGTTACAGTGTCATGGACGTCACTTTCCCACAACAATCCACACAGCAACAGCAAGCTGAAATGATGTTAAGCAAAATCATGAATGAACTGAATTATGTGGGCGTAATGGCGATGGAATGTTTTGTGGTGGGCGATCAGCTTTTAATTAATGAGCTTGCGCCACGCGTACACAACAGCGGACACTGGACACAACTAGGCTGTGCTGTGAGTCAATTTGAATTGCATTTACGCGCATTATTAGATTTGCCTACGCCGGAATTAAAAGTATCCGCGCCAAGCGTGATGGTCAATTTGATTGGTACTGAGCACAACCCACAGTGGTTAAACACCGCTTTTGCACAATTACACTGGTATGGCAAAGAAGTACGACCGGGGCGTAAAGTGGGACACATTAACCTTTCCCATCCGGATAAAAAGATCATTATCGCCCAATTAGACAAACTCGCCACAGAGTTGCCGGAAGATTATCAATCCGGTTTGCAATGGGCAAAAAATAAGTTGATATAGTTAACATTTTCGCAACATATTGCTTGTCAAAAAGAAACCCGAGCAGTATAACTAAAAAGATTTTTCACCCACCATCCGAGGATAATATTATGTTTGAAAAGATTACTGCCGCACCGGCGGATCCAATTTTAGGTTTAGGCGAAGCATTTAAATCCGAAACCCGTAGTAACAAGATTAATTTAGGCATCGGCGTGTATAAAGACGCCAAAGGCAATACCCCGATTGTTAAGGCAGTAAAAGAAGCAGAAAAACGCTTATTAGAACAAGAAAATACCAAAAACTATTTGCCGATTGATGGTGTTGCTGATTTTAACGCACGTACCAAAGAATTATTGTTCGGTGCAAATTCCGATATCGTGAAAAATAACCGTGCCAGAACCGCACAAAGTTTAGGTGGCACCGGCGCGCTACGCATTGCCGCAGAGTTCATTAAACGCCAAACGAACAGCCAAAATGTATGGATCAGCACGCCAACCTGGCCAAACCACAATGCAATTTTCAAAGCGGTGGGCATCAATATTCGCGAATATCGTTACTACGATGCCGAACGCAAAGCCTTAGACTGGGACAACTTAATTGCGGATTTAAGCCAAGCCGGTGAAGGCGATGTAGTTTTACTTCACGGTTGCTGCCACAACCCGACCGGTATCGACCCGACACCGGAGCAATGGGACAAACTGGCTGAAATGTCTGCACAAAAAGGCTGGTTGCCATTATTCGACTTCGCTTACCAAGGCTTTGCTCATGGCTTAGAAGAGGATGCTTACGGTTTACGCGCTTTTGCCAAAAACCACAAAGAACTTTTAGTGGCAAGCTCCTTCTCTAAAAACTTCGGTTTATATAACGAGCGTGTTGGTGCATTCACTGTCGTGGCGGAAAATTCTGATATTGCTGCAACAGCATTAACTCAAGTGAAAGTTATTATCCGAACCCTCTACTCCAACCCGTCTTCTCACGGGGCAAATACCGTTGCATTGGTATTAAATGATGCAAAATTGCGCCAGGACTGGGAAAACGAGCTCACCGAAATGCGCGACCGCATCAAAAAAATGCGCCACCGTTTTGTCGAGTTACTTAAAGAATACGGTGCGCAGCAAGACTTTAGCTTCATCATCAACCAAAACGGGATGTTCTCTTTCAGTGGCTTGACCACAGAACAAGTTGACCGCTTGAAAGAAGAATTTGCCATTTATGCCGTGCGCTCAGGCCGTATCAACGTTGCCGGTATTACCGAAGACAACATTCGTTACCTCTGCGAAAGTATTGTCAAAGTGTTGTAATTTTTAACCGCTCTTTAAGGCGCTAATGAAAAATTAGCGCCTTCATTTTATCTCTATATCTGTTTCAGTAATTTTCGTTTTCTCTCCAACATGTGAGCTCATGATTTACTTTTAACGTGCGAGTTTGAATTATCTCAAACTCGGAGAACAGTGATTAAATACTCCATATAGGTAACGCCACTAAATCTTCCGTAAGCCACAATTTTTGCGGATATTGATTAATAATCACCCCATTGCCAATTTTGATTTCAGATTCAGGCAAATTCTCCTTTAAAACACCAAAGGCTTTTACCATTTTTTTGTCAGGACTGGCAGAGGTTTTAATTTCCACCGGGTAAAGTGTGCGATTATATTCAATCAGCATATCAATTTCTTTCTGATTAGTGTCACGGTAATAATAAATCGGCGGCTCAAGTCCGTTGTTATAAAAGGATTTAATAATTTCGCTCACCACAAACGTTTCAAAAAATTGACCGCTCTTTGCGCCTTGTTTAATGGTTTCGTGTGTAAGCCATTTGGTTAGCCACGCCATTAAGCCCGTATCCAGCATATACACTTTTGGCGTTTTAATCGCCCGCTTCAGATGATTATTACTGTATGGTTTGAGCAAATAAATAATACCCGACGTTTCCAAAATAGTCGTCCAACGCTTAATAGTATCCACCGAAACGCCCACTTCCTGCGCCACATTGCTGTAATTGAGCAATTCGCCACTGCGTGCGGCAATCGCCACCATAAAACGGGTGAAATCAGTAATACTACTGATATTCGTCAAAGCGCGCACATCTCGTTCAATATAGGTCGAAACATAAGAAGCATAATAAACCTCCCAGTTCATTTCTCGCTCATAAAGGCGTGGCATATAGCCCCGGTGAATAATTTCCCAGATATTTTCAAGAGGCTTGAAATATTTTTCCCGTGCGGAAATATATTCTTTATTCGGCACAAAAGGTTGATAAAAATCCAGTTGCTGAATTTCGCGTAAGGAGAAACCTTGCAACTTCAACACCGCAATTCTCCCCGCCAAACTTTCAGTGACATTTTGCATTAACTGAAACGCCTGCGAACCAGAAAGTAAAAATAGCCCTGACGTTTTTTGCTTATCAATCGCCAGTTTTAGGCTAGAAAACAATTTAGGGGCATATTGCACTTCATCTAAAATCAACTTGCCCGAATGGTTGAGCATAAACAAAGTAGGATCATTGCGGGCTTGGTTGAGCAAAAGCGGATCGTCAAAAGTCACATATTGGTAATCTTGTCCAATATGTTGCAATAAGGTTGATTTCCCGACTTGACGAGGCCCTGTCACTAGAATCGCTGGGAATTGTTGAATAAGGCTTTGCAATAAAGGTTGCATTTGGCGTTGATAGAAGTTCATAAGACAAAAATTAGTTTAATTTAAGATGGTATCGTAAATTAAACTAAAAGTAAGTATAAAAGTAAAGAAAAATCTAGTTTAATTTAATATATTATCGTAGATTAAACTAGATTTATGAGAGAAAAGCGGTCAACTTATGCAAATTATTTGAGAAATTTAATTGCTTATTCAAGCTAAACAAAAAAATTACTCTTTATACCATTTGGGAATTAATTGGTTATCTCTTAAAGCACATCTAACATCATAATCGTTATCTTCGGATAATCTTCGTGCAGCCGAATAAGATAGATCTCCTCTTTTGGCTAATAATTGTCTAGCTTTCCTGTTACGATCATTTGCTGATAGTTTTTCTTGTACTTCCTCAGATAAAGTGCTTTTAATAGCTAACTCCTCTACAGCCTCATATCTAGAAAATGCAGCCAAAACCTTCTGGACTTCTTCGGACAAATTCGCTTTTTTTACTAGAATCAGATGAGCATCCCAAGCATGTCTATGTGCTATATCAAGTTGGATTTCTTCCGGAAGATCATCTCTATTAGCTAGAATCTTTAAAACATCATCGCCATATTGGGTTGGTAAATATTTCATTTCTTCTAATGTGAGTTTTTTATTTCTTACAATATATTTAACGCATTCTATATCTTTCTTTTTTTTCATGATATTTTCTATAGATGCATGAGTTAGTTCATTCCTTTTAATCAGTTTAGTTAAAATTTCACTATTAGATGTCATGTCTAATATTATTTCTTGAGTTGAATCATATATGTAAACAAACTTAAATACTAGTTCTTTAATATACTCTTCTTTATAAAATGATTCATTAAATTTACTCAATATTTTAACCTGCATAGATTTCGTAACATATTTCTTCGAGCAAAAATTTACCAAATTATTAAAAACACGTTTTTTTTCATCTGAAAAAAGACAATTAGGAGAATCATTAAAATAATTATATTCATATAATAACTTATCAAGAATCAATGAATAAATATTCTTGCCACAGCTATTATTTTCAATCATTTTAATATAAAATCCGTTATCAATTAAGTTTTTTCCTTCTATAAGAGTTAAATCATCTCTATAACAAAAAGCCTCTTTTGCTAATTTATTTTGGAACAACTTACTTCTTATCTCTTTATGAATAATAGAATTCTTAGCTAATAAAAATTGAGGATAATCTCCCCCATATTCTACAATAGATTTTTGAATCTCTAACAAATCAAGGGTATGATGACTGAATAGATTATCTATTCTTGAGGTTCTGTCATTATTATTCCATCTGGAAAGTGCTAACTCAAATGATACGTTTTTATTTTGATAAATCACATCAAGTAATTCTTCATCATAAAGTTTGTGATCTTTATCTAAAGATAATTGTTCATCTAATACTTTCGTTGGGCAATTGATATTTTTAAATACGGCTTTACGCACCTCCAAATTATCATCTTTGGTTAATTGCTCTAGGATTTCTTCCGTCACATTCTCATCTTCCGCTACTTTTAAGCGAATAAGATAGTTCGGATCTTTTGCCATTTTCACCATTTGAGCAATGCTTAAACCATCATTTTCGGATGATGGCGATAAATAAAGTTCATCAAATTTTTTCTCATATTCTCCCACTTTCTCTTTTAAGGTTTTACGCAGTGGCGTAGTTTTGCGGATTGCCTCTAACAATAAATCTTGCGTAAGGATTTTATCATTACTAATAAAGGCATTTTTCACCGCATCAAAAATCGCATTTTCAATGTCCGCACCGGCATAGTCTCGACATTCACCGGCAAGGACATCAATATCAAATTCATGCGACTTTTGTTTTGCTTTGGCAAGGTGAATTTCAATAATTTTCTTGCGTTCTTTTTTTGTAGGGAACCCAACATAGAAAATCTCATCAAAACGCCCTTTGCGTAATAATTCAGGCGGCAAAGCGGTGATGTCGTTGGCGGTGGCAATAATAAACACAGGAGCAGTTTTTTCTTGCAACCAAGTCAGGAAATAACCCAACAAACGGGAACTGACTTCAGAGGCGTTATTGCCCGTCATGCCCACAAAGGCTTTTTCCAATTCATCCACCCACAACACGCACGGACTAATGCTTTCCGCCATTGCCAACGCTTTACGCATATTAGTCTCACTTTCTCCCACATATTTGCCGAGCAACGAGCCAATATCTAACCGCAACAATGGTTGTTGGAACAATGCCGCTGCCACTTTTGCCGTAAGCGATTTACCACACCCCGGCATGCCTGCAATCAACGTGCCTTTCGGGGCTTTTACGCCAAATTCTTTCGCAGCTTGTAAGTTTTTCACAATATAACTTTGATCTTGCAACCACGCTTTCAGTTTTTCCAAACCGCCAATATCTTCAATGGCTTCATTCACTTTCACCATTTCCAACACACCGCTTTTCGCGATAATTTGTTCTTTTTGTTGCTGAATTTCGGCAAGAATCGCCTTTTCATTTTCCGTTTTCAATTCGCTATATTTATTTTTGAGCAAGCTTAATAATCGCTCAATATCTAATTCATTTAAGCCAGAAAGTGCGGTCGATAATCGATCCGTTAATTCATTTGCAATATTTTTCTCATTTAACACCGCTTGAATTTGAGTTTGATTAGGCAATGGTAATTCAATTAAATTTACAAGCGGTTCAATTTCATTCGGTAAATACACGTCAGCAGATTGTAAAATTAATGCACTTTCGCCTTTATACTGATTAAGCGTCTCTAATAAATATTTTAAACGTGCCAATGCCACAGGATTATTTTCTAACCCAAGTTTGACATCCTTAATAAAAATAAGGCACTTTTCAAGTTCTTCGTGGCGTAGGCTGTTTAATATTTTCTCAAAACTATTTTGATTTTCATCTAGCACGTGCTTATTATCAAAATTAACTTTTCCATAGCCGAGATTATATTCCAAAACTTTGAAATTAAGTGATTCAGCCACTTTTGCAACTAAATCATCCGCACGCGATAATTCTGCCGTTTTTAAATAAAAGGCGGTATATCCGGCCTGAATATATTCCACCAATTGTTGGGTTAAATTTTGTTTTTTCATATTGTTCTCCGAGAGAGATTTTTATTTTATACAATACAATTTTTTGTAGGGTGCAACTTGTTGCACCGTTTGGTTATTTTGGGGGTATTGATGTACATTATACTTTGTTGTTTTTATGTAGGGGTGTGTTGCAAACGCCCTGAGACATCTTTGATGTTAAACGGTGTGCTCAGCACGCCTCTACGCTAGAGCACACTGTTGATACTACTACCAACCAAAGAAACTAGACACAGCACTAGAAACCGAACTCACAACACTTCGTGCTGCACTTGTTACAGAAGAGACAACCGATTTCGCCGTATCTTTTACTGTATCAATCACCGTATTCGCGACTCTTTTAGCTGTCTCGGCAACAGGTTTTACGATTTTGTCACTGACATAACCGCCCACTTTTTCACCGATAAAACCACCAATTATGCTACCGACACCCGTTCCTGCCGGACCAAATACTGAGCCAACTACAGCACCTAATTTTGCTCCAAGTTTTGCTCCGTTTTGGCGTAGAAATAAATCGGCTTTTTGTTCTAAATTGGTAATGATTTGGGCGGCAACAAATTTAGCTTTCTCGGCAGCAACTTCTGTGGCACTTAATACGCCTTGTTCCACTTTGTCATACAAACGAACATCATCCCAACCATTGGCGACATTTAATGTCAGATCCTGAATACGACCCAACATTGCTCCAGCTTTACCGACAACCTTCTCGACTTTTTCTAATCCCTCAAACGCATCTTTAATCCAGCCTTTTTTAGCTGACACCACTGCACCACCGGAAATGGCAATTTGCACACCTTTGTTTTCTGCCGTATCCACCGCACCACGAATAATTTTTTGCAATTCTTCTGCGTAAGAAAGATTTTCTTTGTTTAAAAACGCATTAGCAAGGCGTGAACCGGCACTTTTTATTCCCCAAAATGCGAGATTTAAATTTGCATTGAACTTGGCGCGTTGAATAGTTTTCTCGTTAAGCGGTTTTTCTTCAAAAGGGACATCAATTACTTCACCCGTTAAAAAGCCAAATTGCTTGCAGTTTGCTTCCGCTACAGCGGCATCCACTTCTTGAGCAAGCTCCTGTACTTCAAATTGATAAGTTTCTGCCATTTGATTGATTTTCTTTTGATAAAAATTTTCAATGGTTTTACGTTTATTGAGATGCTTTTCCAATTCTACTTGGTTACAAACAAGGCTTTCAATGGTGTTAATAATCGTGTTTGTTGTATCGATTTTCTCTTGTTCGCTTTCCCAAATATCAGGATATTGATCAAAACGGGATTTTAACCATTGATTTATAGGCTGCTGACGACCATTATTTAAATAATCATCCACAAATGTATTAATCATTTGTGCGGTATTTTTCTTTGCATTCTCATCGGTAAACAGGGCTTCTTCAGCTTGCTTTGCCAAAGTGAGTTGAGTTTCATCTTGTTTTAGTGAATCAAAAAGTTGATCAATATTTTTTTCTTGAAGTGAAAGTTGAGGGTTTTGCATAAAATATCCTTAGTCGTTATAAAAGTTGGGCTATTCTAGCAAAATTTCATCTTGTGTTATTGGGTAATATAAAAATACCTGTGAAGATGCTTACTAAGCAAAATAGATTAAAGTAATCTCTCCCCCAAAATGATCTACCCCCTCACGTTTTGACTTACTCCCTTAATTTCGTTATATAAAATAAATCACAAAGATATATATAATTTCATATATAATGAACCGCATTAAAAACTAACCGCGCTTTTCTCATGAATAAAAACACATTGATTTTTATCTTGCTTATTTTATTGCTTTTTAGCCTTGCCTTGTTTTCCTTGTCTTGGGGACGTTTTGCCATTCCGATTGAAAACGTGGTGCAAAGCCTAATGGGCAATAACACCAGTGACGTACAGAACAACATCATTTTCAATCTGCGCTTGCCGCGCATTCTTGCCGCTATTTTAGTGGGTACTGCGCTTGCGGTGGCGGGCGCAACTTTTCAGGGAATTTTCCGCAATCCGTTGGTGTCGCCTGATCTGTTAGGTGTATCCAGTGGTGCTTGTATCGGCGCAGCCATTGCGATTTTGCTCGGTTTCGGTTTGTTTGCCATTCAGGGATTTGCATTTGTGGGCGGTTTAATTGCCGTGTTGATGACCATGAGCCTGCCGAAGCTGGTACAGCGTGATTCCACGATCATTCTTGTGCTTTCCGGAATTATTATTTCCGGCTTTATGATGGCTTGCCTTGGTTTAATTAAATATCTCGCCGACCCGGAAACTCAACTTGCCGACATTGTGTATTGGCAAATGGGGAGCCTGACCAAAGTAGATTACAAAAATCTAAGCATACTCGCCCCGATTATTCTATTTACTACCGGCGGTTTACTCATGATGCGCTGGCGCATTAACGTGTTGTCATTAGGTGATCGGGAGGCAAAATTAATTGGTGCCAATATTCGTTTGGAACGCAACGTTATGGTGGTGTTTGCCACCTTGCTTACCGCCTCTACGGTCTGTTTAAGCGGCACGATCGGTTGGATTGGCTTAATTATTCCGCATTTGGCGCGTATGTTTATCGGCGACAATAACCTTCGCACCCTTCCGCTTTCTGCACTGATCGGAGCCCTATTCTTGCTCATTATCGACACCTTAGCACGCAACTTATATATCCAAGAAGTTCCACTCGGCATTCTAACTGGCTTTATTGGTGCGCCATTCTTTGCTTGGGTATTAGTAAAACAAAAAGTCGCGGAATAAGGAGCCGATATGTTAAAAATCAACCAACTTTATTTTCAACATCAGCCTCATATTCCGTTATTAAATGGTGTGGACTTAACGCTGAATGCAGGTGAATTAGTCACCATCCTCGGTGCTAACGGACGCGGAAAATCAACGTTGCTGAACTGTATTGCCGGTTTACTCACACCACAACGGGGCGAAATTTTCCTCAATAATGTAGAAATTAAGCATCTGACAAGTAAACAAATTGCCCGTCAAGTCGCCTATGTATCGCAACATTCACCACAAACTTATCAATACAAAGTATTGGATTATGTGGTGCTGGGACGTGCAGCCCACCTAGGTTTATTCGGCAAACCACGTGAGGAAGATTATCACCTCGCAGAACAAGCCTTAGCTCAACTGGGTATCAGCCATTTTGCCGACAAAATTTATATGCAAATGAGCGGTGGTGAAAAACAATTAGTAAATTTAGCCAAAATTTTAGTGCAACAGCCGCAACTGATTTTGTTTGATGAACCCACTTCCGCCCTGGATTACGGCAATGTATTTAAAACCTTGAGCCTGATTAAAGAGTTATCACATCAGCAATTTTCCATCATTATGACCACCCATAATCCCGATCACCCGATGCTTTTGCATGATGTGATCCCGAACAGCAAAGTGGCCATCTTAAATACCCAAGGAAAATTGTACTGTGGTTTAACCCCAGACATTCTCACAGAAGACAATCTGCGAGAACTTTACCAAACAGATTTGCGCTTAATTGAGGTGCCTGAATTAGGTCGCAAAATCTGTGCCATTACACATATTTAAGAGGACGTGCTTATGACCCTGAAAAAAACATCTCTAAAACTTACCGCACTTTTTGCCGCTACCCTGTTGGCATTTTCTGCACAGGCAAAAATCGTCACCGACGTGGACGGCAACCAAGTAGAAATCGCTGATCGCGTGGAACGTGTCGCCGACCTTTGGCATGCCAATAACCAAATCGTGTTGTTATTAGGTGGGGCCGACAAATTAGTTGCAACGACCACCGCTATTGCGGCAAATCCTTGGTTCGCTGAAGTGTATCCAAACATTAAAAACGTTCCGGTGCTAACTAACGGCGAAACGATTCAAGTGGAAGAATTATTATCCCAAAAACCGGATGCTGTGTTGTTGTCTAAAAAATCCATGCTAACCGAAGTAAACCAAGCCGGCTTAAAAGGCGTGCGTGTGAGTTTTCAAGATTTTGAGGGATTAAAGAAAACTGTGAGCATCACTGCCGAGGTTTTAGGAGACAAAGCCCCTGAAATCGCGAAAAGTTACATCAAAGAACTTGAAGGCAACATTCAATTCGTCGAATCCCGCATTAAAGACGTGAAAGAAGAAAAACGTCCAACTGTATTGCACATCACTAGCGGCGCTGATTTACTTAAGATTGACGGTGGCAAATCCATGATTGGTGAATGGATTCGTTTAGCCGGCGGTAAAAGCGTGTTACCGGATCAAGCCAACATGGTGACTGTCACCATGGAGTCCATTGTGGAAGCTAATCCGGATGTAATTATCATCGGCAGCAGCGGCAATAAATCTCAAGCCGCCATTGAGAAAATCAAATCAGATCCAACTTGGCAATCCATCAGTGCGGTCAAAAATAATCGCATTTATGCCAACCCGACAGGGACTTTCCCATGGGATCGTTATAGTGCAGAAGAAGCCTTACAAATTTTGTGGGCGGCACAATTATTCCACCCGGAAAAATTCCAAGACATTGATATGGTGGAAAAAACACAGGCGTTTTACAAAAAATATTACGGCTATGCGTTAAGTAAAGAAAACGCTGAGCAAATCTTAAAAGGGCTATCACCTCTTAAGTAGTATTGGTTTTTTAAATTATTCCATGTAAAATGCACGCTCTTTTTCAACCGCCCGCGAGTTGTATGGGCATCAACATAAGGAAATTTCTATGAAAATCAGTGCAAGAAACCAATTAAAAGGTAAAGTTGTTTCAATCGAAAGCGGTTCTGTAAACGCTATCGTTCACCTTGATATCGGTGGTGGCAACGTAATTTCTTCTACCATCTCTCTTGAAGCGGTAAAAGAATTAGGTTTAGCGGTAGGCAAAGACGCTTACGCAATTATCAAAGCCACTTCCGTGATGGTTGGCGTAGAATAATTTATTCTTAATTAAAGATAAAACAACCGTACTTGAAAAAGTGCGGTTGTTTTTTTATGTGTTTTTCTGCCATAAAAAATGCGGTGAAAATTCACCGCACTTTTTTTACATAATCAATTTTAGAAACTATATTTCAAATTCGCAAAGTAAGAACGACCACGCTCATTATAGGTGCGTGCCGTGCCGGCGTTACGATAAATGCGTTTATCTAAAATATTATTCACCCCCACACGTAGGCTTAAACTGTTATTAAATTTATAGCCAACGTTAGCGCCCCAAATGCCGTAGCTACCAAGTTGATATTGTGTCACCAAGCTTTCACCGGTGTTATAAATTATGTGCATAAAGTTTTCCGCATTCTCAACGGTTTTTTGTTTGCCGTAACGGGTGTAAGAGGTATTCACATCCCAATGATCATTAATTTTCCAATTAAGATTGCTGTTCACCGTGTATTTCGGCACAAGAGAAATCGGATTGCCGGTTTCCTTGTTTTTATTTTTGAGCATATAGGTGAGATTGGTACTAAATACGAGCGCATCATCTAAGAATGGTAATGTGATATTACCTTCAACCCCTTCAATAATCGCTCTTGGTGTGTTGCCCCAACGATAAACATTGGTTGCCGTGTAGTTACGATAAATCGCTCTTCCGTCCGGAGTATTGCTTGCACGAATTTCACGATCATAGCCGCCTGCCGGTGCATCAATGGTCGTTAAGAATTCACCGTTGGACACGATTTTATTACGATAATCATTGTGGAAATACGCCAAGGAGAACAATTTACCTTCGTTTTCATATTCAAAGCCGATTTCTTTGTTCCAGCTGGTTTCCGGTTTGATATTTTCATTGCCTAAGAAATAACAAGCACGTCCCCAGTCAAAACCTTTCGGATGACTGTTTTGAAGAACAGTATATTGTCTGCCTTTTGCATCTGTCTTAACAACACTGCCGGTTGAATTTAACGCATTTGGATTATTCCAGTTATTGGCGCTGTCAATCGGACAACCATTACTCGCGTTAATGAGCAAATAATTCGGGGAAGATTGATAAAAATTCGGTGCTTTATAGGATCTTGCTACCCCACCTTTAATTTTCCAGTTTTCGCTCACTTGGTGTGAGAAGTTGAATGACGGGCTCCAATTAGATTTAGAATTGGTGCTGGAATTAAAACGAATGCCCGGTGTTACAATGGTTTTGTTATTTGGCAACATAATGTTGTCTTCCAAGAACGCCGCCTATTCATTTTGTGCCACTTTACCACTACGCCCTTTATCTTTTAGCCAAGGCACGATGGCATAAACTTGCATGGTTTGCGTCATAGAAGCAGCATCATCCAATTCAGAACGGGACGCTTCCGCACCAACAGTCACCATATGGCTGGTGTTACCCAAAGCAAACGGAATATAAAGTTCATTACTAAAACGGTAGTTTCTGAGTAAACCGACAGATTTATTTAACCCGTTGTAAGCCCCTTCCGTACTGCCCAACAAGCCTTCTGGATAATGATAGTTACGGGTTTGGTCGAAAGTGAAATAAGTGCGGTTATCTAACACGCCCCATTTGCCTTCATGTGTTAAACCGTAACTTTGACGATAAAGCGTTGAGGTTTCCGCATGTTGTAACGCAAGATCACGGCTGGTTTTCATGGCTTGATTCAGTAAAACAGAGCTGTTTTGTGTATCCCCGTTATAAATATTGCCTTGACGACTGTATGCCGCATCAAAGGTTAATTTTTGATCCGGGGTGATATTCCAAACTAACTGTCCTGCCACATCACGGTTACGCACACCTTCACGACCGGCATAACGGGTATTGTCTTGTGTTCCCGCATTGTTATTAACGAAAGCATCTTCACCTGAGTTGATATCCAACGCATCCGCTTGTGTTTTTGCAATGTTGCCGTATAAACGGAAACCTAATACATCCTTAATTAACGGACCGCTGACGTTAAAACCAAGACGGTTGGTGTAACCTTCTTTGCCGTCTTCCGGTTGTTCGGTGAAAAGATTCACACTGCCGTGATACTCACTGGTCGGAGATTTGGTTTTAATATTAACCACACCACCCATCGCGCCGGAACCGTAACGAGCCGCCGCCGGCCCACGCAACACTTCAATGGATTCAATGGCATCCGCCGGTACCCAGTTGGTATCCCCACGGGTATTACGGGTACCGTTTCTGCCGTAACGTTCGGAGTTACGGGATTTTACCGGTTTACCGTCCACCAAAATCAAGGTATTTTCCGGCCCCATGGCGCGAATATCCACTTGACGTTTATTACCGCGAGCACCGCCCGGTGCGTTGGTACTTAAAGTTACGCCCGGTTGTTTAGCAATAATTTCAGACGCGTCATTTTCAATAGGATTACGTTCTAAATCTTTCGCTGTTACCACAGAAACCCCCAGTGATTGTTTCACTTGTTCTTCTGCCGTCACTTGAATTTCGTCTAGTTTTTGCGTGCTTTCCGCTTGTGCAAAAGTTGAAATTACAGCCAAACTAATCATGCTGAGTCGAGGGAATTTTTTCATTGATAAATCCTTAGTTTGATAAAAAATCGCGCAATAGTACGATCGTTATATAAAATAATAAATAACAATAAGTGAGTACAAATAAAAATGAGTCGCCCCAAAACGCAGATTCTCAGCAAATTTTTCATTCATGAAATAAAAAGTGCGGTCAGTTTTTTTAACGTTTTTTATGTTTATTTTCTGATATATATCAACGGATAACGGCTTATCACTTGAGCAAAGTTTGCTCGACTCTATAATCTTTATGTAAACCTCGTTAAATAAGGACAATGGATATGACTAGAAAATATTTAGTGTTAGGTTTAGTGATCTTAGGTGCGGCAGGTTTTGCCGTTTGGAAGAACCAACAATTACAAGCTGAAGAATTGGCAGGAATCGCTGCCGTTAATGGACGTTTAGAGTTAAAACGATTAGATGTCGCCACCCTGTATCCGGGACGGGTAGAAGAAATCTTGGTGCAGGAAGGTGATGAGGTAAAAATCAATCAACCGCTCGCGCGTCTTTCTTCTAGCATTTCACAAACGCAGGTTTCCGCCGCATTGGCGCAAAAAAAACGGGCAGAAGAAACAGTGGCTCGTGCCTTAGCAGAAATAGATGCCCGTCAACAACAAACCAAGGTTGCGAAATTAGAACTGGATAACGCCTTCAAATTACGCCACGATAATCTCATTTCAACGACCGAATTAGAACGTCGTCAAGCCGCATATAACGCCTCTCTTGCCGCGCTAAATACCACTCAAGCCGCCAAAGCCGAAGCAGAAGCTGGTGTGGCTCAAGCGCAGGCACAGTTAGAAAAAGCCCAATCGCAACATGAAGATATGATTATTAAGGCACCGAAAGATGGTCGACTTGAATATCAAATTGCCGAAGTAGGCAATGTATTGGGTGCCGGTGGCAAAGTCGTCAGCGTGCTGGATCCAACAGACACCTATATCAATGTGTTTCTTACCGCTCAGCAAATGAATCAGATTCAATTAGGTGATGAAGCACGCATTGTCATTGATGGCATGAACGCCGTCTTCCCCGCCAAAATCACTTTTGTTGCTCACAATGCGCAATTTACCCCTAAATCTGTCGAAACCACCGAAGAACGCGCAAAATTGATGTTCAAAGTGAAATTACAAATTCCTGTGGATATTGCCTTGAAATATAAAGGCCTATTAAAAGGTGGCATGACGGCAATAGGCTACGTTAAATATGACCCGCAGGTGCAGTGGGTGGAACGGTTGGATGTCAAATTGCCGCAAGGTGACTAGCCATGAGCACTGCCCCTTTTGCTGTTTCGGTTGAACATCTATCACATTCGTACGGAAAAACCACCGCACTTTCAGATGTCACCCTCCAAATTCCGCGCGGAACGACTGTCGGCTTAATCGGCCCGGACGGTGTGGGAAAATCCACGTTGTTGTCACTAATCGCCGGCGTAAAAATCCTTCAAACGGGTTCTGTGCAGGTATTTGGACTGAATGTTGCCGAGAAAAAAGCCCGTGACACACTTTCCCATCAAATTGCGTTTATGCCTCAGGGGCTTGGGAAAAACCTCTATCTCACCCTGTCTATTTATGAAAACATTGATTTCCACGCGCGTTTGTTCGGCTTAAACAAGCAGCAACGTCACGATCGCATTCAGCGCTTACTTAATGCCACAGGGCTTGTGCCCTTTGCCAAACGTGCTGCCGGTAAATTATCAGGCGGTATGAAACAAAAACTGAGTCTGTGTTGTGCTTTGGTACATAGCCCCGATTTGTTAATTTTGGATGAACCCACCACCGGCGTGGATCCTCTTTCTCGCCGTCAATTTTGGCGATTAGTGGATGATTTACGCCAAGAAGAAGACGGCATGACCGTTATTGTTTCAACGGCATATATCGATGAAGCAGAACGCTTTGAACATGTTCTCGCCATGGATGACGGCAAATTGATCGCCAATGCGCCGACCCAACAACTTATTGCAGAAACCCAAAGTGCGAATCTGGAGGAAAGCTATATCAAACTGCTTCCGCCGGAAAAACGAGGTGGGTTAAATGGCTTTCATATTCCGTCCTTTACGCCGGAACCGAATCAACCACCGGTGATTACAGCCACCGGACTCACCAAAAAATTCGGTGATTTTGTTTCTGTGGATAATGTGAGTTTTACTATTCCTAAAGGGGAAATTTTCGGTTTTTTAGGATCTAATGGTTGCGGAAAATCCACCACCATGAAAATGCTCACCGGCTTATTGGAACCCACAGAAGGCACGGCAACATTGCTCGGTCAGCCCATTGATGCAAGTAACATCGATACCCGAAAACGCGTGGGCTATATGTCACAAGCCTTTTCGCTGTACGAAGAACTGAGCGTTTCACAAAATCTCATGCTGCACGCCAAGCTATATCAAATCCCACGCGCTCAATGGACGCAATATGTGCAAGCCGTTATGCAGCAATTCGACTTACTCCATTTTGCCGATGAATATCCTTCTGCCCTGCCTCTTGGCATTCGTCAGCGTTTACAACTTGCTGCCGCCTGTTTGCATAAACCGGAAGTGTTGATACTAGACGAACCGACTTCGGGTGTGGATCCCGCCGCACGGGATATGTTTTGGGCATACCTGATAAAACTTTCCCGTGAAGACAAAATTACGATTTTTGTCACAACTCATTTTATGAATGAAGCGGCACGTTGTGACCGAATTTCCTTTATGCACCGTGGCCGTGTATTGGCGGTCGGTACACCGGAAGCTTTACGTTTAGAGAAAAAAGTATCGACCTTAGAAGAAGCCTTTATTTGTTATTTGGAAGAACAAGCCGATGACATTACGGTGCCACCAACAGAAAAGACAAAAAAAAGTGCGGTCGATTTTACAGACGTTTCTACAACTGCAACAGAAACCGGCTGGCTCGCTTGGTGGTCGCTCGTATGGACGTTTGCAGTGCGTGAAGGCAAAGAGCTTTTGCGTGATAGAATCCGTTTATTTTTCGCATTGCTCGGCCCAGTCATTATGCTTTTCACCATGGCGTCCAGCATTTCTTTTGACGTACATCCCTCAAATTTCACCGTACTGGATTATGATAACAGTTCGGAAAGTCGCCGTTTTACGGAATATTTTAGCGGCTCCGGTTATTTTGTTCGTCAACCCGATATTCATTCCGAACAAGAAATCAATGCGGTTTTGCAAGCCTCAACAGTCAAATTGGTGATTGAAATTCCGTCTAATTTCGGCAAAAAAGTGTTACGCCAACAAACGCCGGAAGTCGGTTTTTTCATTGATGGTGCATTTCCTTCTACCGCAGAAAATCTGCGCGGTTCGGTGGTCGGTGTGCTCACACAATATGTTCAAGAAAGCTTGCAACAGCAAGGCATTACGCTGCCCAATTCCAGCTTATTAACGCCCCGTTTTGTGTACAATCAAGATTTCAAAAGTATTTTTGCCATGACACCGGGTATTATTATGTTGGCGATGATGTTAATTCCGGCCATGATGACGGCGCTAGGCGTAGTAAGAGAAAAAGAAATCGGCTCCATTATGAATTTGTACGGTTGTCCTGCCGATACCCTGCAATTTTTACTCGGTAAACAACTGCCTTATATTGTGCTGGCGTTTATCAGCTATTTGATTATGGTGTGGATTGCCGTGGTGGTATTTGGTGTTCCGGTCAAAGGTTCTATGTGGGCGATGACCTTAGGGGCCCTCTTTATTATTACTGCTTCCACCGCATTTGGTTTATTGGTGTCCTGTTTTGTAAAATCGCAAATTGCCGCCATTTTTGCCACGGCAATCGTTATACTCATCCCAACGTTAAACTTCTCCGGCATGGTCTATCCAACCTCAACTCTGCCTTCTCATATTTATGTGATTGCACAGTTATTTCCCGGCTATTGGTTCCTTATTATCAGCTTAGGTGGTTTTACCAAAGGCTTAGGCTTTATGGATTTCCTTAGCAGCTACGGCGCTTTGCTCACCATTTATGCCGTGTATTTCTGTGGCGCGGTGGCATTGCTGAAAAAACAGGAGAAATAAGATGTTCAGATGGATAAAAAATGTAATGTATTTATCAGGCAAAGAACTACGCAGCTTATTCTCTGACCCGGTGTTGGTGGTATTAATCGTTTATATGTTTACCGCCGCCGTTTACTCCGTTGCCAATTCCATTACCTTAGAAGTGAAAAACGCTTCTGTGGCCATTGTTGATCACGATCATTCCGCGCTCTCCTATCGTTTACAACAAAGCCTTATTGCGCCGAATTTCCGTAAAGTGCACACCATCAACGCCAACGAAGCGGATCGCTTAATGGATACCGGAGAATACACATTTATTTTGGATATTCCGCCCAATTACGAACGGGATGTTTTGGCGGGGCATAATCCGTCTATTCAATTATTATCCGATGCCACAGCAATGACTCAAGCAGCTATTGGTGTTTCTTATATATCCCAAATATTTCGTGAAGAAATGAACGATTTTCTACACGCTCGTCAAGCTCATCGCCTTCTTATTGAACCAACCATTAACGTCCTTTATAACCCTAATTTTTCAAGCAGTTGGTTTATGGGGGGCATGAATATTGTGGGATATCTCAATTTGCTGACCATGTTACTGGTGGGCGCGGCAGTGATTCGTGAACGGGAACGCGGCACATTAGAACATATATTGGTCATGCCGGTACGCTCCAGCGAAATTGCCATCGCTAAAATTTTGGCAAACGAATTGGTGTTACTGACCGTGGTGGCTTTTTCTCTCTATTTTGTGGTGCATAAAATCATCGGTACGCCATTGCCGCCAGGCGCATTTTCCTTATATTTGTTAGGTGCTGCCGTCTTTATTTTCACTATTGCTTCGCTCGGCATTATGTTGGCGATTTTCGCCCCTACCATGCCCCAATTTGGCTTATTAGTGCTGCCCGTGTATATCGTCATGTATATGCTTTCCGGCACTATGTCGCCGGTGGACAATATGCCGGAGATCGTACAACAACTCACCCAACTGTCACCCACTACCATTTTTGGCGCTTACGCACAAGATGTGTTATTTCGTGGCGCCGGCATCGACTTGGTGTGGGATAAATTAGTCAAAATTGCAGCATTAGGTGCTTTATTTTTAAGCGTGGCATTAGCCCAGTTCAAATCCATGTTGTCACGCCAAGGTTAAAGAAGGAAAAGGTTATGAAAAAGATCACGCCTAAACTCAGTCTCATCGCGATATTTATTGCACTAACCGGCTGTACAACCCATGTTGATTTGTCATCAAAAGTGAACATTCCTGCGCAATTTGAACAGATACAAAATGCAGCAACCATCCAATCAACCACAGAAATCACCCGTTGGTGGCAAAACTGGCGAGATCCGCAACTGACTCAACTCATTGAACAGGGATTAAAACATAACTTTGATATTGAAATCGCCAAAGCACGGTTATTGGAAGCACAGGCAATCAGTCAATATACCCAAGCGGATCTTGGCCCCCAAGTAGGGGCGCAAAGTACGGCAGGATTAATGTACACGCATGTGAAAAATCCGCTCACCCACCGTTCTTATGATCGGTCAGGCAATGTGCAATCGGCCGGTATTTCCGCAAGTTGGGAATTGGATTTTTTCGGTAAAAAACGAAGTGATCGCGATGCGGCGAAAGCTGCCGTATTAGGTGCTCAACAACAGGTTTATGCCGCACAAATGTTAGTTGCCGGACAAATTGCCGAAAGCTACGCCAATATTGCGGCCCTAACGCAACAACAAGCGTTATTGCAACAAACCGAAAAACGCTTACGTCAATTAAAGCATTATGTGGAAGGTCGTTTCCGCGCGGGGCAAACTAATGCCAATGAGATGTTGCAAGTAGAAAGCCAAATCAGTGCCGTGCAAGCGCAACAAGCCACACTAAAAGCCCAAATCGCTGCTAATGAACGTGCCATTGCCGTACTGATCGGGCAACCGCCACAGGGATTTCATCTCATCCCAAGTGCGGTCGATTTTCTTGGCGTTTTACCGCCAGTGCCCCGTGGGGTGGTTCCCGGTGATATATTGGAACGTCGCCCGGATTTACGTGCCTATAAAGCCCAAGTACAAGCCCGTGCTGCAAAACTGGCGTCCGCCAAAGCCGATCTTTATCCACGCTTTGATATTCAATTTTTAGGGCAAACAGGACGTATCGACATCAACACAGACATTCCCGATTTAAAAGGCTGGGGCAATTTGCTCAATTTAGGCATTCACCTACCGATTTTTACCAACGGACGCATTCAAGCCAACATTAACGCCTCGGATGCCCGCCTAAAAACCGCACTGTTGCAATATGACAAAGCGTTGTTACAAGCGCTTGCCGATGTGGATAATAGCTATCAAGCTCAAGCGGCGTTAAATCGCAAAACTCAGCTGTTGCAAACGGCTTACCGACAAGCACAGACACAAGCGATCAACGCAGAGAAATTGTTTAAATATGGCGAGAAAACGTTAGATAACGCACTGATGGCGCAACTGACTGCGTTGGATTATCAAAATCGACTGATTCAAAGCCGTTTGGCTGGTGCAAAAAACTTGATTAATTTATACAAGGCATTAGGTGGCGGCTGGCAGGAATAAATGCGGCCATATCTCTTTGATAAAAACGCCCTCAAAAATGACCGCACTTTCGTTTTTTTAGAACAAAGGTTGGCTGTCAAGAATCGTTAAAAACGCAAATGTTGCTGTAGCTGTGTGGTTGAAGTGCGGTAGATTTTTGCTAAGTTTTCCAAGGTCAAAAGGGATTCTCGAGCGCCTTGTTGGCACCCGTATTGCTGATCGAGTAGCAAAATATTTTCGGCTAAATACATCGCTTGTTGCGGATTATGGGTAGTGATCAGCAAGGCGATATTTTGTGCTTGGAGCTGTTTAATTTTTTCTAACACGCGAATTTGATTGCCAAAATCCAAACTCGCTGTCGGTTCGTCCATCACCAACAATTTGGCTTGCTGCGCAATGGCTCGAGCAATGAGTACAAGTTGTTTCTCTCCGCCGCTCAATTCGGGATAGTAACGTTTGGCAAGATGTTCAATTTGAAGACCGGCAAGGGTGGACAGCGCCAACTCTTTGTCTTCCGCTGTCGGCGCTTGATACCACTTCAAAAAGGCTGAGCGCCCCATCAACACCATGTCTTGCACCAAAAACGGAAATAAATGTTGGTGCGCCTGTGGCACATAAGCGATATTGCGTGCCAATTCTGCCTGTGTATAAGCAGAAAGCGGCTGTTGTTGCCAGCAGACTTCGCCTTGTAATGCGGGTTGTAAACCGAGCAAGGTTTTCAAGAAGGTACTCTTTCCCGCCCCATTAGCCCCCAATAAACAACAAATTTGTTTTTCCTGTAAACAGAAATTGATGTTGTTTATTAAAACGTTGTTGCCATAACCAATGGCTAAATCATGGGTTTCGATCAAATTCATCGTCTGCCCCGCAATAACAAATAAAGGAAGAACGGCGCGCCGCACGCAGAGGTGAGAATCCCCAACGGTAATTCAATGCCGGCAATGGTACGAGCTAAGGTATCTGTTAATAACAGAAAACTGGCGCCAAGCAACAAAGAAGTTGGCAACAACAGAATAAAATTCGCCCCCACCAACAAGCGGGCAATGTGTGGCACAAGCAATCCGACCCAACCGATAATGCCTATAATCGACACCGCACTTGCGGTGCAAATGGTGGTGAAAATAATCAAAATGTAACGGGTCGCTTTAATCGGCACACCTAAACTGCGCGCTTCTTCCTCTTCCAAGGAAAGCAAATTTAAACGCCAACGCAATAAAAATAACGGCATCATGCCAAGAATTAAAATCGGTACCAGTTGTAACACATCTTTCGGGGTGATGGCGGTTAAACTACCAAGCAACCAAAACGTGATGGAAGGCAGTTGGGTAAACGGATCGGCAAGAATTTTCAATAAGGAAATACCCGCACCGAGCAAAGAGCCGATGGCGATGCCGGCAAGCACTAAAACCAAAATCGGGTCTTGCTCCTTACTACGAGAAGCAAGGAGCGAGACACAAAACACCGCAGAAATACCACCAATAAAAGCAAACAGCTGAATGTAAAACATCGGCAAACTATAAAAAATCGCCAAAGACGCGCCCAATCCTGCCCCTGCGGAAACACCTAAAATATCCGGTGAAACCAACGGGTTTTTAAACATGCCTTGGTAGGTTGCCCCCGCACAAGCCAACGCGGCGCCCACTAAACACGCCACCACAATACGCGGAGAACGAATTTGCCATAACACAGTGTGAATCGGTGAATCTACGTTGCATTGCGAATCCAATGAACAAACTACCGTTTGCCATAATTGGCTGGGTGAAATGGGAAATTTCCCCACATTCAAGGCAAACAAAATACTGCCGATTAACAACGCAATCAGCAGCAAAAAGAAAATTCGTGGGGAACGTTGGATAAATTGTTGCATTATTGTCCTTGTTTCAGCAGTTGCTCCGCCTGTGCAGTTGACAGTTCAATATGGTAGAACAATTTATAAAAATGCTGCACTTCCGGCGCGAAGTCTGCCATCGGCTTGTTGCTTAGCAAATGTTGTAACCAACGCACGCCAAGCAAGCGATTCAAACTTGGCGGTGAATCGAGCCAACCGAACGGCTGGTTAGGAATGAAAAAAACGCGCTGATTTTTCACCGCACTTAATTGACTCCATTGCGGATTATTTTTGATGGTTTGGAAAAATTCGGCATATTGCGTCAGAATGATGTCGGGATTCCAAAGCAACAACTGCTCCATAGACACTTGCGTTAAGCCTTTGTGTTCCCCTTCCACTACATTGCGCAAGCCTACCAACTCCATGGCTTCAGTATGAATAGAACCTTTTTGCCCCGTTTGCAAACCGTCAGCACTGCGCGCCAAGTAGGCGGATTGTTGTAAAACACCAGAAAAATCGACCGCACTTTTTAAGGTTTCTTCCGCATATTGCGCTTGCTGCTCCGTTAATTGTTCCACGCCCAGCCATTTGCCTAGTTCACGCAAGGTGTTTGGCGTGGCAGCAAGTCTGCCGTCTAATAATAAATAAGGTACGCCGGTCTGCGCAAAAGTACGCTTGGCTTGGTCAATATAATTCGGCGTGACATTCCCCACATCAATAATCAAATTCGGCTGCAATGCCACAATTTTTTCCGCAGAAAGTGTGCTGCCCTTACCGGCAATTTTGCCAATCGTCGGAAATACTTGTTGTTCCGCAGGAAATAATTTACCGCCCTGAGATGCCATATTAAAGCCCGCCAATCCCACCATTTTTTGTGGTGCGACCGACAGCAATAGCACATCACTCGGGTTGCCGGCACTTAGCACTTTCTCAATGGTTTGAGATGCTGGAACTTCCCCCGCCAGAAAAGCCGAAGGCGTATTCTCTGCCCATAGGTTTGTCGCGAAAATCAGCGAAAATAACAAGATAAAGTATTTTTTCATGTGAATATCCTTAAAAGAGCGGTCATTAAATCAATAAATTCAAATTCTACCGAAACACTATATGTTTTTGAATATATAACGCGAAATTGCTAGAATAATCTCGCTATATGTTTTTATACATATCGTTATTTTCCCGAAACCAAGTTGGGTAGAAAAGATGAAATTTGAGGTGATCTATAAATTCTTGCTGTTGTGCCTATCGCTCATCAGTTTGTGGTGCGTGGTGGTAAGCGGCGCTGGATTATTTTTCGGTTGGCAAATAAGCGCGTTGTTTTATGTGCATATCACTTTTGCCGTGTTACTGGTTGTGGCGTTGTTACTGCATATGCTTAACCGGAAAAATAAACTGGTGAAAATCAACACACAATTTGCCGATCTCGTTTTACACAACAAATACCCAAGTTATTGCAGCCTAGATCGCTTGATTATGACTTTTGAGCATTTTTCGATTGCGCAAATTGCCGAACAGTTGAACCTTGATTTAACGGTTTTACTGGATGAATTGGCAGAAGGAAAAATAAACGTAAAAAATTCTCACCGCACTTTACGGGAGAATTTTCCCCATAACGATGAAAAGATTTTTGCTGCCGTTACCCTCGCGCTGCAACTTCGTTTCACTTCCCACTTGCCTGTTTTTAATTTAAAAGGACATTAAGATGAAAAAAACACTTCTTTGCACAGCCATTGCCATGGCTTGTGCTGCAGCCTATGCCGAAGACGTTTTTACGCTTGGACAAATTGAGGTGATTGCCGATAAATCAACTGATTTGAGTACCGCCCGAACCAATCAAGCCGATTTACAAAAAAACAACCAAATTCGCGTTTCTGATGTGGCAAAAACCACACCGGGCGTCTTTTTAGAACGTAGCGGTGCGCGCAGTGAGCATAATTTATTGGTACGTGGTTTTGATGCTCGCCGTGTGCCCATTTTTATTGACGGGATTCCGGTATATGTGCCTTATGACGGTAATATGGACATCGGTCGTTTCACTACCTTTGATTTATCCCGTATGGATATTTCCAAAGGTGCGAGTTCCGTCTTATATGGCGCCAACACTTTAGGCGGGGCGGTCAACCTGATTACGCAAAAACCAAGCCACCCCTTTGAAGGGACTATCGGTTATGGTTTCTCACACGGTCGCAGCGGTGATACCGGTAAAAACCAAACTTATTTTAACTTAGGTACAAAACAAGACTATTTCTACGCGCAATTAAGCGGCGCTTTCATAGAAAAACAAGGATTACAGCTTTCCAAACATTACCATCAAATCAATCCGAAAGGCGATGATGGCGGTCGTGCTGAAAACTCCGTACAACGGGATAAAAAACTCAGCTTAAAAATGGCGTTTACCCCAAATACGACCGATGAATATGCCTTAGTGCTTTCCACTCAAAAAGGCAATAAACAACAACCCTTATATTCCGGTGCAAACAAAAATTCCCAAGACCGTTATTGGCGTTGGCCGGAATGGAATAAAGACAGCATTTATTTCTTATCTCATACGCAGTTCAATTCCCGCCATCTGTATCTCAACACAAAAGTGTTCTACGACACATTTAAAAATAAACTTTCTAGTTTTGACGATGAGACATTTAGCACACAAACCTTAAAGATTCGCCCTAAAAAATCCATCAAAAATGGGGACAGCTATTACAGAGATTATTCTTATGGCGTAGGCATTGAGTTAGGAGGCGATTTAACCGAAAAAGATTTGATTAAATTCTCCTCTATTGCGAAATTCGATGTGCATCGCGGACACAATGAGTATCCGAAATACAACCGTTTTGATCCGGTTGAAACAAGTAAAGACAGAACTTATAGCTTCGGATTAGAAAATACGCATACCTTCTCAGAACAAACCAAGCTGATTACAGGGGTCAGTTTTGATCACCGCGAAGCAAAACGTGCGGAAAGTTATGAAAGCGAAAATCGATGTGAAAGCTTAGGCAAAACGAATGTGCTTTGTCCGTTTAATGTTGGCAATAAAAATGCCTTCAATTACCAAATCAAATTAGTACATAGTTTCGACCAAAATGACGAATTCACCCTTGGTTTCGCTAAAAAAACGCGCTTCCCAACGATGAAAGATCGTTATTCACGTCGATTTGGCTCTACTGAACCGAATCCATACCTTGGCCCTGAAGCGGCATATCACTATGAAACCAGTTATATGCACACCTTTGGTGATTGGTTACGATTAGACGGTGCCTTGTTCTATTCTGAAGTCAAAGATGCTATTGAACCGGTAAAACAACCTAATGGCATGGAAAAGAATGTCAACTATGGCAAAGAAGTCTTTAAAGGCGTAGAACTTGCGGCGACTATTTTCGCGACAGATAACTTAACACTCGGTGCAAATTACACCTACACTCGTGCGAAAAATAAAATGAACACAAACTACATCATTCGCAATATTCCAAAACATAAATTCTTTGCTTATGTGGATTGGAAAGTCGTGCCAAATCTATCGTTCTATATCAGTCAAGAAGCGGAACAGGGTCGATATAGTACCGATGGCATTGGCAGAAAAGCAGAATTAGTCAAACTTTCCGGCTTTGGTGTTACCAATGCAAAAGTGATTTATGATGTAACAAAACAATTCAGCGTAGAAGCAGGCGTTTCCAACTTGTTTGATAAAAACTACTACTATCATGCCGGTTATCCGGAAGAAGGACGCGTTTATTTCTCGAATTTGAAATATAGCTTCTAATACCTTTAACGGTACTTTATTAATAATTAAGCCCTGTTAAAACAGGGCTTAATTTTTTCTTACTCTTCGCTAAATTCTCGTTTAGCACTCCCCACATAAATTTGACGAGGACGAACTATTTTAAAGTCGCCTTGTTTATGCATTTCTTTCCAATGCGCAATCCAACCTACAGTTCTAGCAAGGGCGAACATCACCGTAAACATGGATTTTGGAATACCGATCGCTTTCAGCACAATACCTGAATAGAAATCGACGTTTGGATAAAGTTTATGCTCAATAAAATACGGATCACTGAGGGCGATTTTTTCTAATTCAACAGCAACATCTAATAGCGGGTTTTTAATTTTCAGCTCATTTAATACTTCGTGGCAAATTTCACGCATGACTCTTGCCCGAGGGTCGTAATTTTTATACACCCGGTGCCCAAAACCCATTAAACGGAACGGATCATTTTTATCTTTAGCGCGGGCAATAAACTCAGGTATACGATCAACCGTACCAATTTCCTCTAACATATTGATACAAGCTTCATTAGCACCTCCATGTGCAGGCCCCCAAAGTGAGGCAATCCCTGCAGCAATACAAGCAAATGGATTCGCCCCTGATGAGGCAGCTGTACGCACAGTGGAAGTCGATGCATTTTGCTCATGATCCGCATGCAAAATAAGAATTTTATCTAATGCTCGTTCTAATACCGGATTAACCACATAAGGTTCACTTGGAGTGGCAAACATCATATATAAGAAATTGGCTGCATAAGATAGATGATTTTGAGGGAACATAAACGGCTGACCGATAGAATATTTATAACACATAGCAGCCAACGTCGGAATTTTTGCCAATAAACGAATGGCGGTGAGCTCACGATGTTCAGGGTTAGCAACATCGATTGCATCATGATAGAACGCAGCAAGTGCTCCACTTACGCCACACATCACCGCCATTGGGTGAGAGTCTCGACGGAAACCTTGGAAAAATTTTGTCAGCTGTTCATGCACTAAGGTATGGCGTTTTACTAAATTTTTGAACTCTTCGCCTTGTTGCTTGGTCGGGCGGTCTCCAAACAATAATAAATAACTGACCTCCAAATAATCCGACTTATCGGCTAAATCCGCTATCGGGTAACCTCGGTATAGCAACATGCCTTCATCACCATCAACATAGGTAATTTCAGAACGACACACCGCGGTTGAAACCAAACCGGGATCGTAGGCAAATAATTTATGCTTCGCTAATGGACGAATATCTACTGCCTCATATCCCAATGTCCCTTTATGTACATCAAGATCATAATTTTGATTATCTATTGTCAATGTAACTTTAGTCGCTGACATGCAAGCCTCCTTTTAACGTATTTAGTAAGTAAACTGTTAGGTAAAATCAAGCCTTTTCGAGGAAACTAGCACTAATAAAATAAAAAATGCAAGATTTTTCATATGAACATAATAAATTTGTTAAAAAAATGTGATCTAACTAACGTTTTAAGTTTGTATCTATTTTTTTTTATTTCAATGCTGATATTGTTTAATTAACTACGGGGCGTGGCAAATCAATCAACCATCGCTATATACCTTCTTTTTTCTTATTACAGGAGTCGATATGTGTTCAAAAGTCAACATTCCACAAGGTGAAAAAATTCAACTTATTGATGGCGCATTACAGGTTCCTAACCATCCGATTATCCCCTTCATCGAGGGGGATGGTATTGGGGTGGATGTAACGCCAGCCATGCAAGCCGTACTTAATGCGGCAGTAGAAAAGGCCTATGGTGGTAAACGTAAAATTGCCTGGATGGAAGTTTATGCTGGCGGAAAAGCTAATGAAATATATGGGGAAAATACATGGCTGCCGTCTGAAACCTTAGATCTAATTCGTGAATATCATGTTGCCATTAAAGGTCCTTTAATGACCCCTGTTGGAGGAGGTATCCGCTCTTTAAATGTCGCTATGCGCCAAGGCTTGGATCTCTACAATTGTTTACGTCCAATTCGTTACTATGAGGGGACACCGAGCCCGGTCAAACACCCTGAGAAAGTGAATATGGTAATCTTTCGTGAGAACTCCGAGGATATTTACGCCGGTGTCGAATGGGTTGCCGGTTCACCTGAGGCCGATAAAGTCATCAAATTCTTGCAAGATGAAATGAACGTTACAAAAATTCGTTTTACGCAGGATTGCGGAATCGGAATCAAGCCGGTTTCCAAACAAGGATCCCAGCGTCTAGTGCGTGCTGCATTACAATACGTCCTAGATAATGACCGCACTTCTCTCACCTTAGTACATAAAGGTAATATCATGAAATTTACGGAGGGTGCGTTTAAAGAATGGGGCTACGAGGTTGCGAAAGAATTTGGTGCGCAAGTGATTGATCAAGGCCCATGGATGCGATTGACTAATCCCAAAAACGGACGAGACATCATTATTAAAGACTGCATCGCCGATGCCTTTTTGCAAGAAGTATTACTTCATCCTTCCGACTATGACGTAATTGCTACATTAAACCTTAACGGGGACTATATTTCAGATGCACTTGCCGCCCAAGTCGGTGGCATTGGCATTTCACCGGGGGCAAATATCGGCAACGAAGCAGCTATTTTTGAAGCAACTCACGGCACCGCGCCTAAAATTGCAGGTCAGAACAAAGGCAACCCAGGTTCATTAATTTTAAGCGGAGAGATGTTGTTACGCCATTTAGGTTGGGTTGAAGCCGCTGATTTGGTCGTGAACGCGGTGTCTAAAACCATCGCCAATAAAACCGTAACGTTCGATTTTGCTGAAATGTTGGAAGGTGCCACATTACGTTCAACATCAGAATTTGCACAAGATATTATTGCCAATATGTAACTTTACTCTACTGCTTGATTCCCTTTCGAACATTTAGGAGTGACTATGTCAGACTTTCTACAAAACTATCAAAAACATGTTGATGAACGTGCTGCACAGGGGATTCTACCTCTGCCCTTAACGGCAGTACAAACGGCTGAACTGATTGAATTACTCAAAAATCCGCCTGTGGGGAAAGAAGACTTTTTACTGGATTTATTTGAAAATCGAATTCCAGCCGGGGTAGATGAGGCCGCGTATGTAAAAGCTTCATTCTTATCAGCTGTCAGCACCAAAAAAGTCACAACCCCACTAATTTCACCGGAAAGTGCGGTGAGAATTTTAGGTAAAATGCAAGGGGGATATAATATTGAACCATTGCTACATGCACTTGATGATGCCACCCTTGCCCCTATAGCTGCAACTGAACTGTCTCATACCTTATTGATGTTCGATAATTTCCATGATGTACAAGAAAAAGCGGAAAAAGGAAATCCTTATGCTCAACAAGTACTCCAATCTTGGGCTAATGCAGAATGGTTTACCTCTCGTCCTAAACTTGCCGAAAAAATTACCGTCACGGTCTTTAAAGTTTCCGGTGAAACCAATACCGATGATCTTTCTCCGGCACAAGATGCTTGGTCACGTCCGGATATTCCTCTACATGCCAATGCGATGCTGAAAATGCCACGTGATGGCATCGTGCCTGATGCACCCACTCAAATTGGGCCAATCAAACAACTCAATGAATTAAAGAATAAAGGCTTCCCACTCGCTTATGTGGGTGATGTGGTGGGAACAGGTTCCTCTCGTAAATCAGCGACAAACTCCGTGCTCTGGTTTATCGGTGAAGATATTCCTTATATCCCGAATAAACGTACCGGTGGTGTAGTACTAGGTGGAAAAATTGCCCCAATCTTTTTTAATACGTTAGAAGATGCAGGTGCATTACCAATTGAAGTGGATGTCAGTCAGTTAAATATGGGTGACGTCATTGATATTTATCCTTATGCGGGCAAAATTTGCGTCCATGGCACAGATAAGGTTTTAGCCGAATTTAGTTTAAAAACGAATGTACTACTTGATGAAGTCCGTGCCGGTGGGCGAATTCCATTGATTATTGGACGAGGTTTAACCCACAAAGCTCGCACTGCCTTAGGTTTACCTGAAAGCAACATCTTTGTGAAACCACAATCGATCGAGGCGAGCAATAAAGGCTACACTTTGGCACAAAAAATGGTTGGTCGTGCCTGTGGTGTAGAAGGTATCCGTCCGGGACAATATTGCGAACCCCGCATGACGTCTGTCGGTTCACAAGACACAACCGGTCCGATGACCCGTGATGAACTAAAAGATTTAGCCTGTTTAGGTTTCTCGGCGGATCTTGTGATGCAATCCTTTTGCCATACTGCAGCATACCCCAAACCCGTCGATGTAATTACCCACCATACTTTGCCAGACTTTATTATGAATCGTGGTGGTGTATCTTTACGTCCTGGAGACGGTGTCATTCACTCTTGGCTTAATCGCATGTTGTTGCCGGATACCGTCGGCACTGGGGGGGATTCACACACACGTTTCCCAATCGGCATTTCTTTCCCTGCGGGTTCCGGATTAGTCGCGTTTGCTGCAGCAACAGGCGTTATGCCGTTAGATATGCCGGAATCTGTATTAGTTCGTTTTAAAGGAAAAATGCAACCAGGCATTACTTTACGCGATCTCGTTCATGCGATTCCTTACTACGCAATCCAACAAGGCTTGCTGACAATAGAAAAACAAGGCAAGAAAAACATTTTCTCAGGGCGTATTTTAGAAATCGAAGGTCTAGAAAATCTCAAAATCGAACAGGCCTTTGAACTTTCCGATGCCTCAGCTGAACGTTCTGCGGCAGCCTGTACGATTAGGTTAAACAAAGAACCGATTATCGAATATCTCACCTCGAATATTACGCTATTAAAATGGATGATCGCAGAAGGTTACAACGATAAACGTACCCTTGAACGCCGAATCAAAGCAATGCAAGCCTGGCTTGATAATCCGCAATTGCTTGAAGCGGATCCTGATGCTGAATATGCGGCTATCATCGACATTAATTTAGATGAAATCAAAGAACCAATTCTTTGCGTGCCGAATGACCCTGATGATGCTCGCTTATTATCTGAAGTACAAGGCGATCGTATTGATGAGGTGTTTATAGGTTCTTGCATGACCAATATCGGGCACTTCCGTGCAGCAGGTAAATTGCTCAACAAGTTCCAAGGCATGATCCCAACACGTTTATGGGTTGCACCACCAACCAAAATGGACGCTGCCTTACTCACGGAAGAAGGCTACTACAGCATTTATGGTAAAAGTGGTGCACGTATTGAAATGCCGGGTTGCTCACTTTGTATGGGTAACCAAGCTCGTGTGGCTAATAATGCCACCGTGGTTTCGACTTCGACTCGTAATTTCCCAAATCGCTTAGGCCAAGGCGCTCAGGTTTATCTTGCTTCGGCAGAATTAGCGGCAGTTTCTGCTTTACTGGGAAAACTACCGACACCGGAAGAATATCTGGCTCATGTAAATGGCTTGCAAGATGAAAAAGACGACATATATCGCTACATGAATTTTGACCAACTACTAAGCTATTCTAAAAAAGCAGATGAGGTGATTTTCCAACAGGCTGTGTAGTTTATTGTTAATTAAAAACACCATAAAAAAGCACCGCACTTTGGTTTACAGAATCAAAGTGCGGTTTGTTTTAGCGGTGTTTTTCAATTCATTTATGCAAAAATTTAGGCTTCGTATATAATGAGCCGCTTTCCAGATAACCGAATAGAAACAATGAATACAGCAAGCCAAACAGAAAAGAAACAAAGTTACAATTTCAATAAATTACAAAAACGCCTACGCCGCAACGTGGGCAATGCCATTGCCGATTTCAATATGATTGAAGAGGGTGACAAAGTGATGGTATGCCTTTCCGGTGGGAAAGACAGCTATACTTTATTGGATATTTTGCTCAATTTGCAACAAAATGCGCCGGTCAATTTCGATATTGTGGCAGTGAATTTAGACCAGAAACAACCGGGCTTTCCGGAGCACATTTTGCCTGAATATTTGCAATCTATAGGTGTGGATTACAAAATTGTAGAAGAAAACACATATGGCATCGTGAAAGAGAAAATCCCTGAGGGTAAAACTACTTGCTCGCTTTGTTCCCGTTTACGTCGCGGGATTTTATACCGTACAGCGACCGAACTTGGCGCAACCAAAATTGCGTTAGGGCATCATCGCGATGATATGTTGGCGACGCTGTTTCTGAATATGTTCTACGGCGGAAAATTAAAATCCATGCCGCCAAAATTGATTTCTGACGATGGCAAACAAATTGTGATTCGTCCGCTTGCCTATTGCAAAGAAAAAGACATTGAGAAATACGCCGTTGCGAAACAATTCCCAATCATTCCTTGTAACCTGTGCGGTTCACAGCCGAATTTGCAACGACAAGTGGTGAAAGAAATGTTGAACACTTGGGATCGCCAATATCCGGGACGTTTGGAAACCATGTTTAGCGCTATGCAAAACATTACCCTTTCTCATTTATGTGATCCGAAACTTTTCAACTTTAAAGGCATTAAACACGGTCAAGCGCTTGAAGGTATCGAGGGCGATACTGCATTTGATGAGCAAAATATCACACCAATGCAATTTGACGATGAAGATCAGACTGATTTCAGTGAACAAGAGATGATTGCCTTTAAAGAAGTGAAGTAAAAAAACGTGGCTAAAAACCACCGCACTTTTAGTGCGAGGTGCATACAAATAAAAAAGGTGCGTTTATACGCACTTTTTTTATTTATCTTTTCTTCTACATCACTTAAATACGTCTCGCCTGCCAATAGGCTTTGCGCCAATAATCGCTATTCATGGAAGAATAAACGACACCACCTTTGGTTGAGGCATGGAGAAATTTATCCTCTTTCACATAAATTCCCACATGATAACCGTTTGGACCTAAGCCTGTTTTAAAGAAAATTAAATCCCCGGTTTGAATATCCGCTTTTTCGATATATTGTCCGTATTTAGCCTGATCTTTGGTTTGACGCGGTAATTTTATGCCAAAGCGATCAAAAAACGTGGTTTGCACAAAACCGGAACAATCCACACCATTACGACCAAGCCCACCAAGCACATAAGGGGTTCCCGCCCATTCATGTTGTTGTTCGCTTAATAAAGCAATCGCCATAATGGGATCGTTAATTTGTCCTTTGTAATTAATGCGCGAGGATTTGTATCCGCCGGAACAGGCAGCTAACGCCAACACACAACCACAAAGCAATAAAGATTTTAAAACACGCATTGATAGAACATCTCAAACTAAAAAGCTATCAACAAGGACATTATTGATAGCTTATTTTTATACTTATTAGGCTTTCGGTTTGACTTTCTCTACCCGATTACGCAATTTTTGTCCCGGTTTAAACACCACTACACGGCGAGCAGAAACCGGCACGCTTTCACCGGTTTTCGGATTACGCCCCGGACGAGAAGATTTATCGCGTAACTCAAAATTACCAAACCCGGATAATTTCACGTCATTCCCGGTTTCTAACGCAATTCGGATTTCCTCAAAGAAACTTTCGACTAAATCCTTGGCTTCACGTTTACTGAGATGGAATTTCTCAATAAGATTCTCGGCGAGTTCTACTTTAGTTAATGTCATAGTTTAATCTCTCAAGTAAGCATTAAAACGTTGTTTTAACTCAGATAATACCGCTGAAATTACTGCGTTAATTTCATCTTCTTCAAGGGTTTTTTCATTGTCTTGAATCACGAGACTTATCGCTAAGCTCTTATGACCTTCTGCGACGCCACTACCTTGGTAAACGTCAAATAAATTCACTTGCGTTAATTTATTACCGCCTGCAACACGACAAGCGTCTAATACATCGTCTGCTGCAACACTATCCGCAACCACAAGGGCTAAGTCACGGCGGTTCGCCGGGAAGCGGGAAATTTCTTTTGCTTTCGCAATATCACGACGAGAAATATGCGCAATGGAAATTTCACACACAAATGCCTTGCCATTGATACCGATTTTTTGTGCAATCGTCGGATGAAGTTGACCGATAAAACCAATTTCTTCTCCGTCTAACATAATTGCAGCAGATTGCCCCGGATGTAACGCTGTGTATGATTTTGCTACAAATTTTGCGCGATTTCCAGCAGAACTTAATGAAAGTAAATTTTCAATATAACCTTTTAAATCATAGAAGTCGGCAGGTGCTGCTTTTTCGCTCCAGTGTTCATTTGCTTTCGAACCGGTCATCACTGCCGCAAAAACTTGTTCTTGGCGTACGCCGAATTCGGCTTTTTCATCCGGCACAAAACGTAAACCAAATTCAAACAAACGCACACGATTTTGTTGACGATTCTGGTTATAACTTACTGCGCATAACAATCCGGTTAATAGTGAAACGCGCATCGCGGACATTTCAACAGAAATTGGATTAGGTAGAATAAATGGCTTAATTTCCGGATGTAGTAAACTTTGAATTTTCGGATCAACAAAGCTATAAGTAATGGCTTCATAAAAATCGCAACTCACTAATGCCGCTTTGATACGCGATAATTCAATATCCGCTTCGCTATGTTCACGCATACGCAAATGCGCTAACGGTGCATTATTTGGAATACTGTTATAGCCATAAATACGCGCGACTTCTTCAATTAAATCTTCTTCGATTTCAATATCAAAACGCCAAGATGGCGCAACGGCCGTCCAACTGTTGTTAGCGTAAGAAACCTGTAAACCAAGGCGTTGTAAGATATCGGTTACCGTTTCTGTTTCAATATGATGACCAAGCAACGCATCTAATTTGTGACGTTGTAATGTAACTTGTTGACGTTTTGGTAAATGGGCTTCATGAGTGACCTCACAAATTTCACCGGGTTCACCACCGCAAATCTCTAATAAAAGTGCGGTCGCTCTTTCCATTGCTTTACGTGACAATTCGAAATCCACACCACGCTCAAAACGATGAGAAGAATCTGTATGCAAACCATATTGACGAGCACGACCGGTAATCGCTAATGGCGCAAAAAATGCCGCTTCTAAAATCACATCTTTTGTGTTTTCTACATTCACGCCACTCGCTTCACCACCGAAGATCCCCGCCATTGCCAATGCGCCATTTTGGTCGGCAATCACCAAAGTATTCGGTTGAAGTTTCGCTGTGGTGCCATCTAACAATACAAGCTCTTCATTTTCTTTTGCCATACGAACTTGTACCGGCTGTGCTACTTTTGCCATATCAAAAGCATGCATTGGTTGACCGAGTTCAAGCAAAATATAGTTCGTGACATCCACAATGGGATCGATAGAACGAATATCGCAACGGCGCAATTTTTCTTGTAACCACATCGGTGATTGCGCTTTAACGTTGACATTCTTAATCACGCGTAATAAATAACGCGGACAGGCTTCGGCAGCTTGAACATCAATTTGTACTTTATCGCTAATGGTCGGTTTAACCACATCAAAGTGCGGTGGATTTTCGTTAAGTTTATTCACCACAGCCAATTCACGCGCCACGCCGGCAATGCTTAAACAGTCTGCACGGTTTGGTGTTAAGCTAATTTCAATAGCGCTGTCGTCTAATGTTAAATAATCGCGTAGATTGGTACCGATAGGCGCATCTTGTGGCAATTCGATAATCCCATTCGCATCAGATTCAATACCAAGTTCGCTGAACGAGCAAAGCATGCCTTCGGAAGGTTGTCCGCGTAATTTGGTTTTCTTGATTTTGAAATCACCCGGTAATTCAGCCCCTTCTACAGCACAAGCGACTTTCAAGCCTTGACGACAATTCGGTGCACCACACACGATGTCTAACAAACGCTCACCGCCGACATTCACTTTGGTTACGCGTAATTTATCGGCATCAGGATGTTGTGCGCATTCCACCACTTCACCAACGACAACACCGGTGAAATCGCCGGCCACTTTTTCTACACCATCAACTTCCAAGCCTAACATGGTAATTTGTTCGCAAAGTTGTTCCGTAGAAATCGCCGGATTAACCCATTCGCGTACCCATTGTTCACTAAATTTCATACTTATCTCTCACTCAAAATTATTTAAACTGTTTCAAAAAGCGTAAATCATTCTCGAAGAATGAACGTAAATCTGTGACGTTGTAGCGTAACATGGTTAAACGCTCTACCCCCATACCCACTGCGAAACCGGAGTATTCATTCGGGTCAATGCCGACATTACGTAAAACGTTAGGATGCACCATACCGCAACCCAACACTTCTAGCCATTTGCCATTTTTACCCATCACATCCACTTCGGCAGAAGGCTCGGTGAATGGGAAGTAAGACGGACGGAAACGCACTTGTAAATCTTCTTCGAAGAAAGCACGTAAGAAATCGTGCAATAAGCCTTTTAATTCAGTGAAATTCGCATGTTTATCCACATACAACAATTCGATTTGATGGAACATCGGTGTGTGGGTTTGGTCATAATCGTTACGATACACGCGCCCCGGCGCCATAATGCGAATTGGCGGTTGTTGTTTTTGCATGGTACGAATTTGTACCCCGGAAGTTTGCGTTCTTAACAATAATTCAGGATTAAACCAGAACGTATCATGATCAGCACGCGCCGGGTGATGTTTAGGAATATTTAAGGCATCAAAATTGTAATAATCGCTTTCGATTTCAGGGCCGGATTCCACAGAAAACCCGAGTTCAGAGAAGAATTTGGTCACGCGTTCAATGGTAATAGAAACCGGATGTAAACAGCCCATTTCTACTTTGCGTCCCGGTAAACTCACATCAATGCGTTCGTTTTCCAATTGTGCATTTAACAGGGCTTGTTCCCATTCCGCTTTTTTTGCATTTAAGAAATCTAATGCGGCTTGTTTGGCTTCGTTAATTTTCGAGCCCATTGCCGGACGTTCTTCCGCCGCCACGTTGCGCAATTCTTGCATTAATTGGGTAAAATGACCCTTCTTACCAAAATATTCCACGCGAATTTCATCAAGCGCGGCAAGGCTTTTATCTTCAATGTTGTCTATGGCATTTCTTGCTTTATCCACAAGCTCTTTAAGATGCTGCATAAATATCCTCTGTGATGATTAATCTATCTAAAAAATACTGTCAATAATAATACTAACTGCTTAGAAAATCACGCGATTTATCTATGACCGCGGAAATTATTCCGTAATAAAACGAAGATTTATCGAGAAAAATGACCGCACTTTATTCTTCCGTTTATATTTCAACTGAAACTTTTCAGCCATTTTCTTTGGATAAAAAATAGAGGCTTAAAAAAGCCTCTATTTATTAAAATTTTACTCTTAAGGTAACTGTTGCAATGCTTCAATACGTTTTTCCAACGGCGGGTGGCTTAAGAATAATTCTTTTAAGCCGCCACCACGTTTACCGTTAATGGCAAATGCTGCCAAGGTGGAGCCTTCCAGCTCTTCCGGTTCATGCAAGTTTTGTAAGCGTTTTAGCGCATCAATCATTTTTTGCTTACCCACTAAATTCGCTGAACCTGCATCGGCTCTGAATTCGCGTTGGCGGGAGAACCACATGGCGATCATGCTTGCCAAGAAACCAAATACGACTTCAAGCACCATCGAAACTAAGAAATAGATCCCGGAATTGCTTGAGCTTTCATTGCCTTGATTGCGGGAGTTCGCCACCACGTTTGCAATGATTCGTGATAAGAAAATCACGAAAGTATTCAGCACACCTTGCAATAACGCCATGGTCACCATATCGCCGTTTTTAATGTGACTGACTTCATGCGCTAAGACTGCATCCGCTTCGCCACGGGTCATTTTATTTAACAATCCGGTACTCACCGCCACTAACGAATTGTTTTTGCTTGCGCCGGTGGCAAACGCATTCACATCAGCAGAATGATAAATCGCTACTTCCGGGCGCGGCAAACCGGCACGATCCGCTTGTGAATACACGGTGTCCAACAACCAACGTTCTGTTTCGTTTCTCGGTTGTTGAATCACTTCAGCCCCCACAGAACGAATTGCCATGGTTTTGGACATCAATAGAGAAATAATAGATCCCGCAAAACCAAATAATGCGGCAAATAGCATTAAACCGCTCGCATCACGAGATTGAATGCCGGTTAACGATAAAATGATGTTAAAAACCAACAATACTGCCATGTTGGTGGCAAGGAAAAGTAAAATGCGCATCATAGATGAAAAACTCCCAAATAAAACAGTAATAAAAACACGCTTGGCTATAATGGCGACAAAAAAAGGAAAATCAAGTAGGCCAATGAATTCAATGAGAAAAAATGTTTGTTTTCTTGGAAAAAAGAGAAAAGTGCGGTGGGTTTTGACAATGTTTTTGAAAAGAAAAAGGGAGTTGGTCGATAAGCCGGGTTCTGTCGTGGACAATCATTCATCTAGGCGCACATTTACACATGCGCTCAAGCAACCTACCCGAATCCTGAACGGGCCATTCATTGGATTCCTATTTGGTCTTGCTACGAGTGGAGTTTACCCTGCTACCAACCGTTACCGGCGGCACGGTGCGCTCTTACCGCACCCTTTCACCCTTACCTGATCCCTTGCGGGCCATCGGCGGTTTGCTCTCTGCTGCACTTGTCGTAGGCTCTCGCCCCCCGGACGTTATCCGGCACTCTGCCCTGTGTAGCCCGGACTTTCCTCCCGCCTACTTGTCCCCCAGTTTACGCTTACGCGATGTTAGAGGCTTCAATAGACCGGCGATTGCCTGACCAACTCAGGCGCGCAGTATAGCGTAAATGCCGCCGGAAAGCCAACGGCAAAATGCGCCGCCCAATCACCGAAAAGTGCGGTCGGTTTTAACCACGTTTTTTACCACACCGTCAACCGTGCGCCACAATATCAGCGTCATCAGAAATGCGACAACATACACACCGCGATAATCAATCACGCCGATTAACCGCAGCGCGCAAAAACCGGCAATGTACGCGCCGATCAGCGCAACAGAAAGCTGCAATGCGGTATCAACGGTCGGGAAAACTGCGCGATCCAATAACATCGTCATCACGATAGGCAACAAAAAACTGTAACTCACGCTAAATAAAAGGATCGGATAAGCAATGAAATCGGCGCGGTTAATCGGTTCCAAGTAATAAAAAATCGCGATCAAGATAATTTGCCCGCACAGAGTATTGCGCAGTAATGAATGGCGCGAATATTTTTGTAACAGCCAACCACTGAACGGCGTAACAATCACGCCGGCAACAGGCACGATCGCCGAAAGCAAAATGCCGATATGCTGCGGTTGCCACGCAAGTGCGGTCAATTTTGGGATAAAAATTGTCGCCATTAAGCTGTACGGCACGCAGGAAAACAGGAGAAAAAATAACCAGCGGCGACCGAACGGTATTTCGCGCCAGAAATTAATCAGTCGTTTAAACAAGTAACCCAGCGCGAATTGTTGCGCTGCCGGCGCAAAAGTCGGTTCGCGATAAAAAGCAATTTGCACCAACAAACCGAACGAAAATGCCAGCATCGTACCGATTGCGGCTTGCCAGCCATAATGCTGATAAATCAGTAGAATGAGTGCACCACCCAGCATTTTGCCCAAGCGCGCGCCGATAACCTGCATAATGCCGCCGAAGCCGCGTTGTTTTTGCGGTAATAAGGCGCAGGTTAAACCTAACGCGGCACAGCCGAAAAACAGGCTGGTCAACGTTAAGCCGACACAGATAAGCAGCAGAAGATCAAAATCGCGCGCCGGCTGTAAAAAATACAACAAGCCAAACAGCCCGCAGAAAATGACATTGGTTGCCAGCAACCATGTTTTGAAACGCCCCACTTTTTGCCAATAAAAACGTTCCAATAGCGGCGCGACAATGGCTTTTGCCGCTTCAACTATCGCCAACAGCCAAACCCAACTGATTTTTTCCAATTCGATTCGTTGATTGCGCAAAATCGTTATCATCGCCACCAAATAAAAGGCGGTAATGATAAATTTAAAGCAAGCGACCGTGGTTAATATCGCCCAATCTTGGCGCGTTAGTCGGTATTCTTGCAATGATTCGCTCCATTATTTTGTTGTTGGCAGATCCAGAATTGATAATAACGCCCTTGCTTGGCGAGTAATTGTTGTTGCGTGCCCTGTTCGATAATGGTGCCGTTTTCCAGCACATTAATTTGGTTCGCGGCGACAATGGTGGAAAGCCGGTGCGCGATCAATAAAATCGTTTTATTTTTAACCAACACATTTAACGCCCGCTGCACCGCCAATTCATTTTGCACGTCCAACGCAGCGGTCGGCTCGTCCAACAGTAAAATCGGCGCATTTTTCAAAATGGCGCGCGCAATCGCCAGACGTTGTTTTTCCCCGCCGGAAAAATTGCTGCCGATGTCGGAAACTTGGGTTTGATAACCGTTTGGCAAGGCGCGGATAAATTCATGACATTGCGCCGCTTTAGCCGCTTCAATTACCATTTCGTCGGTGGCGTCTGGTTTTGCCATGCGAATATTATTTAGAATGCTGTCCTGAAACAGATAAACATCTTGAAACACTACCGAAATCATTGACATTAACTGCGCCTGACTGAGCCGTTTAATATCGACGCCACCGATAGTAATGCGCCCCTGCTGCGGATCAGCGTGGCGCAGCAACAATTTCAATAACGTGCTTTTGCCGCAACCACTGCTGCCGACAAACGCATTTAATGAATTTTCCGTAATGGTCAGATTAATCGCTTTTAACACAGGTTCAGTTTGATTCGGATAGGTAAAGCCGACGTTTTCAAAGCGAATGTTGTAATCCTGCGGCTGTTCGGTCGTGGTATTTTCACTTAACTCGGGCAACGTCATCAGCATATCCAGCTTTTCGCAGCTAATTACAAAAATTTCCAGCAACGACGACATTTGCACGAAGAAATTCAATAAATCCGCCACCCGCGCGATCATAATCAGCATGACGGCAAATAATAACCAATGCACCGAGCCATTTATCACACCGACCACGCTGAACAAGGCAATCACAATCAAGCCGAATTGCACGCTGGAAGTAATCAGTAAATTCGGTATTTCCCCTTTTTTTGTGCCGATCCGTTGAATTTCCGCCACATCTTGCGCTACTTGATTAAAACGATCCTGCCGATTTTCAATTTGTCCGCTGGATTTGAGTATGGATAATCCCTGTACAAACTCCACCGCCTCGCCTTTCAATTTTCCATTGGCTTCGGCTAAAAAGCTAAATCCACGTCGAAAGGCTTTGCGCCGCCACAAATACAACGGCACGGCAAGCGGGAAAACGAGCAAAATAATCACGCCGAAGTGCCAATCGAAAAAGCCTATGCCGATCGCCGCGCCGACGGGGACGACAACCGCGTAAATAATGGTCGTCATTAAAGTAAACGCATAACCAGCGGCTTCATTTACGCCTTGCAACAGCGCATTATTCACTTCGCCTGCGCGTAATCCTTGTAATAATACCAAGGGGACGCGACGTAATTTCTCGCCTAAGGATAGCCGCAAGCGGTCAATGGCGAGATTGGCAAATCCTTTGGTGTCATAGTGTTCCGATATAATCCGCAACGCTATGGAACAAACTAACAACACAATTAACAGCCAAAAATAGCCACGCCACGCACGTTGCATTTCCATATTCAATAGCAATGGATACAGCATGGCGATACTAATGCCGAACAATAAAGCGGAAAGTGCGGCTAAATTTAGGCAGCGAATTAAAATTTTCTTCTGATCGCCAGCACTATTTATGAGATAAGCATAAGTCCGCCACAAGTCTTTGGCATGAAAAGTGTTTTGATTGAAATAGCGCGTTAAGTTCATCAATGATTCTCCAACGTCCATTGCTGCGTTTGTTGATAGTTTTCCCATAATTGTCGGTAGGATTCGGATTCGCGTAGTAATAGGCTATGTTTTCCTTGCGCGATAATTTTGCCCTGTTGCATATAGATGACTTGATCTGCGCGCGGTGCAACGGATAAACGGTGCGCGATCATCAGCACGGTTTTGTGTTGCATTAGCACATTAAACGCCTGTAATAAGTTGGCTTCATTTTCTGCATCGGAAAACGCGGTGGGTTCGTCTAGCAACAAAATCGGTCGATTTTGTAAAAATGCACGGGCAATGGTTAAACGTTGTTTTTGTCCGCCAGACAACAGCTGTCCACGCTCGCCGACTTCGGTTTGATAACCTTGCGGCAAGCTCATAATAAAATCGTGAATATAGGCTTGGCGGGCTGCGGTAATAATTTGTGCCTCGTCGGCATCTTGAATGCCAAAAGCAATATTTTCGGCAATCGTGCCAGAAAATAGATAATTATCCTGAAACACCACAGAACATTGTTGTAACAACCAGTTCGGCTCAATGTCCCGAATATCCACCCCACCGATTTTGATATTGCCTCGCTCCACGTCCCAAAACCGCAGCAACAGATTGAGCAAACTGGTTTTGCCCGAGCCTGATTGTCCGACCACTACCGTAAAACTGCCTGCTGGCACAAACAAATCCACGTCCGTGAGTGCAGGTTGTTGCTGTTTTGCATAGCGAAAAGAAACTTGCTCAAAACGAATATCAAATGTTTGCGGAAATTGCGGCGATTGCGTCAGCGGCAAAGAGTTGAGTGCCTCGATTTCATTAATTCGTTCAATCGCCGCACGGGATTTTTCCAATAAATGAAACAAGCCCATATACGGGTGCATGGTTTCAATCAAGCCCGCCGCCAGCAATAAAAAAGCAAACAGGGTAAACGTGGAAAGTTGGTTTTGCGCCTGCCAATAAGTTCCGATTAACAATAAAAACAACATCATCGGCATCGGCGTGAATAAGGCACGCGCTAAGCGGGTGGAAAAACCGACGCGCGCCAACCAATCGCGCATGATTTGCCGAAAATCCGCCAACGCGCACTGAAAACGTCCGAACGAACGCTGCCCTGCGTCAAACGCGCGCACGGTACTCATGCCCTGCACATATTCGATAATCGCGTTATTAATTTGCGCCAACGCCTGTCCGTATTGACGGCGGAATAATTTGCCGCGCCGAAATAAAATTTGCAGCACACCCAATATCACCAACACAAAAATCAGCACCACGCTGGCAAAACGCCAATCAAGCCAAAATAACGCGATTAACACCAAAACCGGCGTACTGAACGCTTCCGCTTTTAACGGCGGCGCGTCAGCAACAAAAGTATGCAATTCGTGCACGTCATCCAGCAGTACTTTGGTTAATGCGCCGGAACCGATATTTTGCACCTCGCCCAACGGCAAGCGGCTGATTTTGTGTGATAACCGGCGGCGCAAAATTTGTTCCAAGCGGAACGCGGCATAATGGGATTGATCGTGCGCCTTGATTTTAAAGGTGTAATACAACACGGTGAGCGCGAACAACGCAAAAACGCCGCCGAAAAGCACCGCACTTTGCGACGCCTGCGCATAATTGCGGGCAACATCAATCAGGTAAATCATCAACAGCCAGATAGTCAGCTTGATCAATTGCGCCAAACTTGCCAAAAACATGGAAAGGCGTAACTGCTTGGCGACTGGACGGCAAATTTCCGTATGCACTGAAGACATCGTTTTTCCTTAAAAATAAAGTGCAGTAAGAAAAAATAAAGTGCGGTAAGAAAAATAAAAATTTTTTTAACCGCACTTTTTCGGCTTAGAAACGCAATTCGGTGGAAATGCCGAATAAGCGCGGTTGTAACAACGCCGCTTCGCCGCGCACAGTGGACGGCACGGAAATGGCGGAGCGGTCGTTAAACAGATTATCCACAAACAAGGTCACGCGCCCTTGTTTGAAGTTATACGCCAAATACGCGTTGGTCTGCGCGTAGGCGGAAATTTTGCCCGTCGCGTTATTGGCATAATTGGAATAATAACCGTCGGTAAAACGAGCGTCCGCGCCGATTTCCCAACCGTTGCTAAAGCGGTAATTGGAACCGACGCTGAGGGTGTAATTCGGCGCACGGCTTAATTCTTTGTTTTCATAATCGCGGTGCGCAGAATATTTTTTTATTTTGGTTTTCAGCAAACCCAACGCCGCATAAACGTTCCATTGTTCGCTCGCCTTCCAATTCAAATTAAATTCCGCGCCGTAAGTACGCGCCTTTTCCGCATTGCCGATCAGCCCGTTGGCATAGGCGAGCTGCATATCTTTGTAATCGTTATAAAAAAGATTGCTATTCAATTCCAACGTGCGCGCCGCGTTGCTCCAGCGGTGATAAAGCTCGTAATTCCAGACGTATTCCGGATTGTATTCATAGCTGGCATATGGCGCTAAAAAGGTCACGCCGGCACCGCCCGGATTATAACCGCGCGCCGTTCTGAAACCGATCCGCTGCTGCGCGTCCAAATTGAACGCGATGTCCAGTTTCGGCAGCAACACGCGATCTGTTTTATCCCGCTGAATGCGCAACACCGAACTGCCGCCGTGGCGTTGATGACGTTCCTGTTCATAACGCGCGGCAAAGGTCACTTCCATATTTTCCAACGGCGTAACGCGGATTTCACCGAACAACGCCTTGGTTTCGGTTTTGTCGTTAAAGCGGTTGCGCCCGCCCAAGCGGGCATTCATATCTACCCATTCGTGTTGTTTGGAACGGAAATAATATAAACCGAGCAACGCACCGGTTTTCTGATCGGCGGATTTAAAGCTGATTTTCGGTTCCCACTGAATTTCTTTGCCGTCCAGCGCCGCCGGATTGCCGCGTAAATTCACCGGCAAGGAACGACGGTCATTGGTGTATTTGCTGTAAATCAACTGGTTTTCCCACTTCCATTGATCCGAAATCTGCCAGCCGATGTCCCAAATGCCGCTTTTGGAACCGGTTTTAAACACCGGTTTTTCGTAAGCATAGCGTACACCTTGCGGAATCACTTCATTTTGCGGCGCTTTGGCATCGATGTAATGATAAGTCAAACGGCTGTAAAAATCGGGCAAGGCGGACGGTGTCCATAATAATTTGGCACGCGCCGTTAGCGTTTCAAAACGACGCGGATCACCGACCGGTTGATACGATTGCAAATCAACGAAACTGGTGCGGCTCTGCCGTTCCGCACTTAAACGGAAGCTGAGTTCGTCTTTAACCAACGGTCCGGACAACATGGCGGCAAATTGGCGGTAATTCTGATTACCGAAACTGAATTTGGTTGCGCCTTCAAATTCATCGCTCGGATCGTTGGAGATCATCACCACCGAGCCGGCAACAGCATTACGTCCTTGCGCATAACTCTGCGCACCGCGGTAAATTTCCACCTGTTTCATATCCCACAGTGATTTTGTTCCAAACGCCAGTTCGTTATAGGTCGCCGAACGCCCATCAACAGATAAATTCAGGCGCGGACGTGAACCGGCGAAAAACGCCACCGCGCCGACCGCCGGTCCTGCGCCGTCGATACCGCGCACGGTCGGCAATTCGTTGCCCAATCCGGTATCTAAAATATTCGCGCTGTTTTGCAACAATGCGGTGGTGGAAATCCAATCCGCACGGCGTTTGAAATCTTTCTCCGTATAAACTGACAGGCTCGAACCAGTCACGGCTTGCGAACGTTCGGATTTTTCACCGACCACCACGATTTCGTCTAATTGGTCCGGCCGTGCCGTTTTCGCTTCTTCCGCTCCGCCCAACTGGCTGAACATCAAATAACTTCCCGCAAGTAAAACCTGCTGTTTGGTTAAACGCTGCATTTTTTCCTCCGCACTTAAGTTTACATTTTTACGTTAAAAATATGAATTTTGTTAATTATATTGATAATCGTAATAAAGTAAATGAGAATTTATCTTATTATCAGCGCTACCGATTTGACCGCTCGCCGATTTTTCACTATCGTTAGCGCATTACGCGTTTCCGGAAATGACAATGAAAAAAGAAGATCAGATAAAACACGCCGCCCTCACTTTATTTTCCCAATACGGCTGGCTACGCACTTCGGTGGAAGACATTTGCCGGCAGGCGAATATCAGCCGCGTCACATTCTATAAATACTTTCCGAATAAAAAACAGCTGCTGCAACAGCTCTTTCTTGAACAAAAAAATGACATGAAAGCCGGTTTCGAGGCGTTGCTGACAGAAAATTCGATCGAACAAATCATGCGGCATATTTTCACCTTGCAAAAACAGGCGATGCAAACCATATATTCCGCGCCGATGCTGATCGATTTACAGCAGCACAAAGACGAAGAACTGAGTCGTTTTTTTGCCGCAATGGAACGGGAAAAACACCAATTCATGCACGATTTTTTTCGTCAATTACAAGAAAAACAGCTGATTCAGCCTCAGCTGCCGATTCTGCTCATTGATCTTTTTATCCGCAAAATCGACGAAATCGTCAAAGATCCCGCCGTGATTGAGCATTACCGCAACAACGAACCGCAGCTTTTCCGCGACGTATTAAGCCTGTTCGCCTATGGTTTGGCGCAGCGAACGAAATAATAAAAAGTGTGGTGGATTTTTCCGGCATTTTTAAAACACGCCGAAAACCCACCGCACTTTTTCTACACAGGAATTGAATTATGCCGCACAAAGGCGTATAACCTACCCTGTCATTTCCAATTTGAGGAATGTTCAGTTTATGCCGACCGATCCGCTTACACCGACCTTAACGGTCACCGCTTGTTACCGGACGCAACAAACCGAAGTCATCTACCGCCGCGGCGAGCAGGTGATTTTTCAGCGTATTTTCCATGCCTTTGAATGCGAGCTGGATAGCTATATTTATAGCCATCAACGTCATCTGCATGCACTCACCAAAATCAGTGAAGCGCTTAAATTAAAGGGCGAAATTTGTGAATACCAAAAAGATTATTACCGTGCTTTTCGTTCTTACACCTTAGCGCTCAAACTCAACCCACATTTAGATATTCAAAAAAATCTGGACAGGGTCGCCAGCCATCTGCATCCCGATTTAATAGATTCTGTGAATATGGCGCTTGGGTTATATGCTAACGCTATGATTCGTATGAATAAAGATGTGAAAAATACGGCTTATAAGAAATATAGTGTTAAGTAGAAAGTTAAGCTAGAATGAGCGCCATTTAAAATACATGAAAAAGTGACCGCACTTTTTCCCTTTCCGACAAAAGGAATCCCAATGGATTATTTACAAATTGCTCGGGAAACCCTGGGCGTTGAAGAAAAAGCCCTCGGGCAACTCAGCGAAAAATTAGACGACACCTTCACTGACGTTGTTGATTTAATTTTAAATTGCAAAGGACGCTTAGTGATCGGTGGTATCGGCAAATCCGGTTTAGTGGGCAAAAAAATGGTTGCCACCTTTGCCTCCACCGGCACACCGAGTTTTTTCCTGCATCCTACGGAAGCCTTTCACGGCGATTTAGGTATGCTGAAACCCATTGATGTGGTGATGCTCATTTCCTACAGCGGCGAAACTGATGATGTCAACAAACTCATTCCAAGCCTAAAAAACTTCGGCAACAAAATCATTGCGCTCACTTCCAATAAAAATTCTACTTTAGCGCGCCATGCGGATTATGTGTTGGACATTAGCGTAGAACGGGAAGTCTGTCCGAATAACCTTGCCCCGACCACTTCCGTGGTTGTGACTATGGCATTGGGCGATGCGTTGGCAGTTTGTTTAATGCGCGCGCGTGATTTCCAACCGGAAGATTTTGCGAAATTCCATCCGGGCGGCAGCTTAGGTCGCCGTTTGTTATGTCGCGTGAAAGATCAAATGCAAACCCGTTTACCGATTGCCGCCTTAGCAACCTCCTTCACCGATTGCTTAACCATCATGAATGAAGGTCGTATGGGCGTAGCATTGGTGATGGAGCAACAGCAATTACGGGGCATCATCACCGATGGCGACATTCGCCGTGCATTAACGGCCAACGGTGCCAATACGCTTAGCAAAACCGCACAGGAATTGATGACCTCTCATCCGAAAACCATTCATCAAGATACCTATTTATCCGAAGCGGAAAATTATATGAAAGCACATAAAATTCACTCTTTGGTTGTGGTGGATGATGCACAAAATGTGGTTGGTTTAGTGGAGTTCTCAAGCTAATGACAACAGAATTACAAGAAAAATTAAAACAGGTGAAATTCGTTATCACCGATGTAGATGGCGTATTGACAGACGGTTTACTGCACTACGATGCTAACGGCGAAGCGCTCAAAAGTTTTCATGTGCGCGATGGTTTAGGTATTCGGATGTTGATGGAAGCCGGCATTCAGGTCGCTGTGTTATCGGGGCGTGATTCGGCCATTTTGCGCAAACGCATTGCCGATTTAGGCATTAAACTCGCTTTTTTAGGCAAGCTGGAAAAAGAAAGCGTCTGTTTTGAATTATGCCGCCAAGCCGGTGTTGCACCCGAACAAACGGCTTACATTGGTGATGACAGCGTTGATCTCCCCGCTTTCGCTGTTTGTGGTCTTTCCTTCGCGGTTGCCGACGCGCCGGAATATGTCAAAAACTGTGCCGATTACACCCTAGGGTTAGGCGGTGGCAAAGGCGCCTTCCGTGAAATGTCCGATATGATTCTAAACGCCCAAGGCAAAGCCGAAATTTACAATTCAGCTCAAGGATTTTTGACGACGGCGAAAAAGATGGCGCAGTAAAAACGCCGTGAGAAACGACCGCACTTTTTAAGTCATACAGTAGGCGGGTGCAGCCCGCTCTACTTTTCTCTCCCCTTGTTATCACTATTCTTAAATAAAAATTTTTATTTCCCCTTGACTTTAAACACCTGTACTAGTTTAATAGTGCAACTTTATTTTATGTTTTAAGGAAATGAGAATGTCTTCCGCTTTTATTCAAACTTTTACGCAAAACGTACCTTATCACAGCGATCCTACCGCCATTTTCGCCACATTATGTGAAAACAAACCGAATACGCTACTGTTAGAATCTGCCGAAATTTCCAGCAAAAACAGTCTTAAAAGTTTATTGCTCGTTAACGCGGCCATGAAAATTTCCTGTTTGGGACAAACCGTCACTTTTCATGCGTTGACCGACAACGGTGCCGCAGTGTTACCGTTAATTGCGCAAAAACTTTCGGCACAGGTAAACGTAACATCCCAAACAAGCACCGAACTGCAAGTAGCATTCAAACCTGCCGACAATAATGCAGACGAAGACAGCAAATTATTAGCACCAGGCATTTTCGACGGTTTACGTTGTTTCACCGAACTTTATCAAGCAAGCCCGTTGCCGATTTTTTTAGGCGGATTATTCGCCTATGACTTGGTGGCAAATTTTATTCCGATGGAAAACATCTCCTTGCAAGATGATGGCATTACCTGCCCGGATTATTGCTTTTATTTAGCGGAACAATTACTGGTGATCGACCATCAATTGCAACAAGCGGAATTACAAACCTTTTGTTTTGCACAAAATGCGTTGGCGACACTGCAGCAGAACGCCCAAGACATTGCCAAAAAACTCTTGAAAATTCGACCGCACTTGAGCCTCAAATCGGCTTCTACCGAGGTTGCCATTAATTTAGATGATGATAAATTCAAGAAAATTATTGAGCGCCTGAAGCAACATATTTATTGTGGCGACGTGTTCCAAATCGTGCCGTCCCGTCGTTTCTCCCTTGAATGCCCGAATACGTTGGCGACTTATCGTCAGTTAAAACAAAACAACCCAAGCCCGTATATGTTCTTTATTCAGGACGAGGATTTCACTTTGTTCGGCGCCTCACCGGAAAGCGCCTTGAAATATTCGCAAACTACCCGTCAGTTGGAGATCTATCCGATTGCCGGTTCCCGTCCGCGCGGTTTTGATGCTGACGGCAATATCGATCCGGAATTAGATTCCCGTTTAGAACTGGAATTGCGTTTGGATCATAAAGAACAAGCGGAACATTTGATGTTGGTGGATTTAGCGCGTAACGACATCGCTCGTGTGTGCGAAAGTAAAACCCGCCATGTGAAAGATTTAATGCAGGTGGATCGCTATTCGCACATTATGCACCTTGTTTCTCGCGTTGTAGGTAAACTTCGCCCTGAACTGGATGCGTTACACGCTTATCAAGCTTGTATGAACATGGGGACGCTAACCGGTGCACCGAAAATCAAAGCCATGCAGTTAATTTATCAGTTTGAACAACAAAAACGCCACAGTTACGGCGGTGCCGTAGGCTATTTACAATCTGATGGCAATTTTGACACCTGTATCGTGATTCGCTCCGCCTTCGTGCAAAACGGCATTGCCCATGTGCAAGCCGGTTGCGGTACGGTGTTGGATTCCGACCTGCAAATGGAAGCCGATGAAACCCGTCACAAAGCCCGTGCAGTCATCAACGCCATCGTACAAACCAATAAGAAAGCGAATCAATAGGAGTGACATCATGGCAACCATTTTATTTTTAGATAACTTTGATTCCTTTACTTACAATTTGGTGGATCAATTTCGCGGGTTGGGACATCAGGTTCACATTTACCGCAACGATTGCGATTTAGCGATTTTAGAAAAAAATGCCTTGGCGCAGCCGGATACGATTCTTGCCCTCTCCCCCGGGCCGGGCACCCCGGATGAAGCGGGGAATATGATTCCGTTAATTAAGCGCTTAATCGGCAAAGTACCGATGTTGGGTATTTGCTTGGGGCATCAAGCGTTAATCGAAGCCTTCGGCGGCAAAGTCGTTCACACAGGTGAAATTTTGCACGGCAAAGTGTCCAGAATTGCACACGACAATGAAGCCATGTTCAAAGGTTTGACCAACCCGATGCCGGTCGCGCGCTATCATTCCCTCATGGGAATTAATTTACCCGATGAATTGCTCCCAAACGCTTCTTATAATGGCATAAACATGGCAATTCGCCACCGCACTTTGCCCATTTGCAGCTTCCAATTCCACCCCGAGTCTATTTTAACGGTGCAAGGGGCACAGTTATTAGCACAGTCGGTGGAATGGTTGTTGAAACGGAATTAATATACCACGTCCCCTCTTTAGCAAAGAGGGGGGATTTTAAATAGAAAAGGATAAAACATGATCACAGTATATGGCTTAAAACGTACTCTCTCCCCGCGCAAATCTGCTGTAGCGGAGGTGATTTATAACTGCCTGGAACTCGGTTTAGATGTTGCCAAAGGCAAGCACGCGCTTCGTTTTATTTGTTTGGAAGACGATGATTTTTACTACCCGCATACCACAAACCGCACCGACAATTACATGGTGATTGAAATCAATTTAATGCAAGGTCGTTTAGAGCAAACGAAAAAGCGTTTAATCAAAATGTTGTTCAGCGAATTTGAATACAAATTAGGCATTAGCCCGTTTGACGTGGAAATCACCATCAAAGAGCAACCGGCACATTGTTGGGGCTTCCGTGGTATGACCGGCGATGAAGCGCGCGATTTGGATTACGATATTCATAAATAAGGACAAGGATGATGGAAAACCAAGCTCTATTAGAAAAACTTTATGACGCACAAACCTTAACCGCAGCGGAAAGCGAAGCCTTATTTAACGCCATCATGTTGGGCGAATTAAGCAACGAACAAATCTCTGCCATGTTAGTGGCTCTAAAAGTACGTGGCGAAACCATCGATGAAGTCAACGGTGCCGTATTAGCCGCCGTTAAAAATGCCAAACCATTTCCAACACCCGATTACCCCTTTGCTGACATCGTCGGCACAGGCGGTGACGGCGCCAACACCATCAATATTTCTACGGCGTCCGCTATCGTCGCAGCCGCTTGTGGTGCAAAAGTAGCAAAACACGGCAACCGTAGCGTTTCCAGTAAAACCGGCTCAAGCGATTTATTAACCACACTGGGTGTTAATATTGCTATGTCAACAGAACAAGCCCGCAAGGCATTGGACGACATTGGCATCAGCTTCTTGTTTGCACAGCAATATCACCCAGGTTTCAAATATGTCGTGCCTGTACGCCAAGCCTTAAAAACTCGAACACTCTTTAATATTCTTGGTCCGCTTATTAATCCGGCACGTCCAAAACGTCAATTGCTTGGCGTTTATTCTCCCGAACTGATTGATATTTACGCCAAAACCGTTGCCCAATTAGGTCACGAACACACGATTATCGTGCACGGCAGTGGCTTAGACGAAGTGGCAATTCATGGCGCGACAGACGTGGCGGAAGTGCGTAACGGCGAGATTGAACGTTATACCTTAACGCCACAGGATTTTGGCTTCCAAATCAAACCATTGGAAAGTTTGCGCGGTGGCGAACCGACAGAAAATGCGCAAATGATCACCGCACTTTTACAAGGCAAAGGCAAAGCGGAACACAACCAAGCCGTTGCCATGAACACTGCACTATTATTAAAACTGTTCGGACAAGAAGACATTAAAGATAATGCACAACGGGTATTGGATGTGATTGCGCAAGGTAAACCGTTTGAAACCTTACAGAAATTGACGACCTATTAATTTAAAGCCCCGTTTTCGAAAATAAGACATAAACATGATCACACAAGACTTTTCCAAACCACTTGAAACCGCCACGGTATTACAAAAAATCGTGCTCGATAAAGCCGAATGGGTAAAAAACAAAGAAGCGGAATTTCCGTTAAGTGAATTTGAAAAAAACATTCAAAAATCCGACCGCTCTTTTTATGATGCGTTGGCAAAAGGCACACGCCAAAAACCGGCGTACATTTTGGAATGTAAAAAAGCCTCGCCTTCCAAGGGGTTGATTCGCAGTGAATTTAAACCGACAGAGATTGCGCAGGTCTATAAACACTATGCCAACGCGATTTCTGTGCTGACCGATGAAAAATACTTCCAGGGCGATTTTGCCTATATCAAACAAGTTCGCGACGTTGTCACACAACCTGTATTATGCAAAGACTTTATGATCAGCGAATATCAGGTTTATTTGGCGCGTTTTTACCAAGCCGACGCGATTTTACTCATGCTTTCAGTGGTGAACGACGAGACTTATCGCATCTTAGCGGATTTAGCGCATTCTCTCGGAATGGGCGTGTTAACCGAAACCAGCAACGAAGAAGAATTTGAACGCGCCTTGGCGTTAGGGGCGAAAATTATCGGCGTGAATAACCGTAATTTGCACGATTTAAGCGTGGATTTAAACCGCGTAGTAGCATTAACCACCCGATATACCGACCGCATTCCTGCCGATGTGCGAATCATCAGTGAATCAGGCATTTACCATCATCAACAAGTACGTGAATTACAACACGTTGCCCACGGTTTTTTAATCGGTAGCAGTTTAATGGGCAGTCCCGACTTAAACAACGCCGTGCGTGAAGTCATTTTCGGCGAAAACAAAGTGTGCGGTTTAACCCGTGCACAAGACGTAAAAACCGTTTACGACAGCGGCGCATTGTACGGTGGGCTGATTTTTGTCGAAAACTCCAAACGTTGTGTCAGCTTACGTCAAGCCCAAGAACTGGTGACAGCCGCCCCACTTCGCTTTGTGGGCGTGTTTCAAAATCAAGACATCGATTTTATCGTGAAAATCGCACAGCAATTACAGCTCTACGCCGTTCAGTTGCATGGCGATGAAACATCGGAATTTATCACCGCACTTCGCACCGAATTGCCTGAAAGCATTCGCATTTGGAAAGCCATTTCCGTGGATGTAACCCATCAAAGTGCGGTGGTTTTTGACGATGTTTTTGAGATTGATCGTTTCGTTTTCGATAGCAAGTCAGGCGCACAACAAGGCGGTACGGGTGAGACTTTCGATTGGTCACTGATTCCAGCCCATCTGAAACATAAAATTATTCTGGCGGGTGGCATTAACCCTGATAACATTGAAGATGCATTGGCACAACATTGTGTCGGGGTTGATTTGAATTCCGGTGTGGAAAGTGCTCCAGGTGTGAAAGACGCGGAAAAAGTGCGGTCGGTTTTTGCAAAGATTTTATAGCATCAATAAACTACCGTGTGAATAAAAAACCTGTTTCTATCCAACATTAGAAACAGGTTAAATCTAATTAAACTCTACCAAAGATACTCATCATGTTTGTCAATAATTTCATTGAGATCTTGCACTGATGAACTGGATGATAATTTATTTAAATCTTCTTTCAGATCTTCCCAAACACCTAAAGTATCTGTAAGTTCATCTTCTTCATCAGAAAAAAGTTCAACCTCCGTATCATTAAGATTATCGTTTAACTGATCATTAAGCGAATCAATTACAGGATCCGTTTTAAGAACCAAATTTTCAACGAAATTGATATGATCATCGGTTAAAAAGCTTAAATCAAATGCTTTAGCAAGTATCAATAATCCATTCAAGCCATTAACAACCTTGCCAATTTCTTCGTTCATTTCTTCTGTAAAATGCATTTTTCTGCCTTAGTTAAGATTATATTTTTTTAAAAGATCACAAGCCCCTTGCTCGTTATTATTACAGGCTTTCGTTAGCCATTTTTTTGCCTGTTGACGATCTTCTTTTACCCCTGCCCCGTATAAATAAAATGCTCCTAAAGCTCTCTGCGCTTGAACGCTCCCATTATCTACAGCCTTGCGAGTCCATTTTACAGCCTCTTTAAGATTTATATCCAAATACAAGTTAACCAGCGCCTCTTGAGCTTTCAAACTACCAGCTTCTGCGGGTTTTAAGCAAACTTCAATCGCTTCATTAACCCTATCAATACTATTAGCAGTTACCGCAGCAACAGCACACTTTGCTTCCTCCGGCGTCACCTTACCTTGTTCATTGTTTGCGCTCGCAGTAATGCATAAAAGTAAACCACTAAAAAGGGTTGCCATTGTAGTTGTTTTAATTAATTTCATTAGATAGATCCTTACAGTTGTAAATTAATCGTTCCTTGTCTAACTTTCTATTTAGCAAGGTGTTTTGTTAGGTCTATCAAGACCTAACAACAAGCATTATAATGCTTCACCCTGGTTAAAAAAGAATCAACTCAATAATAAGAAAAACGAGAAAATAGGGGATAGAAATAAGCCTAACTTTGGCTCACTTTTACGCTTATAAAAAAGTGCGGTCAGTTTTTGTAAAGATTTTATAACATCAATAAATCACACTATAAAGGATAGCGCACAGTTTATAACGTGCGCTTTTTTCTTCATTGATTAAATTTTTCTTCCATTATCGTCTCCCCTTCCCAACTCCAAATAAAATTTAATACCTCGTTATAGTTACAACAATTTAACAAATGAGAATAACTCTCAATTATTTTGTAAAAACAAAAGGTTACATCTTATATTCAGATAAAAAATAGGGATATTCTTGATGACGATCAAATAATGTTCCACCTTATGAGCATATCATAGCGCCGATAACCATGTATAAAATGTGTGAATTGGAGTGAATATATGCAACGAAGCGATGGATTATTTTCTGCCTTAGCCGATGTTTCCCGCCGGGATTTCATGAAATTATGTACCGCACTTGCGGCAACAATGGGGCTAAGTAGTAAAGCCGGTGCGCAAATGACAGATGCCTTAACGGCGCCTGCTCGTCCGCCGGTGTTATGGATTGGTGCACAAGAGTGTACCGGATGTACAGAATCTCTGCTACGTGCCACTCACCCGACGGTGGAAAATTTAGTATTGGAAATGATTTCCTTAGAATACCACGAAGTCCTTTCGGCCGCGTTTGGGGAACAAGCTGAAGATAATAAACATAATGCTATGCATAAATATTATGGCAAATATGTTTTAGTCGTAGATGGTTCCATTCCGGTGAAAGACGGTGGTGTTTATTGTATGGTCGCCGGGAAACCGATTGTGGAACACATTCAAGAAGCGGCAAAAGGTGCTGCTGCGATTATTGCCATCGGTTCTTGTGCCGCCTGGGGTGGTGTGCCATCTAGCGGTGGTAACCCAACCGGCGCCAGCAGCTTGTCTGAAGTATTACCGAAAGGTACGCCGATCATTAACATTCCGGGCTGCCCGCCGAATCCACATAACTTCCTTGCAACAGTCGCTTACATTCTTACTTATAAGAAATTGCCGGCAATGGACAAACTCAATCGTCCGCTATTCGCTTACGATCGCTTAATTCATGAAAACTGCTATCGCAGACCGCACTTTGATGCAGGTCGCTTCGCCAAAGAATACGGCGATTATGGCCATCGCAACGGTTGGTGTTTATACCATCTCGGTTGTAAAGGCCCAGAAACTTACGGTAACTGCTCTACCTTAGAATTCTGTGATGTCGGTGGTAATAACTGGCCGGTAGGTATCGGTCATCCTTGTTACGGTTGTAATGAAAAAGGCGTGGGCTTTACCAAAGGCATTTTCCAATTAGCCGGAGTAGAAAACCCAACTCCGCGCGCTGAAAAACCGGATGTAAATAACACCGAAGGTTCAGGTGCCACGATGACAGCTATCGGTTTATTAGGTGGTGCTGCTGCCATCCTTGCCGGTGTCAGTGTCGTGACCTTACGCGAATTAAGTGTTCAACATAAAGCCCGTTCCGAAGCCAAAGCGGCAGAGAAAGAACAACATACAGGTAAATAAGATGGATAGACGAAAATTTCTAAAAGCCGGTGTGCTTGGCGGAATTGCTTCCACCTTGCCTGTGTCGAGTGCACAGGCATCGGAGGCGGTTGAGCCTATTCCCGGTGCGCTTGGAATGCTTTACGACTCTACCCTTTGTGTAGGTTGTCAAGCGTGCGTGGCTGAATGTCAAAACGTGAACCATACACCGGTGAACCCAAAAGGCGATCAGACTTGGTCAAATAACGACAAACTCACACCGTTTACCCGCAACATCATTCAAGTTTGGAGCGATGGCGATGGTAAAAATAAAGACCAATCGGAAAATGGCTATGCTTACGTGAAAAAACAATGTATGCATTGCGTTGACCCAAACTGTGTTGCGGTTTGCCCAGTTCAGGCCCTTACCAAAGATCCAAAAACAGGTATCGTGAAATACGATCCCGACATTTGTACCGGTTGCCGTTATTGCATGGTAGGTTGTCCTTTTGATGTACCAAAATACGACTATGACAATCCATTCGGTGAAATCAGCAAATGTGAACTCTGTAACCAAAAAGGTGTTGAACGCCTAGATAAAGGCGAATTGCCGGGTTGTTGCCATGTTTGCCCAACGGGTGCCATTATTTTCGGTACAAGAGAAGAATTATTGGCGGAGGCCAAACGCCGTTTAAGTTTATTACGCGGTACTGAATACGATTACCCGCGTCAACACGTCAATAGTACGGATAAATACCGCGCTACCGTGCCGGCATATCAATACCATATTTACGGTGAAAAAGAAGGCGGCGGAACACAAGTCCTAGCCTTAAGTGGAGTACCATTTGAAAATCTTGGCCTACCACCTTTAGATGAAGTGGCAACGGGAAGTCGTGCAGCGCATTTACAACATTTCTTGTATCGTGGTTTAGCGTTGCCGTTAGTGGCACTTGCCGGTCTTACCTTTATGACTTACAAAAATATGCATGGCGATAAAATTGCCGAGCGTATTGCAGCACAAAAAGAAGCCATGCGTCAGGCACGCAAGGAAATTGAAGAAGCGGAGGATGAGCATCATGAGTAATCCACGTCCGGTGGGCGGTCGCCTTGTTTCTGCCGCAATTCTCTTTTTTGCACCACTTGCCGTACTTTGCGTTTTATTAATTTTAAAACGTTTGGTTTTCGGTATCGGTTCCGTGACCGCACTTAATGGCGGTTATCCTTGGGGTTTATGGATTGCCTTTGACTTGCTTGTCGGTACAGGTTTTGCCTGTGGCGGTTGGGCATTAGCTTGGACTGTGTATATTTTCAATAAAGGGAAATATCACGCTCTTGTGCGCCCGGCATTGCTTGCCAGTCTCTTCGGCTATTCCCTTGGCGGTTTGTCCATTACCATTGATATGGGACGTTATTGGCATTTACCCTACTTCTACGTTCCGGGACAGTTCAATACCAATTCCGTGCTGTTTGAAACAGCATTTTGTATGACGGTGTATATCATTGTTGTCACCTTAGAATTTGCACCGGTGTGGCTTGGTTTCCTTGGTTTGAAGAAATGGTTTAATAAACTCAATAAAATCATGTTCTTCATTATTGCGTTGGGTGCCTTATTGCCAATGATGCACCAATCTTCAATGGGTTCCTTGATGATTGTAGCGGGACACAAAGTTCATCCGGTATGGCAAAGCTATGAAGTGTTACCGATTCTCTCCTTGCTTACTGCTTTCATTATGGGCTTCTCTATTGTGATTTTTGAGGGTTCTTTAGTTAAAGCGGGTCTTGCAGGAAAAACACCGGATGAACGTCATTTATTCACACAATTAGCGCGTGTCACTGCAGGTTTGATCTTCTGTTTCCTAGCAGTGCGTTTTGGTGAGTTGATTTATCACGACAAACTGCAAATGGTTGTGGGTTTCGATAAATTAACTAAATTTGAAGCATGGATGTTCTGGATGGAAGTCTGGTTGATGGTATTACCGTTACTTACCCTCTTCCTCGGAGAGAAAAAATCAGATTCCCGTTGGTTATTTATTTCGGCATTAAGCATGTTACTCGGTGCAGCATTATGGCGGATGAACTACTCTCTCATCATGTATAATCCTGGCAATGGCTATCAATATTTCCCATCAGCGGAAGAATTGCTTATTTCAATCGGCTTCGTCTCTATTGAAGTTGTAGCCTATATCTTAATCATTCGTTTATTCCCTGTATTGCCGGTATTTAAAGAAAAACATGCCGAAGACTCAGAAAAAATTATTGCCGAAAAAGCGGCATTCAGCAAAAAAGTTAGCGGAGCAGAATAATGTCAGAAAAAAAACGTATCTCAATTGACCCAATTACCCGTATTGAGGGGCATTTACGTATTGATTGCGAAATTGAAAACGGCGTCGTCACCAATGCTTGGTCATCCGGTACCATGTGGCGCGGTATGGAAAATATCGTAAAAGGTGCCGATCCACGTGATGCATGGATGATTATGCAACGTATCTGTGGCGTATGTACCACAGTACACGCGATTATCAGCGTGCGTGCCGTAGAAGATGCCATCGGCGCTAAAGTGCCGGTGAACGCACAATATATTCGTAACATGATTCTTGCCGCACACACGATTCATGATCATATTGTGCATTTCTATCAACTCTCCGCCATGGACTGGGTAGATATCACTTCTGCCTTAAAAGCAGATCCGGAAAAAGCGGCTGATATGCTAAAAGGTGTATCCACATGGTCATTAAACAGTGCCAATGAATTCCGCAATGTACAGAAAAAAATTCAAGCATTAGTAGATAGCGGACAACTTGGTATTTTTGCCAACGGCTATTTCGGTCATGCTGCAATGAAGTTGCCACCGGAAGTAAACCTTATTGCTGTGGCGCACTATTTACAGGCTCTTGAATGTCAACGTGATGCTAACCGTGTAGTAGCATTGCTCGGTAGTAAAACACCACACATTCAAAACTTGGCTATCGGTGGTGTGGCAAACCCAATTAATTTGGATTCACAAGCCGTGCTTAACCATGAACGCCTCATGTTCGTGAAAGCCTGTATTGATCGCTTAGGCGACTTTATCAACCAAGTTTATAAAATCGATGCAGCTGTATTTGCGGCTTTCTATCCGGAATGGTTCGACCTCGGTAAGACATCCGGCAACTACTTAGCCGTACCGGAATACCCGATTGATGCGGACAATTCTAAATTCATGTTGAAAGGTGGTTATGTAGAAAATGGTGATTTATCCACCATCCGTGTCATTGACCAACAAAAAGACGAATTTGTCGTAAAAGGCATTAAAGAAAGCGGTAAACACGCTTGGTATGAAGACGATGAGCCATTAGAGCCTTGGGCTGGTTTAACCCGTCCAAAATACACAGGCTGGCAAGACGACGGTAAATACTCTTGGGTAAAAGCACCAACGTTCTACGGCAAAGTCGTAGAAGTAGGCCCTCTCGCCTATTTAATCTGCGGATTAGCCTCCAATGACAAACCAACCGTTAAACATTTTAACGAAGTAAAAGACATTTACGAAAAATTAACCGGCAACACGTTAGCCACCGAGCAATTACACTCCACCCTTGGACGTATTATCGCTCGTACCGTGCATTGCTGTACGCTAAATGACGTTTTAGGTACGCAATGGCAAATGCTCATTGATAACATTGCGAAAGGCGATACTACCGCTTATATCAAAACTGACATTCCGGCAAGCGGTGAATTCCGCGGTGTAGGTTTTGGTGAAGTGCCACGTGGTATGCTTTCTCACTGGGTCGTGATCAAAGACGGCCGCATTGAAAACTATCAAGCTGTCGTACCATCTACTTGGAACTCCGGTCCACGTAACGAGCAAGACCAAATGGGGCCTTACGAGCTTTCCATTATTGGTACGCCGGTGGCAGATCCAACGAAACCGTTAGAAGTGGTGAGAACCATTCACTCCTTCGACCCTTGTATGTCATGTGCCGTACATGTGGTTAACACAGAAAATGGTGAAGTGACCGAAGTTAAGGTGCTGTAATGAAGCCGTTGATTCTAGGTGTCGGAAACATTTTATTAAGTGATGAGGGCGTGGGGGTACGTGTTGCGCAGGAACTTGAAAAACGCCCTGAAATTCAACCGCACTTTGACATCATCGACGGTGGCACTTGTGGCATGGAGTTGCTGGAAATCATGGCAAAGCGCGAGCATTTGATTATCATCGATGCCGTGCTTGCCAATAAGCAACCGGGTGAGATTATCGTATTACACGACGAACAAGTGCCGACGTTTTTCTCACGCAAAATCTCACCACATCAACTGGGTATTTGTGATGTCCTTTCCGCTCTCAAACTGACGGATGAATTTCCACAAAATCTTTGTCTCATCGGTATCCAACCGGAATCATTAGAAGCCGGCATTGGATTAACGGAAACGATACAAAAAGCATTAGCAAATGTTTTTGTAACCTTGAATCAAGTGATTGATGAGTATGGTTTGAATCTGGACTCCCCTCTTTAGAAAAGAGGGCTGGGGGAGATTTGACTTAATTAATAGAGGCAAGAGTTAAATCTCCCCTAACCCCCTCTTTAGAAAAGAGGGGAATTTTCTTTAAGCTTTCGCCTACTATTCTTTAATCTTATTAATATTGATAAATAACCATGTACCGACACGAAAAAACTCCTGAAAATGCCACCGCACTTTTAACCTCTGTTACCGGCTTTGATGAAAACCCAACGGATCTTTTTCTTGCTGAAATGCAAAAAATTGTTCCTGAAATGCAAGATCTCCCCTTCTTTCATCACAATATTGAATGTTTCTGCCCAAAATTCGTTTTATTTGAAGGGCAATGGGTCGGCTCAGTGTTAACTCCATGGATGATTAGCGTCGTTATTCTGCCTGGCCCGCAACAAACGTGGGAACCGCGAGAATTGGGCGACAAAATCACCGTTCAACTGCCTTACAAAGCCCTTACTTTCACGGTCAGTGGCGTTGAAACCGTACCGCAATATTTAAGCTGTTCCTTGCATTCCCCACTTGATCCGAATCTTACCAGCGAACAAGCCATCCAACTGACACAGGATTGCCTACGCATGATTTTATCCATGCCGACCAAACAAACGACGTTTGATCCAGATCGCCGCAATTTATTTAAAGCAATGGTAAAATAAGCGCAAATTTTTAATCGGAGTAAATGAATTATGTGTTTAGGTGTGCCCGGTCAAATTGTAAAAATCGGCGACAGCGCATTACAACTTGCCACCGTGGATGTTTGCGGTGTGCAACGTGATGTGAATATTTCCCTTATATGCAGCGATGACCCCAAACCTCTGCTTGGCAAATGGGTTCTCGTCCACGTTGGTTTCGCGATGAGCATCATTGATGAAGAAGAAGCCAAACAAACCCAGGAAGCCCTGCTTGCCATGAGCCAGCTGGAACATGAAGTAGGCGATTTTTTGGGTTTGAATCAGCAGTAACGCGAGATATTGAATGGCAATAATTTGAAGAAAAGCAGGCTTTTAGCTTGCTTTTTATTTTCATCTTTCAGTGCTTTGTTTGCAAGATCTGCTTATTTGCAATATTATTCCAGCATTTTATAGCTAACTCCCTGGAGGCATTCATGTTCGAAATCGATTCTATTGAGCTTTTAGGCTATGTCGCAACATTCTTTGTGGCAGCATCATTTTTATTTAAATCTATCGTTTCTTTGAGAACTGTTAACTGCATCGGTGCAATTTTATTTGTAATCTATGGTCTTTTAAAAGGCTCCTATCCCGTAGCGTTATTGAACATTTTCTTGGTTTTAGTGAACGTTTATCAATTATGGCGCTTAAGAAATAAAAGCACAGTAGTGAGTGTGAAATAGTCACAATAGAACTTCTCTTCAAATGCGTGCTCATGAGTTATTAAATTTGTCATAGGGTACGCATTTTTATTTTTAGATAAGCCTAAACTTCCCTTAAAAAGCACCGCACTTTTTTCCTCACTCCTCCCCCATTTCACTCAATTTATGATCTCAATCACGGTTTTGTGAAAATGACTTGGGTAGAATAAAAATCCCATATTAAATATAAGGATACGACTAATGACTTCGGCAGAACTTTTCGGTGAGGGAATTAATCTGATGTTTTCAGGGATGGGTTTTGTATTGGTCTTTTTGCTCATTTTGATTTGGGCAATCGGGCTAATGTCAAAGCTGATAAATAAATATTTTCCTGAGCCTCAACCCTCGCCAAAAACGCCTTCAAATTCCACCGCACTTTCTGCGGCACCTACTGACGATTTTGAGCGTTTGCGCCCTGTAATTGCAGCGGCTATCGCGCACCATCGCCGTACCCAACAGTTCAAATAAAAATAAGGATTTTACTATGACTAAAAAAATTAAAATGACCGAACTGGTGCTCCGTGATGCTCACCAATCGCTTTTCGCGACCCGTTTACGTCTTGATGACATGTTGCCAATCGCTCAAGAATTAGACAATATCGGCTATTGGTCGTTGGAAGCTTGGGGCGGTGCAACCTTTGACAGTTGTATTCGTTTTTTAGGGGAGGATCCGTGGGTACGTTTGCGTGAATTGAAAAAAGCCTGTCCGAAAACCCCGTTACAAATGCTGTTACGTGGTCAAAACCTCTTAGGTTATCGCCACTATGCCGATGATGTGGTAGAACGTTTCGTCGAACGTTGTGTGGCGAACGGTATGGATGTGTTCCGCGTATTTGATGCGCTCAACGACCCACGTAATATGAAAGCGGCATTGCAAGCCGTGCGTAAATTCGGCGGTCATGCACAAGGGACATTAAGTTACACCACCAGCCCGGTACACACCATGCAAACCTGGCTTGATACCACCGAACAATTACTTGAAATCGGTATCGACAGCTTAGTTATCAAAGATATGTCCGGTATTTTAAACCCAATGGCAGCCGCAGACTTAGTGCGCGAAATCAAAAAACGTTTCGACGTCGAATTGCATTTACACTGCCACTCCACTACCGGTATGGCAGAAATGGCGCTGTTAAAAGCCATTGAAGCTGGCGTAGATGGTATTGATACTGCAATTTCCTCTATGTCCGGCACCTACGGCCACCCTGCAACAGAATCCATGGTCGCGACCTTACAAGGCACTGAATATGACACTGGTTTGGATATTCCGCGTTTGGAAAAAATCGCTGCCTATTTCCGTAATGTGCGTAAAAAATATGCAAAATTTGAAGGTCAGCTACGTGGCGTAGATAGCCGTATTTTAGTCGCACAAGTGCCGGGTGGCATGCTTACCAACTTAGAAAATCAATTAAAACAACAAAACGCTTCCGATAAATTAGATTTGGTTTTAGAAGAAATCCCACGCGTACGCAAAGACTTGGGTTACATTCCGCTTGTGACGCCAACCTCTCAAATCGTCGGCACACAATCTGTTATTAACGTGCTCACAGGCGAACGTTACAAAACCATCGCCAAAGAAACCGCAGGTATTTTAAAAGGTGAATACGGCAAAACGCCTGCACCGGTAGATAGCACATTACAAGCTCGTGTATTGGAAGGTGCGGCACCGGTAACTGACCGTCCGGCTGATCACATCGCCCCTGAAATGGCGAAAATTGAAGCGGAAGTAGCTGAACAAGCCAAGGCGAAAGGCGTGAAGTTAGCAGACAATGCCGTGGACGATGCATTAATCGTGGCGCTCTTCCCACAAATCGCGTGGAAATTCTTAGAAAACCGCAACAATCCGGCTGCCTTTGAACCGGCGCCAACCGGCAATGAAAGTGCGGTAGAAAATAAACCTGTTTCTAAAGCTGCACCAGCAGCGTCTGGCTCCGCCGTTTATACTGTGGAATTAGAAGGCAAAGCCTTTGTGGTGAAAGTCAGTGAAGGCGGCGACATTTCACACGTAGCCACAACAACTCCACAAGCTGCGCCACAAGCCGCACCGGCACCAGCGCCAACCAGCAGTGGTACACCGGTAACGGCGCCAATGGCGGGTAACATTTGGAAAGTGGTGGCAACAGAAGGTCAAACTGTCGCGGCAGGTGATGTGTTATTCATTCTTGAAGCCATGAAAATGGAAACAGAAGTCAAAGCGGCACAAGCCGGTACCGTGCGTGGTATTTGTGTCAAAGCCGGCGATGCCGTCGCGGTGGGTGATACCGTTATGAACCTCGTCTAAGGAGTTACCTATGGATAGCATTATTGCATTAATTCAGGGTATGGGACTGTTCCATTTGCAATGGGGTCAAGCGGTGATGATCGCTATCAGCTTGCTCCTCTTGTGGCTTGCCATCGCACGCAAGTTTGAGCCATTGCTGTTATTGCCTATCGGCTTTGGTGGATTGTTATCAAACATTCCCGAAGCCGGTCTTGCCATGACCGCATTGGAGAATTTGCTTCATCTCGGCTCACCGGAGCAAATTGCTGTGATTGCTGCGAAATTAGGCGTAGCCTCTGATCCTGCACTGATTAAAAACGCCCTCGCCACGGCTTCCGGCTCTACCGTAAATCAACTGGAAGCCTTGTCGATGGACATGGGCTACAGCGCGGGGATCTTGGCTTTATTCTATAAAGTCGCTATCGGTTATGGCATTGCGCCGTTAGTGATTTTCATGGGCGTAGGCGCGATGACAGACTTCGGCCCGTTATTGGCAAATCCGAAAACGTTACTACTTGGTGCAGCGGCACAGTTCGGTATTTTTGCGACTGTACTCGGTGCATTGGCATTGAACTATTTCGGTATTATCGAATTCACGCTCCCACAAGCGGCATCCATCGGTATTATCGGTGGTGCAGACGGCCCAACCGCGATTTACCTCACCAGTAAACTCGCGCCGGAATTGCTTGGTGCCATTGCTGTGGCGGCTTATTCCTACATGGCGTTAGTGCCATTGATTCAGCCACCGATCATGAAAGCCTTAACCACGGAAGAAGAACGCAAGATCCGCATGACACAAATGCGTCATGTGAGCAATCGTGAAAAAGTGTTATTCCCAGTGATTTTGCTGTTGCTCGTTGGTTTGCTTTTACCGGATGCCGCCCCATTGCTTGGGATGTTCTGTTTCGGTAACCTCATGCGCGTCAGTGGTGTAGTAGAACGTTTAAGCGATACCACGCAAAACGCCTTGATTAACATTGTGACCATCGTGCTTGGCTTGTCTGTAGGTTCCAAACTGATTGCCGATAAATTCCTACAACCGCAAACCTTGGGTATTTTAATTCTTGGCGTGATTGCCTTCGGGATCGGTACCGGCAGCGGTGTATTAATGGCGAAATTGATGAACAAATTCAGCAAAAACAAAATTAACCCACTCATCGGCTCTGCCGGTGTGTCTGCCGTACCAATGGCTGCACGGGTTTCTAACAAAATCGGTCTGGAAGCAGACAACCAAAACTTCCTACTCATGCATGCCATGGGACCGAACGTTGCCGGTGTGATTGGTTCCGCTATCGCCGCCGGGGTAATGCTGAAATATGTGGGTGCCATGATGTAGCTTAAAAACACGGTGAAAAAGCACCGCACTTTTATTCATTTCAAATAAAAAAGCACGCGATTCCGAAGCGTGCTTTTTTATTTCCCATCAATTCATTGCAAAAAACAACCGCACTTTTCTTTACTCTCTTTTAAATTTCTTCATCAATTCCCTATACTTTTACGTACTAGTGTAGTAGTATATTGTTCATTATAGAAAGTGCGGTCATTTTTCTAAATGAATTTTTCCGTACGCCAATTCCACAACAAGGAGAAATGAACATGACAAAAATTGCATTGGTGACAGGCGCCACCGCCGGTTTTGGAAACGCCATTTGTCACACGTTATTGAAAGCGGGCTATTTAGTGATTGGTACAGGAAGAAGACAAGAACGTTTAGCGCAATTAGAACAAGAATACGGCAGCCAATTCTTTCCTCTTGCATTCGATATTTCGGATCGTCAAGCGACTGAAAATGCATTCAAAACGCTGCCGACAGAATTACAAGCCATCGATTTATTAGTGAATAACGCAGGCCTTGCCCTTGGCTTAGAAAGCGCAGATAAAGCCGATTTAGACGATTGGGAAAAAATGATCGATACCAACGTGAAAGGTTTGGTCACCGTAACCCGCTTAGTTTTGCCGCAAATGGTGGCGCGTAATCAAGGGCATATCATCAATTTAGGCTCAATTGCCGGCAATTATGCCTATCCGGGTGGCAACGTTTACGGCGGCACAAAAGCCTTCGTGAAACAATTCAGTTTAAACCTCCGCGCAGATTTGGCTGGCACCAATGTGCGTGTTTCCAATGTAGAACCGGGATTATGTGGCGGTACGGAATTTTCTAACGTACGTTTTAAAGGCGATGACGCCCGCGCAGATAAAGTGTATGAGAACGTCCAATATGTCACTGCACAGGATATCGCCAATATCGTGTTATGGCTCAATCAACAACCGGAACACGTGAATATTAATCGAATTGAAGTGATGCCGACGGCGCAAACTTTCGCGCCATTAAATGTGGCAAGAAATGGCTAACAAAAAAGGAAACTACATGTCAGACACGATTTTAAACCCTTATTTTGGGGAGTTTGGCGGAATGTATGTGCCGGAAATTTTAGTGCCTGTGCTTCAACAATTAGAAAAAGCATTTGTTGAAGCGCAACATGATCCGGAATTTCAACGTGAATTTCAGGATTTACTGAAAAATTATGCCGGCAGACCGACCGCACTTACACTTTGCCGTAACTTAACCAAAGGCACGAAAGCCAAAATTTATTTAAAACGGGAAGATTTGCTCCACGGCGGTGCCCACAAAACCAACCAAGTACTAGGTCAGATTTTACTGGCAAAACGCATGGGAAAAACCCGTATTATTGCAGAAACCGGCGCAGGTCAGCACGGTGTCGCTACTGCCCTTGCTTGCGCCATGTTGGATATGCCTTGCCGCATTTACATGGGCGCGAAAGACGTGGAACGTCAATCACCGAATGTATTCCGTATGCGCTTAATGGGTGCTGAAGTGGTGCCGGTGCAAAAAGGCTCTTGCTCCTTAAAAGATGCGTGCTGTGAAGCCATGCGTGATTGGTCGGCAAACTATGAAACAACCCATTATTTATTGGGTACGGCGGCAGGTCCTCACCCCTTCCCAACCATTGTACGCGAATTCCAAAAAATGATTGGCGAAGAAACCAAACGTCAAATCTTAGAAAAAGAAGGCCGTTTGCCTGATGCGGTGATTGCTGCGGTAGGTGGCGGATCAAACGCTATTGGTATGTTTACGGATTTCATTGATGAACCGAATGTACGTTTAATTGGGGTAGAACCCGCCGGTCACGGTATTGAAAGCGGTGAACACGGTGCACCGTTAGGCCATGCGAAAGTCGGCATTTATTTCGGCATGAAATCGCCGCTCATGCAAACCGAAGACGGCCAAGTGGAAGAATCCTACTCCATTTCTGCCGGGCTGGACTTCCCTTCTGTCGGCCCGCAACACGCCTATTTGCAAAGCATTGGGCGCGCGGAATACCCAAGCATTACCGATGATGAAGCCCTAAATGCGTTCCAAGCACTGGCAAAATATGAAGGCATTATTCCTGCATTAGAAAGCTCTCACGCGTTGGCGCACGCGCTAAAAATGATTCATCAAGAACCGAATAAAGCACAAATTTTAGTGGTGAATTTATCCGGTCGTGGGGATAAAGACATTTTTACCGTAGATAAAATTTTAAATGAAAAAGGAATGCAATTATGAGCCGTTTTGAATCGACCTTTTCCCGATTACACGCAAAAAAGGAAGGCGCATTCGTTCCTTTCGTTACCTTATGTGATCCGACATTTGACCGCTCTTTTGAAATTATTTGTACCCTCGTCGATAACGGTGCGGACGCATTGGAATTGGGCTTCCCGTTTTCTGATCCGTTATTGGACGGTCCTGTTATTCAGGCAGCCAATAATCGTGCTCTCAACGCTGGGCATAGCACAGAAGACAGCTTTAAATTGCTTGCCAAAGTGCGGTCAAAATACCCGGAGATTCCCATCAGCCTATTACTTTGCGCGAATTTAATTTTTGCAAAAGGCTTGGATAATTTTTATCAACGTTGTGCGGAAGTCGGTGTGGATGCCGTTTTAGTGGCGGATATTCCATTATTGGCAAAAGAAGACTATGTCAAAGCAGCCAAAAAAAACGGTGTTCAACCCGTCTTTATTTGCCCGCCAAATGCGGATGAAAAAACGATTCAAGGTGTGGCTGAAAGCAGTAAAGGTTATACGTATTTGGTCTCTCGTGCTGGCGTGACCAGCGCAGAAAACCAAGTTCATGCAGCTAACTTAGATACCCTTGTAGAGCAACTCAACGCTCACCATGCTCCGCCTATTCTACAAGGTTTCGGCATTGCCCAACTGGCGCAAGTAAAAGAAGCACTTCAACTCGGCGCAGCCGGCGCGATTTCCGGTTCGGCAACCGTAAAAATCATTGAGCGAAATTTAGAAAATCACACTCAATGTTTAACGGAACTCGCTGAGTTTGTTCGCAACATGAAAGCCGCTACGAAATAACGGAAAAAATGACCGCACTTTTGAAAAAAAAAACAATAAAGTGCGGTCAAAAAATGTTTCTTTTTTTCTCCAATCTCAAGCTTAATCAGCATCTCAATCCCTCACCTAATGCACCACTTCAGAAGACAAGATTTTCTATTCTTATCTGAACATGAATTTTATGCACGGAAGAAACGACAACATCATTTTACTAAAATACCTAAATTTTTTACCGAACTTTTAATGTATAAACTGTAACCAATTATCTCTAAAGGATTTTCTTGGGACCTCACAAATAGCAAGGACTTTTTCCTAAAATGTGATCTCGATCTAATTTTATTTTAGGCGTATAATGTCGCCCAGTTTTTTTAAGCATCATTGATATAAAGTTACGCAAAAATTAAAGTTTTTATAATACAAATAGTTATGGAGAATGTAATGTCTAGAAAGTTAAGAAGAACAAAAATTGTATGTACTATGGGACCTTCCACAGACCGCGGTAACAATTTAGAAAAAATTATTGCCGCTGGTGCGAACGTAGTGCGTATGAATTTTTCTCACGGTACACCGGAAGATCATATTGGTCGTGCAGAACGTGTTCGTGAAATCGCAAAAAGACTAGGCAAAACCGTTGCGATTTTAGGTGACTTACAAGGTCCTAAAATTCGTGTATCTACATTCAAAGATGGCAAAATTTTCTTAAATGTCGGTGATAAATTTATCTTAGATGCAGAATTACCTAAAGGTGAAGGCACACAAGAAGTTGTTGGCTTAGATTACAAAACTTTACCGCAAGATGTGGTTCCAGGCGATATCCTCTTATTGGATGACGGTCGCGTTCAATTAAAAGTGTTATCTACCGAAAATGCAAAAGTCTTCACGGAAGTTACTGTTGGTGGCCCATTATCAAATAACAAAGGGATCAACAAATTAGGCGGTGGCTTGTCTGCTGACGCATTAACAGAGAAAGATAAAGCGGACATCATTACAGCAGCGCGTATCGGTGTAGATTACCTTGCAGTATCTTTCCCACGCTCCAGTGCAGATTTGAACTATGCTCGTCAATTAGCGAAAGATGCCGGTTTAGAGGCCAAAATCGTTGCTAAAGTAGAACGTGCTGAAACCGTAGAATCTAACGAAGCGATGGATGACATCATTTTAGCTGCTGATGTCATCATGGTTGCCCGTGGTGACCTCGGTGTTGAAATCGGTGATCCGGAATTAGTAGCGGTTCAAAAGAAATTAATTCGTCGTTCCCGTCAATTAAACCGTGTGGTAATTACTGCAACACAAATGATGGAATCCATGATCAGCAACCCTATGCCAACCCGTGCGGAAGTCATGGACGTGGCGAATGCGGTATTGGATGGTACTGATGCGGTCATGCTTTCTGCTGAAACGGCTGCAGGTCAATACCCGGCTGAAACTGTTGCGACAATGGCAAAAGTTTGTTTAGGCGCAGAAAAAATGCCGGGTGCAAGCGTTTCTCATCACCGTATGAATGTTGAATTTGACGACATCGAAGAAACCATTGCCATGTCAACCATGTTTGCAGCCAACCATATGAAAGGCGTCAGCGCCATTATTGCGATGAGTAGCAGTGGCCGTACACCGTTATTAATGTCCCGTATTAGTTCCGGTTTACCGATTTTTGCCTTATCACGTAACCAAAAAACATTAAACTTGTGCGCATTATATCGCGGTGTAACTCCGGTCTTTTACAATGATGTTAGCCGTACAATGGAAGGTGCTCAAAAAGCAATTAGCGTGCTAAAAGACAAAGGTTTCTTAATGGCCGGTGATATCGTGTTATTAACTCAAGGGGCTGAATTTAGCGAAAGTGGTACAAACACTTGCCGTATTCTGACCGTTGAATAATTGATTGTATAAAACAAAAGGCTTAGAAGTATTTCTAAGCCTTTTTTATATTAATTATGTTGTCTTTATCGTGAAGAAAATCTTATCTCACTAAAAATACCTTATTTCCTGACCGCACTTTATTCTACTGCATTAAGCAACCAACTCGGTTTTCATATAAGTTAAACGATCTACGTTAGTAATAAAACGACTTAAGTCTTGCTCTTCCGGTTTGTGAACATAAGAAACCTCTCCCAGTAACGGGGCATCAATTTTTTGTTTCAAGGTTTCGATCACTTCTGCGTAATGCCCTAATCCAGGGTTAATTCGATTAGCTACCCACCCCAACAACGGCAATCCTTTATCAATAATCGATTGCACTGTTAATAAAGCATGGTTGATACAACCTTCTTTAATCCCAACAACCAACACAACCGGCATATGATGCTCTGCAACCCAATCGGCAAAGCTGTAATCTTTATTAATCGGTGTTAACCACCCAAAAGAACCTTCAACAACAACTGATTGATACTTGTCACGTAAATGAGCCAAGTCTTTATTTAATTTTTCAATATGAACCCGCTTACTGTCCTCTGTTAAGATAGGTATCGTGTGTAAAAACGTATAGCTATTCACTTCTTCATAACTAACTTTTTCTTCTGTACTCGCCATTAACGTTAATACATCAGGATTATCTTTCGTGTCATAGTCGCTATTTTCAGATAAATTATGTCGCGGATAAATCATTTCATCCTGACCAAATGCAATAGGTTTATAGCCGACGACCTGCACACCCGCTTTTTGTAAGGCCTGCATAATTGCCCGACTTACCACAGTTTTCCCTACATTTGTGTCAGTTCCGGTGACAAAAAAACTACTCATTAATATCCCCTTTTTCATATGATTTTCAGAATTCTAAGAGAATTTATAATGAGTAGTATTGAGCTAAAACAAATTTGCTGAATTTATTTACAATTTATTCCTGTTATTCCAAACTGGTTAACAAAGCTCCGTCATAAATTCCTTGCTTAATTGCGGCAGCAGCGACGACCGGACTATTCCATTCATATTTCCCCATCACAACTTCTGCAACCTTTCTATGAGAAAAATAAGTTGTGAGTTTTTGATTGAGTTCTTCAAGTAAAACATCTTTAACAATTAACATACTAGAGTTGAGCATGATCTTCTCTGCAGAGAAAATATGAAGGAGATTCATCAAAATATAGGCTAAACAATCCGTTAAATGATCCAAAATTCGTAATGCCGTCTTCTCTTGTTGGATAATATTTCTACACAAGAACTTAATTTTTTCAGCATTTGTGGAAAAATGATTATTCGGATACAGCAAATCAATGAGCTGAATAATTGCCCGGTGGGTAATCTGATGTTGTACTTGATAACGCTCTACTTCCGGTAAATCACGATTAATTAGGGCTTGTAACTCATTTAATCGAGGAACGACTAAGTGATTAATATTAATTCGCTCATGCTCTCGATTAAATAAAATATTCCCTTCTGACAATACGTTAAAATTAACCTCATCATCCAATTGAATAAATAACGCATCATCACAGTTAATTGCATTACCCAATGTAAATTCTGCCAATAACCAAGTGTTAAAATATTCTGCAATTAAAATCGGCACATCAAAATAAGGCGAAAATAACGTTCTAAGGTTTAATTGATTAAATCTCTGGTTCCCTAATTTCATTAGATTTCCGTCTCTATCCAATTTCCCTCCGACAGCGACTGAAAATGTAATTAAATTTGATAATGCTTTTGTTTTATTAAGAAATTGTTCAATACTATTGACTAAAAATTCATCGAGCGTTGACAATTTATTTGTTGATAAGGGGAAAGTTTTTTGTTTAATGATAACGCCATCAAGCTCACTCAGCGTGATTTCAAAACGATCTTCCGTCAATGTCGCACATAAAGACTGCCAATAAAGTGGAGAGACACACAAAGCAATAGCAGGTCGCCCAGGGTTATCCGTGTTGCGCACTGTTTTTTCCATAATTAAATGCTTTTCTATGAGATCGCGAGTAAGAGAAGTAATCGTCGCAGGAGCAAATCCAGAAAGTTTTGAAAGTTCAATACGGGAAATTTCTTCAAATTGTTCAATTAAACGGTAAATTCTGCCTAATTGAATTAGGCGTGAGGGTGTTTTTTCTTCCTTCTTCATTAAATACGTCCATATTTATTATTTTAATCATCAATTTGACGAACATAGTTATACCAGTTAGCACTTTTTACTCAAGAAATTTGCTTTAAATCTGTGCCTCCTGTCACAAAAATAAAAAGTACCGGATAGATTTTTGAAAATTTTCGAACTTGAGGTAAACTAACGCGGTTTCTAAAAATGCATTAATTCTGAGGTATATATGACAAAAATTGCATCAATTGTAGATGTACTACAAGGCAAAATTGCAATTGGCGAAAAAGTAACTGTACGCGGTTGGGTGCGTACTCGTCGCGATTCCAAAGCAGGCCTATCCTTTCTCGCCGTTTATGACGGTTCTTGCTTTGCTCCTATTCAAGCTATCGTAAATAATGATATCGTCAACTATGAATCTGAAGTATTACACTTAACAGCCGGTTGTTCCGTAATTGTCACCGGTACTGTTGTAGAATCCCCGGCAGAAGGTCAAGCGGTCGAATTACAAGCAGAAAGTGTCGAAGTCACCGGTTGGGTCGAAGATCCGGAAACCTATCCAATGGCAGCAAAACGTCATTCCATTGAATATTTACGCGAAGTCGCTCATTTACGTCCTCGTACCAATATCATCGGTGCCGTTGCCCGTGTGCGTCACTGTTTAGCACAAGCAATTCATCGTTTCTTCCATGAACAAGGTTTTTATTGGGTTGCTACGCCATTAATCACTGCTTCCGACACGGAAGGTGCGGGTGAAATGTTCCGCGTTTCTACCTTAGATTTAGAAAACTTACCGCGTACAGACAAAGGTGCGGTGGATTTTAGTCAAGATTTCTTCGGTAAAGAATCCTTTCTTACCGTTTCAGGTCAATTAAATGGTGAAACTTACGCTTGTGCATTAAGTAAAATCTATACCTTTGGCCCAACGTTTCGTGCTGAAAACTCCAATACAACTCGTCACTTAGCAGAATTCTGGATGATTGAACCGGAAGTGGCTTTCGCAACGCTCGCAGACAACGCAAAACTTGCTGAAGATATGTTGAAATATGTTTTCCGTGCGGTGTTAACTGAGCGTCGTGATGATTTGGAGTTCTTTGCTAAACATGTTGATGGTGATGTCATTAATCGTTTGGAACGTTTCATTCATTCCGATTTCGCCCAAGTAGATTACACCGATGCGATTGAGATTTTATTGAAATCCGGAAAAACTTTTGAATTCCCGGTTTCTTGGGGAATCGACCTTTCTTCCGAACATGAACGCTATTTAGCGGAAGAATATTTCAAATCGCCTGTGGTGGTGAAAAACTATCCGAAAGATATCAAAGCCTTCTATATGCGTTTAAACGATGACGGAAAAACCGTTGCTGCAATGGACGTGTTAGCACCGGGAATCGGTGAAATTATCGGTGGTTCACAGCGTGAAGAACGTTTAGATGTGCTGGATAAACGTATGGCAGAAATGGGCTTAAACCCTGAAGATTATTGGTGGTACCGCGATTTACGCCGTTATGGCACCGTACCACACTCCGGCTTTGGTTTAGGTTTTGAACGTTTGATTGTTTATGTTACCGGTTTACAAAACATTCGTGATGTAATTCCATTCCCGCGAGCACCACGCAACGCAAACTTCTAATTTAATGACACACAGAATCACCTTGTTAAAAACAAGGCGATTTTTTATGCTTACAAAAAACACATTTAAAATTGACCGCACTTTTGATGCTTTGAATAACAAAAAAGATACCTAAGTGCGGTATCTTTTTTCTGTGTTTTTTAATCTGATGATCGAGCAACTATTTCACAATGCGTAAGTGAGATGTAGATTTCTCCGCCTTTTTCGGTCTATCCGTTTTATCGACAGCTTTATCAAACCCAATTGGTTGTTCTTCTGCCTGCGCCGGATGATCATCATAAGCTTCTTCCGGCTCAAACATCACGCCATCGCCATTCTCACGCGCATAAATTGCTAATGCTGCCCCCATTGGAATGTAAATATCCTGTGGCACGCCACGAAAACGGGCATTGAATTGAATAAAATCATTGGTTAACTGTAAATTTCCGGTGGCATTAGCAGACAAGTTCAACACAATTTGTCCATCTTTTACATATTCAACCGGTACTTTCACCCCCCAATAAGTGGCATCTACCACCAAATATGGAGTGAAATCATTATCGACCAACCAATCGTAATAAGCCTTTAATAAATAAGGACGTTTCGGGGATGATTTATATTCCATTAAATCGCCTATTATTTTTCATCCATTAAGTTTTTCGGCGCTAATTCGCCCACGGATTGCAAGAAAGAATCGCGTTCAAAAATACGAGACATATAGGCTTTTACCGCTTTGCTGCCGGCACCGCTGAACTCGACACCTAATACCTGCATACGCCATAGTAACGGCGCTACATAACAGTCAATTAAGCTAAATTCCTCACTCATAAAATAAGCGGTTTGATTAAAAATCGGTGCAATCGCAAGAATTTCTTCTTTCAATTGTTTTAAGGCATTCGCACGTTCAGTTTCGGAAGCCGCATTTTGCGCGCTTTCCAACGTTGGATACCAGTCTTGCTCAATACGTAACATCAATAAACGGCTTTTTCCACGAGCCACCGGATAAACCGGCATTAATGGCGGATGCGGGAAACGCTCGTCTAAATATTCCATAATAATGCGAGAATTAAACAGCACTAAATCACGATCGACTAGCGTAGGCACAGTACCGTACGGATTGAGTTCCATTAAATCTTCTGATAATGCTTGCGGATCTACAATTTCCGTTTCATAAGCTACGCCTTTCTCAGCCAACACAATACGCACTTGGTGACAATAAATATCGGTTTTATTTGAAAATAGCGTCATCACAGAACGTTTATTTGCAGAACTTGTCATCTATTCCTCCGACGACTTGGTAATAATTGAAATATTCAACCGATATGCCTCATATCGGGAAAAATGGTCGACTATTCTAGCATAAAGCGTCATGTCTTTTCCAAGAAAAGGCATGATATTTTATTTTTAATAAGCATAAAAAAATCCGTTTTATAAAAAACGGATTTTTCTTTTTCAAATACGAATAAGTAAAATCAATGAGTTCTCTTATTTCCACTTATCGGCAGCTGCATAATCACTGTCGCGGCCTTCAATCCAACGCTCCCCTTTTTCGGTTTGTTCTTTTTTCCAAAAAGGCGCTTGGGTTTTTAAATAATCCATAATAAATTCATTTGCGTGATAAGCATCGCCACGATGCGCAGAAGCTGTTCCCACCAACACAATTTCATCACCGGTATTCAATTCACCTACACGATGGATGATAGAAATCTTTTGTAAATCCCACCGCACTTTTGCCTGTTGAGCAATATCCATCAACGCTTTATGGGTCATCGCCGGATAATGTTCCAAATACAAACTACTGACTTCATCCCCTAAGTTCATATCACGAACTTTGCCCACAAACATTACTGTAGCACCAACCGAATTTTCTTCACTTAACCAGCGATAAACGGCATTTTGGTCGAACGTCTGCTCTTGCACGGAAATTTGAATATCGTTCATTTAGCCCCCGGTCACCGGTGGGAAAAACGCAATTTCATCACCATTTTTGACCGCACTTTCTAACGGCATTAAGGTTTGATTGATGGCCACCAAAAGTTTATCCGATTGCAATGCCAACGCCCATTTATCACCTTTCGCCGCAAGATGTTGACGTAATTCTTCTACCGTGGCGAAATTTTCGTTCACTTCAATGGCATCCAAACCGATTAATTCTCGAGTTTGAGCAAAAAATAAAACACGTAACATTATTTCTCCTCCGCAATAAAATGCCCGGATTTTCCACCGCTCTTTTCTAACAAACGTACCGTTTCAATCACCATGTCTTTTTGCACCGCTTTACACATATCGTAAATGGTTAATGCGGCAACGCTTGCGGCAGTTAATGCTTCCATTTCTACTCCGGTTTTACCGCTTAATTTGCACAGGCTTTCAATGCGCACTTGATTGGTTTCAGGAAGTGCGGTCAAACTCACTTCGACTTTTGAAAGTAAAAGAGGATGGCACAACGGAATCAATTCCCAAGTGCGTTTCGCCGCTTGAATACCGGCAATTCGAGCGGTAGCAAACACATCGCCCTTGTGGTGTTGTCCAGAGAGGATCATTTGTAAGGTTTCCGGCGCCATACGAATATAGGCTTCAGCACGCGCCTCGCGAACGGTGTCAGCTTTGGCGGAAACATCCACCATATTCGCCTCGCCATTCGCATTAATGTGAGTAAATGTGGTCATGATAATTTAAAAGTGCGGTTGGTTTTCTTGATGTTTTCAGTATCGGCGTAAATTAACCGCCGATACTGGCTAAATGATTACGCACGCCGCTATCGCCGACATGCAGATAATGGTGTTCACGCTTACCTTGTAACGCAGAGAAAATTCTTGATTGCAAAAGCATTTGTTGTTCATCAGATTGTAACAAATCACGCAAATCAATCCCTTCTTCACCAAATAAGCAAAGGTGCAATTTCCCTTTGGCAGAAACTCTCAAACGGTTACAGCTGGCGCAGAAATTTTTCTCATAAGGCATGATTAAGCCGATTTCACCCATATAATCCGGGTGACGGAAAACTTTTGCCGGGCCATCAGAACGATTTTTTATCTGCAACTGCCAGCCGTCTTGCAAAAGTTTCTGTTCTAAAATCTGTCCCGATAAATGATGTTTTTGGAAGAAAGAATTCATTTCACCGGTTTGCATCAACTCGATGAAACGCATTTGAATCGGCTTATTTTTAATCCATGCCAAGAAACCGGAAAAGTCTTTATCATTCAAATCTTTCATTAATACAGAATTGACTTTGACTTTTTGATAGCCACATTCAAAAGCGCGATCAATACCACGCATAATGTCATCAAACTTATCGACACCGGTAATACGCTGGAACATTCTTGCATCTAGGCTATCCACACTGACGTTAATAGACGTCACACCGACTTGTTTCCAAGCAGCGACATCCTTAAGCAAACGAAAACCGTTTGTAGTCAGTGCGATTTGTTTGATACCGTCAATGCCACGAATTCTTTCGACAATTGGCAGGAAGTCTTTACGTAAGGTCGGTTCGCCACCGGTAATACGGACTTTTTCCGTTCCCATCACCGCAAAGCTACTGACCAAGCGACGAATTTCGTCCAAGGTTAAAAAACTCGGCTTATTAGGTTCAGGCTGATAACCGTCAGGTAGGCAATAATTGCAACGAAAATTACACACATCGGTAATCGACAGTCGCAAATAGTAGTATTCACGCTGGAACGAATCAACGAGTTGAGCCGCGCCAACATTTTTGATTGGAATGGTTTGCATTTGACACCTTTCTAAAAACGGAGAGGATAAATCGTTTCCAACGTATCCCTGAATAATACCGACTTCGTATTATTGGCATTACCACCCTATTTTGTGTTCAATACATTGTGCGCAAAACGTAGGTGAGTAAGCTCGGAGTTACATGCGGTTAATAAATTTTGCAGCATTGTAAAAGATTCACGAAAACAAAAGCAATCAATTAATTTGATCTAGGTTATAAATTCATAAAATTCTTTAAAATCAATTATATATACTGTTATATAGCGATAGTAAAACACCCTAAAACAACTATTTTCATACCCAATAATAATTAGCAATCTGTACTCTCTTTCAAAGCAGGTTATAATGCGCACGAAAAAATAAGGGAAATACAATGGCGGATTTTAAAGGATATCAACAGTACGAAAATTTAAGCACACTCAAAAAAATCGTCGCTATTGGTGGTGGGCATGGACTCGGCCGCGTGATGTCTTCTTTAAGTTTTTTGAAAGAACGTCTTACCGCCATTGTTACCACCACCGATAACGGCGGTTCAACCGGTCGAATTCGCACCAATCAAGGTGGCATTGCCTGGGGAGACTTACGTAACTGCTTAAATCAAATCATCACGGAACCAAGCACCGCCTCCGCATTGTTTGAATATCGTTTTGGTGGCAACGGCGAATTAGCGGGACATAACCTCGGCAATCTCATGCTCAAAGCCCTAGAAGATATGCATATTCGCCCAACGGAAGCAGTCAATCTCATTCGCGAATTATTGCATGTAAAATCTTTTATTGTCCCGATGTCGGAACAATCGGTACACCTCGCGGCCGTATTAAACGGCGGCAACAGCGTTGTTGGCGAAGTCAGCGTTGATAGCTTAACTGAACTACCCAAATCCATTTTTCTTGTGCCTTACGTCACCGCCACACCGGAAGCAATTCAAGCGCTAAAAGAAGCTGATCTGATTTTATTTGGCCCCGGTAGTTTCCTCACCAGCATTATGCCGCCTATTCTTCTACCGGAAATTACCGAACAGCTTCGACAAAGCGAAGCAAAAAAGATCTTTATTGATAATTTAGGTATTGAGCACAGCCCCGCCTCCAGTCTTTCTCTTGCAGATCGCATTCAGTGGATCAATGAAACCGTTGGTCAACCTATCATCGATGGTGCAATTGTGCCCTTTAATGCCGTACAGAATAGCCAACCCATGGCGATCAAAATCCTTGCGGGCCGTCTTAATGCAGACGATATTTCCTATCGCCACGATCGCGCTCTCCTCTGCTCCGCTATTGATGAACTCCTAGGCGAACTCTTAGAATCGCCAGAGGAAGAACATTCCGAACCCACCTCGCTTTAATAAAAAAAGCCTTTCCGTTTGGAAAGGCTTTTATATTTAATCAAGCAAATTATTTTTTCTTCGCTTTTGGATTTGGTAAGTCGGTGACGGAACCTTCGAATACTTCAGCCGCTAAACCGACAGATTCGTGTAAAGTTGGGTGAGCGTGGATGGTTAACGCAATGTCTTCCGCGTCACAGCCCATTTCGATCGCTAAACCGATTTCACCTAACAATTCACCCGCATTGGTACCTACAATAGCACCACCTAATACGCGATGAGTGTCTTTATCGAAAATCAGTTTTGTCATACCGTCGGCACAATCAGAAGCGATCGCACGACCGGAAGCCGCCCACGGGAAGTTTGCTACTTCGTAGTTCAAACCTTCTGCTTTACATTCTTTCTCGGTTTTACCTACCCATGCCACTTCAGGCTCGGTATAAGCGATGGATGGAATCACTTTCGGATCAAAATAGTGTTTTTTGCCTGCAATCACTTCAGCCGCAACGTGACCTTCGTGAACACCTTTATGGGCTAACATTGGTTGACCCACGATATCACCGATAGCAAAAATGTGAGACACATTGGTACGCATTTGTTTGTCAGTACGAATGAAACCGCGTTCATCAACGTTCACTCCGGCTTTTTCTGCATCAAGCAATTTACCGTTCGGTGTACGACCGATAGCCACTAATACGGCATCATAACGTTTCGTGATGTTGCCTGCTTTGCCTTCCATAGACACATAGATGCCGTCTTCTTTCGCTTCTACGGCAGTCACTTTGGTTTCAAGCATTAAATTAAATTTTTGCTCAATACGTTTAGTGAAGATTTTAACGATATCTTTGTCTGCAGCAGGAATCACTTGGTCGAACATTTCAACCACATCAACTTTAGAACCTAATGCTTGGTAAACGGTCCCCATTTCCAAACCGATGATACCACCGCCCATGATTAACAATTCTTTTGGCACTTCACGCAATGCAAGCGCATCCGTAGAATCCCAAACACGCGGATCGTGGTGTGGAATAAATGGCAATTCAATTGGATGAGAACCCGCCGCGATAATCGCATTATCAAATTTTACGTTAGTAACATTACCGTCTTTGTCGGTTACCGCTAAAGTGTGGGAATCAGCAAATTTAGCTTCGCCTTGTACCACTTGCACTTTACGCATTTTTGCCATACCGGCTAAACCACCGGTTAAGCGAGAAACCACGCCTTCTTTACCGGCACGAATTTTATCTAAATCAATAGTTGGTTCAGCAAAAACAACGCCGTGATGTTCAACGTGTTTGGCTTCTTCAATAATTTTTGCAACGTGTAATAACGCTTTAGACGGAATACAACCTACGTTTAAACAAACGCCGCCTAAAGTAGAATAACGTTCAACGATGACTGTTTCTAAGCCCAAGTCAGCACAACGGAATGCAGCGGAATAACCTGCCGGACCTGCGCCAAGCACAACCACTTGGGTTTTCACTTCTTTACTCATTTTGTCTCCTTAAAAATGCGATTTTTTATGACCGCACTTCATTTAATCAAGCGCTAAAAATTTAAAAATGCCTCTCTCATTTGAGAGAGGCACAATAAATTACATAATTAAACGACGTAAATCTGCTAACACAGAACCGATATAGCTAATGAAGCGTGCACCGTCGGCACCATCAATCACACGGTGGTCAAATGACAAGGAAATTGGCAGGATTAAGCGCGGTGCGAAATCTTTACCGTTCCATACAGGTTCCATAGAAGATTTAGACACACCTAAAATGGCCACTTCCGGCGCATTGACGATTGGTGCAAAGTGAGTTGTACCCAAACCACCGATACTGGAGATGGTGAAACAACCGCCTTGCATATCGGATGCTGTTAATTTACCGTCACGTGCTTTTTTAGACACTTCCGCTAATTCACGGGAAAGCTCGATAATGCCTTTTTTATTCACATCTTTGAATACCGGTACAACCAAACCGTTTGGTGTATCTACGGCAACGCCGATGTTGATGTATTTTTTCAAGATCAAGCGTTGTGCATCTTCAGTAATTGAACTGTTAAAACGAGGATACGCTTCCAATGCTTTAGCAACCGCTTTCATAATGAACACAACCGGGGTGATTTTCACGCCAAGTTTTTGTTTTTCCGCTAAGGCATTTTGTTCTTTACGGAAAGCTTCTAACTCGGTGATATCTGCTTTATCGAAATGAGTAACGTGTGGAATCATAACCCAGTTACGATGTAAGTTCGCACCGGAAATCTTATTGATACGACTTAATTCCACTTCTTCGATTTCACCAAATTTACTGAAATCCACTTTCGGCCATGGTAACAAGCCTAAACCTGCGCCATTTGCAGCACCAGCAGCCACTGAAGAACCACTTTCTAACGCTTTCACTGCCGCTTTTACATAAGCTTGAACGTCTTCTTTTAAGATACGACCTTTACGACCAGTACCTTTCACTTTATCTAAGTTCACGCCAAATTCACGAGCAAGACGGCGAATCACTGGGGTCGCGTGTGCAAAACTTTTCGCAGAAGTGACATCAGCATCAGATGCAGTCGCTGCCGGCGCAGAAGGTGCGGTAGCTGGCGCAGCTACCTGTGCTGGTGCAGCAGCTTGTGGTGCAGCTGCAGCAACCGGTGCAGCACCTGCCACTTCAAATTTCATAATTAATGAACCGGTAGAGACTTTGTCACCCGCTTTCACTAAAATTTCTTTAACAACACCGGCAAATGGTGCTGGCACTTCCATCGAAGCTTTATCACCTTCAACGGTAATTAATGACTGCTCTTCTGTGATGCTATCGCCCACTTTTACCATAATTTCAGTCACGTTAACTTCGTCACCGCCGATATCCGGTACATTCACCTCTTTCACACCACCGGCAACCAGTGCTGCTGGTGCGGCAGCAGGCGCAGATGCCACTGGTGCTGAAGCAGACGCACTGCCGGCAACTTCAAAACGCATAATCAATGTGCCGGTGGACACTTTATCGCCCGCTTTAATGATGATTTCTTTCACGATACCGGCAACAGGTGCTGGCACTTCCATAGACGCTTTATCGCCTTCAACGTTAATAATGGATTGATCCACTTCAACACGATCGCCTACGTTGACCATAACATCGGTAACGTTGACTTCATCAGAACCGATATCCGGTACATTCACATCAACTACTTGTGCAGTAGCCTGCGCAGCGGCAGGTGCTGCGGTCGGTTGAGCAGCTTGTGCAGGTGCCGCTTCAACGCTATCTAATACCAACATAGGCGTGCCGGTGGTCACTTTATCTCCCACTTTCACTAACACTTCTTTAACCACGCCTGCTTCAGGTGCCGGCACTTCCATCGATGCTTTATCACCTTCAACATTGATGATGGATTGATCCGCAGTAATCGTATCTCCAACTTTTACCATCACTTCGGTAACGGTCACTTCATCACTACCGATATCCGGGATTTGAATTTGTTTAGCCATTTCTTTTTACCTTTTAAACGTTTGGAAAACCAACCGCACTTTCATCAAGTGCGGTCGTTTTTTTCGTTATTTTTTATGCGTATAACGGATTCAATCTTTCAGGATCGATACCGTATTTTGCGATTGCTTCGGCAACCACTTTCTTGTCAACTGTGCCTTCTTGTGCCAACACATGTAATGCGGCAACCACAACGTGGTGTGCATCTACTTCAAAGTGGTCACGCAAGTTCGCACGGCTATCGGAACGACCGAAACCATCCGTACCCAACACATGATAATGTTTAGCCGGTACATAAGCGCGAATTTGCTCAGCGAAAAGCTTCATGTAGTCGGTTGCTGCAACGGCAGGCTTGTCGTTCATCACTTGAGCAACGTATGGCACACGTGGTGTTTCGGTTGGATGTAACATATTCCAACGAACCGCATCCGCCCCTTCGCGAGCCGCTTCAGTGAAGGATGGCGCACTATAAACATCAGAGCTAATGCCGTAGTCGTTAGCCAAGATTTGAGCAGCTTCACGTACATGACGCAAGATCGCACCGGAACCAAGTAATTGCACTTCGCCTTTACCTTTTCCTTGTACGCGTTCAAATTTATAAAGACCTTTACGAATACCTTCTTCTGAGCCTGCAGGCATTGCTGGTTGATCGTAAATTTCGTTTAATGTGGTGATGTAATAGAACACATTTTCTTGTTTTTCACCATACATACGGTTAATACCGTCTTGCATGATAACCGCCACTTCATAAGCGAATGCCGGGTCATAAGAGACACAGTTCGGAATCGTTAAAGATTGAATATGGCTATGGCCATCTTCGTGTTGTAAACCTTCACCGTTTAATGTTGTACGACCGGAAGTTCCCCCAATCATAAAGCCGCGTGCCAATTGGTCACCTGCTGCCCACATCAAGTCACCAACACGTTGGAAACCAAACATAGAGTAATAGATGAAGAATGGAATCATCGGTACATTACTGATGGAGTAAGAGGTTGCCGCTGCTAACCAAGAAGACGTTGCACCTAATTCGTTGATACCTTCTTGTAATACTTGGCCATCTTTCGCCTCACGGTAGTAAGCCACTAAATCGCGGTCGGATGGGATATAATTTTGACCGTGCGGGTTGTAAATACCGATTTGGCGGAATAATCCTTCCATACCGAAAGTACGCGCTTCGTCTGCCACGATTGGCACAATGTGTTGACCCACATTTTTGTCTTTTAATAACGTATTCAAGAAACGAACGAATGCCATTGTAGTTGAAATCGGACGTGGTTGCGCTTCTAACAACGCAGAGAATTCTGAAAGCTCAGGTGCTTTGAAGTCCACGGTAAATTTCGGTTGACGTGCAGGCACATAACCTTGCAATGCTTTACGATGTTCATGCAAGTATTTGTACTCTTCGGAACCTTCTGGGAAGGTGACGTACGGCAAGCTTTCCAAATCTTCATCTTTCACTGGAATATGGAAGTAGTCGCGGTAAGCTTTGATACTGTCAGCAGACATTTTTTTGGATTGATGTGCGGTGTTTTTACTTTCTGCTTCCGCAATTTTATAGCCTTTCACAGATTGCACTAAGATAACAACCGGTTTACCGGCATTTTGTGCTTTCTTGAATGCAGCAAACACTTTAAGCGGATCATGACCGCCACGTTGTAACGCCCAAATTTCATCATCAGTCATATCAGCAACTAATGCAGCGGTTTCTGGGTAACGACCGAAGAAGTGTTCACGTACGTAAGCACCGTCTTTAGATTTGAATGTTAAGTAGTCACCATCAACCACTTCCATCATTAATTGGGTGAGTTTACCTGTGGTGTCTTTGGCAAATAATTTATCCCAACGACTACCCCACATGACTTTGATCACTTCCCAACCGGCGCCCACGAATAAACCTTCTAATTCTTGAACGATTTTACCGTTACCGTTTACCGGACCGTCTAAGCGTTGTAAGTTACAGGAAATGACGAAAATTAAGTTATCTAAATGTTCGCGAGCGGCGAAAGTTAATGCACCTTTAGATTCAATTTCATCCATCTCGCCATCGCCTAAGAACGCATACACTTTTTGATCAGCAGTGTCTTTCAAACCACGATTGTGTAAGTATTTTAAGAAACGGGCTTGATAAATGGCGTTCACCGGGCCTAAACCCATAGAAACGGTTGAGAATTGCCAGAAATCAGGCATTAATTTCGGGTGAGGGTAAGAAGATAAACCTTTGCCATCCACTTCTTGACGGAAGTTGTTTAATTGCTCTTCTGTTAAACGTCCTTCTAGGAAAGCACGAGCATACATCCCCGGCGCCGCGTGGCCTTGGAAGAAGACTAAGTCACCGCCGTTTTTCTCTGTTGCCGCTTTGAAGAAATGGTTAAAACCGACTTCATACATGGTTGCCGCAGATTGGAAAGTGGATAAGTGTCCACCTAAATCAAGGTCTTTTTTCTGTCCGCGTAATACCATCATCACGGCATTCCAACGAACATAAGAACGAATGCGACGTTCAATCTCTAAATTGCCCGGATAAGCCGGTTGCTCGGAAACTGGAATGGTATTCACATAATCGGTTGTGATCCCACTAGGTAAAGAAACGCCACCGGCGCGAGCTTGTTGCATAACTTGATCGATAATGAACTGAGCGCGCTCAATGCCTTCCTCACGAATTAACGAATCAATTGCTGCCAACCAATCGTTAGTCTCGATCGGATCTACGTCATTTTTTAACAATTCTGACATAGTTTTTTCCTTATTTTGTTAAGTTAGAAGTACGTTTAACGCTACTTTTGGTAGCAATTAAACAACGAATTGATAACTAAAAATGGTTTAATTTGTCAAAACCCCTATGTAAGCTGTACAAAAAACATACATTACAAATTTTTAACAAATAATGTAAATCTTATTAGATTTTTTGAAAGAATGATAGTGATTTTTATCTCTGCAGCGGAAAATATCTGATTGCCGAGCTCTTTTAAATAACCATTTATACATAAATTTACTCGACAATCTTCAACACCCAAAAAAACACCTAAAAAAACCACCGCACTTTCTAAAATAGGTGATCGTCATCACGTATTAGCCATTGAAAAAAAGAATTAAATATTGCGTATTTTGCCCAATTAACCTACCATTAGACTCAACTATTTATATCACATAAAAATTTGGAGATAAAAAATGCAAAACGAACTTATTTGTTACAAAAAAATGCCGGTTTGGACCAAAGACAGCTTGCCAAAAATGTTTCAAGAAAAGCACAACACCAAAGTCGGCACTTGGGGAAAACTCACCGTCTTAAAGGGCAAACTCAAATTTTATGTATTAACGGAAAATGGCAATATTGTGAGCGAACACATTTTCACCCCACAAGATGAAACACCTTTCGTTGAGCCTCAACTTTGGCATCGTGTCGAAGCCCTTTCCGATGATTTGGAATGTTTCCTTGAATTTTATTGCACCAAGGAAGACTACTTCAGCAAAAAATACAATATGACCGCCACGCACGGCGATGTGGTCAATGCGGCTAAAATTATCAAACCATGTAAGGTGTTAGATTTAGGTTGTGGACAAGGGCGTAACTCCCTCTATTTGAGTTTACTCGGCTATGATGTAACTTCTTGGGATCACAATGAAAACAGTCTCCAATTTTTAAACGAGACTAAAGAGAAAGAAAATCTGAAAATTCAGACCGCACTTTACAATATCAACGATGCAAACATTCAAGAAAACTATGATTTTATTTTGTCGACTGTGGTCTTTATGTTCCTCGATCGTACCCGAGTACCGGCAATTCTTGAAAACATACAAAACCACACCAATCCGGGTGGTTACAATTTAATCGTGGCCGCCATGTCCACACCGGAAGTGCCTTGCCCGGTACCCTTCTCTTTCACCTTTGGTGAAAATGAATTGAAAGAATACTACAAAGATTGGGAATTCTTGGAATACAACGAAAACATGGGTGAACTGCACAAAACCGATGAAAACGGCAATCGCTATAAAATGAAGTTTGTGACCATGTTGGCAAGAAAGAAATAGTTTGCCGATTTAGAAAAGAAAAAGACCACACTTTGCGATATAAAGTGCGGTCTTTTTTTATTGCGTTTTTAATTATTCTTCAATGGAACGTAATAATTCGTTGATACCGACTTTTCCTAGCGTTTTGGCATCCACTTTTTTCACGATAACGGCACAGTAAAGGCTGTATTTACCGCATTTTGACGGAAGGCTACCGGAAACAACAACAGAACCAGCCGGTACACGACCATAGTGAATTTCGCCGGTTTCACGATCGTAAATTTTAGTGGATTGACCAATAAAGACCCCCATGGAAATCACGCAACCATCTTCAACGATAACGCCTTCAACAACTTCGGAACGTGCACCGATAAAGCAGTTATCACCAATAATAGTTGGGTTAGCTTGTAATGGCTCTAACACTCCACCGATCCCTACCCCACCGGATAAGTGCACGTTTTTACCGATTTGTGCGCAAGAACCGACTGTTGCCCAAGTATCCACCATTGTTCCTTCGCCCACATACGCACCAATATTCACATAAGATGGCATTAACACTGTGTTTTTAGCAATATATGCCCCTTTACGAACGGTAGCAGAAGGCACTACACGGAAACCTTCTTGTTGGAAACGTTCTTCCGTGTAATCGGCAAATTTTAAGGCAACTTTGTCGTAGTATTTAGTTTCTGCACCGTCAATGATCTGATTTTCATTGATACGGAAAGAAAGCAATACCGCTTTCTTTAACCATTGGTGAGTCACCCATTCGCCATCAATTTTTTCTGCTACGCGATATTTACCGCAGTCTAAGCCTTCAATCACTTCTTCAATGGCTGCGCGAGTTTGTGCATCAACAGTTTTCGGTGTGATTTCCGCACGTTTTTCAAAGGCGTTTTCAATAATTTGTTGTAAATTGGACATCTTGCTTCCTATATCAGTGTTAATAAAAATAAATGCGTTAAGATTACAATACTTCTAACGTGACATTACTAAATAACTTTTTCACGTCGCTGTTATCATGCAACATCTCGGCTTTTTCGACATTGGTTCGAGTCAAGTGCGGTGAAAAATAATTAATAAAGTCATACATATAATTTCGTAAGAATGCACCATTCTTAAATGCAATTTGTGTCATGCTTGGACGGAATAAATGATCTGCTTTGATAGCCACTAAATCCTTATCTGCCGATGTATGTGCCATAGAAGCCATAATCCCGACGCCTAAGCCCATGCGTACATAGGTTTTGATAATATCCGCATCCGTTGCAGTAAACACAATGTTTGGCAAAATCCCCGCACTATTAAAAGCATAATCCAAATCAGATGCGCCAGTAAAACCGAAGGTATAGGTAATTAAAGGATATTTCCCCAACTCTTCAATTGTAAGATGTTCGCATTGAGCTAAAGGATGATCGGGTTTCACAATCACGGAGCGATTCCATAAATAACACGGCAGCAATACCACATCATCAAAGAGATATTGTGCTTCGGTAGTAATGGCTAAATCCACTTCGTCAGACATCAACGCATCATAAATTTGTGTAGGCGAACCTTGATGAATATGCAAACTTACATTGGGATAACGCTGAGAGAATTTTTCTACTACTGCCGGTAAGATATAACGTGCTTGTGTGTTTGTCGTTGCAATACGCAATACTCCCTGTTCAGGCTTGGTATATTCATCGGCAACGGAACGAATGCCTTGCATTTTCAGCATAATCTCACGGGAAATCGCCACAATTTTTTTCCCTGGTGGCGTTAATCCTTTGATGTGTTTACCATTACGCTCAAAGATTTCCACACCAAGTTCATTTTCCAACAAGCGCACCTGTTTACTGATGCCCGGTTGCGATGTAAATAGAACATTAGCCGCTTCTGTGATATTCATATTTTGATTAGCGACTTCAACAATATAGCGAAGCTGTTGAAATTTCATAAATTCTCCTTTTAATGACAACCGTAAAGTGCGGTTATTTTTTATAACGTTTACTTAATTCTGAATAACGTTTAACTGCCTTACGGATTTTCCCTGTCTTTGGCTTACGTCGTTGCTTATTCATGTCTAATTTGGTTTCGGTTTCCGGTGGTAAACCGACCAATTCACGTAAATAATTCACATCTGCCAGTTCCATCTCCTGCCAGCCACCACGTGGCAAATTCTTCATCAATTTAATATTGCCATAACGAATACGAATCAAGCGACTCACTTGGATGCCTTGCGATTCCCATAAACGACGCACTTCACGATTACGTCCTTCCATTAAGGTCACATCAAACCATTGATTCATCCCCACCCCGCCAACAAATTTAATCTCTTTAAAATTTGCCGGGCCGTCTTCTAATTGAACGCCTTTCTTTAAGCGATTCAACATAGCGTCATCTACTGCACCAAACACGCGAACAGAATACTCTCGCTCCACTTCGCGGCTTGGATGCATTAAACGATTCGCCAATTCACCGTCCGTTGTGAATAACAATAAACCCGATGTATTAATATCTAAGCGTCCAACTGCAATCCAACGAGCACCGGTTAAGCGCGGCAAACGATCAAACACGGTAGCGCGCCCTTCCGGATCATGTCGGGTACAAAGCTCACCTTCCGGTTTGTAATACATCAATACACGACACACTTCTTTCTGCGCCTGTGTCAGATTAATCAAATTACCATCAATACGCACTTTCACACTGGAATTCACGTTAATTCGATCACCTAGCGTTGCGATTTTACCATCCACACTGACTCGATTTTCCGCAATAATGCTTTCGATTTCACGACGGGAACCTTGCCCAGCTCGAGCTAATACTTTTTGTAACTTCTCGCCTTCGGCTGGAGTTGCTTTCGTCTCATTTTTTCCGTTTGGCTTTACTGAGGTTGGACGATTTTTTGCTACGGCAGGTTTGTTATTTTGTGTAAAGTGCGGTCGATTTTGACCGCGTTTTTGTGTTGTGGGTTTCATAAATCCTCGTTGTCGCTTTCCCAAGCGTCTTTTTCAAAAATAGGTTTAAATAAACGGAGCGACCGAACCACTGCCTTCCCGCAAAATCACCGGTGTTTCCGTTGTTAAATCAACGACGGTGGTCGGTTCTTGCCCTAAATAACCGCCGTGAATAATTAAATCCACTTGATGTTCTAAGCGGTCTCGAATTTCTTCCGGATCTGATTGGGTAATATGTTCTTCGTTTGGCAACATTAAAGAACAAGATAAAATCGGCTCACCCAATGCCTTCAATAAATCCAAGGCAATTTGATTATCCGGCACACGAATCCCGATGGTTTTTCGTTTGGACGTCATTAAACGGCGCGGTAATTCTTTGGTTGCCGTTAAAATAAAAGTGTAACGTCCCGGCGTGTTGTTTTTGATCAAGCGATAAGCAGAATTCGTCACCAAAGAATAATTGGATAACTCCGATAAATCACTGCACACCAAAGTAAAATTATGCCCTTCCGGTAATTGGCGAATTTGCACGATACGATCCATCGCATGCTTATCCCCAATCATGCAACCCAACGCATAGCCGGAATCGGTAGGATACACGATCACGCCGCCATTACGTAAAATTTCAACCGCTTGATTGATTAAACGCACCTGCGGATTTTCCGAATGGATATAAAAAAATTGGCTCATCTGTTTTCAGTCTCCGAGTAAAATTGCGGCGTATTATAGCAGTTTAAGCGCCTGCAGGATAACGCTTTGTACCGTACTATTAAACATTTCTTGCGTCACTGGCTTGCTGTAATAATTGACGGCTTTCCTGTAAAAATTGTTCTGAATAATCACCGAACCAGTCGCGAATTTGATTGAATTGATCAATAAAGCCTTGACGATCATGGTTTTTGAAAAAATCAAAGCCGACTTCATAACTATTTTTCAGATGTTCAATCACCGCTAAGTTTTCCGGTTTATCCGCAATAATGTCAGCATATAATGCTGCATCCTGTGCAAACAGACGTCCGACCATTGCCAGCTCCAAACGGTAAATCGGCGAAGACAAAGCTAATAATTTTTCCAATTCCACCGGCTGTTGCGATAAATACAAACCATATACAAACGTCGAAAAGTGGCGCAACGCCTGAATATAGGTCATGTGGTGATCATGTTCCGCGGCATCTACTGGGTAGATTTTGGCACCCCAAATTTGAATTTGTTGTAACAACCACTGATAACGTTCACTAAAACGCCCGTCACAACATGCCACCACTTGTTTTGCCATGCTGGCGATATCCGGCCCAAACATCGGGTGTAACCCCACCACAGCACCTTGATGCACTTCCAGCATTTTTTGTAACGGCACTCGTTTCACAGAGGTTAAATCCGCCAACAACATATTTTCGGTGAGATAGGGCTTAAGACGTTCAATCACTTCCGGCGTATTGGCGATAGGCACGGAAACAATCACGACATCCGCCTCTTGCAAAATGTTCTCTGCCTGAGGCCAATCCTCTTGTTCCAACGCCACAACAGGATAACCGGAACCTTGCAAGTAACGACCAAACAAACGCCCAAGTTTGCCTCGTCCCCCCACAATAACAATTTTGCGAATTGTGGGATTTACGGTTTTAAAGCCGAAACGATTTTCACTGACATAAGACTCACGCATAATACGGCGCAAAATGTCTTCGATTAAATCCGGCGACAGTCCAAGTTGCTCAGCCGCTTCACGTTTTCGTTGCAGCATTTCGATTTCCCGCTGCGGCACATAAATAGGCAGGCCATGTCGTTGTTTAACTTCACCGACTTTATGTACCACATCCAAGCGCTTTGCCAAAAGCTGTAGCAATTCTTGATCTAATTGATCAATTTGCGCTCTTAACTCTGCTAACTGTTCCATCTTATCTCCGCTAAAAACACCCGAAAAACCGACCGCACTTTTATTTCACAGAACCGCAGGTTAAGCAATATAAATATTGCCCTTTCGGATCGTTAAACGTATTTAACAAACCAAGTTGTTTTTTAAACTGTGTCATTTCTTTTGGTAATCCGATAGTTTCTGCCATCACCCGCTGTAACCAAAGACGACCTTCACCTTTGAAATCGCGCATGATTTTCTTAATCAACGTGCGCTCATCATCCACCATCCATTCCACAGAGAAACGACTTTCATCAATTTTCTCTTGCTCCGCGCGTCTTTCATTCACCAATTCCATGGCTTTTCCTATAGCGGTATCAAGATTACCTAACTCATCCACCAATTTATGCGCTAACGCTTCGGACCCAAGCCAAACTTGACCTTGTGCCACCTTATCCACTTGTGCTTTAGTTAAATGGCGCCCCTCGCTCACTTTAGTTAAGAATTGATCGTAACCATGTTCAATTTCCAGCTGTAATACATCATTTAATTCAGCGGACAACGGACTTAAAAGAGAACCTAACGCCAAATCGGACGTTTTCACGCCATCGGCAGAAACACCAATTTTTTTAATGGTGTTCTCAAAAGTTGGCAACACGGCAAAAATACCGATAGAGCCGGTAATCGTGTTTTTATCTGCCACAATATAATCCGCCGTGGAAGAAATCCAATAACCGCCAGACGCCGCCATGCCTCCCATGGAAACCACCACCGGCTTACCGGCTTTCTGTAAATGCGTTACTTCCTGACGAATGATTTCAGAAGCAAAAGCACTACCGCCCGGGCTATTGACACGCAATACCACACCTTTTACGTCTTTATCATCGTGCGCCTGACGTAATAACGTCGCAATGGTATCGCCACCGGCGTTTTCTTCATCACTTTCGCCGTCCACAATCGCACCCTCGACGTTCACTACAGCAATTTTATTGTCTGTTTCGCCGATTAAACGATCCGGTAAAGAGGCTAAATAAGTTTCAAAATCCACGGTTTTTGGCTGATGGTCTTTGTCCTCACCAAAAAGTGCGGTCAATTTTTTATTTAAATCAAAACGATCCAACACATCAGTAATTAATTTACGTTTTACCGCATATGCCGTACTGTCGCCTTTCAAGGCCTTCAACTCAGTTAAATAGGTATTTGCCGTCGGCGCTACAAGCGCTTTCGGAATGTCCCGATTGATGGCCACTTGTGCCGTGTAATTCTCCCACATGGTGTTTAACCAACGTTGTAAATTAGCCCGTGCTTCAGGCGACATATCATTACGCAAAAACGGCTCAACGGCTGATTTATAGGTGCCCACACGGAACACATGCGGGTTCACGTCTAATTTATCCAGCATCTCTTTGTAATACAGCGTTTCCTGTTCCAAGCCCTCAATAGACACGCTGCCGATAGGATTCATGTAAATTTCATCGGCATAACTGGCAAGAAAATATTGAGATTGGTTGTAGCTGTCCGAATAGGCGATCACTTGTTTACCGCTATCTTTGAAATTCTCAATCGCTTCACCGACATATTCAAGAGATGGCAAATCGCCTCCTTGAAAATAATTGAGATCCAACACCAAGCCTTTCACTTTGTCATCCTGTGCCGCGGCATCAATGGCATAAATGACATCAAAAGTCGAATATTGTTGTGTAATACGTTGGTTATCTAATTCTTTTAGCATGCTTTTGAAACTACTTTGATCATCGCGATTATCTGCCAAATAGCCATCCAGTTGTAATAACAAAGCCCCTTGATCGCCTTTTAACACGACTTTTTCCTGTTTATCCGCCCCAACAATTAGGGTAAAAACGGAAAGTGCCAATAAAACAAAAATCAAGAAAACGATATTCATGACTAAATCACGAATAAAATTAAGGATGCGCCAGGCAAACTTCACCAAAGAGACGATAAATTTCATATAACCTCGAAAAATCAACAAAATGGCGTTTAAAATACCATAAACCTACGTCTGAATAAACCTAGAGAAAAGCCTGTTTTAAAAACTGTGCTATAATCCACCGCACTTTATTCCCCCCCATAAAAAGGAAGCGAAAATGGATGCATTACAACTCCTCACTGAACGCAGTTCACAAAAAAAACTCAATGAACCGGCACCAAATGAACAGCAATTAAACCAAATCTTTCAAGCTGCCTTGCGGGCACCGGATCACGGTAAATTACAACCTTACCGTTTTGTTGTTATCGAAAAAGAAAAAATGGCCACCTTCGGCGATTTGTTAAAAAGTGCGGTGCATGAACTCAATTTGGGTGAAGAACGTTTGAAAAAAGCTGAAAACCTTGCCGGTCGCGCACCAATGGTTATCGGTGTCATCGCGAAATTAGATCCGACCATCAAGAAAGTGCCGGAATGGGAACAACTTCTCTGCGCCGGTTGCGCCACTTATGCGATGCAACTTGCCGCCAACGCGTTAGGCTTTAAAAACGTTTGGATCAGCGGCCCTTGGCTAGAGGGTTCGGCACTACGCAACGCTTTCCGATGTGAAGCGCAAGATAAAATTATCGGTTTTATTATGTTAGGTTCCGGTGAAGAAAAATTAGAAAGAGAGAAAAAAGCACTCAGTTTAGACGATGTAGTTTCTTCCCTGTAAATCCCCTAAAAAAAAACAGCAAAGAAACAGACCGCACTTTAGATAGAATGAGTAAAGTGTGGTCTGTTTTTTCATTATTTTCAGCACAGCAAACGAACATTTTCTCTGTTTTAATCTCTTTCCTTTATTTGTCGTGATAAAAAATGATGCCAAATAAATAGAAAAGTTTTGACAAAGCATTACATCATATAATACTATTTTTATATGTTAACTCTTTGTTAACTATTAATTCAAACTTAAGGAGACAAATATGAACCCAAATGTTGGTGGTATGGATAAAGTTATTCGAATCGTTCTAGGCATCGTTCTCATTGCCTTGACCTTAACGAACATTATCGGTTGGTGGGGCTGGATTGGTGTTGTTCCGTTATTAACCGGACTATTCTCACGCTGCGGTCTTTATTCACTACTTGGCATCAACACCTGTCCATTAAAAAAATAATTCATTAACACATCATTTTCACTCGGTAGAAATGCCGAGTGTTTACCTATTTTGAGGAAAGCACAAAAATACTATGACCATTTCCATTATTTCTGCTCTAGAAGCAAAAGATAAGTTAGCCTCCGGGGCATTATTAATCGACATTCGTCAACCTGAAGAGTATCGCCGTGAACACATTGAAGGTTCAGTTTTACAGCCTCTTTCTGAATTACAACGTCAAGGATTGAACGAAACTCTAAAACAAGGAAGTTGCCTTATTTTCCACTGTAAATCCGGCGCAAGAACCTGTAGCCAGTCTGAGTTTTTCAAGCAACTGGTACAGGAGAGTCATTGTGAAGTGTACTTGCTTGAAGACGGAATAAACGGCTGGAAAAATGCCGGATTGGCCACGAAATTTAATCCCTCACAACCCATTGATATTATGCGTCAAGTTCAAATTGCCGCAGGAAGCTTGATTTTACTAGGCTCAGTATTAGGGTGGTCAGTTTCACCTTATTTTTATTGGCTACCAGCGTTTGTCGGTGCAGGGCTCACGTTTGCCGGAATCAGCGGTTTTTGTGGCATGGCGAAACTCCTCGCGCGTATGCCATGGAATCGAAAATAGTCGATTAGATCATAAAATAGCGGAAAAAAACGGTTCGGTTATTGGTTTCACAAGGCAAGGTGTGTAGAATACGCGCCCCTATCCATAATGAGTGAAGACGAAATAAAATCTGATGAAAGATATATTGGAAAAAAGTAACGAAGCCAGCAACTTCTTAAAATTGTTAGCCAATCCGAATCGCTTAGCCATTTTGTGCTGTTTACGTGAGCAACGGTATAACGTCACCGAATTAACCGTCAAAATGAACATGCCACAAGCGGCTATGTCCAACCAACTCGCTCTTTTGCGTAAAGCTGGCTTAGTGGCAAGCGATGTCAAACATCGGGAACGTGTGTATTACATTAACGATCCCAAAGTCGTTGAAATGATCAAATTATTACACGGCTTTTTCTGTGACTCATCCGCTGAAAAATAAACATAAAAAAACGCAGAACCAACTTCTGCGTTTTTTCATTTTATAAAATCCATCCTTGCATTTTTATCGAATTTTACGACCGCACTTTTGCACACCAATCAAGATGTGCTAGATACCATTGAACGGTGCTACGCATCGCCCCCATAAAATCCGCTTGTGGCTGCCAATGCAATTCTTGACGAATTTTTGTGGCATCAAGTGCATAACGCACATCATGTCCGGGACGGTCAGCCGTATGCACAATAAGATCTTGATAACGTTTTATTCCCTGAGGCTTATTGGGAACCAATTCCTCCAAAATATCGCAAAGTACCTGTACAATTTCTCGATTCGTTTTTTCACAATGCGCGCTGATATTGTAGCTTTCCCCAATACGCCCTTGCTGAAGAACAAGATACAGCGCCTGAACATGATCCTCAACGTATAGCCAATCTCGAATTTGCTGCCCATTGCCATAAATCAGCAACGGCTCTCCACTTAATGCATTTAAAATCATCACCGGAATCAATTTTTCCGGATATTGGTAAGGTCCATAATTATTCGCGCAATGCGTGATGATTATCGGCAGTCCATAAGTGCGGTGCCAAGCACGAACCAAATGATCCGATGAAGCTTTTGAGGCTGAATAAGGGCTACTTGGCGCATAAGCTGAAGTTTCTGAAGACAAATCTGACGTCCCTGCCACATCACCATAAACTTCGTCTGTCGAAATATGTAAAAAACGGAATATCTTTTTCTTCTCGCTTGGCAGCTGTTGGTAATAATCACGTACAGCTTCCAACAGCATATAGGTACCAACAATATTGGTTTGAATAAACGCCGCCGCACCATAAATAGAACGATCCACATGGCTTTCTGCTGCAAAATGCACCACACAATCAGGCTGATGTTCTTTTAAAATGCGTTGAACCGCTTGCATATCACAAATATCGGCCAGTTCAAAAGCATAACGCGGATTAGTCGCTACCTCATGCAACGACTCAAGATTGCCGGCATAGGTCAATTTATCCAAATTCACAATCTGATCTCGCGTATGATAAATACTATGACGAATAAACGCTGAACCAATAAATCCGGCACCGCCGGTGACAAGAATTTTCATAGAGGATTAATTCGCTTTCACCTGATTAATCGTATCGCTTTCCCAGCCTACATACTCACCGGAAAATTTTTCTGCCAAGCGTTCAAACTGCTCTACATAACGGAAAATATCATCGTTATCCAATGTCATTTCCTGCTCTATTTTGACGATATAAAACCCGTCTTTATCGTCTTCATCTTCGAAAATCAGCGGCGCACTGCTATAACTCATAGAATGAAAGGAAAGATCGCCAAGATTGACAGCTTCCATAAATTGGAACATCTGCTGTTCTTCTGCAAACTGGAACGTATGTTCAACAAGATAGTTATCCGCTAAATCTCTGCCATTTTGTAGCAACATATCTAAAATTTCTTCCGTGACATTAAGTTTCATTTCCAATGGTGATGGCAATAAAAAATCAAAATAAGTATCCCAATTCGGATCATCTTGCACCGTAATCTCTTCAATGTCTTCCTTAAACTGGTCGAGTACATCGAAAAGTGCGGTGGTTTCATCGCAATAAAAATAAAGCTTTAAATGCCCTTCAGTAAAAATATGTCCGGCATAAAGTAGCTCTGGCAATGCGGAAGCCTGCACCAAAATTTTGAATAATTCCTTCACCACCCGATGATGTTCATCTAACGTTGGCATCGTATTTTCATCCGCTTCATAAGGCAATGAAACCTGCACGATTTTATTGAATTTATCAGGGGTAAATTGTTCAAAAATATCTAAATTAACGGTACACGAAGCCATGTTGCCGTTAATTAAGGTACGGTAATTTTGCCAATTTTGTTCAGGATTTTTTAACGGCATTATTTAAACTCCGCCCAAATCGGTGCGTGATCCGATGGTTTGTCCATGGCACGAATATCAAGCGCAATCCCGGTATCCACGCAATGCGCTGCCAATGCTTTATTTGCCAAAATATGGTCAATGCGTAAACCGCGATTATCATCAAATCCTTTGGAACGGTAGTCAAACCATGAGAATTTATCGTTTACCGTCGGGTTCAAATAACGGAAGGTGTCTTCTAAACCATATGCATATAAACGCTGATACCATTCGCGCTCTTCCGGCAAGAAGGAACATTTACCGGTGCGCAACCAGCGTTTACGATTTTCTTCGCCGATACCAATGTCCAAATCAGACGGGCTGATGTTCATATCGCCCATAATAATCACCGGGTTTTGTGCATTATGATCTTGTTCCAAATAGCGCTGTAAATCCGCATAGAATTTTTGTTTTGCCGGGAATTTGGTTGGATGTTCACGGCTTTCACCTTGTGGGAAATAGCCGTTAATCACCGTTAATTGCCCAAATGGCGTGTCTAAGTCAATCATGATAATGCGTTTTTGGGCTTCTTCATCATCAGTTGGGAAACCTTTTCTCACCAATAACGGCGCCTGTTTACTCAATAAGGCAACGCCATAATGTCCTTTTTGGCCAAAATGGTTGACGTGATAGCCAAGATGATCCACCAACTCATAAGGGAAGACTTCATCTGCCACTTTAATTTCTTGCAAGCCGAGTACATCCGGTTGATATTTATCGATGATTTCTTCTAATTGATGTGGTCTTGCTCTTAATCCATTGATGTTAAATGACATGACTTTCATGTTAATTCCTTAATTTCTCTTATTCAGTTGCCCATGCGCTGCTGAATTCTATCAGCAAACATACCGATACTCACGGCGAAATAATTCGACTTGTTCCAATGCAATAGCGTGCGATAGTTGTTTGACACTAAAAACGCCCGACCCAATTCACGATCCGGTCTCACCAACCACAGATCCGTTTGAGAAAGTGCGGTCAATTTTTGCTGCGTTTCTGATGTGTGAAATTTGGCCATTACGCCCTGTTTCTGCCAGTCGGCTAAACTGCGTTGTTTGCCTTCTTCAATGCCGGATAAGCTCATATCGATCGGCTGGTTCACCGTGACTTCAATGCCCCAAGGCAAATTCGGGTTCCAGCCCTCGGTGTGCAAATAATTGGCAATAGAGGCAAACACATCATAGTGTTCCGTCCAAATGTTTTTCTCACCGTCTCCGTTTCCATCCGCGGCATAACGTAAATAGGAACTTGGCATAAATTGGGTTTGCCCCATAGCACCTGCCCATGATCCCCGCATTTTGTGGCGCTGAATATGATCCCGTTGCAGCATTTTCATGGCCGCAATAAATTCTTTACTGAATAACGCTTCACGACGTCCATCAAAAGCCAACGTGGCCAATACGGACAACACATCATAACTGCCTTGATAATAGCCAAAACTGCTTTCCATGCCCCACAATGCCATTAAATAATTTTTCGGGACCCCAAATGTCTGGCTCGCCTTTTCCAGTTGTGGCAGTTGCTCCCAATAACGTGCAGAAGCCGTCTCTACTTTATTTTCGGTTAATACGCGATTTAAGTAATTGGTCGTGCCATTCGGGTTTATCACCCGCGGCGTATTAGGATCGCGTTTACGAATTCGTCCCGCTTGTTGATCGTCCAAATCCACGGATTTTTGGATGTAGTTAATGTTATTTTGTGCATTCAATACCTCCACAGAAACCCCTTCTGCAGCGGCTTTGCCTTTCAAGAAATTCACATAATCATTAAAGTTCTCTAATGTGCGAGGCTTGCTATAAACCTCGCTTGCTGCAACAGCGTGAATACCATGAGTTCCTCCACTTGAAGAGGGGCTATGAGAAGAACAACCTGCCACAAAAAGTGCGGTGAAAATAACGGATGTTTTTAAAAATGAGGTAAACGTCATGGGCTATTTTCTCAAGAACGCATGATAAAGGCTTTTCAATAAGGATGTTGGCAACAATCGTGCCCCGGAACGCAAAGCAAACGTAAACAAGCCGGAAAATAATCCTTGGATACCTAAACGATATTTCAATTTAAACAAACGCCACTCTGCTTTGGCTTGATTTAAACCACGACGACGTCCTACCATGCCGTTACCAACCCGGGCGTACACCAAAATATCCGGCAAATTCGCCACTTTTTGACCTTGTGCCACAAGCTTAATCCACAAATAATAATCTTCTTGCAGATCTTCATATCCGCCACAATTTATGACCGCACTTTTTTGATACGCCACGGTCATGTGATTGAATGGACAACGCTTTTGCGTAAATTTCACAATGTCTTGTGCCGTTATAGGCACGTTGCGATATGCCACAATGTCGTTAACATTGTCACCAAACTCAGCAATTTGTCCGCCGAAAATAATCGTTTCCGGATGTTGTTCAATAAATGCCACTTGCTTTTCAAAGCGTTCCGGCACGCAAATATCATCGGTATCCATACGGAAAACCCAATCATGCGAACAATGTTTTAAACCTTCATTGAGCGCTTTGCCTAAACCTAAGTTTTTCGGCAACTTCACTAAGTTTAAGGGTAATTTTGTTTCGAATTCAGTGACAACCGCCTCTAGTTCCGGTGTCACCGCACCATCAAACACTAAGACGATTTCATCGGCAGGATGGGTTTGTGCCACAAGGCTTTCAAAACATTCTCTTAAATATTGTGGATTTTCCTTAACGTATAAGGACATTAAAACTGAAAATTTCATCTCTCTTCTCTTTGTCTTTGTAGTGACAGACTTTATGTCTGTCCTTATATATTCAACTTTGGCATCGGACAGGCATAAAGCCTGTCCCTACAAACATCACATAAACCGTTTCAAATTAATTGCCAATTTGGGGGAAATTAAAACGACCAAGGCAATCACTAGCTGCTTAATACTTTTCGTTAATTTAAAAATCTCAAAATAGTAAAAAGCGGCTTTACGGGATAAATTCATGATATGTGGATACGCCAAAATGTAGCTCGCATTAATATTGAAATTGCGCGCCTGTGCCTCCGTTTTCACATAATGCTGACGGATATATTCAATGGCTTTTTGCGTATTAGTGGTATCCGTAGAAACGCTCGAACGCTTAGTATGGAAAGTACAATGGGTTAAAGGTGCGTTGATTTTATACGGCTTAAAACTTGGCTCTTGCAACAATTTCAGCAAGAAATCGTAGTCTTCCAAAGATCGAAGTGCGGTGGATAATCCACCTATTTTTAAAAACAGATCTTTTTTCACCCCAATCATCGGCATACCACCGATTTTATTCGCCAGTAAAATTCGCTCTACGCTAATCTCTTGTGGCTCAATCGGGTTGGTCACATAGCTAAAACCTTCATTCACCATTTCGCATTTTGCCGGATGGTAGATAAAATTAATGTCTTCGTGCGCAGCAATAACTTCCGCCAACATCTCACATTTATTAGGCGCAAAGCGATCATCATCATCTAAAAATAACAACCATGCCTGCTGCGCATAGCGCGCTCCGATATTGCGGCTTTCCGCAGCGCCTTGATTGGTTTCGTTACGAATGACTTTAACTGCAAATGGATATGCTTGTGTCACTTCAACGGGTTCTTTTGAGCAATCATCCACAATCACCACATCAAAATTATATGAAGTCTGCTTGGTTAAACTTTCCAATAATACTGGAATTTCATCTTTTCGATTATAAGAAGGAACAATGATACTGAACATTAGTTCGCCTCCTTTTGTTTGAACAACACAAGCTGTTTCCCTTGGCTACCGAACAACGATAAAAACATCAACATCACAAACATAATGCCCGGGAAAGCAAAGGTATCGGCTTTCACATTGCAAAGGGACAAAATCGCCAACGTAGAAAGGGTAAATTTCCAACTATCATCAAACCAATTTAACGCCACCTTGCGCACAAAATAGAAGGTCACGACAAAACACACCAAAGCATAAGACACGCCACCATATAGAATTTGGCGCAAAAAGCCGGAATCGGTATGACCGTAATAACGCCCAACGACTAACTCACCAGTCATATACATGCCGTCACCTTGAATAAATTGTTTTAAGGTTGGCATAAACAAATGGTTTTTCATCAGCGTATCCGTTGAAGAACTCACAAAGCCTTCTCCGTGCAATAAATTAATCACCGGTTCAAGTGCATGGGCCACATACGGATTTTCCGGTAAAAAATACGCCAGTAACAATACGAGCAACGCAAAAGAAATTAACGCCGGAAGATATCGCACTTTGAAATACACCAAAATGCTGATCACAGAAATGGTGAGGAAGGTTCTGCCGGAAATCAGCCCGATACATAACATGAAAAAAATCAGCACGCTCGGTAAGGTATTCTGTTTCGCGTTATACGCCAGCAAGAAATGAAACAACATCAAATAGAACAAACTTAATTGGAAAAAAGCCGCCGACGTGACGTTATATAAGCGATACTCTTGTTCAGAGCCATAAAAACGATCGGGTAATAAGGCATTTGTGGAAAGTAAGAAATCCACGATCCAAGACACGCCAAGTAACGCCAACAAGCCCAATACAAATTGCAGAATCACGCCAATCTGTAAATCCTTCACAACAGTGAGTTGACTGTTTGGACGGGCATAAAATGCATTATAAACGCCCACGCCAAACACAAATAAAATCAGCAATTTCACATACATGGCGATCACGGAGAAATCCCGTGTGCCGTTGATAAGCAATGGAATCAGGCTAAATACGATTAAGCCGAACAACACCGCCAAACTGTCTAACGGCAACACAATGCCCTGCGCCTGTTGCTTTTTAACATAGCGATATGCCAAAAAGAGGAAGGCGACCAGCCCGACTACCCATGACATACGTAACACATGGAATAACCAAGGATCGTAGAGATAAAAAAGATTAAAAAGTGCGGTCATTTTTTTCGTTATTTTCCTAAATTCTTTTTAATTGCAAACAGTTTCTTTAACGGGTATTTCAATAATTTTTTTGCCAAATTATTGGATTTAGAGCCGCGAATCGCCTCTAAATTGCTCATGAGGGTTGGATTTTCAATAGCCATTAACGGGCGTACCACCTTGTTATTTAGGTGAAATTGCGTTTCAAACAATAGGAAATCATCTGCCAACCAAAAGGCTTTTTCTTGTGTCAACACGTCAAGAAAACGGCGAGCTGCAGATTTTTTAATGAGATACGCCACTGTGCCGGCAAAATAACTTTTATACGGATATGCCAGCGTCACATCCGCGACTTTTTGACGTAAAAAAGAAAATGTTGTCGGATAATTGATTTCCAATTCCACGTCATTAAAAGTCGCGATTTTAGATTGCCCGATGAGAACAATATCTGCCGAACACTGTTGGGTTAAAAGTGCGGTCGTTTTTTCCGATAAATCGGCATTAAACAAAGCATCATCTTCACAAACCAAGGCATAATCCGTTTCCGCAATGTGCTCATCGGCAACAATTCGGCGATAAACCTCAAGATGGCTCAAGGTACAGCCTATTTCACCTTTTGTGACATTGCGCCCATAATGTTGCTCAAACTTTGTCGGATTGAACACTTCGACCAATGCATCCCATTCTTTCTGCATGGTGTTAATCGCGGAAAACACCTCAAAATCTGCCGTGTTAGGTTGAGAAAAGAACAATTCGCGACGCTGAACGTCCTTATCTAACGAAATCAAATATTTCTTCATAAAAAATCTCAATAAAATCGATTGTCTGCTGGTTTGTCTGTCAGTAGGCGGGAAACCGAAATAGTTGCATAAAAGATTGCTGATTATACTAAAGAAATCTATAATCCCCCACCTATTTTACGGTAAAAACACAAGTTCGATTTTCCCGATGTCCAACAAAACCATTGCTAAAAACACCCTCTTTCTTTACATCCGCATGTTGTTCAATATGGGCGCGATGCTGTATATCTCGCGCGTGGTGTTGCGCGTATTGGGTGTGGAAGATTTCGGGATCTACAACATTGTCATGGGCGTGGTGATTTTGTTCTCTTTCTTTAATGGCACCATGACCGCCACCACACAACGCTTCATTAACGTAGAAAAAGCCTCAAACGACAGCAAGCGCATCAATAAAGTCTTTAACATCAGTATTCTCAATCACTTATTGATTATGTTGGTTGTGGTGCTATTGGCAGAAACTGTCGGGCTGTGGTTCCTTAATCATAAATTAATTATTCCTGCCGGGCGTATGCAAGCGGCCAATCTTGTTTATCAGGTTGCGTTGATCATTGCCTTGATTGAAATTATCAAAGTGCCTTTTAACGCCATGATTGTCGCCCATGAACGCATGTCTTTTTATGCCTGGCTGGGATTAGCAGAAACCGCCTTTAAACTGACCGCTATCTTTATTTTGATGCATATCGAACACTACGACAAACTGATTTCTTACAGCCTCTTGTTGTTGTGTGTCAGCCTATTGGTGTTTACCCTTTATTTTCGTTTCACACGCAAGGCTTTCTACATGGAAACCCGTTTCCATTTTGAGAAAGATTTACATACCACCAAAGAAATGATGAGCTTTTCCGGCTGGATGCTGGTGGGACAACTCGCTTATGTAGGCTCAACGCAAGGATTGAATATGGTGACCAACCTGTTCTTCGGCGTTGCCGCAAATGCGGCGGTCGGTATTGCGACGCAAGTGGATACCGCCGTATATAGTTTTGTGAACAACTTCCAAGTGGCGTTTAATCCGCAACTGGTGCAATCCTATGCGGCAAAAGACTATGAGCGAAATAAAAAGTTGATCTTAGGCACCTCAAAATATTCTTTCTACTTAATCGCTATTTTATCCGCGCCGGTGCTGTATTTCAGTCATACCTTACTTACATTTTGGTTGGGCGATAATGTGCCGATGTACACCGATAAACTGGTACAAGCCACGCTTGTTTGCTCCCTCATCAGTGCCATGGCGGGATCATTCTGGATGACGGCGTTGGCTATCGGTTCAAAAACCATTAAACAATACAACGTTATCTTGGCGATTATCGATCTTTGCACCGTGCCGCTTGCCTATTATCTGTTTACCTTAGGCTACAATCCGGTCTATGCCTTTATCGGTAAATTCTGCACCGCACTTTTCATGCAGCTTTATCGCCTCTACTTTATTAACAAAAGAATTAAATTTAATCGCAAAGAATTTGTCTCATACTTAACAAATATCAGCCTGGTTTTCGCCTTATTATTAGGCTTAATTTATTTCTCGGACACACAGCGCACCTACTCATTCTTGGAATTTGTAGGAGAAGCGTTCCTTCTTGAAGTCGTACTCATTTCAGTCATCTTAATGGTGGGATTAAACAAAACTGAAAAAGGCTTTTTATTTAGCTATTTAAGAAAAAGAGTGAAAAGATGAATCAACAACTCATTGATTTAAAAAACAAGTTAGCTCCAATTGCAGATTTAATTCAAGATAAAAACGATGTTTTTTATCTTGATTATCCATTGCATTTAAACGTGGGCGATTTATTGATTTATCACGGAACAGAACAGTTTTTTACGGATCACAATATTTGTGTCACCTTAAAACGCAGTGAATTTGATGTGGACATTGAAGAACTGAAACAAAAAATCACCCCAAACACCACAATTTTGCTCCACGGCGGGGGTAATTTCGGTGATCTTTATCCACAACACCAAAAAATTCGCGAAACGGTGGTGGAAACGTTTCCCCACAACCGTGTGATTGTGTTACCACAAACCTTGTTCTATAAAAGCCAAGAAACGTTAGAAAAATCCGTCGCACTTTTTACCCAACATTCAGATTGTCATTTACTGGCGCGAGACGAAAGAACGGCAAAAACTTTTGCACAATTTTCGACCCACGTGTATTTATCACCGGACATGGCGCATGAACTGTACGGAACATTGCCGACGAAAAACACACAAAGCGGAAACGCCCTCTATTTCCTGCGTAAAGACATCGAAGCCAGTGATATCGAAAAAAATATTATCGCACAACTCCCAGCGGAAAGTCATATTAAAGACTGGGAAGATATGTTATCTGAACGAGACGATTTAGTCTTAGCCGTTACTTGGCGTTTAGCTAAATTCGCCAAGCGTCATCAGTTAGCCGGCTTAAAAAATATTGTTCATCGCTTTTGGAAAGCATACACCAAACGCATTATAAAACGCGTTGCCAAAAACTTTTTAAGCTATGACAACATCACCACGACGCGTCTGCACGGTCACATTTTTTCCTGTTTATTGGAAATCCCAAACGTGGTTTGCGATAACTCTTACGGCAAAAACACCGGCTACGCCAATTTATGGACAAAAGAACTGGATTTTGTCGAGTTTTATACTCAACAAAAATAAGATGTTGTGCATTGATTAATGGAATGAAGTCATGTTTGAACTCAAAAAACTCATCACCGCTATGATGCTACCGCCATTTAATATTTTGATTTTATGGCTATTTTCGCTTTTATTTTCATTCTTTAAATGCAAAATATTAAGCCGCCTTTGTGCATTTTTCGGCATTGTGCTGCTCTATCTTGTCAGCATTCCCTACACGGCACAAACCTTAAAAGACAGCTTAGTCACTGAAGATCATTTAACCTTAAACGATTATAAACAGGCTCAAGCCATCGTTTTATTAGGTGGTGGCGTGCGTGATAGCAAAGAACTCTATGCACCGCTTGCGTCTTCTGCCACACAGCTAGAACGTTTGCGTTACGCGGCTTATTTACAAAAAGAAACGCAACTGCCGTTATTGATTAGCGGTGTCAGCCCAACCGGTGCTTCAGAAGGCAAAGTTTCTGCAGAAGAATTACAGACGTTCTTTAATGTGCCGACGAAATGGCTAGAAGAAAAATCTTTAACCACCAAAGAAAATGCCTTATACACCCGTCAATTACTAGAAAAAGAAGGCATCCATAAAATCATTCTGGTGACTAATGAATGGCATATGCAACGGGCAAAACTCTTGTTTCAACAGCAAGGCTTTGATGTCTTGCCGGCAAGCGTCGGCGAAGGCATTACACCGGACAGTTACGGATTAAACATGATGCACTTTGTGCCTCAAGCCGGTGCCATGGCAAAAAATATGCAATTACTGAAAGAGTGGATCGGCTACCTCAAAGAGAAATAATGTCTCTGTTTTTCCACCGCACTTTTAATCAATTCCTTGTAAAAATGCGCCCTTCTTCAGGCGCATTTTTTATATCTATTTATCTTTTATTTGCGATCAAGTTCACAAAAGTCACGGACATTTTTCGCCAGACTCAACGCCTTGTTTTAGGATAATTTTTATTTCAAGGTCTCCTTATGCGCTATTTTAAACTTTTCTTTAGCCTGCTCTTTTTTAGCGTTTATTGTTACGCTGAAAAACCTGATTTAATGTTGTTAGAAAACTATAAAGATCAAAACGTAACCGGATGGGTGATGAGTGAAAAATTGGATGGTGTGCGTGGCTATTGGGACGGCAAACAGCTTTTTACTCGAGGAGGCGTTCCCCTGACGCCACCCGCTTATTTTCTGGAAAATTTTCCGCCGTTTGCCATTGATGGCGAATTATTTAGCCAACGCGATCAATTTGCAGAAATCTCTTCTATCGTGCGCGCTTATCAAGATAAGGGTTGGCATACATTAAAACTACATGTCTTTGATGTGCCTGATGCTAAAGGGGATTTATTTGCCCGTTTGGCAACATTAAAGGCCTATTTAGCAGGACATCCCACTCAACACATTGAAATCATCGAACAAATTCCTATTGAAAGTCCACAACATGTCCGTCAATTTTTACAACAAGTGGAACAGCAAAAAGGCGAAGGCATCGTGATTCGTAACCCCAATGCACCTTATGAAAGAAAACGCAGTTCACAAATTCTTAAATTAAAGACCGCACTTGATGAAGAATGCACGGTGATTGCCCACCATGCCGGCAAAGGGCAATTTGAAAATGTTATGGGCTCAATTACCTGCGAGAACCACAGAGGTCAATTCAAAATCGGTTCCGGATTTAAATTGGCTGATCGCATCAATCCCCCACCTATCGGCTCAAGCATCACCTATAAATACCGCGGGTTAACCAACAAAGGGAAACCAAGATTTGCCACTTACTGGCGCAAAAAAATCGAAGAACCGAGCGCACCATAAAACATAAAAAATGCGGTGAAATTTCACCGCACTTTCTATTCATAGACCACTAATCGCTGTGGACGAATCACGTTATTTTCATCAATCACCGCCACGCCAAGAAAGCAATTTTCATGGGAAAATAACCGCACTTGTCCTTGCAACCTGTTAGAGTTATCGAATTTTATACGTTGACCAAATCCGATACCTTGTGTTTGGCTTTCATTTAAGGTTAACACCGGCAATTTTGCCACGGCAGTATCCATCGGCAATAATAAGGCATCTAACAAACTCAAATCTTGCTGTTCTGCCAAGCTTTGTAAAGCGTGCCAATCTAGCATTTTTTCTGTCGGGTAATCCGCCACTGCTGTGCGACGCAACATAGTTACATGGGCGCCACAGCCCAATGCCTCTCCTAAATCATCCACCAAAGTACGAATGTAGGTTCCTTTGGAACAATGTACCTCAAGGGTTAAATAAGGCGCATTGTATTCGATGAAGTTCAGTTCAAAGATCGTAATAGGACGTGCTTCCCGCTCTACCGTAATACCTTGACGGGCGTATTCATAAAGAGGTTTGCCATTGTGTTTCAAGGCGGAAAACATGGTCGGCACTTGTAAAATATCCCCACGGAATTGTTCAAGTGCGGTCAAAATTTCAGGTGTTTTGACCTTCACTTCATGGGTTTTGACAATCTGTCCTTCTGCATCGGATGTGTCCGTGCGTTCTCCCAGTTTTGCCGTGACTAAATAACGTTTGTCAGCATCTAGCAAAAACTGCGAAAACTTGGTGGCTTCGCCCAAACAGATAGGCAACATTCCGGTGGCAAGCGGATCTAACGCACCGGTATGCCCTGCTTTGTTCGCCTGAAAAATACGTTTCACTTTTTGCATGATGTCATTGGAAGACATACCTTGCGGTTTATCCAACAAAAACACGCCGTGAATATCACGCCCACGTTTACGCGGTTTGGACATTAGTCTTTGTCCTCAACGTGTTTTTTCTCATCTTCGCGAACAACATTGGTCACCAAGTTAGACATACGCATACCTTCCACCAAAGATTGATCATAGATAAAACGAATCTCCGGCACGATACGCAGACGCATGGCTTTGCCTAACAGCGTGCGAATATAAGGTGCAGCTTTTTCCAAGCCTTTCATACCCTGCGCAATCGCTTGTTCATCGTGATCAAATAAGAAGGTGACGAAAACTTTTGCATAAGCCAAATCACTAGACACTTCCACGTCAGACACCGTCACCATGCCAATACGTGGATCTTTCACTTCGCGTTGTAAAATCACCGCGATTTCTTTTTGGATTTCTTGTGCGACACGGTCGCTACGTTTGAATTCTCGAGCCATTTTGTTTCTCTTTTTATTATCCGCAGGTCAGTATCCCCGCGGTTAGGCATAATTCTTCCCCTTGGGAACGTTTATGCAGCCATAAAGGGCAAGTTATATCACATAGAGTAAAGCATTCGCCTAGGCAAAAAGTGCGGTCAAATTTGACCGCACTTTCTTTTAAGATTAAATCGAGCGTTTAATCTCAACGACTTCGAACACCTCAATCTGGTCGCCGACTTTTACGTCATTGTAGTTCTTCACGCCGATACCACATTCCATACCGTTACGGACTTCAGATACGTCGTCTTTGAAGCGACGGAGAGATTCCAACTCACCTTCAAAGATCACCACATTGTCGCGTAATACGCGGATTGGGTTGTTACGTTTCACAATACCCTCGGTCACCATACAACCAGCGATGGCGCCGAATTTCGGATGTTTAAACACATCACGCACTTCAGCCAAGCCGATGATTTCTTGTTTGAATTCTGGTTGTAACATACCGCTCATCGCTGCTTTCACATCATTTAAGAGTTCATAAATGATGGAGTAATAACGCAGGTCGATATTTTCGGCTTCGATAATACGACGAGCAGAAGCATCCGCACGAACGTTAAAGCCAACGATAATCGCGTTGGAGGCTGCGGCTAACGTTGCGTCAGTTTCAGAAATACCGCCCACCCCGGAACCGACAACTTTGACTTTGACTTCATCAGTAGAAAGCTCTTGTAACGATTGAATAATCGCTTCTACAGAACCTTGTACGTCTGCTTTCACAATGATGTTAAGTTCTGCGACATCACCTTCCGTCATATTGCTAAACATATTTTCAAGTTTCGCTTTTTGCTGACGAGCGAGTTTCACTTCACGGAATTTACCTTGACGGTGTAATGCCACTTCACGTGCTTTTTTCTCATCACGAACCACAGTTGCTTCATCACCCGCTGCCGGAACGCCAGAAAGACCTAACACCTCAACAGGGATAGATGGACCGGCTTCCTCGATTTCTTGACCATTTTCATCACGCATCGCACGAACACGACCATATTCAAAACCACAAAGTACGATATCACCTTTATGTAATGTACCGGATTGAACAAGAATGGTTGCCACCGGACCGCGACCTTTATCAAGGTAAGATTCGATCACAACACCACTTGCCATGCCATCTTTCACCGCGGTTAATTCAAGTACTTCTGATTGAAGTAGGATGGCATCTAATAAATCATCGATACCCATACCTTTCTTCGCAGAAACCGGTACGAATTGCACATCACCACCGAATTTTTCAGAAATAACTTCATGTTGAAGCAATTCTTGTTCTACGCGATCCGGGTTGGCTTCCGGTTTATCGATTTTGTTCACTGCAACTACTAAAGGCGCACCGGCTGCTTTGGCGTGCTGGATCGCTTCAATGGTTTGAGGCATCACACCATCATCTGCGGCAACCACAAGAACGACGATATCCGTTGCTTTCGCACCACGTGCGCGCATTGAGGTAAATGCCGCGTGTCCCGGCGTATCTAGGAAGGTAATCATCTTACCGTCATCCATTTCTACGTGGTATGCACCGATGTGCTGAGTAATACCACCCGCCTCGCCGGCTGCCACTTTCGCTTTACGAATGTAGTCAAGTAAGGAAGTTTTACCATGGTCAACGTGACCCATAATGGTTACTACCGGCGCACGCGTTACTTTTTCAGCATTAATATCGCGATCACCTAATACTTCTTCTTCAAGCTCATTTTCATTGCGAAGAATCACTTTGTGCCCTAACTCTTCTGCCACTAATTGTGCAGTTTCTTGGTCAAGCACTTGGTTAATGGTCACCATTTCGCCCATTTTCATCATCGCCTTGATGATTTCAGTGGCTTTGGTCGCCATCTTATTTGCTAATTCTGCAACGGTAATGGTTTCACCAATGACAACATCTGTTTTCACCGCCTGAACAGGTTTTGTAAAGGCTTGTTGTAATGCAGCACCTTTCTTACCATTTTTACCTTTGCCGAATTTACCGTCTTTTAGGTTACGGCGGTTAGACTCGCGCTCGTTTTTATTGCTTTCATCATCACGTCCGCCTTTTTTCGCTTTAGCGACTTTATTTTTACCGCGACCGCGACCTTCATTACGACGTTCTTCTTCATCTTCTGCTTCTAAAGCATAACGAGAGCTTAAATTGTAATCGGTATAATCTTCTGAGGCGCTTTCATTACTTGACGTATCAGCTTCAGCATAACGTTTCGCTTCCTCAGCCGCTTTACGCGCCTGTTCTTCCGCTTTTTGACGGGCTAACTCTTCCGCTTTACGGCGTAATTCCGCCTCTTCGGCTTTACGTTTTTCTTTTTCCGGATCAACCGATTTAGGTTTATTTTCAACCGCACTTTGTGCTTGTTTCGCTTTTTCCGCGGCTTCTTTGTCTTTCGCCGCTTTCTCTTTGGCGGCTTTTTCTCTTAGCGCTTTTTCTTCCGCTGCTTTTTGCTCAGCTTCCTGTTTCGCTTTTAATTTTGCGGCTTCTTCAGCTCTTTGTGCAGCTTCTGTTGGAATTACGCGTTTTTTACGTACTTCAACCTGCACTTCTTTACTCTTACCCGAAGCGCTCGTTCCGCTCACGGTCGTTTTTGTTCTACGCTGTAAGCTCAGTTTCTTTGGGGCATTTTTTAATTCTTCTGTCATCTTTTCACTCCTTCATTACTCAGTGAACCAACAAATGTTTCGCGCTGCCATAATTAAATCTGCAGCTTGTTCGGCACTGAGTCCTTCAATGTCGGCTAAATCATCAACGCCTTGCTCAGCAAGATCTTCCAAGGTCGTGATTTGTTTTTCTGCCAATTTAAAGGCGATGTGACGATTCATGCCTTCAAGATTCAACAAACGATCTTCAATTTTTGCTTTCTTCAACGCTTCTTCTTCTACCAATGCTTTCGCTGTAATGGCATTTTTCGCGCGGGTTTGCAATTCCTCTACTAAATCTTCATCTTCCAAACCATCAATGGCGGTTAATTCGCTCACGGAAACATAAGCCAATTCTTCTAACGTAGAGAACCCTTCATCAATTAATAATTGTGCAAATTCCTCGTCGATCTCCAAGGCATCAATGAACAAGTTCAATACTTTGTCGTCTTCCGCTTGGTGTTTTGCATTTAAGTCTTGGGTAGTCATGACGTTTAACACCCAACCGGTTAATTGAGTTGCCAAACGTACGTTTTGACCATTACGGCCAATGGCTTGCGCCAAATTCGCTTCTTCTACAGCAATATCCATCGCGTGTTTATCTTCATCGACGACGATAGAACTCACATCTGCCGGCGCCATGGCGTTGATCACGAATTGTGCCGGGTTGTCATCCCAAAGCACGATATCAACACGTTCACCGCCTAACTCATTGGTAATCGCTTGAACACGAGCTCCACGCATCCCTACGCAAGCGCCTACAGGATCAATACGTTTATCATTGCTCTTCACCGCAATTTTAGCGCGAGAACCCGGATCGCGTGCTGCACTTCTAATTTCGATCAATTCTTCACCAATTTCCGGCACTTCCAAACGGAACAATTCAATTAACATTTCCGGTTTAGCACGTGTTACGAATAATTGTGCGCCTTTGCTTTCCGGGCTCACTTTATATAACACACCGCGTACACGGTCACCCGGGCGGAAGTTTTCACGCGGTAACATATCTTCACGTAACATCACCGCTTCTGCTTTATTACCGTCTTCACCATTAACATCTAAAATGACGCTATCGCGGTTACTTTTCTTCACGGTCGCCGTAATAATTTGTCCTTCTTTCGAACGGAATTGATCAACAATTTTGCTGCGCTCCGCCTCACGAATTTTAGTGCTAATCACTTGACGCGCAGTTTGCATCGCGATACGGTCAAAGGCGATAGATTCGATTTGATCTTCCACATAATCACCAATTTGTGCATTAGGGTCTTCAAAACGAGCTGCTTCTAAGGTGATTTCTTTTGTCGGGTTATTCACTTCTTCCACCACTAACCAACGACGGAATGTGTCAAACTCACCGGTCTTAGTATTAATCGCAACACGAACATCAACGTCATATTCGTATTTCTTTTTGGTGGAAAGGGCAATAGCGCTTTCCAACGCTTCAAAAATTTTTTCACGTGGAAGCAATTTCTCATTGGATACGGCTTCTGCCGCTAATAAAATTTCTTTACTCATGCTTTTTCTATCCTTCTTTAAATTTAAAATTTCGGAACAACGTTCGCTTTTTGAATGTTGCCAAACGCCAAAATCTGTTCTTGTTTATCAACAATCAACGTAATCATGTCATTTTCAATTTTAGCCAATTCACCTTGCCATTTTCGACGATCCGCTACAGGAATACGCAAATGCACCACAATTTCCTGTCCCACATAACGGGTATATTGCGCCAAAGTAAATAATGGGCGATCTAACCCCGGTGAAGACACTTCAAGGTTATATTTATCAGCAATCGGATCTTCCACATCTAACACTGCGCTCACTTGACGGCTTACATCGGCACAATCTTCTACTGTGACACCACCTTCTTTATCAATAAATAAACGCACGGTTAAATAACGACCGACACGTTGGCATTCAATGCCCCAAAGCTCGCAGCCGAGATCTTCTACCGAACCTTGTAATAAATCCTGTAATTTTTGTTCCAAAGTTGCCAAAACAACCTCCCTAAACGATAGACGTAAAAAAAGGGCTTACAGCCCAGTTTTTCAATAATTATCAACGTATTAAAAACAACGCGTTGATATTTAAACAACAAATTTATCGTATAAAAAAACCCCAAAATTGGGGTTCTTTTTACTGAACTTGTGATTGGTTGCGGGGGCCGGATTTGAACCGACGACCTTCGGGTTATGAGCCCGACGAGCTACCAAGCTGCTCCACCCCGCGTCTGAAATATGTGGCGTATTATAGTGTTCTAGAACACAAATAGCAAGATTTAATTCAGCAAAAGGCTGAGAAAAAACGGTCTGAAAATTCACCGCACTTTTAAAGACTAAACAACCAATCGTCTTTTTTCGGCGTTTGTAAGTAAAATCCTTTTTCTTTAATTTGCTGCAACACTTCCGTTTTATCGGCATTTACCAACGGTTTTGTACCAGCAAGATTAAACAACATGATAAAAACCGGTTTACCAAAAACCGTTAATAACGCTTCAGGTAACGCATCAAATTGATCGCGTTTTTCAATATAAAGATACATGCCCGCTTCTTTTGGGCTTTTATAAATAGCACATAGCATAATTTTGCTCCAATACAAGGTTCAAGTTGCCGATTTTGCAATAATTCATTATCATTAAGCAACTTTTTTCCTTGGAATTTCTTTATGGCTCAAGATATTATCGAACTACGAACAGGTCAATTTTCCGGTGTATTTATCAGTATCAATAGTTCAAGCTTGACCGCAATTAAGCGCGCATTGACAAAGAAAAGCAAAACTTCCCCTTCATTATTTAAAAATATTGAAGTGATTTTGCAATTCAATCCGATGCTGGAAAAAGTGAATTTAACCGAACTAAAAGCACTGCTTGCCGAATATCACATTCACGTCATTGGAGTTGCCGACTGGCAAAATCATCTACAAAGAGAATTAATTTTAACCGCCGATTTACCGATTCTAGGCAACATTGATAATCTTTCAGAAATACTTCCCGAACCTCGTAGTCTGCCGACAAAAGTCATAACCCACAATGTTATTGATAAACAGGTCATTTATGCGAAAAACAGTGATTTGATTATTCATGGCGACGTAGAACAAGGCGCTGAAGTCGCAGCAGACGGCAATATTCATATTTATGGCGAATTATTAGGGCGTGCCATGGCGGGGGTCAACAGTAATTCCGGTGCGATCTATACACAATATTTAGATGCCGAATTTGTGGCAGTAAATAGTCGTTTCTTACACAAAGAAAAAATCCCGACTGAATTCTTATATCGTTCAGTCAGGATTTTCGCCGAAAAGGATAAATTAGTTTTTATCCCATTCTAAAAGCAAGAAATCTGCCTTTTATTTATTTTCAGTGCGTTCTTTTACGGCTTCCTTCACTTCAGCCGCTTTTTCAGATACCGCATCCGCAGCTTGACTCACTTTCTCAGCTGCTGGATCTTTCATTTCACCTGCTTTAGTTGCCATTGCATCCATTTTTTCAGCTGCAGCTTCTTTTGCTTCAGTGACTTTCTCAGCAGCGGCTTCTTTCATTTCGCCAGCTTTTTCTGCCACAGCGTCTTTTGTTTCTTTGACAACTTCAACGGTTGCCGTTTTTACATCTTGTGCTGCACTGACTACCGTTTCTTTCGCTTCTGAAACACTGGCTTTAGCCTGCTCAACTTGTTGTGAAACTTTATTGTCATCACACGCAGTAACACTTAACACTGCACCTAAGACTAAGGCGGTTAATACTGATTTTTTCATAGTAGCTCCTAACAAATAAAAAAATAAACGCCTCACAAACCTATTTTGTAAGACGTTTACAGTGTGTAACAAAATGACGTAAAAAGGAATGTTTTTCAGTTCGTTTTACTGAAATATTTTATTTCTTTAACTTCAGCTCGCTGATTATTCAAATGAACCTCAACAATCGTAGCGGGATAAAAACTCGCCGGATTTCGACCGCACAATTCTTTCACAATATCACCGACCAAAGGCAAATGAGAGATCAGCAGGAGATTGCAATGTCCTTCTTTTTCCAACAAAGCCACATAAGAACTGACCAAACCGGAATCACCATAAGGCGTAATGCCTTCCCACACTTCCAATTTATCGGAAAGTTGTTGCTCAAAAACCTGATTAATCTCATCAAAGGTTTCTAAAGCTCGGGTATAAGGGCTCACCAAGACTTTATCGAACTCAAGTGCGGTGGATTTTAGCCACATTCCTTGAAGTCGGGATTGTTCCCTGCCGTTAGCATTAAGATGACGGGCTTTATCCGAGTTCGCCATTAATTCCGCTTCGCCATGACGCATAATAAATAAATGCATTTATAACGACCTTAAAGATTAATTGGCCTTCACCGCTTCCGCGATTTCTTCTGCACATTGCTGAGCCAATGCACCGTCTTCACATTCCACCATCACGCGAATCAACGGCTCAGTGCCTGATTTACGCAGTAAAATACGTCCTTTGCCGGCCAAGCGTTTTTCAACCTCTACAGCCACCGCTTTCACGGCATCGCTTTCTAATGGATTCTTACCACCGGCAAAACGCACATTAATTAATACTTGTGGGAATAATTTGACTGCATCGGCTAATTCGTTCAGCGACAAATGATGTTTTACCATTGCTGTCAACACGGCTAAAGAAGCGATAATGCCATCACCGGTCGTATTACGATCCGCAATAATAATATGCCCCGAGTTTTCACCGCCTAAACCCCAACCGCGTTCTTGCATTTGTTCCAACACATAACGGTCGCCCACATTGGCGCGCACAAACGGAATGGCTAATTGTTTTAAGGCAAGTTCAAGACTCATATTGCTCATTAAGGTGCCTACGACACCGCCTTGCAAACGCCCTTCGCGCAAGGCTTCACGCGCAATAATAAATAATATTTGGTCACCATCGACTTTATTACCGAGATGATCCACCATAATTAAACGGTCACCATCACCATCGTATGCCAAACCCACATCCGCTTTTACTTCTAACACTTTTTGTTGCAACGCTTTAATATCCGTTGCACCGCATTTTTCATTAATATTCATGCCATTCGGATGGGTGCCAATTTCAATGACTTCCGCGCCTAATTCACGCATGACATTCGGCGCAATGTGGTAGGTTGCGCCATTGGCACAATCCACTACTATTTTATATCCCTCTAAACTCAAGTGAGCCGGAAACGTACTTTTACAGAATTCAATATAACGGCCTGCCGCATCTTTAATTCGGCTGGCGCGACCTAGTTCGGCAGATTCAACACAGTCCATCGGTTGTTCCAACATCGCTTCGATAGCCTCCTCCACATCATCGGGTAATTTCGTCCCTTGTGTAGAAAAGAATTTAATCCCATTGTCATAATACGGATTATGGGAAGCGGAAATCACGATACCGGCTTCCGCACGGAAAGTGCGGGTTAAATAAGCAATCGCCGGGGTTGGCATTGGGCCGGTAAATGCAGCGGATAAACCGGCTGCCGCTAAACCGGCTTCAAGGGCAGACTCAAGCATATAGCCCGAAATTCGGGTATCTTTACCAATCAGCACGACGCGAGACCCTTGTGTGGCTAACACTTTACCTGCAGCCCAACCGAGTTTTAAAACAAAATCAGGGGTAATCGGATGGCTACCTACTTTTCCACGCACCCCATCAGTCCCAAAATATTTACGTTCAGCCATGTTTCAATTCCTTCTTAATAAAAATGTCATTTATTATTTTATACCGTCGTTCGTCTGACAGCACAATTACGCATTCTGTGTTGCAAACCAAATTTTAAGGGCATCGGCCGTTTCACCGACATCATGCACACGCAAAATGCTGGCGCCTTTCATCGCAGCAATTAATGCGGCAGCCACACTGCCCACGGTCCGTTGTTCTACAGGCTTATCCAACACGGCACCAATCATGGATTTACGGGAAATTCCCGCCAACACCGGATACCCTTGTTCACAGAAAACAGAAAATTGTTGTAACAAACAATAATTATGTTGCACGCTTTTGCCAAAACCAAAGCCGGGATCCCAGATCAGATTCTCTTTTTTGATTCCGGAAGCCAAACATTGTTCCGTTCTCTGTTGCATAAATTTTAAAACATCCGCCACCACATCATCGTAATGGGGATTGAGCTGCATTGTTCGCGGCTGCCCTTGCATATGCATAATGCACACCGGCAATGCCAAACGAACGGCAGTTTGTAATGCATCAGGTTCTTGTAAAGCGCGAATATCATTAATCAAATCCATGCCCACCTTAGCGGCCTCTTGCATCACCCGTGCTTTGGAACTATCTACCGAAATCCAACAATCGAACCGTTTTCTCACTGCCTCAACTAAAGGAACAACCCGCTCAAGTTCCTCTTCTAACGTCACCTCTTCTGCCATCGGGCGGGTTGATTCTCCCCCAATATCAATAATCGATGCGCCTTGATTCAACATCGTTTCTACTTGGAACAACGCCTTGTCTAATTGGAAAAATTTACCGCTATCAGAAAAAGAATCCGGGGTGAAATTGAGGATCCCCATAATTTTAGGGGTAGAAAGATCGAGTGTTTTATTATTTGCTGTTAATTTCATAGATTATTCGGTTACCGTTTAGGTAAAAAGTGCGGTGTATTATAAGAGAATTTCTATAGCCTGCCAAAAAGAAAGCATAAAGAAAGGAAGTTATTTATCACCCCCTTCAGAAAATCCCCACAAGCTCATTTGCCCTGAATGATGTTCTTCCGGCAACATGACATGCAAGCCAATTAAACGAATACTTCGCCCTTGTCTCCGCTGCCAAATTTGACTTAGCAGCTGTTGAAAATTTTCTCTCGAAAAAACTACCGCACTTTTTTCTAGAGTTGTCACCTGAAAATCTTCAAACTTGAGTTTCACGCCGATTTTTCTCAACTGTGAAAAAGGAATACTAACAGCAGAACGTTGCACGCGTTTTACTAATTGAGCATATAACTCATCCAACACGGCAATGCCCTGTTCCAAGGCAGTAATATTCGTCAATAATGTCGTTTCAACACCAATGGATTTACGCTCTCGATGAGGCTGAATCATTCGCTCATCAATACCATGGCTGTATGACCAAATTTGTTGCCCCATCTTACCCAATGCGTTTAACAAGATATGCTGATCAATTTTTTGTACATCTGCACAACATGCTAAGCCCATTTGCAGTAATTTTTCCGAGGTTACTTTGCCCACACCTGGAATTTTTTTAAGTGGCAAATGAGCAACAAACTCATCGACATCTTTGGGTTCAATCACAAATTGCCCGTTCGGTTTATTTTGATCAGATGCGATTTTGGCTAAAAATTTTAATGGTGCAACACCGGCAGAAGCGGTTAACCGAAGTTCATCCCAAATGGCTTGGCGAATATCTTGTGCGATCCAAGTTGCCGAACCGGAACATTTATCACAATCGGTTACATCTAAATAAGCCTCATCTAAAGAAAGCGGTTCAATGATTGTCGTATAACGCTGGAAAATTTGATGAATTTGACGGGAAACCTCGCAATATAGAGGCATGTTAACCGGCAGTAAAACCAAATGAGGACACAATTTTAGCGCCTGTGCGGTTGGCATTGCACTGTGTAGCCCAAACTTGCGGGCAATGTAATTACATGTTGTCAATACGCCTCGTTGCTCTGCTCTTCCACCAACAGCAACTGGCTTATCCGCCAATGTAGGATTTTCACGCATTTCAATGGAAGCATAAAAACAGTCCATATCAATGTGAATAATTTTTCTAGGCTTACAGGAAAGAGAATCAGACATAAAAAAGTGCGGTTAAAAAACATGTTACTTTCTAACCGCACTTTAACACAAATTACTGTATAAATAAACAGCATTTAATACGCAACATTAATTTGTTGCCCATCAGCAAAAACAACTTTCTCCGGAACAGCATAAATCATTAAATTTTCTTGCAAATTGCTAAACAAAGAACGATATTCTCCTGCCACTTTATTAAATGGAATGCGCAAATTAATATTAATCTTATCTCCTGCTGCCATTGATTGTTCAAAATTTAACGGCACGCTTTGTAAATGAATAATTTGCTTTTCATATGTATACACGCTTAACCATTGGAAAAATTTTATTGGTTTATCACTTTTGTTTTCAACAATAAATTTAACCAAGACATAAGCCTGATTATTGTCATCTACGGCAATATCTCGTCCTTCAAAACTCACCACCACATAATCTTGAAAAGCCCCAAAAGAAATATCTTGTACGTTTTGACTTTTCTTATCAACTTGCTCAGTTTGACTTAGTTTTCCTTTAGAATTTTTTTCTACTGCAAAAGCCATATTGGTTGCAAATATGAAAGATAAAAAAAGGGAGATTAATAATTTCATTCAAATACCTATATCCATAGTTGGAGAATTAACAAGCTGAGAGAACATATCGCACGAAATAAAAAGTAAAAAGGATAGATAAAATTCTATCCTTTTTATTATTTCAATCGTGCAATTTTATCTTCTACTTTTTGTCTTCATCTGCAATGCAAGCTGCTGCAGTGAAAAGTACATCGGTAGATGAGTTAAGTGCGGTTTCTGCAGAATCTTGTAAGATACCGATAATGAAACCAACCCCGATCATTTGTGCCGCCACATCATCAGAAATTCCAAATAGGCTACATGCTAATGGAATTAACAATAATGAACCACCGGCAACCCCGGAAGCACCACAAGCACACAAGCTAGCCACGAGACTTAACAGAATTGCACTACCGAAAGAAACCTCAATGCCTAAGGTATGTACTGCCGCAAGGGTTAAAATGGTGATCGTAATCGCAGCACCGGCCATATTAATGGTTGCGCCCAATGGGATAGAAACAGAATAAGTTTCTTCATCTAAATTTAGGCGTTTCGCTAAGTTGATGTTCACCGGAATATTGGCTGCAGAGCTACGGGTAAAGAATGCGGTTACACCACTTTCACGCAAACAAGTCCAAACGAGTGGATATGGATTGCGACGGATTTTCCAGAAAACTAAAACCGGATTCACAACAAAAGCAACAAACAACATGGAGCCGACTAACACGCTTAATAATTGAATATAGCCGCCTAATGCTACCAATCCTTTATCCGCTAATGTTTCAGAAACTAAACCGAATACACCGATTGGCGCAAATAAAATAACGACATAAACAATTTTGGAGACCGCTTCAGAAATATCAGAAATCACGGTTTTAGTTGCATCAGAAGCATGACGCAAGGCCAAACCTAAGCCGATAGACCAAGTCAATACACCAATGAAATTCGCTTTAAATAATGCATTTAGCGGGTTGTCCACCATATTGAAAATTAAATCCAACAATACGGTTCCAACGCCTTTTGGTGCAGCGGAAATATCTTCTTTTACTGATAATGCGACTTCTGTTGGGAACAAGAATCCTGCAATAACAGCAACTAATGCTGCTAAGAAAGTACCGACCAAATACAACACAATGATGGATTTCATGCTGGTTTTGGAGCCCACTTTCTTATTAGCAATTGCGGCCATAACTAAAACAAAGATCAATAATGGTGCAACAGCACGTAGTGAACGAACAAAAATTTGACCTAACACACCGACTTTTTCAGCCAAGTTAAAACCTAATGTCGGTTGTAACATAGGTGTAATGAGTGCGACCAAAATACCTAACACTAAACCAACAGCAATACGTTTGACCAAACTGCCTTGGAAGAAGAGTGAAATTAAACGAGACATATTCATAATAAGTTAACGAGAGTTATGCAATCACTTGCGGTTAATCTTAGAACCAAAACTGATTCCCCTAGGTCGATAAAGATAGCGGAATTTTTTGATAAAATAAATACGAACATTTAACTTTCATTAAGTTTGTAGAAATTTTGATAAATTTCTTTAGATTAAATTTAATAAACCTAATACTTTTTTAGAAAACAATAATTCCGACATTATCCTATCGAAAAAATAATTCAAAAATTTATTTTTTACCTGTTGACTTACTGGATATAAAAACAGTATATTTAACTGTATAAAAAAACAGTTTATTTTACTGAGGAGCAGATATGAACTACCACCACAACGTTGTTGCACAAAACGATCACATGTTTTCTTATCAACCCATTCCTTTTTTTGAAGATATGAAACAAGAAAATCGTAGTTTCAATAAAAAACTTGATCTCAACTTGTACTGCATTAAACGTCCTCAACAAACATGTTTTATTCGAATGACAAATCCCAATATGCTCGCCTGGGGAATTGAAGAAGGTGATATGTTGGTCGTAGAAAATAATGAGGAATTATTTTTAGACGAATTGATCGTTCTTGAAGTAAACAATGAATTTCACGTATATGAGTTTATTGCACACAACAACGGGGAATTTATTTTCTTATCTTTAGACTCTAAAATGGAAAATATTAAAACGACCAATTGGCGAGAACTACCGATTGTCGGCACCGTAACCAATGTCATTCATCAACTACAACGTAAAAATACACTCCGGTTTGCCGCCTAATAAAATAACTACCTGCATCTCAAATAAAAGAGCGGTCAAAAATGCTAACACTTTTGACCGCTCTTTTATGTTTCAGAAAAATAAACTTAAAGCACTCGACGAGATTGCGTATAAGTTCTTGCCCAGTAATCATCGTTTAATGACTCAATAATGACACCACGACTGGTACTGGAATGCATAAATTTATCGCCGCCAATATACACGCCAACATGCTTGTTTTTACGGAAAAAAACTAAATCACCAACTTTTAATTCACTTTTTTCAATTTTTGTGCCGACATGACGTTGTTCAGATGTAGAGCGAGGCAATGCTAAACCATAAGCTTTCAAGAAAGTCGTTTGCATAAAACCGGAACAATCAATGCCCCCTTTCGTCAGACCGCCTAAACGATAACGTGTACCTGCCCATTCTTGATATATGTTCGCAAGTTGTTTATCCATTACCTCAGAATATTGATGCGGTTTATTCGTTTTTAGTTGCGCATGAATTAATTGGTTTAACTGTTCTTGATCTTGTACTGAAGCAGCAACATTCTTTGTAGAATTTGAACATGCCGCCAAAACAAATAAAGGAACAATCATCAAAAATTTTTTAAACATAAACATTAAATTTTTTTATTTAAATAGAGATTCATTGACAAAATTTTTCTGGATCCTAGCGTAAAATGAAGAAAAAATCCAGAAAAAGCTCAATTTAATTTCATAAAATTCATGTTTTATCGCATATATAGTGCATAAAAAGAATTTTATGCACTATATATTGAATATTGAAGAGACTAGTTAGAGGTGTCTAATTCAGGGAAGGATTTCACCAAATCATCCACGGCTTTCATTTGTGCAACAAAGGCTTCCAATTTATCTAACGGTAACGCTGACGGGCCATCACATTTGGCTTTGTTCGGCTCCGGGTGAGCCTCTAGGAATAGACCGGCCAAGCCAACAGCTAAACCAGCACGGGCAAGTTCGGTGACTTGCGCACGACGACCACCCGATGCTGCACCAAACGGGTCGCGACATTGCAATGAATGGGTCACATCAAAAATCACCGGACAACCTTTAGAGACATTTTTCATCACGCTGAACCCCAACATATCAACAATTAAATTGTCATAGCCGAAGTTCGTGCCACGATCACACAAAATCACTTTATCGTTACCACATTCCGCAATTTTTTCCACGATATTGCCCATTTGTCCCGGACTTAAAAATTGCGGTTTTTTCACATTAATGATCGCACCGGTACGCGCCATCGCTTCAACTAAATCTGTTTGGCGAGCAAGAAATGCCGGTAACTGAATAATATCCGACACCTCGGCAACCGGTTGGCATTGATAAATTTCATGTACATCCGTAATGATTTTTACGCCGAATGTTTGCTTTAACTCAGCAAAAATCTTCAATCCCTGCTCCATGCCCGGGCCACGATAAGAATGAATGGAAGAACGGTTTGCCTTATCAAAAGAGGCTTTGAACACATAAGGTACGCCCAATTTTTGCGTCACTTCCACATATTTTTCACACACTTGCATTGCCATATCGCGGCTTTCGAGCACATTCATGCCGCCAAATAAGACAAAGGGTTTATCGTTGGCAATTTGAATATCACCTAATTGAATGCATTTATTTTGCATATGTCTTCCTTATTTATTTTCAGTTTGAGCCCAACAACCTAAGGTTACGCGCTCATTATTTCCGTAATCCCGTAAAGTTTCAATCGATGTCCAAAAATTCTCTTGGAAAATCGACCGCACTTTTTCCCCTTGTTGCCAACCGTGCTCCACCAACAGATAACCGCCTATCCGCATAAATTTCGGCGCATTGGCGATAATATGACGTAAGTCCGCATAGCCTTCCTCTTCCGCCACTAACGCCGACAAGGGCTCAAAGCGTACATCTCCTTGGGTTAAGTGTTCATCCTTTGCATCAATATAAGGCGGATTACTCACAATCAAATCAAATGTGCCTGTCACCTTGTCAAACCAATAGCTTTGTAAAAAACTGACGTCTAACCGATTTTTTCCCGCATTGGATGTCGCTAACGTCACCACATTCGGCATAACATCCACACCGATAACGTCCAACTGAATTTGCTGTTTTTGCGCAATCGGTTTTAATTCATATGCTAACGCTAAGGCAATCGCTCCCGTGCCGGTACCCAAATCTAAAATACGAAAACATTGAGAATCTTGACCGCACTTTTGTAACGCCTCTGTGGCAATCGCCACGGCTTTTTCCACCAAAATTTCGGTATCCGGACGCGGAATCAGCGTGCCTGCTGAGACATTTAATGGCAACGACCAAAATTCTTTTTCACCGAGAAGATAAGCGATGGGTTCACCTTGCAAACGGAGGGATAAAAGTGCGGTCAGTTTTTCTTGTGTTTTTTCATCCAGTCGTGTCTCACCAAAAGCCAAAATAAATGCACGTGATTTTTGTGTCACAAATTGCAATAACACCTGTGCATCAGTTCTGCCATTTTCTGTAGGATTCGCCTGATTTAACGCTTGCGCGGCTTGTTGCAGCCATTGTTGGTAGTTCATGTTTGTTTAATAAAAATGAACGAGCCGTTAAGCTCGTTCTCTCGTTAATTCTGTTCGGACAATGCCGCCAACTGATCCGCCTGATATTCGGTGATAATCGGCTGAATCAAATCATCAATTTTACCGTTCATCACTTCATCTAAGCGATAAATCGTCAAGTTAATGCGGTGATCAGTCACACGCCCTTGTGGGTAGTTGTAGGTACGAATCTTGTCAGAACGGTCACCGGAACCCAAAAGGTTACGACGGGTATCCGCTTGCTCTTGCGCCAATTTTTCCTGTTCTTGTTGTACTAAACGGGAAGCTAGCACGGATAAGGCTTTGGCTTTATTTTTATGTTGTGAACGCTCATCCTGACATTCCACTACCATGCCGGTTGGAATATGGGTAATACGCACGGCGGAATCGGTTTTATTGATGTGCTGGCCACCCGCACCGGAGGCGCGATAGGTGTCAATACGCAAATCTGATGGGTTAATTTCCGGCATTTCTGACTCCGGCAATTCCGGCATCACCGCAACAGTACACGCAGAGGTATGAATACGCCCTTGTGACTCGGTTTTCGGTACACGTTGTACACGGTGGCCGCCAGATTCAAATTTTAATTGACCATAGGCACCATCGCCGCTGACAAGGGCAATAATTTCTTTAAATCCGCCCTGCTCGCTTTCATTTTCACTCAGCACTTCAATGCGCCAGCGTTTAGTTTCTGCGTAACGGCTGTACATACGGAAAAGATCACCGGCGAAAATCCCTGCTTCATCACCACCGGTACCGGCGCGGATTTCAAGGTAGCAGTTATATTCGTCGTTCGGATCTTTCGGTAGTAAGAGAATTTGTAAATGTTGCTCAACTTCTTCCAGTTCGGCTTTGGATTCTTCAATCTCCATTTGTGCCATTTCTTTCATTTCCGGATCGTCAAGCAGGAGCTGTGCTTCTTCTAAATTGGCATTAAGCTGATTCCAACGACTAAAACTTTTCACCACGTCTTCAAGTTGCGAATATTCTTTGGAATAGGCTCTGAATTTATCTTGATCACTAATGACAGAAGCATCGCCTAGCAACGCTTCAAGCTCTTCATAACGTTCTTTTAAGCTATCTAATTTATTGATAATAGAGGGTTTCATTCTTTAACCTTCGAAGGAAAATGGAAAGGGAAATAAAAAAATCGGGGCATTCTAGCACAGAATAGAAATGTTATTGAAGTTTAGGTAATAAAAAAGGCTTTCGAGCTATCTCAAAAGCCTTTTTCATCTTATTTAAATTAAAGTGCGGAAACATTCAAACGTGAACCACCAACAATACGCACACGCGCACCTGGCACGAGGTTCGCTTCGGCTTTTTGCACCACAACAATTTCTTTGCCGTCATCTTTGCGAATAACCATTTCAATGGCGCTAACTTGGCTGACTTTTTCTTCAACCTTACTGCCGACAACGGCACCGGCAACCGCACCAACCGCAGTGGCTAATGCTCTGCCTGTACCGCCACCGATCGCTGAACCGGCAATACCGCCAATCGCACCCCCACCGATCGTGCCGACCACGCCTTGATTGTCTGATTGAATTTTCACCGGGCGGGTGGAAACAATGGTGCCGTAACTAATCGAACGGGCTTCTTTCGCTTGAGCACCCGAATAGACGTTACCGCCATAAATATCTTCATTGGCGCAACCAATAAGAGTTAAGCTTATTAAAATAGCTAATGCGATCTTTTTCATAAAAGCTCCTTAAACACGAAATTAACCTTTTATTTTGCTTATTTATTCTTTGATAAATAAACGATGAATCTGATTTTATTGAACCGCTTTATATCATCAAACTGCGCTTACAATTTGCTTGATGCTGTATGGGTGGAACTTGATACAAGTAGGATTCTGCATTTTATCTACAAAACTTACTGCAACAGATAAATTGAGCAGTTTTTCACCACACCCTTTCGGTTCGCTCGTTTTGACTTTAAAACGTTCGGGTTGGTTCCACAAGAATGTATTTTTTATTCTTGTTAACCATTCTTCTGCGGTTTCATTGGGTAAAAATGGAACAACCACCTCAATATGCTCCCAAGTTTCCTGCGGATAATGTTTATCTTTTGGGAAAGGTAATTCCACCACATCAACCTCTTGTTGCACCAAACGCAAAGGCTCATGTAACTGAATCAAATAAATCACTCTGCCGTTAATCAGGTTATCGCTCAACACCGAGCCATGCTCTAACAATAGCGTCAGCCAAGCCTTCGCCGTTTGCTCGGTATTCACCCGCAAAGAAAGGTGATCAATTTCATATTGGTTTAAATCTAAATTGATCTGTTGTGCCAATGCTTGAATTTTTTGCTCAAAATCCTGAAAGTCGGCAAAAAGTGCGGTCTGTTTTTCAAACATTTTATGGGGAAAGCGAAACGACATAATTTTCCTTTTTGGCTTTTCTGAAAGGTGAAAGAAGGGTATTATATCGAGCTATTTTTTATCAGCCCAAACTTATTTCAAAAAATTTAAGGTTCAGCCGTGAATATTCAATCTATTTTATCCGAAAAAATCAAACAGGCGATGATTGCAGCCGGTGCCGATGCACAATGTGAAGCCCTCGTTCGCCAATCGGGCAAAGTGCAGTTTGGTGATTATCAAGCCAACGGCATCATGCCGGCCGCCAAGAAATTGGGATTAAACCCACGTGAATTTGCTCAAAGCGTATTAGACAAAGCCGAATTACAAGACATTGCAGAAAAAACGGAAATTGCTGGTCCAGGATTTATTAACATTTTTCTAAAAGACACTTGGCTTGCAGACAACATCAGCCGCGCTGTACAAGATCCGAAATTAGGTGTACACAATCCGGAAAAACAAACTGTCGTAGTGGACTATTCCTCCCCAAACGTAGCCAAAGAAATGCACGTGGGACATTTGCGTTCAACCATTATCGGTGATGCTGTCGTACGCACACTTAAATTTTTAGGCAATAACGTCATCCGTGCCAACCATGTAGGTGACTGGGGCACCCAATTCGGTATGCTGATTGCCTATTTGGAAAAAATGGAAAACGAACATGCCAGCGAAATGGAATTGAGCGATTTAGAAGCTTTTTATCGCGCGGCAAAAAAACATTATGATGAAGATCCGGTATTTGCCGAAAAAGCCCGTAATTACGTGGTGAAATTACAAAGTGGTGATGAATATTGCCGTACCATGTGGCAAAAACTGGTGAAAATCACCATGCAACAAAACCAACACAACTACGATCGTCTCAACGTGACCTTAACAAACAAAGATGTGATGGGTGAAAGTTTGTATAACCCAATGTTGCCGGACATTGTTGAAGATCTGAAAAAACAAGGTTTGGCTGTAGAAGATGACGGCGCATTAGTGGTTTACTTGGATGAATTCAAAAATAAAGACGGCGATCCAATGGGCGTTATTGTGCAGAAAAAAGATGGTGGCTTCCTTTACACCACCACTGACATCGCGGCTGCCAAATATCGTTACGAAACCTTAAAAGCCAACCGTGTATTAGTCTTCTCCGATACGCGCCAAAGCCAACATATGCAACAAGCTTGGCTGATTACTCGTAAAGCGGGCTATGTGCCGGACAGTTTCCAGCTAGAACACAAAAATTTCGGCATGATGTTAGGCAAAGACGGCAAACCGTTCAAAACCCGTAGTGGTGACACCGTGAAACTGGCGGATTTATTAGACGAAGCCATTGAACGCGCGGGTGTATTAATTTCGCAAAAATCCACCGCACTTTCTGAGCAAGAAAAAGCTGATGTGATTGAAGCTGTTGGTATCGGTTCGGTGAAATATGCGGACTTATCGAAAAACCGCACCACGGATTATGTGTTCGATTGGGACAATATGTTGAGCTTTGAAGGCAACACGGCGCCTTATATGCAATATGCCTACACCCGCATTCGTTCGATTTTCAATCGTAGCCAAATTGCCCTAAGCGAAGTAGAACAAGCCCAATTAAGCATTACTAATGAAAAAGAACGTGCTTTGGCAATCAAATTATTGCAATTTGAAGAGGCCGTTCAAGTGGTTGGAAAAGAAGGTACACCGCATGTACTTTGCGCTTATTTATACGAATTGGCCGGCGTATTCTCTTCCTTCTACGAGCATTGCCCGATTCTGAATAATGACGATCATCAAGTGAAACTCAGTCGCTTAAAACTGGCGTTGTTAACAGAAAGAACGCTAAAACAAGGATTGGATTTACTCGGCATTAAAACCGTTGAGAAAATGTAATCTCATTAATAAATCACATCCCGCTTTTTATGGCGGGATTTTTTTATGCTTAAAATCATGCCATCAAGAATGAAAAAAATCGGGTAAAAAAAAGTGCCTCACAGGAGGCACTACTCGGAAAGCAAAATATGTTTGGCTATTTGTATAGCACTTATTTTTGTTGGGGCTAAGGATAGCAACATGACATTATAAAGCAAACGGTTATTTGTAATTTTGTGAACTCACTCACGGTTTTACATCAATTTATTCTCTGATAAGAAAGGCGCTATAAACAGAAAGTGCGGTCGAAATTCAAAACGTTTTGTAAATCGACCGCACTTTATATGCACAATATTATCGAGGGATATTAATATAAACTACTGTCCCATTGACATCACCATTAAGAACAACATTGAAGCCACCTGTTCTTCCGGAATCACGTTTCCGTTTAATTTAAGCTCACCTTTTTCCAGCACAAGATCGAGTTTAACGGATTTTCCGTCCTCAACCAGAATACCTTGTTGCACACCATTTTTAACGCCTAAATTAACTTGTTCTGTTGCCACTTTAGTTGCCTGTTCTTTATCATCAAGTCGGTCTAACTGCAATACCGTCGCAGCTTCCTCAATTAACGCTTCTTTATTGGCATCCATTTTGAAAATAAAGTGGTTAAACAAACGGAAAATCTTTCCTTGGCCGATAGCATTTTCAAAATCAGCGCTTGCCATGGAAATATCCAAATTGGAGGCTAATTTACCGGCTTTATTGTTAAGTGTCGGATTAAAGATAAACTGCGGTTGAGTATCAATCAATTTTTTCGTGATCTGTACTTCCTCATCGGTAAGCACATCATGCTGTTGTTTCGCGGATTCGTTATAAACCTGAATTAACTGGTTAAAGGTTTCACCGTCAACGTGGTTTAACGCCATATCAATGGTTAAATCTCCTAAATCAGCATCACGGACCGAAATTCCGTTAAACACGATTTTTGCAGCAGAATCTAAGATGTTATCTTTTCTCACCGTATCAAAATCGACTTTCCAATTTTTAAATTCAACGTGATTGCTTTTCCCTTCAGAATCTATAGCGTTGAACTTCACCGCACCACCTGATAAAGATTGTTTACCAGTGGAAAGATACGCCCATTCCGGAATACGTTGATATTCAGCATCAATTTTTAAATCGTTGAATTCAACAGAAGCATTTTTATCCGGCTCACTATATTGAAGTTTATTCAGCGCAAAATCTAATTTATTCACACCATCGCGCTTGAAGCCCAGTTTCATATCCAAGCCATTCACAGCGAATGTTCCTTCTTCCATCACAGCTTCAAAAGGCACAAGATCCACATGAGAAGATCCGCTTTGGTTATAATCAACAAAGGTGGTTACAGTAATCGGTGTTTTACCTTTTGTTGCTTCAAACCAAGGAGCTGTTGTTTCATTTTTAGTCATCAAATCCACACTGGAAAACAGACTTGGCATGAAATTAAAATGGCTTAACTGATTTAACGGCAACGGGCCATGGTATAACGTCCCTTCAAATGGCAACGTCCAGGTTTTGCTCGGATTTTCAAGCTCAGCCACTAAAATGTCATATTTAGTTTTAGAACTGAATAAACCACGTTCAAAAGAAACATGATCAAAACGAATGTCCAAACCAAGAGAATCCGCTGATTGGCTAAGATCTTTATTCACGAGATTGACTTGACGAACAAATTCTTCTTCTGCCACTTTTCCCGTGTACCATGCACCACCAACCCAGGCGACACCTAATGCCGCAATAACACCTAACGTTAACGTTGATTTTTTCATACCTCTGTCCTTAATAAATAAAAAGTGAAATAACTTGGCTAATCTAGCATAAATTTAATTTTTTAGAAAAAAAGACCACTAAATTTTTCTCTTCCTCTTGAATCTCTTACTTTTATCCTCATTTTACAAAACGAATCAGGATTGAACCGCAAATGTGCTGTTCTAGCAACAAGCCTTTGAGTAAAGCTAGCACTGAAAATCCATCTGATTTTTGAACCGCACTTTTCATGCATTGAAAAAATTTTTAAATAAATGCCTTGAAATGCAAAATTCAATCCACATCTTACAATCCGTAAACCATTACACCGAATTTAAAATTTTACGAGGAGAAAACAAATGGGAAAAATTATTGGTATTGACTTAGGTACAACAAACTCTTGTGTTGCTGTGATGGATGGCGATAAACCACGCGTGATTGAAAACGCAGAAGGCGATCGCACCACGCCGTCAATCATTGCTTATACAAATGATAACGAAATTTTAGTCGGTCAACCGGCAAAACGCCAAGCGGTGACCAACCCGAAAAACACCTTATTTGCCATCAAACGTTTAATCGGCCGTCGTTTTGAAGATGCTGAAGTAAAACGTGATATCGACATCATGCCATTTGAAATTACACGCGCAGACAATGGCGATGCATGGGTCAATGTGAAAGGCGATAAATTAGCACCTCCGCAAATTTCTGCCGAAGTGTTGAAAAAAATGAAAAAAACCGCCGAAGACTTCTTAGGCGAACCGGTTACTGAAGCCGTTATTACTGTGCCGGCATACTTTAACGACGCACAACGTCAAGCAACCAAAGATGCTGGTCGTATCGCTGGTTTAGAAGTTAAACGTATCATCAATGAACCAACTGCAGCCGCACTAGCTTACGGCTTGGATAAAGGTCAAGGTAACAAAACAATCGCTGTTTACGACTTAGGTGGTGGTACATTCGATTTATCCATCATCGAAATTGATGAAGTGGGTGGCGAGAAAACATTTGAAGTGTTGGCAACCAACGGTGATACTCACTTAGGTGGTGAAGACTTCGATAACCGCGTGATCAACTATTTGGTCGATGAATTCCAAAAAGAACAAGGCATTGACTTGCGTAAAGATCCGCTTGCAATGCAACGTTTAAAAGAAGCCGGTGAAAAAGCAAAAATTGAGCTTTCTTCCGCACAACAAACGGATGTGAACTTGCCTTACATCACTGCAGATGCAACTGGTCCTAAACACTTAAACATCAAGTTGACCCGTGCGAAATTAGAATCTTTAGTGGAAGATTTAGTGGCCAAATCCCTTGAGCCGGTAAAAGTTGCATTATCCGATGCAGGATTAAGCGCATCTCAAGTTGATGATGTGATTTTAGTGGGCGGCCAAACTCGTATGCCACTTGTTCAACAAAAAGTGGAAGAATTCTTCGGCAAAGCACCACGTAAAGACGTTAACCCAGACGAAGCCGTTGCGATTGGCGCAGCAGTACAAGGCGGTGTGTTAGCCGGTGATGTAAAAGACGTATTGTTGTTAGACGTTACCCCATTATCATTGGGTATCGAAACTATGGGTGGTGTGATGACCACTTTAATTGAGAAAAACACCACGATTCCAACCAAAAAATCGCAAGTGTTCTCAACCGCTGAAGATAACCAAAGTGCGGTAACTATTCACGTGTTACAAGGTGAACGTAAACAGGCTTCTGCCAACAAATCTTTAGGTCAATTCAACCTTGAAGGCATCAACCCTGCTCCACGCGGTATGCCACAAATTGAAGTGACCTTCGACATCGACGCAGATGGTATCATCCATGTTTCTGCGAAAGACAAAGGCACCGGTAAAGAACAACAAATCACCATTAAAGCGTCTTCCGGTTTAAGTGATGAAGAAATTCAACAAATGGTACGCGATGCCGAAGCGAACGCTGAAGCTGACCGTAAATTTGAAGAATTAGTACAAGTGCGCAACCAAGCAGATCACCTTGTACACAGCACACGTAAACAATTAGAAGAAGCAGGTGATAAAGTTCCAGCCGCAGATCGTGCTGCTATCGAAAGCGCATTAAGCGACTTAGAAGCTGCCGCAAAAGGTGAAGACAAAGCAGTGATTGAAGCTAAACTTCAAGCTCTTGCAAAAGTTGCTCAAAAACTTGCTCAAGCGGCTCAACCACAAGGTGATGCACAAGAAGCGCAAAGCAACGGCAAACCAAACGATGATGTTGTTGATGCTGAGTTTGAAGAAGTGAAGGATAATAAGTAATTTCACTCTCACTAAAATAGAAGGGCGTAGCAATACGCCCTTTTGGTGTATTCATCAACCACAATTTTTCCTGACTTTATTTAAAAAAGTGAAGTCAGGAAAAATAAACCAGGAGGATAAATGACGTTAAAACTCTACCCAATCGTACAACAACGCTTAAATAACGACATAGCAAATGAAATGATCCCAACCCTTTGGCAAAACAATTTCGATAAACTACCACAAGGTCATCATTGCTATGGCATTTATTTTAATTATGCGACGAATCACCAAGCAGACTATGATTTTGCGATTGCAAGTGAAGCAGCATTAGAGACTGATATCCCGGTGATTGAAATTGAAGATTTGAGTTTCTACGAAGTTTTTCGTTGCCAAGTAGATGAAATTTATCAAACATGGCAACTTATCTGGAAAAAAGAACAACAAGGTTTACTTAAGCGGGCTTATTCGGTGGATTTTGAAAAATACCACCCCGATGGTTTAGTAGAAATTTATATCGCCGTTGAACCACATTGTTAAGCTCAAAGTGTGTAAAATTTTATAAAAAATGACCGCACTTTTCCCCTCAAAACAAACACAACCCAAGGAAAAATAATGGAATTTGCAACAAAATGTCTCCATGCCGGCTATAGTCCTAAAAATGGTGAACCGCGCGTTCAACCTATCGTACAAAGCACCACCTTTACCTACGATTCTGCGGAAGAAATCGGTAAATTATTTGATTTGCAAGCGGCTGGCTATTTCTATACCCGTCTGGCAAATCCAACCACGAATGCCGCAGAAGAAAAAATTACCGCACTTGAAGGTGGTGTGGCGACAATGTGTACCGCGTCAGGTCAATCGGCGGTTTTTTATGCCATGCTGAATATTTTAGAAGCCGGCGATCACTTTATTTCCTCCTCTTGTGTCTATGGCGGCACCTACAATTTATTTGCACACACGTTCAAAAAAATGGGGATCGAAGTCAGTTTTGTGGATCAAGATTTGCCACTCGAAGAACTCAAAAAAGCCATTCGTCCAAACACCAAAGCCATTTTCGCTGAAACCATTGCAAACCCGGCGTTACGAGTGCTAGATATTGAAAAATTTGCTGCCTTAGCCCAAGCTGCGCAGGCACCGTTACTAATCGACAACACCTTTGCCACTCCTTATTTTTGCCGCCCAATCGAATTTGGCGCAAACGTGGTTATTCATAGCACATCTAAATATTTAGATGGCCATGCCATTGCACTTGGCGGATCTATTACGGATGGTGGCAACTTTAATTGGAATAACGGCAAATATCCGCAATTAAGCACACCGGACCAAACGTATCACGGGTTGGTTTATACGGAAACATTTGGCCCTGCCGCTTATATTGTTAAAGCGCGCGTACAATTAATGCGTGATTTAGGCGCAACACCGGCACCGCAAAACAGTTTCTTATTGAATATCGGCATGGAAACCCTTGCGTTGCGTATGCAGCGTCATTATGAGAATGCACAGGCTGTCGCTGAGTTTTTGGAAAAACACCCACAAGTAGCAAAAGTAAGCTATCCGGGGTTAATCAGTTCCACGGATTACGCACTCAAACAAAAATACTTACCAAACGGTTTGTGCGGTGTCATTTCTTTTGAAATCAAGGGAGGCAAAGACGCTGCGGCAAAATGGTTAAATGCTTTACAAATGACATCTCGTGAAGTGCATGTGGCGGATATTCGTACTTGCGCGTTACACCCTGCGACCTCAACGCATCGCCAATTAAGTGAAGTCGAATTAGAAAAAGCAGGGATTTCCGCAGGATTAATTCGCCTTTCTTGTGGTATTGAAAGTGTTCAAGATATTTTGGCGGATTTAGAACAAGCCTTCAATGCGGCAAAATGATGGTATTCAAGGCAGACAATCGGCCAGCCTCTTTGAACAACGACAAAATCATATCGTAACAGAAATATAGACGGCTCATTTTGGTTTGTTGGCTTTCGTTTGGCTGTAACAAACGAAAATAAGCCGAGCCATGCCTTAATAAATTCATGTGTTGGCTCTTAATATTTCTGCCTTTCGGTATCATTTTGGTCTTTAGCGATATTGTTCATGTAATACAATAGACAATCATAAAAGTAGCATTTGATATTTTAAACGGAAAATTGAAACATTATGGCAAAACAAGACTACTACGAACTTCTCGGCGTTTCTAAATCCGCCGATGAAAAAGAAATTAAGCGTGCCTATAAAAAGCTCGCCATGCAATATCACCCGGACAGAACTCAAGGTGATAAAGAGAAAGAAGAAAAATTTAAAGAAATCCAAGAGGCTTATGAAGTACTCAGCGATAAGCAAAAACGGGCCAACTATGATCAATACGGTCATGCCGCATTTGAACAAGGTTTCGGTGCCGGCGGTGGTGGTTTTGGCGGTGCGGATTTCGGCGATATTTTTGGCGATATGTTCGGGGATATCTTCGGTGGTGGCGGACGTGGTCGCCAACGTGTTGTGCGTGGTGATGATTTACGTTACGACCTTGAAATCACCCTTGAAGAAGCCGTCAAAGGCGCAACCAAAGACATTAAAATTCATACGCTTGCCCCTTGTGAAACCTGTCATGGCTCAGGGGCTGAAGCCGGTTCAAAAGTGGAAACCTGTCCACATTGTCACGGTTCAGGTCGCTTACGCCGTCAACAAGGTTTCTTTGTAACGGAGCAACCTTGTCATTTCTGTCATGGCACCGGTAAGAAAATTGAGAAACCATGTAAAACTTGTCACGGTGACGGCAGAGTGAATAAACCAAAAAACCTTTCCGTAAAAATCCCGGCAGGCGTGGATACAGGAAATCAATTACGCTTATCAGGCGAAGGCGCAGCAGGTGAAAATGGTGCACCGGCAGGCGATTTATATGTTGTAATCCATGTGAAAGAACATCACATTTTTGAGCGTGATGGCAGCAACCTTTATTGTGAAGTACCGATTAGCTTCACTATGGCTGCTCTTGGTGGCGAAATTGAAGTGCCAACATTGGATGGCCGTGTTAAGTTAAAAATCCCTGAAGAGACCCAAACGGGTAAATTATTCCGTATGCGTGGCAAAGGTGTTACCTCCACGCGCAGTGGGTATGCCGGCGATTTAATCTGTCGAATTGTGGTAGAAACGCCAGTCAAACTTAAGGAAGAACAAAAAGAATTGCTACGTAAGCTTGAAGAAAGCTTAGAAGGGCAAACGAAACAGCGTCCTAAATCTTCTAGCTTTTTAGACGGTGTAAAACGTTTCTTTGATGATCTAACTAAGTAAAGTTAACAAAATCTAAAACCAAAGTGCGGTAGAAATTCTAAGTATTTCTACCGCACTTTTTTACGTGTAAAACTTAGGCATAAAAAAAGACCGACATTATGTCGGTCTTTTTAATGAGTATTAACTCAAATTAGAAGTGTACACGTAAACCTGCACCATAGATATTTTCGTTAGTGCGTTGACCATCGTCAACTTTTGTAGTAGCGCGAGTATATTGTACATAAGGCACTACATATTTGTTGAATTTGTAGTCAACCACTGCAATATAGTGGTTTTCAATAGTTTTACCTGTTTCAACTTTTTTATCATGGTCATAACCATGTTTTGTTCCTAAACGTTCCCATTGCAAACCAACAGTTGATGGAATACCGGTAAGACCATTTAAGTCATATTTAGCTTCTACGAAGATATATTTAGTTCTATTTTTGCTAGGCTTACTTCTTAACTTATCTACACCTTGGCCATAAGCAGCGCCTAATTTCAAGTCTTGCAATTGATAATGAGTTGCTAAGACCCAAGTGTGATCTTTTCGATTAGTTTCAGAGCTTGCTTTTGTATCAAATTGATCTACTGTATAAACTGCAGCGGCATCAAATTTGTGGTTGTCAGCGATTTCATAGTTATAGAATGCACCAACTTGGTAACCACTCTTATAATTGTTTGTAGTATGTTTCTCAGCATTACCAAACAAGTAATCTACGCCAAAGCTAAAGCCACCGAATTCAGCAGAGCTAAACTTAACAGATTTATCCGCACGAGTTATTAATGGATTCAATGCCCCAGAATCATAGTATAAGCTATCGCCTACAACATCATCAGCTGTAGTTGATTGACGACCAAAGCTCAATTTACCTACGTTCTCAAAACCGAAACCAACAAATAATTTACGAGTTGTAGGATCGCCAAAATCATTTTCAGCGTTTTGTTTGTTTTTAAGAGCATCTCTCTCAAAACGCAATTCATAACCTGCGAATGCAGATAATCCATTTTCTAATGCTTGAGATGCTTTGATATTAATACGGGAACCATCGTTAACTAAATTACCACGTTGGTTTTCACCTAACTTACCTAGGAAGATACGCATTGAACCGCCAAGTTCAACTTTTGTACCATCTTGATTATAAACTGTTGCAGCACTTGATGTGCCTGCTGCTGCTAAAGCAGCGATTGCTAATGCGATTACTGTCTTTTTCATAATCTTCATTCCTTTTTCAGAACTTACTTGTTATTAAGGTAAATTTGAACTTTTCAAATTGCGAATAGTCCAAGCTACTTCTTTTGAAGCGACTAAATGTTGCCAAAGAAAAATTCGACCGTCAATAAAAAGTTCCTTTTTTTCTGCCTATTTTCTGATACAGATCACATTTTTCCACTTCAATTTAAGAGAAAACATGTTCAAATTACGTTTAATCGTTTAAATCCGGCATTTAAATCTTCAATTAAATCATCAACATCCTCTAAGCCAACATGAATTCGAATCAGCGTTCCCTCTAATTTACGTGAAATATTCGGACGAATTTTGGCAATTTCTTCCGGTTGGTTACAAAGAATAAGCGATTCAAACCCACCCCAAGAATACGCCATCGTAAATAATTCAAAATGATCCATAAACGTTTCTAACTGTTGTTGGGTGAGTTTTTGCTTTAATTCAAATGAAAACAGGCCACTTGCACCAAGAAAATCTCGTTGGAAAAACACATGCCCAGGGCAGCTTGGCAATGCTGGATGATATACGGCTTTGACTTCAGGTTGTTGTGCCAACCATTGTGCCACTTTGATGCTATTTTCCTCATGTTGTTTTAATCGAATACCCAACGTGCGCAAACCACGCGCTGTCGTATAAGCGCTATCGGCATCCACCATTTGTCCCATTAAATAGGAATGCTCACGTAATTTATCCCAACAACGAGCATTAGACACGGCAGTACCAATCATCACGTCAGAATGCCCTACTAAATATTTTGTTCCCGCTTGGATGGAAATATCAATATCATGTTCTAAAGCGTTAAAAAGAACGCCACCGCCCCACGTGTTGTCAATCATAATCACGATTTCCGGATTTACTTTTCTCACAGCCTTCACAATGGCGGGAATATCAGGCACTTCCATAGTTAACGAACTCGGTGATTCAAGAAATAAAACTTTGCTATTCGGTTGAACTAAGCGGGCTATATCCTCGCCAATCATCGGATCATAATATGTGGTTGCCACCCCCATTTTTTGCAGAATGATATTACAAAAGTCCTGTGTCGGTTCATAAGCCGCACCGGTCATTAAGATATGATCACCGGTTTGTACAAAGGACAGAATGCTGTTTGTCACAGCAGCAGCACCACAAGGATACAAATAGCAACCTGCACCACCTTCTAATTCACACATCGCATCTTGCAAAGCAAAATGTGTTAGTGTGCCGCGTCTGCCATAAAAGAGTTCACCTTTTGCTCTATTCATTGTGGCGTGTTTTTTATCGGCTAAACAATCAAAAACTAAAGAAGAAGCACGCTGTACCACAGGATTAACTGCTCCTTGGGTATAACGTTTTTTTCTGCCCGCATGAACTAACGCGGTTGCAAGAGATTTTCCTGACATGATGACATCCTATAAAATAATAAAAAATCGAGTAAAAGTGCGGTCGTTTTTGCCGTTAAAAATATTAACGCTAAATTCTTATCATCACTAGCTTCTTTTTAAATCAAATTTCTAAATTGGCATTTTAAAAGGGAAGAATCTGATTTAGAATAAGCACACTATTCACCTCTAGCAAAATGAATCATGAAACTTAATATTCCCATTTTTCTTACGATTTTTCGCGTTATTTTGATTCCTTTCTTTGTTATTACCTTTTATTTACCTTTCGATTGGGCGCCTTTCTTAACTACTCTACTTTTCTTCATTGCCGGTGTCACCGATTGGCTTGATGGCTATTTAGCAAGAAAATGGAAACAAACCACCCGATTCGGAGCCTTTTTGGATCCTGTCGCAGACAAAATCATGGTGGTCGCGGGGTTAGTCTTAGTGGTGGAATATAACCATACTTTTTGGATTACGATTCCCGCAATCGTGGTCATTTCAAGAGAAATTATTATTTCTGCTTTACGTGAATGGATGGCTGAATTAGGTAGCCGCAGTAAAGTCGCAGTATCTTGGTTAGGCAAAGTAAAAACCACCTCCCAAATGCTCGCATTAGGCGGATTATTATGGCGTTATAACACCGCAATGGAAATCATTGCCATAGTTCTGCTTTATGTTGCTGCCATTTTAACAATTTGGTCTATGTTGCAATATCTGAATGCGGCTAAAGACAGCCTATTAGAAGACTTACGCGAATAAAAGTGCGGTCGTTTTTGGCCGTATTTTTATTTTGAATTTTTTCCAAAGTTGAATTTTTTTTAAGCAGTTAAATAAATTTTTTTAAATTTCTATTTGACTCACAATTATAAATGAGTAAAATGCACCCCGTTGTTTAGCGCTGCTAAATGATGACGCGGGAATAGCTCAGTTGGTAGAGCACGACCTTGCCAAGGTCGGGGTCGCGAGTTCGAGCCTCGTTTCCCGCTCCAAGCCCGAGTGGTGGAATCGGTAGACACAAGGGATTTAAAATCCCTCGCCTTTCGAGGCGTGCCAGTTCAAGTCTGGCCTCGGGCACCATTTAATACACTTCTTAGTTTATTAAATTCCCCTTTTAAATCATATCATTGGGTCGTTAGCTCAGTCGGTAGAGCAGCGGACTTTTAATCCGTTGGTCGAAGGTTCGAATCCTTCACGACCCACCAAATATAAATTCCCAATTATTCGATATATTCTTTCTCTTAATCTTTATTTTCTCTTTAATGAATAAAATAAGGTGTTACCCTTATTTATTAAACGCGTGCCCCTCTCCTTATGACAATTATCGAAAATAGCATTAACAGTTTTAGCTCCACTTGAAAAACAACGTTTGATTGTACGTGAGAATAAGCAATTCTATTATGAATAATTCGTAAGGGTTCGATATAGAAAGAGAATTAGACACAAGGACAATTTGATGATTCCTTGGGTGTCTTCAACAAGGCTATCGGCCAAGAGTCAAAGACCTATTCCTATTATAACTGTAATACTTCAACATGAATGTTGCCGCTTCTTTCTTTAGTCGTTATAAAGTAGCAACAGCGGTGAAAGGGACGGAGTCAAGGCGAATATCTTAGGATTTACGAAACGAACGTTTCAGCTACCGGAGAGCGGTAGCAACTACATGCATCACTAGATACGTTCCCATTTGTGGTGTTCTGCTTCTCTCAAAAAGCAAGAATGAAAGGAAGGCTTAAAACAAGTCAAGCTGAACATCAAATTGATTTTGTTAGATTGGCATCACTCCTAATGCATTGGAAAACCATGAACTCACCTTCGGGTGAAACCGAACCGCGTCGAATTCGGTGCGGTTCTCTTTTATAGAAAAATAATTTCCTAGCATCGTTTGCCCACCAAAATTTAGTTTTGCCTATTGATAATTCTCTTTCAATTCGATTTATTTATGGTATTTTCAAGCCTTCTTTGTGCATTCTTTTTACTCAATTACCTATTTTTGATTAATAAAAGCGATTAAATCCATTGCTTTTTCAAATCAAATTTATTGATTTAAATCATATGGTTAGATTATGTTTTTAGCCATAATCGCCCTGCTGTTTTTACTTTTTTTAACATTGGAGCATGATTATGAAAAAATTTGTACTTAAAGCCGCGGTCATCGCGATTGCTGGTTATTTAGGCGTTGTTGGGTATATCCATCAATATGATAAGGGGCAGTCAGAAAAATTACTTGCTGAAGGAAATTACTCTGCTGAGCAACAAAAGGTTGCCAAAATCTTGTTAGATAACGGTTGTCAATATTGCCACTCCCCTAATGCTGATTTACCTTTCTATGCTAATCTTCCGTTAGCGGATTCTATCTTAAGTCGCGATATTGATGTTAAAAATACAAATTTCTGTCAAACGATACAAATAATTGTCGCCTTATAATCCAAATCATTTATAATCTACTTAC
>NZ_NRCW01000001.1:300807-410665 GCF_003130075.1 Aggregatibacter segnis | reverse complement strand
TCAATTTTAAAATCTTTAATGATAAAAACGAATCTTCAAGTGCCCACACAGTTTGTCTGATTGATTGTTAAAGAACAAAAAACGACGCGCGGTTTTATGCTTTACAACGGCGCGTCGTTGTGGGGGCGTATTATAGGCATTTATCACGACCTTGCAACCCCTTTTTGCGATTTTTTTACAAAATATTTTTTAACTGATTATTTTTTAGCTATTCCTAAATAGTAAAGTGCGGTCGAAAACCTACCTATTTCCGACCGCACTTTACTTGCTAAACCTGAGTGAATTCGATTATTTACCCACTTGACTTCCAATTAAACCACCTAATGCGGCACCACCAAGGGTTGCTCCGGTTGAACCGCCAATCACATTACCGGCCACACCACCGACCGCCGCGCCAATAGCCGTATTTTTCTGGGTTTTACTTAAATTGTTACAAGCACTTAATGCTACCGCTAGTGTCACAATGCCTAAAAATTTAACTGTTTTTTTCATATGTAACCTCATGAGTTATAAGCTAAACAAGTAATACCTTCACGATTACTCATAAGATTAGACGCATTTTTTTCTCGAAAGTTTTACTTTTTCCGTAACGAGACTTCGCCTGCATTAAAATATTGCACACCCTTTTCTGTCATGAGACATAAATGACCTTGTGCATTAATCCCCTGTTCAATACCTGAAATGGTGCTTTTTTCGCTTATCACATTCACTTCAGTACCTAGATAGGCATCATATTCCAGCCATTGTTGTTGCATTTCCGCATCAATACCGTGCTGTTCAAAACGCGCTAAATAACGATAAATGGTATTGACCATTTGTATGATCAGTTTCTCACGATCAATATGTGGGAAAAACTCCGTCAACTCAGCCCAAGGTTGATCGATTTGTTTTTCTTGACCAAGAGAAACATTCATGCCGATACCAACAACCAGATTCAATTTACCGTTAGGTTGATTAACGATTTCCACCAAAATGCCGGCCAGTTTTCGCTCATTGACTAAAATATCATTCGGCCATTTCACTTGAAAACCGTACATATCCAATTCAACTAGCGCTTGCACAATCGCCAAGCCAATCACGGTACTTAACCCATCCAAAGGTTTACGAGGATCCAATTGCCAGTAGAAACTCATGATAATTTGCCCGGCAAAAGGCGAAATCCATTGCCGCCCACGACGACCACGCCCGGCGGTTTGATATTCAGCCAAGCAAAGATCACCTTTTTGAAGGTGAGCAACATTCTCTAATAAATATTGATTGGTTGAAGAAATGACCGGTTTAACCACCACATGATAAGGTTTCAATGCCTCCGCTAGACGTTTTTCATTTAATAAAGGCAATTCAGGGATCAAATAAAGATGATCATTTTCTAACGCAAAATACAGTCCTTGTTGCTCCATTTGGCGCACTTCTTCTAATAATTCCGCTTCGCTGCATGCTAAAAGTGCGGTCAAATTTTCCAATGAATTTTCCACATCGCTTGTCAGTAATTCTAGTAATTTCGCCATAAATCCTTCCTGTTTTTCAGCGTTTGAACGGTGGTTATCATACGCTAAAAACTAAAATTTTTTATCATTTTTTCTTTTCAAATACAGGATGGATCTGTATAATCCGCCCGCAATATTTTTTCATCATTTTAACTTAAAGAGAGATATTGCAATGGCATTACGCATCTTAAAAGAAGCACTCACATTTGACGACGTTCTTCTTGTTCCAGCTCACTCTACTGTGTTGCCTAACACAGCCAACCTTTCCACTCAATTAACCTCAACAATTCGTTTAAACATTCCTATGTTGTCAGCGGCAATGGATACGGTAACCGAAACGAAATTGGCTATTTCCCTTGCACAAGAAGGCGGTATTGGCTTTATTCATAAAAATATGTCCATTGAACGCCAAGTGGATCGTGTACGTAAAGTGAAAAAATTTGAAAGCGGCGTGGTTTCCGATCCTATTACGGTGCCACCAACATTAACCATCAGCGAATTAAAAGCCATTGCACAGAAAAATGGTTTTGCCGGCTACCCGGTTGTCGATGCTGAAGGTAACTTGGTTGGTATTATCACCGGTCGCGATACCCGCTTTGTTTCAAATCTAAACAAAACCGTTGCCGATTTCATGACACCGAAGTCTGGCCTTGTCACCGCCAAAGAAGGGGCAAAACGTGAAGAGATTTTCCAATTAATGCACGAACATCGCGTAGAGAAAGTCTTAATTGTTGATGATAACTTCAAATTAAAAGGCATGATTACCTTAAAGGACTATCAAAAAGCAGAACAAAAACCGAATGCCTGTAAAGACGAATTCGGCCGTTTACGTGTAGGCGCAGCGGTTGGCGCAGGTCCTGGCAACGAAGAACGCATTGATGCATTAGTCAAAGCAGGCGTAGATGTTTTATTAATCGACTCTTCTCATGGCCACTCTGAAGGCGTGTTACAACGTGTACGTGAAACACGCGCAAAATACCCGAATTTACCGATTGTTGCCGGTAACGTCGCCACTGCAGAAGGCGCGCTCGCCTTAGCGGATGCCGGTGCTAGTGCAGTCAAAGTGGGGATTGGCCCAGGCTCTATTTGTACCACCCGTATCGTCACCGGCGTGGGTGTGCCACAAATTACCGCCATTTCTGATGCGGCTGAAGCCTTAAAAGATCGCGGCATCCCAGTCATTGCTGACGGCGGTATCCGTTACTCCGGCGACATCGCGAAAGCACTTGCTGCAGGCGCCAGTTGCGTCATGGTCGGTTCCATGTTTGCCGGTACAGAAGAAGCGCCGGGTGAAATTGAATTGTATCAAGGCCGTGCGTTCAAATCTTATCGCGGCATGGGCTCTCTTGGCGCCATGGCGAAAGGCTCAAGCGACCGTTATTTCCAATCCGATAACGCCGCCGACAAATTAGTGCCGGAAGGTATTGAAGGCCGTATTCCTTATAAAGGTTTACTCAAAGAAATCATTCACCAACAAATGGGCGGATTGCGTTCTTGCATGGGCTTAACCGGCTGTGCCACCATTGATGAATTACGTACAAAAGCACAATTCGTGCGTATCAGCGGCGCGGGTATTCAAGAAAGCCACGTACATGATGTCACCATCACCAAAGAAGCTCCGAACTATCGCATGAGCTAATTGAGTTTCATCTTTCACAAGAAGTGCGGTCGATTAAAAAAACGTTTTGAAAATCGACCGCACTTTTTATTTTCTCTTCAACTCCTTTTAATAAACATAAAATATTTTTCTCAACATAAAAGCAATCGTTTGCGCAACACCATAAAATTCACTAAAATACCGCCCTCTTATTCTCCTAACCCCAGCGTATCTAAGGATCATTTTATGGAACACGCTCAACACCAAACAGAGGAAGCGGATTTAGTCTATCGCCTCGAAGATAAACCGCCCTTTTTCAACGCACTAATTAGTGCAATCACCCATTTATTAGCCATTTTTGTGCCGATGGTTACCCCTGCCCTGATTGTCGGGGGCGCGCTAAATTTACCGGTACACATGACCGCCTACTTAGTGTCCATGGCTATGGTGGCATCCGGTATCGGAACCTATATTCAAGTGCATCGCTTCGGTTTTATTGGCTCAGGCATGCTTTCCATTCAATCGGTCAATTTCTCTTTCGTCAGCGTCATGATTGCCGTGGGATTAAGCATGAAAGACAATGGCATTGACGAACACACCATGATTTCAACCTTGCTTGGTATTTCTTTCGTCGGTGCTTTTTTAGTTTGTGGTGCGGCTTGGATTTTGCCTTATTTAAAACGCGTCATTACTCCAACCGTAAGCGGTGTCGTGGTATTGCTCATCGGTTTAAGTTTAATCGATATCGGCATTACCGATTTTGGTGGCGGTTTCGGTGCCAAAGGTACTGAAGCTTTTGGCTCACTACAAAACATCGGCTTAGCCGGTTTAGTGCTGGTCGTTGTGTTAATTTTTAACTGCATGCGCAATCCGTTTTTACGCATGAGCGGCATTGCCGTTGGCTTAATCGCAGGCTATATCGTTGCGTTATGCTTAGGCATGGTTGATTTTTCTCCATTAAAAGATGTGGACATTTTTACCATTCCGGTGCCATTTAAGTATGGTTTTGCTTTTGACTGGTCAGCATTTTGGGTCGCCGCCATCATCTATTTATTAAGTGTATTTGAAGCGGTGGGCGACTTAACGGCAACAGCAATGGTTTCCGGTCAACCTTATGAAGGTGAAGAATTCCGCCAACGTTTACGTGGCGGCGTGTTTGCCGATGGCTTGGTGTCTGTGATTGCCACTGCCTTAGGGTCTTTACCGCTCACCACCTTTGCACAAAATAACGGCGTCATTCAAATGACCGGCGTGGCTTCACGTCATGTTGGGAAATTTATCGCGGCCATTTTAGTCTTATTTGGTTTATTTCCAATTGTCGGACGCGCTTTCACCACGATTCCAAGCCCGGTACTCGGTGGCGCAATGGTATTAATGTTCGGATTAATCGCCATCGCCGGTGTGCGTATCATCATGACTCACGGAATCAATCGCCGTGAAGCGGTTATCGCTGCCACCGCAGTGGGCGTGGGTTTAGGTGTAGCGTTTGAGCCGGAAGTGTTCAAAATGCTACCGGATGTTTTCCGCAACGCCATTGCGGCAGGTGGCATCACGGCAGTGGTATTAAACTTAATCCTGCCAAGAGATGCGCAAGATAAAAGCATTTACTTAAGCGAAAAATAAAAAGGATCGCAAGAAAAGGCGGTGTAAGAAAAACACCTGTAAAAAACACCGCACTTTTTATGATCAACCTCAAAATTTCAAATTAAAGCCGTTTACAACGGCTTTATTTTTTCGCTACATTCAGGCATCTATAAATACAACCTAAGGAGATATTATGGATTTAATTATCGGTCTAGTCGCAATTGTGCTCGTTGCGTATTACATCGTGAAAGGCTATTCCGCTACGGGCGTGTTAATGTTCGGTGGTTTAGTGTTGCTACTACTTTCCGTGCTGATGGGACATTCCATTTTGCCGGAAAATGTAAAAAGCACGGGTTCAACCTATTTAGACATTATTGAGTATGTAAAATACTTGCTGTCTAACCGTAGCGGCGGTTTAGGCTTAATGATCATGGTGTTATGCGGTTTCTCCGCTTACATGACACACTTGGGCGCAAACGATATGGTGGTGAAACTTGTTTCCAAACCACTCAAAAATGTGCGTTCCCCTTACGTTTTAATGATCTTTGCCTACTTTCTCGCTTGCCTGATGTCTTTTGCCGTGTCTTCTGCAACAGGTTTAGGCGTACTATTGATGGCGACATTGTTCCCTGTGATGGTCAACGTGGGCATTTCTCGCGGCGCCGCGGCGGCAATCTGCGCCTCACCGATTTCCATCATTTTATCCCCGACCTCCGGTGATGTGGTGTTGTCTGCGGAAATCTCTAAAATTCCACTGAGCGAATTTGCCTTTTCTACTAGCTTGCCGGTTTCCCTCTTTGCTATTTGCGGTATCGCCATTGCGCATTTCTTCTGGCAACGTTATTTAGATCGCAAAGAAGGCGTGGTAACCACCACATTGGATGTCACCGACATCAAAACAGACGTGCCAACGTTCTATGCCATTTTACCTTTACTGCCAATTATCGGCGTATTGCTGTTTGACGGCCAATGGGGCTTGCCGAAATTACACATTGTCACCATTATCATTCTTTGTTTCATCATCACGGCAATAATTGACTTTGCCCGTAATTTCAGCGCGAAAAAAACGTTTGATAACTTAATTGTGGCTTACCGCGGCATGGCGGATGCCTTTGCCGGCGTGGTGATGTTATTGGTAGCCGCCGGAGTCTTTGCCCAAAGCTTAAGCACAATCGGTTTCATCACGAACCTGATTGATTCTGCCCAATCCTTCGGTGGCAGCGGATTAATCATGATGTTGGTGCTCGCCGTCATTACGATTTTGGCGACGATGGCAACTGGTTCCGGCAACGCAGCCTTCTACGCCTTCGCTGAATTAATTCCGAAACTTGCCACTCAAATGGGCGCTAACCCGGCCTACTTAACGATCCCGATGTTGCAAGCGTCCAACTTGGGGCGTGGTTTATCACCGGTCTCCGGCGTTGTAGTTGCCGTATCCGGTATGGCAAAAATTTCACCATTTGAAATCGTAAAACGTATGTCTGTGCCAATGATCGTCGGCTTTATTTGCGTCATCATTGCCACTGAATTCTTCATTCCAGCCGTTTAATACGGCATAAAGTGCGGTCGGTTTTCAACGCGTTTTAAAACGCAGAAAAAAGCACCGCACTTTTGTTATAATCACGCCCGACTTTCTTTAATCAGTTATAACATCTATGCAATCAAATCGTTTTGCCGCCACCATGTTGGTTATCGGCTGTATTTTATTTGGACTCGGTAGCCTTATCGTTAAATTTGTTCCCGTTGGAGCCTATGCTATCGCCTTTTGGCGGTTACTAATTGCATCAGGAATTTTTTGGCTTTTAATGAAACTTTATCGTAAGCCCTTGCCAAAACAACCTAAAGCTTTATTTTGGACAATCGCTTCAGGCGTATTTCTCGCATTTGATTTAGCCTTTTGGCATGAAAGCATTTACGCTGTTGGACCGGGTATTTCCACCCTATTAAACAGCTTACAAATCTTCTTTTTAGCATTTATTGGTTGGCTATTTTTTCAAGAACAGGAAAGTAAATTACAGCTTGCAAGCCTGCTTATCGCGACTGTTGGTGTAATACTCATTGCGAGCCCCGAATTGCAAAATAACATCGAAGCGGGTTATGGTATCTTTATCGGATTACTTTCCGGCGCCTGCCTCGCCGCATCCATGGCATCGATTCGCCAAGCACACCGCATTGAACCAATTTCCATATTTCCGCTCATGTGGCTTATCAGTATCAGTGGTGCCATCACATTAATTCTGCCATCACTGATATTCAACGCCGATTCCCTTTATCCAACAACACTCACGGACATCGGTTTAATTATGACTTACGGCGTTGTTATGCAATGCATCGCCTGGGGCATGATTGCCTATACAATTCCCTTGCTCAGTCTGGGATTAACCGGGTTATTGTTACTTTCCGAACCTGTCGCGGCACTCGTTATCGATGCATTTTTACTGCACAAATCTATTAACGTATTGCAATGGCTCGGGGCTTTTTTGACCTTAGTCGCGATTTATTTGGGATCGTTAAAAAACACCTAAAAAAACGACCGCACTTTATGTGGTAAGACAATCGCTATCGTTTACGTTAGAGGGGGGAAATGATAGAATGCGCCACCAGTTTGGGCTCGCAATACAATTTATTGTCATAACAGTGCGACCGAAATTCAATCTATCCCAGCATATATAGAAATTGTTAGAGAAAACCATGACCAACATCCACAATCATAAAATCCTCATCCTCGACTTTGGTTCCCAATACACCCAACTTATCGCCCGTCGTGTGCGTGAAATCGGTGTTTATTGCGAACTTTGGGCGTGGGATGTAACTGAACAACAAATCCGTGATTTCAACCCAACCGGGATTATTCTTTCCGGAGGCCCGGAAAGTACCACGGAAGAAAACAGCCCGCGTGCGCCGGAATATGTTTTTAACGCCGGTGTGCCGGTGTTAGGCATTTGCTACGGCATGCAAACCATGGCAATGCAACTTGGTGGTTTAACAGAAACCTCTGATCACCGCGAGTTCGGCTATGCTTCCGTTTTAATGGAAAATGCCACCGCACTTTTCGCGGATCTCAATGACGGCGATAACAAATTGGATGTGTGGATGAGCCATGGCGATAAAGTCACCCGCTTGCCACAAAACTTCCAAGTGACCGGCACAACACCAACTTGCCCGATTGCCGCAATGTCTGATGAAAGCCGTCATTTCTACGGCGTGCAATTCCACCCGGAAGTCACCCACACTAAAAAAGGCTTGGAATTATTAACCAATTTTGTGGTGAACATTTGCGGTTGCGAAACCAAATGGACTGCTGAAAACATCATTGAAGACGCCGTTGCCCGCATTAAAGAACAAGTGGGCGATGATGAAGTCATTCTAGGTTTATCCGGCGGCGTAGATTCCTCTGTGGTCGCATTGTTATTACACCGCGCTATCGGCAAAAACTTACATTGCGTGTTCGTGGATAACGGTTTATTGCGTTTAAACGAAGGCGATCAAGTGATGGAAATGTTCGGCAATAAATTTGGTTTGAACATCACTCGCGTGGATGCAGAAAATCGTTTCTTAGGCGAACTTGCCGGCGTATCTGATCCTGAAGCGAAACGTAAAATTATCGGTAAAGTGTTCGTGGACGTATTCGATGATGAGTCGAAAAAACTAACAAAAGTAAAATGGTTGGCACAAGGTACGATCTACCCTGACGTGATCGAGTCTGCTGCCAGCAAAACAGGCAAAGCGCATGTGATTAAATCCCACCACAACGTAGGCGGCTTGCCGGATTATATGAAACTCGGCTTAGTCGAACCGTTGCGTGAATTGTTCAAAGATGAAGTCCGTAAAATCGGTCTAGCTTTAGGCTTACCGGCTGAAATGATCAATCGCCACCCATTCCCGGGCCCAGGTTTAGGCGTGCGTGTATTAGGCGAAGTGAAAAAAGAATACTGCGATTTATTACGCCGTGCCGATGCTATCTTTATCGAAGAATTACGCAACAGCGGTTGGTATGAAAAAACCAGCCAAGCCTTCAGTGTGTTCCTGCCGGTGAAATCTGTCGGTGTGATGGGTGACGGACGCAAATATGACTGGGTGATTTCCTTGCGCGCCGTAGAAACAATTGATTTTATGACCGCACATTGGGCACATTTGCCTTATGATTTATTAGGCAAAGTCTCCAACCGTATCATCAACGAAGTGAACGGCATTTCCCGCGTAGTGTATGACATCAGCGGTAAGCCACCAGCAACGATTGAGTGGGAATAACTTAGTAAAAAAGCCTTGAATTTTCAGGGCTTTTTTATTTCTGTAAATACATTTTTAAAGCTAGAAAAACAACTGAAGTAACATCGGTCAGAAAGAAAATATCGAAATTAAGTAGAAATGAAACTTAGGATTGGGTGGTGAACTAAGCAGAATTGGTCTTAACAGTAAGCGGTATACTGCGTCGCATCCCTGCGGGTTTCTACCTAGTCCACCATTGACTGATGATGGTTTGTAGTTTGCGACATAAAACTGATACTAAAAGTGTTTTATACCTTCAGCCCGCTTATTTCAGGAGACCAATCCTGACCTTCAGACATCTTATCTTGAAAGTGACTACATAATAAAATCGTTTTAGCTGATTGTCAATTGGAGCATAACTCGATATTTCAGTCATTTTTTTCATTCTTCCTTTATTCGATAAACACCATAAATTACTTTGATTACATAGCCTTAGCTGGTGTTACCAGATGAAATCTTATGACTTTTATGAAAAAAACACATAAAATATCCCGTCTGATTGCACCCACTCTAAAATCTTGTTAAAGTGCGGTACAAATTTTTCATAAAATTAGGAATTACAAATGAGTCAAGAATACTTAGATTTTGAATTACCCATTGCCGAACTTGAAGCGAAAATCGAATCTTTACGCGCTATGGCAAACCAAGATAATGACATTAATCTTGATGATGAAATTGCTCGCTTACAGAAGAAAAGCATCGAACTAACTGAGAAAACTTTTGCCAATTTAGATGCGTGGCAAGTTTCAAAAATGTCCCGCCATCCAAACCGTCCTTATACTCTTGACTACATCGAATATATTTTCACTGAATTTGAAGAACTTGCGGGCGATCGCGCTTTTGCAGATGACAAAGCAATCATCGGTGGTTTGGCACGTTTAGACGGCAGACCGGTAATGGTTATTGGTCACCAAAAAGGCCGTACCGTCAAAGATAAAGTAAAACGCAACTTTGGTATGCCGGCACCGGAGGGCTACCGCAAAGCATTACGCCTCATGCAAATGGCAGAGCGTTTCAAATTGCCTATTATCACCTTCATTGACACCCCGGGAGCTTACCCTGGTGTAGGCGCGGAAGAACGCGGTCAATCAGAAGCGATCGCACGTAACTTACGCGAAATGTCCCTCTTAAAAGTACCGGTGATTTGTACCGTTATCGGTGAAGGCGGTTCCGGCGGTGCATTGGCTATCGGCGTGGGTGATAAAGTCAACATGTTGCAATACTCCACCTACTCCGTTATTTCTCCGGAAGGTTGCGCATCTATTTTGTGGAAAAGCGCCGATAAAGCCTCCACCGCAGCAGAAGTAATGGGTTTAACCGCCAATCGTTTAAAAGAACTTGGCTTGATTGACAATATCGTTCGTGAGCCGTTAGGCGGTGCACATCGCAATTACGCTGAAATGGCGAAAAACTTGAAAAAACGTTTACTTGAAGACTTAGCTGATTTAGACGTGTTAAATCAAGAAAATCTGTTGGATCGCCGTTATCAACGCTTAATGAGCTACGGTTACGCATAGAAAAGAAAAACAAATAAAAATCCCACCGCACTTTCCTGCGCAGTCAAAAAGAGAAGAAAAGGAGAAAAGGAGAAAAGGCAATGAAACACGTACTTTCAATTCAATCTCATGTAGTTTATGGCTACGCCGGCAACAAATCGGCAACCTTCCCAATGCAATTGCACGGTATTGACGTTTGGGCGTTAAATACCGTGCAATTTTCTAATCACACCCAATATGGCAAATGGACTGGCATTGTTATTCCAAAAGAACAAATCGGCGAAATCGTACGCGGCATTGATGAAATTGATGCCTTGAAAAAATGTGATGCCGTGGTTTCTGGTTATTTGGGATCTGCCGAACAAATCGATGAAATCATCAACGCTGTGTATAAAATTAAAGCCATCAATCCTCATGCGCTTTATTTATGCGATCCTGTGATGGGACACCCTGACAAAGGCTGTATCGTAGCAGACGGTGTGCGTGAAGGTCTGATTAACATTGTTTCAGAAGCGGATATTATTACACCGAATTTGGTGGAACTCCGTGAATTAAGCGGCTTACCGGTTGAAAACTTTGAACAGGCACTGACTGCCGTACAAGCCATTTTGGCAAAAGGGCCGAAAAAAGTCTTGGTCAAACATTTAAGTAAAGTGGGAAAAGATGCAACACAATTTGAAATGTTGCTGGCGACCGAACAAGGCATGTGGCATATTTCCCGTCCATTGCACCCATTTGATCGCGAACCGGTCGGCGTAGGTGATTTAACCGCCGGTTTATTCCTCGCCAACCTACTCAATGGCAAATCGGATGTAGAGGCGTTTGAACACATGGCAAACGCCGTCAATGATGTCATGCAAACGACTTTAGAACATGGCGAATATGAATTACAAATCATTGCCGCTCGAGATCTCATCCTCCATCCGCGTAGCCACTATAAAGCACAAAAAATTGCATAACTCTCAACTTCCTCCCGTCCAACGGGAGGAAATTTTATCCGCCTATGCTTCTTGAACAATTTTCACAGCAACTCCGCCAACTTGCTCCAAACCAAACTCACTTTCTTATTGGGTTTAGCGGTGGTTTGGATTCCACAGCACTACTCGCTTTATTTGCGAAAATCCGTGAAAAGCAACCGCACTTTCAGCTGCGCGCCATCCATATTCATCACGGATTAAGCGCCAATGCCGATGCTTGGTCAGCCCATTGTCAACAAATTTGCCGCCAATTTCGTATTCCGTTGCAAATTCAACACGTGAACGTTAGCACAGAAAATGGCATTGAGGCGGGGGCTCGCCAAGCCCGTTATGAAGCCATTGCACAGCAAATTTTACCGACTGAATGGCTCGCTACGGCACATCATCAACAAGACCAAACTGAAACATTTTTCCTTGCCCTAAAACGCGGCAGTGGCGTGCAAGGCTTAGGGGCTATGCCGTTGAAAAGCAATGTTTACGGCGTGCCTATTTTTCGTCCCTTATTGAATTTTAGCCGCCAACAATTACTGGCGTTTGTACAACAGGAAGGGCTAAGTTGGATTGAAGATGAAAGTAATGAGGACAATCAATACGATCGCAATTTCCTACGTAACATCGTATTGCCTGAATTGCGCCAACGCTGGGCGCATTTTGATTCGGCCGTGCAACGTTCCGCGCAACATTGTTATGAACAACAGCAACTGCTTAATGAGCTGTTAGCGGAAGAATATCAAAAAAACATCGTAAAAAATGACCGCACTTTTCAGCTACAACATTTCGCCAGCTATTCCTCTGTGAAACAACGCGCCTTGTTACGCTTATGGTTGCAAGATTGGGGCGTTGCCCTGCCCTCTCTCGTGCAATTAGAACAAATTATTTCGGATGTCATTTTCGCGAAAGACGATGCACAACCACAATTTCGCCTAGACGATAACATTGTCCGCCGCTATCAAAACTGTTTATTTCTCACGCCGAGATTTAACGATATTTCACAGGAATCGATTGAGGCAACATTTGAACACCCTATTTCCTTGCCGGATCATTTAGGCACGTTGTTACTGCAAAAAACAAGCGAAAAAATGACCGCACTTTGGCAGGATGAAAACGGCAACACACATAAAGAAACCTTGGCTTTACCCTTAGAGGGAACGAAAGTTTGGATTCGATTTCGTTATTCGGGCAAAGTGAAATTAACCCCAAACGGCATAAATAAAGACATTAAAAAAGTGTGGCAACAGTTAAACATCGCCCCTTGGCAACGCCAACGCATTCCGCTCATCTTCTACGATGATAAGCTACAAAGTGCGGTCGGTTTTTTTACTGTTTTTCAAAATTAAGGCAAACAAAAAGGCGCATCAAAATGCGCCTTTGTTGTCTTTATTGGCTGAATTAAATCGCCCAACCGCAAGCATAGAAAGCCACTAAAACAACAGCAATCACAACGGTGCCGATATTTAAGCGTTTGAAATCGCCACTCACCACACGGCCAACCACCAATGCGGCAAAGCCCAACATAATGCCGGTCACAATGTTTGCCGTTAACACGATAAACACCGCACAAATCAAGCCACTCATGGCGCCAACGAAATCGTCAAAATCCAATTTGCTGACGTTGCTTAGCATCAATAATCCCACGTACATTAACGCTGGAGCTGTCGCATAGTTCGGCACCAAGAAGGCTAATGGTTGGAAGAACAACATCAACAGGAACAATACGCCAACAACGATCGCGGTGATACCGGTTTTACCGCCCGCGGCAGTCCCTGCTGCGGATTCGATATACACGGCTGCCGGTGCTGTTCCGAAAATACCGGAGAATAAGCTACTTACGGAATCGGACGTTAAGGCTTTGCCGCCGTTGATGATTTGACCGTCTTTATCCAATAAATCCGCTTGTCCCGCCACTGCGCGGATGGTGCCTGTGGCATCAAATACCGCAGTCATCACTAAAGCGAACACCACCGGTAAAATAGCCGGTTGTAATGCGCCCATGATGTCTAACTGCAAGAATAAAGACTCCTCGCCGAAGCTTGGCATTTTGAAGACTTGGCCGTTAAAGGTAACATTTGGATCGAAAATTAAGCCGACCACGGTAATGGCGATGATCACCCATAAAATGCCGCCTTTCACTTGCATTTTTTCTAAGCCGATAATTAGCGCCAAACCGATTAATGACATCATCACCGGAAACGCAGTGAACTCGCCCAATTTCACCGGTAAACCGGCTTGGTTGCTCACAACAAGACCAACCCCGTTTGCAGCGATTAAAAGCAGGAATAAACCGATACCGATACCCGCACCATGTGCAATACCCACCGGTAAATTACGCAAAATCCAAGCACGAATCCCTGTGGCAGAAATCAAGGTGAAGAAAACCCCCATTAAAAAGACCGCACCTAAGGCAACCGGAATACTCACTTTTTGTCCGATAACCAAGCTAAACGCGGTAAATGCCGTTAAAGAAATAGCACAACCGATAGCCATTGGCGCATTGGCCCAAAAACCGATTAAGAGCGAGCCTAAGCCTGCAACTAAGCAGGTTGCAATAAAGACTGATTCAGCCGGAAAACCTGCCGCACTTAACATGTTCGGCACAACGATAACGGAATACACCATCGCGAGAAAGGTGGTTAAACCTGCAACAATTTCTTTGCGTACGGTGGAACCGCGTTTAGCCAACTCAAAGCGTTTTTCTAAAGCGGAAGATGGAGAAGATGACATGAAATTACCTTTTAATTTGTCGTTGAAAAAAAGAGGCGCTATTTTACCGCAACGCAAAAAGAAGTAAACGTTTGCGCAATAAATTGCTGAAAATATCGTTATTCTGTTTACGCTGATTAAACACTAAAAGCCCTCTAGTTTTAACAACATAGAAATCTCGGCGAAAACAATTCCTTAAAAGGGAATAACTTATTAATAAAGCTCATTTTTTGATGAAACAATCGGTGCTATACTAGCGCCAAATTTATTTTATAAATTAAGGAGAAAACCCAATGACCATTTTAGTCACCGGCGGAGCGGGCTACATCGGTTCGCATACTGTCGTCGAATTATTAAATGCCGGCAAAGATGTTGTGGTGTTAGACAATCTTTGCAACTCTTCGCCAAAATCCTTAGAACGCGTGAAACAAATCACCGGCAAAAGCGTAAAATTTTATGAAGGCGATGTGTTAGATCGCGACTTGTTACAAAAGATCTTTGCTGAAAATCCGATTCATTCCGTCATTCATTTTGCCGGTTTAAAAGCCGTCGGCGAAAGCGTGCAAAAACCTGCCGAATACTATATGAACAACGTCACCGGCTCATTGGTTTTATTACAAGAAATGAAAAAAGCCGGCGTGTGGAATTTCGTCTTCAGTTCTTCCGCCACCGTTTACGGCGATCCTGAAATCATTCCGATTACCGAAAACTGCAAAGTGGGCGGCACAACTAACCCGTACGGCACCTCTAAGTTTATGGTGGAACAAATCCTACGCGATATTGCGAAAGCAGAACCTAAATTCAGCATGACCATTTTGCGCTATTTCAATCCGGTGGGCGCACATGAAAGCGGTTTAATTGGCGAAGATCCGAATGGCATTCCAAACAACTTATTGCCTTACATCAGCCAAGTGGCTATCGGCAAATTGCCTCAATTGTCCGTATTCGGTAGCGACTACGACACCCATGACGGTACCGGCGTGCGTGATTACATTCATGTAGTGGATTTGGCGATTGGCCACTTAAAAGCACTAGATCGCCATCAAAATGATGCCGGCTTGCACATTTATAATTTAGGCACCGGCGTGGGCTATTCCGTCTTAGATATGGTGAAAGCGTTTGAACAAGCCAATGACATTCAAATTCCCTATAAATTAGTAGATCGTCGTCCGGGCGACATCGCCACCTGTTATTCCGATCCGAGCCTTGCCGCCAAAGAATTAGGCTGGAAAGCAGAACGTGGCTTAGCTCAAATGATGAAAGATACGTGGAATTGGCAAAAAAATAACCCGAAAGGCTATCGGGATTAAGCCTTATGCACGAACTCTCTTTGTGTCAAAACATCATTGAAATTGTTGAGCAGCAATGCAAACAACACAATGTCAACAAAGTCACCGACCTCTGGCTGGAGGTCGGTGCCCTTTCTTGCATTGAACCCAGTGCGTTGGAATTTGGCTTTGAAATGGCAGCGCAAGGTACACCGGCGGAAAATTGTAAGCTTCATTTAATTTCCATTCCTGCCAAAGCTTGGTGTTGGAATTGCAAACAACTGGTCGAAATTCAAGCCAATAACAGTACGTGCCCAAATTGCGGCAGCGTGCATTTACAACGCCAAAGCGGCGATGAACTCCGCATTAAAGAAATTGCCGTTGAATAAAATCCCCCTGAAATCATGATGACAGAACAACCGATTAAGCCTTCTCTCGCCACCCAAATTTTCAGCCGCAATATGCTGATTTGTGTCTTTACCGGCTTCAGCTCCGGTTTGCCACTTTTCGTGCTGTTGCAGATGTTGCCAATTTGGTTGTCGGACAATGGCATTAGTGTGCAAACCATCGGGGCTTTTACCTTAGTCACCCTACCCTACACGCTCAAATTTTTGTGGGCGCCTTTGCTGGATCGCTATTTTCCTCGCTTTCTCGGTCGCCGTCGTAGTTGGCTAGCCATTTCCCAACTCTTGCTTCTGCTGAGTCTTTACTTGATCGGTTTATACGATCCGAAAGAACAAATGCAGATTGTCATTTTTCTTGCCACGTTCATCGCCTTTATGTCCGCCACCCAAGACATTGTATTGGATGCTTATCGACGGGAAATTTTGCGTGATAACGAATTGGGTTTGGGCAATACCATTCATATTAATGCCTACCGAATTGCCGGTTTGATTCCGGGTGGACTGTCATTGTATCTCGCCACGTTCCTTCCATGGAAAACGGTGTTTTTATTGACCGCACTTTTCATGCTGTGTGGGCTGTTTATGACCTTCTTTTTAAGTCGCGAGCCACAAATTCAAATTCATCAAAACAAACAGCCGTTCTATCAAGCTTTTACCATTCCGCTACAAGAATTTTTCCAGCGTAAAGGCATTTATGCGGGGATTGGCTTTATCGCGTTTCTCTTTCTGTATAAATTCGGTGATGCCCTCGCCACGACGTTACAAAGTAAATTCATCGTGGACATGGGCTTTAGCAAAACAGACATTGCCTTAGTGGTAAAAAGTACCGCGTTATGGTCGAGTATTATTGCCGGCATGGCTGGCGGCATTATGATGTTACGCCTCGGCATTAATCGCGCCCTTTGGGTCTTTGGTTTTATTCAACTGATTACTATCGGTGGTTTTGTTTGGCTTGCCGGATTTGATTATTTTCACGTTGTCGATAACGCTGCGCGCTTAAAACTTGGCATTGTGATTTGTGGCGAATATATTGGCGTGGGGCTTGGTACCGCAGCGTTTGTAGCCTTTATGGCTCGAGAAACCAACCCGCTTTACACTGCCACTCAACTGGCGTTGTTTACCAGCCTTGCCGCCTTACCGAGTAAAGGGCTCGGTGCGCTTTCAGGCGAAATCGTTGCCGCAGTGGGTTACTATCATTTCTTCTGGATTTGCTTATTTTTAGCTATCCCGGGCATGCTCTGTTTATGCTGGGTTGCCCCCTGGAACGAAAAAGTTACCGCGCCGAATGCAAGCAATTGACATTTTTAGGGAATTAAGCAACCATACGCCACGATTAATAAAACATTTTCAAAACCGACCGCACTTTCTTCCCGAAATAGGAAAAGTGCGGTGGTTTTTTCAGTTATTTTTCATTTAAAAAAGAGGACAACATGAAAATTATTCTATTAGGCGCGCCGGGCGCAGGAAAAGGCACACAAGCACAATTCATCATGAATAAATTTGCCATCCCGCAAATTTCCACGGGCGACATGTTACGCTCTGCGATCAAAGCCGGCACCGAATTAGGCAAACAAGCCAAAACCTTAATGGACGCCGGTCAATTAGTGCCGGATGATTTGATCATTTCCTTAGTGAAAGAACGCGTAGCCCAAGCAGACTGCGCCAAAGGTTTCTTACTTGACGGCTTCCCACGTACGATTCCACAAGCAGACGCATTGAAATCTGCCGGCATCGCTATTGATTATGTATTGGAATTTGATGTGCCAGATGAAGTGATCGTAGAACGCATGAGCGGTCGTCGTGTACACCAACCTTCCGGTCGTTCTTACCACATCGTTTACAACCCACCAAAAGTGGAAGGCAAAGACGATGTAACCGGTGAAGATTTGATTATCCGTGCCGATGACAAACCGGAAACCGTGTTAGACCGCTTGAAAGTCTATCACAATACCACCAAACCATTAGTGGACTACTACCAAGCGGAAGCCAAAGCGGGCAACACCCAATATTTCCGCTTAGACGGCACGCAAAAAGTGGAAGATGTCAGCAAAGAATTAGACAAAATCTTGGCTTAGTCGCTAATAACAAGAAAAAGAAAGCTGAATTTCATCAAAAGAGATTCAGCTTTTTGTTTTGATAAAAGAAAAGTGCGGTGGATTTTACATGTGTTTTTGAAGTTGAAAAACGTTTGAAAAAATGACCGCACTTTTTAAAAACGAAACGATGGTTCAAGCGTCCTCGCTTGGACCAAATAAGCACAAGCGTGGACGCTTGCGCTATCTTGGGGGGCGGTAGATTTTGAAAGTGTTTTTGAGGTTGAAAAACGTCTGAAAAAATAACCGCACTTTTTAAAAACAAAACGATGGTTTAAGCGTCCTCGCTTGGACCAAATAAGCACAAGCGTGGACGCTTGCGCTATCTTGGGGGCGTTTGAAAAAATGACCGCACTTTTGAGTAAACATTACCGATTACGCTGACGCGCGTCTCCTGACGCGTGACCCTGATATCTGAAAATAAGCACGCGTCCGGAGACGCGCGCTATCGTGGGGGGTTCGATAAGAAAAAGTGCGGTAGATTTTGAAAGTGTTTTTGAGGTTGAAAAACGTCTGAAAAAATAACCGCACTTTTTAAAAACAAAACGATGGTTTAAGCGTCCTCGCTTGGACCAAATAAGCACAAGCGTGGACGCTTGCGCTATCTTGGGGGTTGAAAAACGTTTGAAAAAATAACCGCACTTTTTAAAAACAAAACGATGGTTCAAGCGTCCTCGCTTGGACCAAATAAGCACAAGCGTGGACGCTTGCGCTATCTTAGGGGATATTTTTAGAAAAGGCACACGTTAGGAAACGTGCGCCATCTTGGGTTATGTGGAGTTTCGATAAGCAAAAGTGCGGTAGATTTTGAACGTGTTTTTGAGGTTGAAAAACGTTTGAAAAAATGACCGCACTTTTTAAAAACAGAATGATAGTTCAAGCGTCTACGCTTGGACCAAATAAGCACAAGCGTGGACGCTTGCGCTATCTTGGAGAATGCTTACCCTATTATGAAACGTTCTGACGATTGTGGAAAACTATCTTGAGCCTCCCATGTTTCTAATATATATACTGCTAAAGAGTGCGCGGCATTAACAACCAACCTTGCCTGTCTAATCTCAGGAATATTAAACTCTTTGTCTCGTCCATGAGCCGAGCTCGCGTGTGTTCTTATGGCCGCTATCCCGTTCATTATAGATACAATGCCTGAATGAATTTTACGTAGATCTTGTTGTTCTAATTGTTCGAGTCCAAAATTAAAATTGCCTTTAACAATTGTCCATAATTCAGATAATGTTTGTTTATTAGGTTTTTCCAAACCTTTCTCCGAAATATAAACTTTGAAAATAGACTCTAAAATATTACATGCAGAAGAAATCGCATCTAATGGATTTGTATTCAAATTTTCTAGCGCCCTATCAAATTCTCTATTTATTGACTCCACATTCCTATTTTTGATCAAATCAGACAAAGTAATACTAGCAGGCGATAACGATTTTGATGGTAAGATTTTCCCATTAATATATGCGAAACCATGCCTATTTAGTTCTGTTTCTATATTCTCTTTAAATGTTTTCTTCTTTTCTTCTCGAGTTTTTGGATATCCAAAGGAAACATCATTTCCCGTCACAGTTTTTGTAACTTCATTAAGCAAGATCTCTAATTTTTGTATCGGTTCTGAACAATTATCATTTATATTTAATAATTTGCGTTGAACCTTTTTTTCCCTATTTTCATTAAGAATACTATCCGATGCTATACCTGCAGATAAAAATAATATGTCTAATTCTGTATGTGAATTAAATTGAGGTAACTCTTTAGATAAAAAAGCGATAATCTCTAGTGGAATTAACTGTGTACTCATAAAAAACCTTAGCTACTAATATTTGTAATCAAATTCAAAACCCTCTTATCCGACACCTGATACTTCGTCCCTAACTGCTGTGCAAACAAACTCACCCGCAATTCCTCAATCATATATCGAATCTCCGCCACCTCATCCGAAATCGGTTTAGATTTTGGCAGTTTGGCAAGAAGTTGTTGGTAGGCTTGTTGCACTTGTTCCACGCGTAACATGGCGGCGCGATCGCGATTCACATCTTGAGCCAGTTTATCCATCCGTTTGTCGATGGCTTGCAGATAGCGGAGTAAGTCCGGCAGGCGGGCGTAGCCGCTTTTTTGCACGAAGCCTTGATAAATCAAACCTGAAATCTGGCTTTTCATGTCGGACAGGGCAAATGCCATGGTGAAATCCATTTTGCCTTTAAGGCGTTGATTAAGCTGGTGGGTGAGTGTGAGGATCTGCTCCACTTTTTGCGCAATATCCACGGTGACTTCATTAACGTTTTCACGCACGAAATCCCGTAGCTTATTAAAGCCTTCTTCGTTCCACACAAAGCCGCCAAAATCGGCAATGAGTTTATCCACGGCACAGGCGATGCAGTCGTCAATCAAATCCAACACGCGCCCAAACGGCGTGAAATAGAGCCCTAATTTGGCTTTATTCGGCAATTTTTCATGCAGATATTTAATCGGTGATGGTACGTTGAGCAGCAACAAGCGACGCAAACCTTGTTGCATTGCTACCGCTTGTTCAAATTCCGTTTCAAACAGTTTAATGCCCACTGCGTCTTTTTCGTCCACAATGGCAGGAAAGGCTTTCACACTGAAACCGCGCTGTTTTTGTTCGTAGCATTGCGGCAGCTCGGCAAAACTCCAAATGTGCAGCCCGCTTTGTTCAATGCCATCGTCTGCCACCGCAGAAATGCTTTCCTGTACACGATCTTTTAAACTAAATTTCAGCTCGTCTAAATTCATAGATTCAGCGATTTTCTTGCCGTTTTCATCCACCACACGGAAAGTCATTTTTAAATGGCTTGGGATTTGTTCCCAATTCCAATGTTCTGCTTCTACGGAGACACCCGTCATGCGGCGCAATTCATAAATCAACGTATCCAACAACGGTTTTTCCAACGGCACGGCGCGCCCTAAAAAGGCTTGGGCATAATTGGGTGCCGGCACGAAATTGCGTCGATAAGATTTCGGCAGAGACTTAATCAGCGCAATCACCAGTTCTTCCCGCAAGCCAGGAATTTGCCAATCAAAACCTGTCATTTCCACTTGGTTAAGCAACGGCAATGGAATATGCACGGTCACGCCGTCCGCATCCGTACCCGGTTCAAATTGATAGGTCAGTTTGAGTTTTAGATTGCCTTGATGCCAGAAATTCGGGAAATCCAGCTTGCTCACCTGCTCCGCATCATCGTTAATCAGGAATGAGCGTTCAAAATTAAGTAGCTCAGGATCTTGTTTTTCCGCCTTTTTCCACCAGGTATCAAAATGTTTTTGCGACACCACATCAGTGCCGATACGCTGATCGTAAAACTCAAATAAGGTGCGCTCGTCCACTAAAATATCGCGGCGACGGCTTTTGTGTTCCAATTCCTCCACTTCTCGAATCAGCTGCTGATTTTGCTTGAAGAATTTATGCTTGGTGTTCCAATCCCCTTCCACCAAGGCGGATTGAATAAAGATCTCACGGCTCACCGTTGGGTCAATGGCGCCATAATTTACCGGTCGGGCTGCCACAATCGGCACGCCATATAGACTCACTTTTTCATCGGCAATCACCGCCCCTCGAGATTTCGACCAGCGTGGCTCGGAATAGGATTTTTTGGTTAAATGCTCGGCGAGCGGCTCAATCCATTCCGGCTCAACTTCCGCCACCATGCGCCCCCAAAGTTTGGAGGTTTCCACCAACTCTGCCGCCATCACCCATTTCGGTTGTTTTTTGAAAAGCACGGAATTAGGGAAAATCGCAAAATGCGCATTGCGGGCGCCGAGATATTGTTGTTTTTCTGCTTCTTTTAAACCGATATGCGACAACAAACCGCTTAAAAGTGCGGTGTGAATTTGCTGATATTCTGCTTTTTCCGAATTAATCGGCAAGCCTATTTCACGTACGGCAAGACGAATTTGTTGATAAATATCCTGCCATTCACGAATGCGCAGATAATTTAAAAAATCCTTTTGACATTGTCGGCGGAATTGATTTTTCGTCAATGCCTTTTGCTGTTCTTGCACATAATTCCACAAGTTCAAGAATGCTAAGAAATCCGATTTTTTATCGGCAAAGCGACGATGTTTTTCGTCAGAAGCCTGTTGTTTGTCTGTCGGACGTTCACGCGGATCTTGAATGGATAACGCCGAGACAATAATCATCACTTCATAAACGCTGCCAAAATTGACCGCACTTAGAAGCATTTTGGCAAGGCGTGGATCGACCGGGAGTTGGGCAAGTTGGCGACCGATTGGAGTAAGTTCCCAACCTTGCTGTTTCTCTGTCGATTCGCTAACGCGCGTCTCCTGACACGTGCTTTCATCTGTCAAATTTTGGGCACGCGTCGGGAGACGCGCGCCATCACGAGATTTATATTTTTTCGGTTGAATCGCGCCCAACTCTTCCAACAACTTCACGCCATCCTGAATGTGCCGTTTATCCGGCGCATCTACAAAAGGGAAGGCCTCAATGTCGTCCAAACCCAATGCCGTCATTTGCAGAATAACGGAAGCCAAATTGGTGCGCAGAATTTCCGGATCGGTAAATTCAGGGCGATTATTAAAATCCTCTTCCGAATAAAGACGAATACAAATGCCCTCGCTTACCCGTCCGCAACGACCTTTTCGCTGATTGGCAGAAGCCTGTGAAATCGGGTCAATAGGCAAGCGTTGTACTTTGGTGCGATAGCTATAACGGGAAATACGCGCCGTGCCGGGGTCAATCACATATTTAATACCCGGCACGGTGAGTGAGGTTTCCGCCACGTTGGTGGCTAACACAATGCGGTTTAAGCCGCTCGGGTGGAAAATTTTATTTTGCTCTTGCGCTGACAAGCGGGCAAAGAGCGGTAGGATTTCCGTGTGTTTTAAATTTTGCTTTTGTAAGGCTTCGGCGGTGTCACGAATTTCTCGCTCGCCGTTCATAAAGATCAAAATATCGCCACGCCCTTCTGCTTGCAGTTCGTCCACAGCATTGAGAATGCCTTGTAGCTGATCTTGATCGTCTTCCTCTACAACAGGGCGATAACGTACTTCCACGGGATAAGTTCTGCCTGAGACTTCGATAATCGGCGCATTGTTAAAATGCTTGGAAAAACGTTCCACATCAATAGTGGCCGAGGTGATAATGACTTTTAAGTCCGGACGACGTGGCAGAAGCTGTTTCAGATAACCGAGAATAAAATCGTTGTTCAAGCTGCGTTCGTGGGCTTCATCAATAATCAGGCAAGAATATTGATTGAGAAAACGATCCGTTTGAATTTCAGCCAGCAAAATCCCGTCTGTTATCAACTTGATTTGGGTGTTATCGCTAATCTGATCGTTAAAACGGACTTTATACCCCACTAAATCGCCAAGCTCTGTTTGCAATTCTTCCGCAATTCGAGCAGCTACCGAACGGGCCGCAATACGGCGTGGTTGAGTGTGTCCGATTGTGCCAAGATTGCCGAATCCTAGCTCCAAACACATCTTCGGCAACTGCGTGGTTTTCCCTGAACCGGTTTCCCCCGCCACGACGATCACTTGATGCTCGGAAAGCAGTTTTTGAATTTCTGCTTTGCGTTGGCTAACCGGCAAACTTTCCGGAAAAACGATGGGATTTTGCACCGCACTTTTACGATTTTCTACACGTAATCTTGCTTGTTCAATTTGCTGTTGGATTTCAGCCGCAACGGCTTGCTGCGCCTCTTGGCTTTTAATTTTTCCGATGCCGTGAATGCGGGCAGATAAACGGCGTTTATCCACCAACATAATGTCAATTAATTGAGAAAAAAGGGATTGTTGTAAAGGGGTTAATTCGTGCTTTACCGTTTTATTCTTCATACTGATTTACTTTTTCAAACTGCCGTAAGCCAAGCAAAACCAACCGATTAAAAATAGCGTACCGCCGACAGGTGTTACCCAAACCAGGAATTTTCCTGCGCCAAGGGCGAGTGCATAAAGGCTGCCGCTAAACAAAAGCACACCGAGCGCCCAAGAACCGGCTGCAACGTTAGCCATATTGTTGGCAACCAATGATTCACGGCATAATTGTGCGATAGCAATGGTCAAAATCGCAACAGTGTGGAACATTTGATATTTCACACCGGTTTCAATCCACGCTAATTCTTTAGGCTCTAAAACCTTGCTTAATCCATGTGCTGCGAAAGCGCCAATCATCACACATAAAAAACCGCTCAAGGCGGCAATAAATAACCACTTGTTTTTCATTTAGAATTTTCCTATAAGTAATGCCAAAATACCGGCGGCGATAAGTGGCCCGACAGGGATACCGCCCAGAAAAGAAACACCAATGATGGTGCCAATCACCAAACCTGTCACCAATACCGGTTGCTCGCCCATAAGCGGAACACCTTTGCCCGCAAGCCATGCGACCAAGACACCCACCGCAATGGCAACGAACATTTTCCAACTGACAAAGGCCGACAAGCCCGGCAGCTGAATTTTACCGGAAACCAACGGGCTCAAGACGCCGATAGTTAAAATCACAATACCAATACTCAAGCCGTATTTTTCTAAATAGGGAATATATTTAGTAAGAAACGTTTGTTGCATGATCAGTAGCACTGCGGCAGAGATAGTGATAGAGCTGTTGTGGCTAAGAATGCCGAGCAAAATTAACACCACTAAAAGTAACGCAATCATATTGAATTGAAGCGACATATTGATCCTAACGTGCGGTAAAAATTTGCGGAGAATTATAGCATAAGCCATCAAATTTGCCCTGTGGCAGAAACAAAAAACCGCACTTGGGGAAACCAAAGTGCGGTTGTATTTAAAAACGTTTTTACGCTTGCGGATGTCTTGCTGCGACTTCTTCTAATAAGGTTTTAAGTTCACCTTGTTGAAACATTTCCAACACGATATCACAACCGCCGATTAACTCGCCTTCTACCCATAATTGTGGGAATGTTGGCCAATTGGCGTAAGCCGGTAATTCGGCACGAATATCCGGATGTTGCAAAATATCCACATAACCGAAGGGTACGCCACAGTTAATTAAGGCTTCCACCGCGCGAGCAGAGAAACCGCAAGAAGGGAATTTTGGCGAGCCTTTCATGTAAATCAGAATCGGGTTTTCACTGATTTGTTTTTTGATTTTATCTAGAGTTTCCATAATGTTCCTTGTATTCATTGAATGAGAAAACGCGCGCATTGTATCACAAACCCAAGTTGCCACAAATAAAAGTCGAGCGTTTTACTACGTTATTTACCAGCTTCCGCCAGCGCCACCGCCGTCAAAGCCGCCTCCGCCGAATCCGCCACCGGAACCACCGCCGAAACCGCCTCCGCCAAAGCCACCACCGAAACCACCGCCATCTCTGTCGTTACGACGACGGTCTGACATGGATTTTCGCAATACGTCATTTAGCACATGATTATTGGTTGGCGTGACATAAGGTCGGCGACTGTTCATTTCCGCCATCACGACAATCAAAATAAACAGCGCTAACATGATAAAGGGCACAAAATCCCCGAAATCATTCTCTTCTTCCGCTTGTGCGGCAAATTCGCCTTTGGTTGCAGCAATAATGTAATCCAAGCCATTATCGATGCCTTGGGCATACTGCTCGTTACGGAAATAAGGGCGAATTTGGTTGCGAATAATCTGTGATGCAAGGGCATCAGTCAACACGCCTTGCAAGCCTTGTCCCACCGCAATAAACAATTTGCGATCGTCTTTGGCGATGAGTAACAACACGCCGTTATTCAGATTTTTTCGCCCGATACCCCATTTATCGCCTAATTCAAAGGCATATTGAGAAATCTCATATTCACCGGTCGTCGGCACAATCACCACCGCAATTTGCGAACTGGTTTCTTTGCCATAGGCTGCCAACTTAGCCTCTAATGCGTCCAGCTGCTTTTCCGATAAGGTTTTCGTGTAGTCATTCACATAACGGAAAGGTTTTGGAGAATCAGGAAAGGTGACGGCAGAAACAGCCGTTGCCATAAAAAGACAGAAAAAAATGACCGCACTTTTTAAACTCAATAAGCCGAATACGCGTTTAATCATGAATGATCACCTCGTTATCCAGTTCATTTTGATAGTCCGCTTGAACCGGAAAATGCTGAATTAAGTGTTCACCAATTTTCTGCATCGAAGCCAAAATACCTTCCGTATATTGCTTTTGTTTAAAATGCGTAATCATACGGGCACATTCTGTTTTCCAAAAATCATCGCCCACATACTGATGAATACCGATATCACCGATAATCGCGCATTGACGATCATCATAGGCAATATAAATCAACACGCCATTACGCGCCGCCGTTTGATGCATTTCAAGTTGTGAAAAAACACCCAACGCACGTTCATAAACAGAAAGTGCGGTCGGTTTTGACGGTATTTTTCGTTCGATAAAAATCCGAAATTCAGCGGAGGTTTGTCGCTCAAGGCTGCTAATAGCCGCCTCAAGCTGTTTTTTATCTATCGGGATTTTTGCAAATAATGGCATCGCGCCACCTTATTGTCCGTTTAGTTAAAATTCACTGTCGGCGCATTTTCAGCACCAGCAACAGATTTGAAATAAGGTTTTTCTTTGAAACCAAAAATCATCGCAACCACTTTTGTTGGGAAAGTACGAATTTTTTGGTTGTATTCACGTGCCGCTTCATTGAATTTATTACGCGCGACGTTAATGCGATTTTCGGTACCTTCCAATTGCGCTTGTAAGTTCATAAAGCCTTCGTTCGCACGCAATTCTGGATAATTCTCTACGCTGACCAATAAGCGAGACAAGGCTGAACCTACTTCATTTTGGCTTTGTTGGAATTGGGTTAATTGTTCTTCCGTTAAATTAGACGGATCGATTTTGGTTTGCGTTGCTTTGGCACGCGCTTCAACAACACCGGTCAAGGTTTCTTTTTCAAAGTTTGCCTGGCCTTTCACGGTATTCACTAAATTCGGGATCAAATCGGAACGACGCTGATAAGTCGATTCTACATTTGCCCATACGGAATTAATTTGTTCTTCCGCAGCAACCAAGCCGTTATAACTTGGAATCAAGGTCATGGCCGCAACAGCGGCAACAATAATCAGAACAAGCCATTTTTTCATTTTTTTCCCTTACAATAATTAAAATTAGCTAAAAAAACAAAAGACCTAAACATAGGTTTAGGTCTTTTTTATCTTTATCTGAAAATAATTAACAAAACGCTAATTATTTAGTACCGCTAACTGCGATTTCTACGCGACGGTCATCAGCTAAGCAAGCGATAAGCGCTTTACGGCCTTTAACTGCGTCACATTTGTTACCAGTAACTGGGTTTGCTTTACCGTAACCAGTTGCAGAAATAGCGTTTTGAGAAACACCTTTAGCTACTAAGTAGTTAGCTACAGTTTCAGCACGTTTTTGAGATAATTTTTGGTTGTAAGCGTCAGAACCGATACGGTCTGTGTAACCTGCAACTTTAACGTTTGCATTGTTAACTTGTGCGATTTCGCCGTAGATACCATCTAACACGCCTTGTGCTTGTGGTTTTAAGTCAGCTTTAGCAAATGCGAAAGTTACATCAGAGTTTAAGTTGAAAGTTTTGTTTACAACTTCAGGCGCTGGAGCTGGTGCAGCACCTTGACCGAAGCGATAAGATAAACCTAAAGCTACAGAACCGATATCTGGAGAATATTCTGTTCCACGAACTCCATCCGCTTTTTTCACAGCTTTACCTAAGTTACCTACACGGCTAACCCATTGGTACTCAGCACGTAATGCTAATTCAGGAAGAATTGCATACTCAACACCTGCTGCGAATACCGGAGATACTTTTAGGTTGTGGTATTTCTCAACATCATTACCAACATCAATTTTATAATCGCTACGGATTAATGCTGCACCAACACGACCATAAACATCTAAATCAGCTAATACCGGGTAGCTGCCTTTAAGTGCTAAAGTAGTACCGTGCGCTGTGTGTCTAAAATCTTGTTCACCGTTGGTTTTAGCTTTAGCACGACCAAAGTATTCGTAACCTGCTTCAACAGCTAAGTTATCAGTGATTTGATAACCACCGAACACACCGTAAGCTTCAGAGTTACGGCTAACTGTTTGACCTGGTTCATCTTTAAATTGGTTAAGACCGTGATGTACAGATGCCCAACCAGCTTTTGCGCCGGCATAGAAAGTGTCAGCTTGTGGAGCTGCTTGTGCTACTGTTGCTGCTGCTAAACCAGCGATAGCTAATGCGATTGCAGTTTTTTTCATTTTGATGATCCTCTTTAATTTAGTCATCTATTTTAAAACAAGTATCAGCTGATATAGCTGAAAACCGACACAAGAACTTGTGTCACCGTCATCTTAAACCGTTTACCTCTAAAAGTGAAATTTTTTACAATTTCCAGCTTAAGATGTTGTTTCAAATAGGATTGAAGTTTTCCTATTTCTTTTGATGAGAAATATCCAACTCCCCTCAAAAGTTGCGGCATTATCCTACTGAAATAACATAAAATCAAACAAACAGACTTCTTATTGCTTAATTTTTAAGCAATTAAACATTCTTTTTATCTATTTTGCAACCCCATCCCAATATTTCTTCAATAAATTTAATATTTATCAAATGATTTTCTATGTTAAACTTTGGTTACTTTTTACTCCACCTAACCCCAAACAAACATTAACCAATATAGAGTGGTGCAACATGCTACCCCGCTTAACAAATATCCCTCAACTTTCTCCATTAGTCAGTGATTATTTAGATGCGCTACGATTGCAACATTTTGAGGGGGATATTGCCTCAAGTTATGCCGATCGTCTCAGCCTTGCCACCGACAACAGTGTTTACCAACAACTTCCGCAAGCGATTTTATTTCCGAAAAGCGTTGCCGATGTGGTACGCCTAACCAAACTCGCACAACAGGAACAATACCTTTCTCTCACGTTTACGCCACGTGGTGGTGGCACTGGCACGAATGGGCAATCCATCAATAACAACATTATTGTTGATCTCTCTCGCCATATGACAAAGATTTTAGAACTCAACGTAAAAGAACGTTGGGTGCGCGTGCAAGCCGGCGTTGTGAAAGATCAGCTTAACCAATTTCTGAAGCCACACGGTTTATTTTTCTCGCCGGAACTCTCCACCAGTAACCGCGCCACCTTAGGCGGCATGATCAATACGGATGCGTCAGGACAAGGTTCTTTACAATACGGGAAAACCTCCGACCACGTGCTCGGTTTACGCGCCGTACTCATCAATGGCGAAATTTTAGAGACAAGTGCGGTCAATTCTAACGACGTTTTTCGCTATACAGAAGAAAGCTCTCTCTCTGCCAATGTGAAAAAAATCCATCAAGAGATTTTTCAACGTTGCAAAGACAAACGCTCACAAATCCTGAATGATTTGCCCCAATTGAACCGTTTTCTGACCGGTTACGATTTAAAAAATGTGTTTAACGATGATTTAAGCGAATTCAATTTAACCCGCATTTTGACAGGTTCTGAAGGCTCACTCGCTTTTATTTGCGAAACCACATTGGATTTAATGCCGCTGCCACAACATCGCACGTTAATTAATATTAAATACAATTCTTTCGATGCTGCACTACGTAATGCGCCGTTTATGGTGAAAGCCAATGCGCTTTCGGTGGAAACCGTGGATTCCAAAGTGCTGAATTTGGCTAAACAAGACATTATTTGGCACTCCGTCAAAGAACTGTTAACAGAAGACGCACAACATCCGATTCTTGGCTTAAATATTGTGGAATATGCCGGCAATAATCAGGCATTAATTGAAAAACAAGTGGCGCAGTTATGTGCACAATTAGATCAAAAAATTGCTGAAGGCAAAGATCATATTATCGGCTATCAAGTTTGCAATCATTTGCCGTCCATTGAACGTATTTATGCTATGCGGAAAAAAGCCGTAGGGCTACTTGGCAATGCCGAAGGTGCGGCAAAACCCATTCCTTTTGTGGAAGACACTTGTGTGCCGCCGGAAAATTTGGCGGATTACATTACAGAGTTTCGCGCTTTATTAGATAGCCATAATCTACAATACGGCATGTTCGGTCATGTGGATGCAGGCGTGTTACACGTTCGTCCTGCATTAGATTTATGCGATTTAGAGCAAGTTAAATTATTCAAACAGATTTCCGATGAGGTGGCGGAACTCACTCGCAAATACGGTGGTTTAATTTGGGGCGAACATGGTAAAGGAATGCGCTCGCAATACGGCGAAAAATTCTTTACACCCGAATTATGGCGTGAATTACGGTACATCAAATTCTTATTTGACCCACAAAATCGCCTCAATCCGGGCAAAATCTGCACGCCGTTAAACAGCGAACAAGAGCTTTATTCGATTTTATCGCCAATGCGAGCCGACCTCGATCGCCAAATTCCCGTTCAAATGAAAGAAGAATTTATCGGAGCCATGAATTGTAACGGTAACGGGCTATGCTTTAACTTTGATGTCCACAGTACCATGTGCCCGTCTATGAAAGTGAGTAAAAATCGCGTTTTTTCTCCGAAAGGCCGCGCCGCTATGGTGCGTGAATGGTTGCGTTTATTAGCGAACGAGCAAGTTACCCCAGCAAAATTAGATTTCAAACAGTCCACGGTAAAACTTACGGATATTGTGCATAAAATCCAAAACAGCTATCAAAAACGCCGTGGTGAATACGATTTTTCTCATGAAGTGAAAGCGGCAATGGATACTTGCCTGGCGTGTAAAGCTTGCGCGAGCCAATGCCCGATTAAAATTGACGTGCCGAGTTTCCGCGCGAAGTTCTTCCATTTTTACCACCAACGTTATCTGCGCCCCATCAAAGATTATGTGGTCTCTAACGTGGAATACATTGCGCCGCTAATGGCAAAACAAGCGAAGCTCTTTAATTATTTTACAGCGACTAAATTTAGTCAAAAAGTGGCGGAAAAATGTTTGGGCATGACGGATTTACCGTTGCTCTCCACGCCAAATCTGCAACAACAACTCATTCAACTTGGTCATCAAAACGCCTCATTAGAGCAATTAGAAAGTTTAAGTGCGGTGGAAAAACAACGTGTTTTGCTTATCGTACAAGATCCTTTCACTTCTTATTATGATGCCAAAGTCGTTGCCGATTTTGTGGCGTTAACCCAAAAACTTGGCTTTAAGTCTGTCATGCTGCCATTTAAACCTAACGGCAAAGCGCAACACATTAAGGGCTTTTTAACCCGTTTTGCAAAAACCGCAAAAAATCAGGCTGAGTTCCTTAATCGTATGGCAAAACTAGGTATGCCTTTGGTTGGTGTGGATCCCGCCATTGTGTTGTCGTATCGTGACGAATACAAAGAAATTCTTGGTGCGGAGCGCGGTAATTTCCATGTGCTGACCGCCCACGAATGGCTCAAGCAACAGTTGGATAATGGTATCTTGTTATCCGCACAAAACACCGAAAAAAACAACCGCACTTTTGAGCCGCATCAGTGGTATTTATTCCCACACTGCACAGAAACGACCGCGATGCCAAACAGTGGCAAAGAATGGCAACACATTTTTGCCGCCTTCGACCAGCAGTTGCAGGTTGAAAGTGTCGGCTGTTGCGGCATGGCAGGCACTTTCGGGCACGAAACCCAGCATATCGACATGTCGAAAGCCATTTATGAAGCCTCATGGGAGAAAAAGCTGCAAAATAAAGATCCGAACTTCTGTTTGGCAACCGGTTATTCCTGTCGTAGCCAAGTGAAGCGTTTCGCCCATTATCAGCCGAAACACCCTGTACAAGCCTTATTAACTTTATTGAAATAACGACACCATGAGCATCTGGAAAAAACATCTTACACTGCAACAACTGAATGACCTCTGCCAAAATTGTGCTGTGGCAAACCTAGGCATTGAATTTGTGGCACAAGGTGATGATTGGTTAGAAGCACGTATGCCGGTGGATCACCGTACCACCCAACCCATGGGATTTTTACACGGTGGTATTTCCGCGGCACTTGCGGAAACCGTTGCTTCCACTGCCGGTTTTTGCTGTGTAGAAGCAAATCAGGCTGTCGTTGGTTTAGAGATCAATGCAAGCCATTTACGCCCGGTAAAACAAGGCTATGTTTGCGCTAAATCAAGCCCGATTCGTTTAGGTAAAAATGTACAGGTTTGGCAAATTGACATTCGAGATGCACAAGATAAACTGTGCTGCGTTTCACGTTTAACTCTTTCTATTATCACACATGACTAATTTAAAAATCGGCGTCATTCTTGCCAATTTAGGTACGCCAGACTCACCAAGTCCTAAGGATATTTCCCGTTATTTATGGCAATTTTTAACGGATCCTCGCGTGGTCGATTTGCCACGTTGTAAATGGTATCCGTTACTTAAAGCTATTATTTTGCCGTTGCGTTCTAAACGAGTCGCAAAAGACTACCGTTCTATTTGGACCGAACAAGGTTCTCCGTTAATGGTGTTCACCGAACAACAAAAACAAGGCTTAATCGACTTCTTCCGACAACAGCAACTGGATGTGGAAATCGAAATCGGTATGACTTATGGCAATCCGTCCATGCCAAGTGCGGTGCAAAAATTAATGGATAAAAAAGTGGATCACATCATCGTACTCCCGCTCTATCCGCAATATAGCAGTAGCACAACAGGCGCTGTGTTCGACTCTTTTGCTGAAGCATTGAAACAACAACGTGGCATTGTGCCCTTTGATTTTATTCATTCCTATCCGCTCAACCAAAACTATATTTCCGCGTTAATTGATTCTTGCAAAGCACGGTTAAAGGCAGATGAGTTTTTACTGTTTTCCTTTCACGGCATTCCGTTACGTTATGAAAACACCGGCGATTACTACCGCACACATTGCCAACAAACCGCAGCCGCGGTGGCACAAGGGTTGGGCTTAAATGAAAAACAATGGGGTTTAACCTTCCAATCCCGTTTTGGTAAAGAAGAATGGTTACAGCCTTATACTGATGAGTTTTTGTCTAATGCTGCAGCACAGGGCATTAAGAAAGTGGCAGTAATTTGCCCGGGATTTGCCGTGGATTGTTTAGAAACCTTGGAAGAAATTGCTGAGGAAAATAAAGACTATTTCATCACTAACGGCGGTGAAAGTTATCAATACATTCCGGCACTGAACGCCTCTCCGGCACATATAGAAACTTTAGGCAGATTAGTGATCAATCAAATGGCGAAAATGAAATGCAACAACTGCGCTTCACCAAACATTGCCATTATTCCAACCATTACGGTGCCAACGTCAAACAACCTTAGTAGCCGTTGTCATTAAGCGAGAAATAAAAAAAGTGCGGTGGATTTTTGAGGTGTTAAAAACACTTGGAAAATCCACCGCACTTTTGTTTATAAGGTGCAAATGACTGCACCCTACTTTGATTAATTCGCTTTCCACTCTCCGTTCACAACGGTACCAATAACCTGGTAATCGTTCGAGAAGACAGCAAGGTTAGCCACTTTACCGGCTTCGACGGAACCCAAACGGTCATCTACACCGATGGCGCGTGCCGGATAAAGATTACTCATACGAATCGCTTCGGCAAGTGGAATCTCAACATATTCCACCGCATTTTTGATGGATTCCATCATGGTGATAGAAGCACCTGCGATCGTGCCGTTACCGTCATAGCAACGTCCCTCTTTCACATAAATGGTTTTACCCACGAAGGTGAAGGTTTCTAATTCAGGGCCTGCACCGGCAGCTGCTAGAGAATCGGTAACAATACAAAGTTTGTCGCCTTTCACTTTTTTATCCAAACGCACATTGCCAAAATCCACGTGTACGCCGTCCACGATAATGCCGGTATACACATCAGAATCCAACACAGCACCTACCACGCCCATGGCACGACCGGAACTGACCGGCGACATGGCATTGTGTAAGTGCGTTGCGAAAGTTGCGCCTTTACGGAAAGCCGCTTTTGCCACGTCATAGGTGGCGTTAGAGTGCCCAACTGAAACCACAATGCCACTTTTCACAAAATCAGGCGTGTAGTTGATGGTCGGGTTTTCCGCGGCAATAGTGAGTTTCGTGATCACATCGGCGTTTTCACACAAGAAATCTTTCATTTCAGGTGAAATTTCACGGATATATTCCGGACGGTGTACGCCTTTTTTCTCTACGCTCAAATACGGCCCTTCAATATGTAAACCCAGTGCTTGGTTTTTATGCTTATTCAAATATTCACGCATAATTTTCACCGCACTTTTAATGCCTTCATCCGGTGCGGTAATAAAGGTTGGTAAGAAACTGGTACAGCCGGATTTCAGGTTGGTTGCTTGCATGATTTCTAAGGTTTCCACGCTGGTTTGGTCGTTGAACATTACGCCACCACAACCGTTTAATTGCAAGTCAATAAAACCGGCAGTGAGGTTATGCCCTTGTAAATCAAGGGTCTTAATGCCGCTTTCCAATTCGCTTTGTGGAATCACTGCTTCAATGTGTTCGCCATTCACCACCACCGCATAATCCCGAAGGATTTCATCTTTGGTGTAAATGACGGAATTAATTAATGCATATTTCATAATCGTACCTTTAAATAATCTAAAAATTCACCGCACTTTTGCGCTAAACATTACAACACGCTGTGAATGGCGTGACTTTCCAAGTCAGTGAAATATTTCACAGTTTTCACTTTCAGCTCTTGCAACGCCGGCTCATCACACACCAACACAAAATGGCGATGTAATTGCAACGCACTCACTGTCCACATGTGGTTCACTGCACCTTCAACAGCGGCTTGCACGGCTAACGCTTTCGCATGACCGGTGGCTAAAATCATGACTTCTTCTGCGTCTAATAACGTGCCTACGCCAATGGTTAATGAATATTTCGGCACTTGAGTAATATCGTTATCAAAGAAACGGGAGTTCGCAATAATGGTATCCGGTGTTAAGGTTTTAATACGGGTGCGGGAGCTCAACGAAGAAGCCGGTTCGTTGAAGGCAATATGCCCATCTACGCCAACACCGCCCATAAATAAATGAATTTTGCCGTAAGATTTGATTTTTTCTTCGTAACGACGACATTCTTCATCATGATCGTCCGTATTGCCGTCTAAAATATTGATGTTTTGCGGCTGAATATCAATGTGGCTGAAAAAATTGTTGTGCATAAAGCTGTGATAGCTTTCCGGATGTTCTTTCGGGAGCCCTACATATTCATCCATATTAAATGTAACCACATGTTTAAAACTCACTTCACCGGCTTGGTTTAAGCGGATCAGTTCTTGGTAAGTTTTAAGTGGCGTTCCGCCGGTAGGTAAACCCAATACAAACGGGCGTTCTTCGGTGGGATTAAAACGATTGATTCTGTCAACGATATGACGTGCTGCCCAACGGCTAACGTGTTGTTCGTTATGTAGAGGGATGAGGCGCATAATAAACTTCCTTTATTGGGACCGCACTTTACAATCATTTTGTAGGGACAGGCCTTATACCTGTCCCATTTATGTCATAAAGAGAATTTCGGACAGGCATAAAGCCTGTCCCTACACCAGAAAAGTGCGGTCTCTTTTTCCATTAAATTAGAGATATTTCGCTTTTAATTCTTTTGCTTTGGCTAATTGTGCTTCAGTCGCTTTTGCGGTCATTGGTTCACGACAATAACCGGCATCCACACCTTCCAATTTCAACAATTCTTTGATGGTTAAATACAAACCATTCGCTAAGATACCTTCGATTAAATCGTTGGTCACATGTTGAATTTCACGTGCTTCAGCCAGTTTGCCTTGTTTGGTCAAGTCAAAAATTTGTCTTGCACGAACACCGTTCACGTTGAATGTACTACCGATAGCACCGTCCACACCTAAAGCCACCGCCGGCAACATCATTTCATCGAAGCCAGCCCAAATTAAGTGGTTTGGATACGCTTTTTGTAAACGTTCTAATAAGTAGAAGTCACCTGCAGTGAATTTCACGCCAAGCACTTTCGGGTTTTTGTAAAGTTCGCCAAATTGTTCTACGCCCATGTTTACGCCGGTTAAGAACGGAATGGAGTACACGATCATGTTATTACCGGTTTCGGCAATGATAGTGTCGTAGTAGTGTTTGATTTCAGGGAAGCTGAATTTGTAGTAGAACGGGGTTACCGCAGAAAGGCAGTCATAGCCTAATTCAGTGGCATATTTACCTAATTCCACCGCTTCGTGTAAATTCACGCTACCCACTTGTGCGATTAACGCCACTTGGTCTTTTGCTTCATCTTTTGCAATACGGAAGATTTGTTTTTTCTCTTCGGTAGAAAGCATGAAGTTTTCACCGGTAGAACCGCCCACATACAAACCATTGACTTTCATTTTGTCGATATTGTGGCGAATAATTTGGCGTAAGCCTTTTTCATTAATAGAGCCATCTTCGTTAAATGACACTAATAACGCACTGAAAATACCTTTTAAATCACGCATTGTTTTCTCCTGTTTAGTATTTAATACGTTGTTCTAAAATGACATTAAGGGTTTTCTCTTTTGTCTGCGTCGCTTTTTCTTGCTCAGCTTGGACTATCAACGCATAAATCAAATCCAAGACAAACAATTGAGAAATTTTCGTACCAATGGAGTCGCCTTGCAGCTTTCCTTGTTTATTACCGTTGACCAACACAAAATCTGCGTGTTCGGTCAAAGGTGAGCGCATGCTGTGGGTCAATGCCACTGTCGTTGCGCCGTTGTCTTTTGCAATCTTTAACGCATGTGCGGTTTCTTGTGAATAGCCGGAATGGCTGATACCAATCGCCACATCATTGCGTTGTAACAATGCCGCTTGCATATACATAAAATGATTGTTACCGCTGGCATCGACCGGAATGCCGATACGCATAAATTTATTTTTAGCATCTTCTGCTGTCACCCCCGAGGTGCCCACACCGAAGATAAAAACACGATTCGCACGTCGAATGAAACGAACCACTAACTCCAACTGGTTCAGATCCAGCAAATCAATGGTTTCATCCATTACCGTATTAATCACGGACTGCAATTTGCGGGCAATTTTTACCGGTTCATCATCTGCGGTGACTTCCGTATCCAATAAACTGTTATCTTTGCCCCCTTGCGTTTTAGCCACTTCAATAGAAAACTCCAATTTGAAATCACTAAACCCACGAAAACCCAAAGTACGACAAAAACGTACGAAAGTAGCCTCTCCCACATCTAAGTAAGAAGCTAACTCGGCTAAAGAGTGTCGCATGACGATATCCGGCGAGCGGTTAATGGCGTCTGCGATTTTCTTCTCTGTCTTCGTTAAACTTTGGTACAAAGAGCTAATGGTATTCAGTACACTGCCGTTTTTTGCCATAAATGCTCCTAACGATTAATTTGAGTGAGTGCCCATGCAGCCGCGCCGATAAGTCCGGCATCTTGCCCTAATTGAGCCGCATCCAATGGACAACGATAAATTTCCGGCATTTGCGCCAAATACTGCTTCACCAAAGGCAAATAGCCCTCAGCCAACCCAACGCTACCGCCAATGATCACGTGTTGCACGTCCATACCAATCACTAAATCCGCCACTAAATTGGCAATCGCTTTTGCTGAACGAGACACAAGTGCGGTCGCTTTTTCATCCGTTTTTCTAAAACGGGCAAAGACTTCTTTTGGATCGCAAGGATCATCCCATTGTTTAGAAACCGCTTCAATGGCACGTCCTGATGCGATGGCTTCCACACAACCAACTCGACCACAACCGCACACAGGACCATTTGGATCCGCAACAGTATGTCCAATATGACCGGCAATGCCGTTCGGTTCGGTGAGTAATTGGTGGTTTAAAATTAACCCGCCACCTACGCCGGTAGAGACGGTAATAAAAGCAAAGTTTTGAAGGTTATTTTTATCTTGCAGTTGATATTCGGCATAAGTGGCAGCCTGAGCATCATTCAATAAATACACCGGCTTTGACGTATGCTGAGAAATGCTTTGTTTTAATGGGAAATAAGCCAGTCCGCCTAAATTTTTCGGGTTAAGTGCGGTCAATATTCCTTTATTGATGATGCCTGTGGAGGCAACCGCAACATAATCGAATTGCCCCGCATAATCCGAAAGTAATTGTGCGAGCGTTTGATGCATTGCCTCCACCACATTTTCTTGCGGTGTGTGGATTTGTTGACGTTGTGTCACTTGGTTCCCTGACACAATGGCTGAGGCGATTTTAGTTCCGCCGATATCTAAGGCTAAGCAACGCATCATGTTTCCCCTCTTAATTATTTATTTGCAGAATTAACCGCACTTGAGAACCAGCTTACAATATGTTCTAAACGGGTTAACGCAGAACCTACGGTCACAAAATCCGCACCGATCTCAATGGCGGTTTTGGCAAGTTCCGGCGAGTTGTAACGTCCTTCCGCCATCACTTTGCAGCCTGCGGCTTTCAAATCTTTCACTAATTGATAGTCCGGTTCATCCGGTACAGCACCACCTGTGTAGCCTGACATGGTGCTACCCACAATATCAAAGCCTAATTTTTGGCAGTACAACCCTTCTTCTAAATTGGAACAATCCGCCATGGCAAGACAGCCCATTTCATGAATTTTTTTGACCGCACTTTCAATATCAACAGGGCGCGGACGATTGGTGCCATCCACTGCAATGATATCCGCACCGGCATGCGCTAAATCTTCAATATCTTGTAAAAACGGGGTGATACGTACCGGACTGTCCGGCAAATCGCGTTTAACAATGCCGATAATCGGTACATTGACTGTTGGACGCGTTGCTTTCAAGTTGTCCACGCCTTCAATACGTAGTCCAGCCGCACCACCGACAACCGAAGCCTGTGCCATGGCGGCAACAATTTCCGGCTTATCCATTGGGCCATCATCGACCGGTTGGCAGGACGCAATCAATCCATTTTGAATTTTGGCAAAAACCTCTTGGTGGGATAATTTGTGTTGAGTGAATGACATAAAAACTCCTATTAATTTGCGGCTGCATTTGGCAGTCATTCTTGTCATCGCGCATTATATGATAACAACACTTCATTTTGAAATATATTTTTGAAGCGTTTTTCCAATGATGTGATCTACCTCTCATTTCTGAAATAAAACTTCACAATCTATTTGAAAATGATTTTTTTACTTTAGAATGGTCACCGAGTTGTAATCTAACCATGTTTTTAAACATCAATTAACTTACCACCCTTACAGGAGTAACTTATGAAACTAGCAAAACTTTTCCTTGCTACTGCAATCGCATTAGGTGTGACTTCCGCTGCTAACGCTGCAGAGTATGATTTAAAATTCGGTATGAACGCAGGTACGTCTTCTAACGAATACAAAGCCGCTGAAATGTTTGCCAAAGAAGTGAAAGAAAAATCTAACGGCAAAATCGAAATTTCACTTTACCCAAGTTCTCAATTGGGTGACGACCGCGCCATGTTAAAACAATTAAAAGACGGTGCGTTAGACTTCACTTTTGCTGAATCTGCCCGTTTCCAATTGTTCTATCCTGAAGCAGCCGTATTTGCATTACCTTATGTCATCACTGACTACAGCGTGGCACAAAAAGCGTTATTTGACACTGCCTTTGGTAAAGATTTAATCCAAAAAATGAACAAAGATTTAGGCTTAACCTTATTATCCCAAGCCTATAACGGTACACGTCAAACCACCTCTAACCGTGCAATCAACAGCATTGCCGACATGAAGGGCTTAAAATTACGCGTACCAAATGCGGCAACTAACTTGGCGTACGCAAAATACGTTGGCGCATCCCCAACACCAATGGCATTCTCTGAAGTGTATTTAGCATTACAAACAAATTCCGTTGACGGTCAAGAAAACCCATTGGCAACCGTTCAAGCACAAAAATTCTATGAAGTGCAAAAATACTTGGCAATGACCAACCACATTTTGAACGACCAACTTTATCTTGTAAGTAACGAAACCTTTGCTGAGTTACCGGCTGACTTACAAAAAGTGGTTCGTGATGCAGCACAAAAAGCCGCAGAATACCACACCAAATTATTCGTTGACGGCGAAAAAGAATTAGTGACTTTCTTTGAAAAACAAGGTGTAACCGTAACACATCCGGATCTCACTCCATTCAAAGAAGCAATGAAACCTTTCTATACTGACTTTGTAAAACAAACCGGTGCGAAAGGCGAAGAAGCACTTAAACAAATTCAAGCTGTAAGCAAATAATTCTCTTATTCGTGTGCCTGTTTCGGCAGGCACGCTTTTTCTCTCCTTTATTATTCAACGGAGTTGAATATGAAAATCTTTAATAAACTCGAAGAATGGATCGGTGGGGCATTATTCCTCGTGATATTCTGCATTCTTGTTTTGCAAATTCTATTCAGACAAGCTTTCCACTCCCCATTAATTTGGAGTGAAGAACTTGCCAAATTGCTGTTCGTTTATGTCGGTATGCTCGGCATTAGCGTTGCCGTCAGAAAACAAGAGCACGTTTATATCGACTTCTTGACTAACTTAATGCCACCGGCAGTCAAAAAAATCACCAACACATTCGTACAAATCGTGATTTTCCTCGGTGTGATTTTCTTTATCCACTTTGGTATCAAAACCTATTTAGGTGCCAGTTTCCCGATTGATGCGTTAGGCGGTATTTCTGAAAAATGGATCTATGCCTCCTTACCAATCATTGCCGTATTGATGCTCGTTCGCTTCTTCCAAGCGCAAGCAGACAACTTCAAACAAAACAAAAGCTATTTACCGGCAACCTTCTTTATCGTAAGTGCGGTTGTTTTATTGGGTATTTTATTCCTTGCCCCTGACTGGTACAAAGCGCTACGCGTAACCGAATATGTTAAATTTGGTTCCAATGCAGTCTATGTGGCATTGCTCTTCTGGTTAGTCATCATGTTCTTGGGCGTACCGGTAGGTTGGTCATTATTTATCACTACCCTACTTTACTTCTCCATGACCCGTTGGAACGTGGTGAATGCGGCTTCTGAAAAACTCACCATGAGTTTGAATAGCTTCCCGCTTCTTGCTGTACCGTTCTATATTCTGACCGGGATTTTAATGAATACCGGTGGTATCACCGAACGTATCTTTAACTTCGCCAAAGCCTTACTTGGCCACTATACCGGCGGTATGGGACACGTTAACATCGGTGCAAGCTTGTTGTTCTCCGGGATGTCAGGTTCTGCACTTGCCGATGCGGGTGGTTTAGGTCAATTGGAAATCAAAGCCATGCGTGATGCAGGCTATGACGATGACATCTGCGGCGGTATTACAGCAGCATCTTGTATCATCGGTCCATTGGTTCCACCAAGTATTGCCATGATCATTTACGGTGTTATCGCGAACGAATCCATTGCAAAACTCTTTATTGCCGGCTTCGTACCGGGTGTATTAGTCACCATCGCTCTCATGGCAATGAACTACTACATTTCCAAAAAACGTGGTTATCCAAGAACGCCAAAAGCGACCCGTGAAGAACTTTGCACGTCATTCAAAAGAGCATTCTGGGCAATTTTAACCCCATTATTGATTATCGGCGGGATCTTCTCCGGCTTATTCAGCCCAACTGAATCTGCGGTGGTTGCAGCTGCCTACTCCGTCATTATCGGTAAATTCGTTTATAAAGAATTAACCTTGAAAATGTTGTTCAACAGCTGCGTGGAAGCGATGTCCATTACCGGTGTTGTTGCATTAATGATTATGACCGTAACCTTCTTCGGTGACATGATCGCACGTGAACAAGTGGCAATGCGTATTGCTGACGTCTTCGTCGCGGTAGCGGATTCTCCGTTAATGGTATTAGTCATGATCAATGCCTTGTTATTGTTCCTCGGTATGTTCATTGACGCGTTAGCATTACAATTCCTTGTATTGCCAATGTTAATTCCAATCGCCATGCAATTCGGTATCGACCTTGTGTTCTTCGGTGTTATGACAACCTTGAACATGATGATTGGTATCTTAACGCCACCGATGGGTATGGCATTATTCGTGGTCGCACGTGTGGGTAACATGTCCGTGTCCACAGTAACGAAAGGCGTATTACCATTCTTAATCCCAATTTTCGTTACTTTAGTATTAATAACCATTTTCCCAAGTATCATCACATTCATTCCGAATTTGTTAATACCTTAGGAACCTAAAAGTGCGGTTGCAAAACGCAGTAAATTTGAACCGCACTTTACTTAACCAAAGAGATTACGGTTGCGAACCTGTCTAAGCATCCGTAATTTCAAACATAAAAACCTATTCAAGCCGTTTACGAATAGCAAACAATAACTCAAAAACGAGGTTTATTATGAAATTTCAAAAAACAACATTAGCTGCACTCTTCTTTGCTGCAACCACTTTTGCTGCGACAGCCCAAGCAGCTGCTTATCCTGACTTACCGGTCGGTATTAAAAGCGGTGCCGGTGCGTTAATTGGCGACACTGTTTATGTGGGCTTAGGCACAGGCGGTGACAAATTCTATGCGTTAGACTTAAAAACGCCGAACGCGCAATGGAAAGAAATCGCGGCATTCCCTGGCGGTGACCGTAACCAACCGGTGGCTGCGGCTGTTGACGGCAAATTATATGTATTCGGCGGATTACAAAAAAATGAAAAAGGCGAATTACAATTAGTCAACGATGCTTACAGCTATAACCCGGCTGACAACACTTGGAGCAAATTACCAACCCGTTCACCACGTGGTTTAGTCGGCTCTACCGGTGCATCACACGGTGATAAAGTGTATATCGTGGGCGGTTCTAACTTGTCTATTTTCAACGGTTTCTTCCAAGACACTGTTGCTGCAGGTGAAGACAAAGCGAAAAAAGACGAAATCACCAAAGCGTATTTCGAACAACGCCCTGAAGATTATTTCTTCACAACCGAATTATTAAGCTATGAGCCAGCTACGAATAAATGGCGCAATGAAGGTCGCGTACCATTCTCCGGTCGTGCTGGTGCGGCATTTACCATTCAAGGTGATGATTTAGTTGTCGTGAACGGTGAAATCAAACCGGGCTTGCGTACAGCGGAAACCCATTCCGGTAAATTCACAGCGAAAGGTGTTCAATGGAAAAACTTACCTGATTTACCTGCACCAAAAGGTCAAAGCCAAGATGGTTTAGCCGGTGCGATGGCAGGTTACAGCCACGGTCATTACTTAGTCACCGGTGGTGCAAACTTCCCAGGTTCTGTAAAACAATTCAAAGAAGGCATGCTCCACGCGCACAAAGGCTTGAGCAAAGCGTGGCATAAAGACATTTACACCCTTAACAACGGTAAATGGAAAATTGTCGGCGAATTACCTGCAGGTATCGGTTACGGTGTTGCCGTGTCTTATGACAACAAAGTATTGCTCATCGGCGGTGAAACAGAAGGCGGCAAAGCGTTAACATCTGTTCAAACCATGAGCTATGACGGCAAACAATTAAAAGTAGAATAATCTTCTTTTAGTATCAATTTAACGGATTAAGTGCGCTTGATCCGTTATTTTGTTTTTAACCTGCTTAGCACAACGCTAACAGAGCTGTGATAACTTCACAAATACACGCCTTTTCATTTGAAAAAAGAAATCTGATTACGCTATGCTACGCAGGCCTAAAAAATTATTTTATGGAATCAATAAATTAAAGGAGTTCTTATGAGTATTCTCAGTTATGCCCAAAAAATCGGGCAAGCCTTAATGGTGCCGGTTGCCGTATTACCGGCAGCCGCCGTACTAATGGGGATCGGCTACTGGCTAGACCCGGACGGTTGGGGGGCAAATAGTCAGCTTGCCGCCTTGCTCATCAAATCCGGTGCTGCCATCATCGACAACATGGGCTTATTATTTGCCGTGGGTGTCGCTTTCGGTTTATCCAAAGACAAACACGGTTCTGCCGCTCTTTCCGGTTTAGTGGGGTACTATGTGGTGACCACTCTACTTGCACCGGGTGGCGTGGCACAATTACAGCATCTTGATCCAACCCAAGTGCCTGCCGCTTTCGGTAAAATCAATAACCAATTTATCGGGATCTTAATCGGTGTGCTTTCTGCTGAACTTTACAACCGTTTCTATCAAGTAGAGTTGCCAAAAGCCCTGTCCTTCTTCAGCGGAAAACGTTTAGTCCCAATCGTGGTCTCTTTCGCCATGATTGCACTTTCTTTCATTCTGCTTTATGTATGGCCTTACATCTTCAACGCACTAGTGTCTTTCGGTGAATCCATCAAAGATTTAGGCGCTGTGGGTGCGGGTATTTACGGCTTCTTCAACCGTCTATTAATTCCGGTTGGCTTACACCACGCATTAAACTCTGTATTCTGGTTTGACGTCGCTGGTATTAACGACATTCCGAATTTCTTAGGTGGTGCAAAATCCATCGCTGAAGGCACTGCAACTGTGGGTGTGACCGGTATGTATCAAGCAGGTTTCTTCCCTGTCATGATGTTCGGTTTACCGGGTGCTGCATTGGCGATTTACCAATGTGCAAAACCAAGCCAAAAAGTGAAAGTCGCTTCCATCATGTTAGCGGGTGCATTTGCTTCCTTCTTCACCGGTATCACCGAACCACTTGAATTCTCCTTCATGTTCGTGGCACCGATTCTTTATGTATTACACGCCCTATTAACCGGTATTTCCGTGTTTATCGCAGCGAGCATGCACTGGATTGCGGGCTTCGGCTTCAGCGCAGGTTTAGTGGATATGGTGTTATCTTCACGCAACCCATTAGCCGTTGACTGGTACATGTTATTGGTACAAGGCTTAATTTTCTTCACCATTTACTATGTCGTTTTCCGCTTTGCTATCCAAGCCTTCAACTTAAAAACTATCGGTCGTACCGAAGAAACTGAAGAGCCAAAAGAAGAACAAAGCGAACACAATCACTCTCGTGAAGAAAGAGCGGTTAAATTTATCGACGCTTTAGGCGGTGCCGATAACCTAAAAACCGTTGATGCTTGTATCACTCGCTTACGTTTAACCTTAGCGGATCGTAGCAAAATCGACGAACCACAACTTAAATCCCTCGGCTCCAAAGGTAACGTCAAACTTGGTAACGATGGACTACAAGTGATTCTCGGCCCTGAAGCAGAATTCGTTGCTGAGGCAATTAAAGGACAATTGAAGTAATTTCAAATACCCAAAAAATCCGTAAACAAAAAAAGCCACTTTGAATTCAAAGTGGCTTTTTTATATGTTTCAATTAACCATCAACGCAAATGCTTGTTCTCTTCCGTTTCCGGTTCTAAATCAAGTTTTTCCATCAATAAACGGTCGCCGTCTTCTTCCGGGTTCCCCGTCACAAGCAGTTTGTCGCCGTAGAAAATGGAGTTAGCCCCCGCCATGAAACACATTGCTTGCATTTCTTCGCTCATGCCTTGGCGGCCGGCGGATAAGCGAACGTAACTGTTTGGCATGGTAATGCGTGCTACGGCAATGGTGCGCACAAATTCTGTCCAATCTAGTTCTTCTGCGTCAGCAAGCGGCGTACCTTCAATTTTCACTAATTGATTGATTGGCACGGATTCCGGTTGCGGATCCAAATTTGCTAGGCTGGCAATAAGTCCCGCGCGTTCTTTGCGGGTTTCGTTCATGCCCACAATACCGCCACAACATACTTTCAAGCCGGCTTTGCGCACTTTTCCTAAGGTACTGATACGGTCGTCAAAACGGCGCGTGCCAATCACTTCGCTGTAATGTTCCGGTGCGGTGTCTAGGTTGTGGTTGTAGTAATCCAAGCCTGCGTCTTTTAATTCTTCCGCCATGCCATCTTGCAATAAGCCAAAAGTACCGCAAGTTTCCATCCCCAGTGCTTTTACCGCTTTGATAATTTCCGTCACTTTTGCAATATCTTTCGGTTTCGGTCCACGCCATGCGGCGCCCATGCAGAAGCGACCTGCACCACGCGCCTTCGCGATTTTGGCTTTCGCAACGATGTCTTCCACGTTTAATAACTCTTGATTTTGGACGCCTGTATGATAACGCGCTGATTGCGGACAATACCCACAATCTTCCGGACAACCGCCGGTTTTAATCGACATTAAGGTAGAAAGCTGAATGGCGCGCGGGTTGAAGTTTTTGCGATGAACTTGTGCCGCCCGATAAACTAAATCTAAAAATGGGGTTTCAAATAAAGCTTCTACTTTGCACACCGACCAATATTCTGCGGTTGGATGCGGTGTGATGGAGTAAATTTGTAAGGTACTAGTTGACATAGGTCTCCTTAAGTAAAACAAAGTAAATAAAAAGTGCAGTGCATTTTAAGCGCATTTTTCTTGCTGGCTTATCCGACCATTTTCAATACGAAGCATACGATCCACTTTGCCCGTCAGCTCTGACGGTTGATGGGTCACAAGCAACAATGTTAAGTTTTTACTGTGGCAAAGTTCATCAATCAAATTGAGCATTTCCAGTCTCAACTCCGGATCGAGCGCAGAAAACGGTTCGTCTAACAATAAAATCGGTTTATCACGCAATAAACAACGCGCCAATGCGACCCGTTGTTTTTGTCCGCCCGACAAACTGTTTGGCAGACGGGATAAAAAGGATGTTAATCCTACCGCATCGGCCACCTGTTCGATCTGATCTTGCTCAAGTGCGGTCAATTTTAAGCTTGTTTTTAAGCCCAATGCCAAATTTTGTTGCACGGTTAAATGGGGAAATAAATTGTTCTCTTGAAACAACATGGACACAGGGCGCTCATAAGGCGCACTACAGGTATGATTTTCACCGTTTAACCAAATATTGCCTTGCGTCGGTAACACGAAACCGGCAATTAAATTTAACAACGTACTTTTACCCGCACCGCTTGGCCCGACAATGGCAATACGCTCCCCTGCCGCCACCTGTAAATCAAATGTCATCGGCAGTGCATCATCAGCTAAAAATACGTTATCTAAGCGAATCATGTTGTTCCTTTTGATTTTCAATTAAGGCGAAAATAGCGCCGCATAATAACAGCAAAATACCGGCAGTGACAGCGGCATCTTGGTGACGATAACTGCCTAATTGTTGATATAACAAATGGGGCAACGAGGTGAATTCTTGGTTGCCGAACAACGCAATCGCCGTGAAATCTCCTAAGGAAAGCGCAAATGCCAAGGCAAGCGCATAGTTTATCGGTGTACGAAGTGCATGCCATTCAATCAGACGAAAACGTTGCCAGCCGACAATCCCAAGGGAGTTACACAAACGTTCGTAATACAACATATTGTTATTGAATGGTTCAGTCAAAATGCGCAGTACGAAAGGCATAGCACTCAAGGCGTTACACGCAACGACAATGGCAAATAAATAGGCATTGGTAAAATCCACGTCACGCAACAACAAAAATAACCCCATCGCCAACACCAAAATGGGAATCGCCAAAATCACCATGCCGGCATTGAGAATAAACTGTGCTGTTTTCACATAATAAAGCCATTGCAAACGGCGGGATAATAACAATAACGCCACCGCCATGAGCAACGCCAGCAAGGCGGACGCGGGCGCGATGGTTAAAGAATAGGTTAAGGCTTTCCACAGCTGTGGATTTTGCCACGCTGTCAGCCATTTTCCGGATGTCAGCGCGCTAAACAAAATATTTAACAACGGCGATAACATAAAACACACAAAAACACCGAGCAAAAAAACATGGAAAATTTTGACCGCACTTTTCGGAGCCTCCAGCCAGCGATACGGGCTGCTTAAGGTGGTTTGTGAAGTGGTATTGAACAGGCTGCTAAACATAAATAGCAGCAAGCAAAACACAAACTGCAACAAGGCAAATATCGCCGCTTTCGGTAAATCAAATTCAAATAAAATCGCTTGATAAATTGCCGTTTCCAGCGTGGTATATTGTGGCCCTCCGCCTAAGGTAAGCACCACCGTAAAACTGGTAAAACAAAGCATAAAAATCAAGCTGAAAGTCGGCAATATCTGCCGACGCAGTGCATACCATTCCACCAATCGCACAAAACGCCAACCACGAATATTCAGCTGTGCTGCCAGTTGGTGCTGTTCGTAAGGAATGCTTTCCAAACTTTGTAAAAACAATTTGGTTGCCAGCGGAATATTAAAGAAAAGATGGGCGATTAAAATCCCCGACAAGCCGTAAATGCTGCCCGTCCAAGTGCGGTCTAAAAAATGGAAGAACTGCGCGATCCAACCGGAGGCGCCATAAATGCCGATTAAGCCGAAAATCGCCACCAACACCGGCAACACAAAAGTCAGCGACATGATTTTCAGCAAAAAGGCTTTGCCGACAAATTCCACATAATAAAAAGCGCGAGCTAACAACACCCCGAAGAACAGGGATAACAATGCGGAAAGCAACGCCTGCCCGAAACTAAAAGCAATAACGTGATGCAAATAGCTATCGGCAAAGAACTGTTGCCACTGAAATTCAGTGCCCTGCGCCAACACGGCACGCATGGCGAAGCCATAAAGCAGGGAAATGAGCAAAATGACGCAAATTCCGCCCATATAATGACGTGGGCGGAATTGCGGATTGGAAAACACTAAACGAGTAAACAAGGAACGAGACAACAAAAACACCGTTCAGATTATTGAGTTAATGTGGTTTGCCATTGATGAATCCAACGACGCAACGTTTCCGGAGTAATATTGGATGTATTTAAGAAAGGTTGTTGCAACACCTTTTCTTTTAAAGCATCAAAGTGCGGTTCTACTGGCGCTTGGATTACGGGGAACATCACGTTTGCCGTAACAATGTGTTTTTGCGCTTCCGGCGTCACTAAAAAATTCATGAAATGATCAGCACATTGATTTTTGTGTTCAGCGATTCGCGCCGCCAATTCCACTTGCACCACATTCCCTTCAGTAAAAGCGGTTGCCGCATAATTCTCTTTATTTTCAAATAATTGGTGATATAACGGCGAAGTGGTGTAACTCAATACCACATCGGCTTCCCCTTTCAGGAATGCGCCGTAAGTGTCCGACCAGCCTTTGCCCACAGTAACCGTGTGTTTGGCAAGTTGTTGCCAAGCTTGTGCCACTTGGTCTTCAGGATAAACCGTATTCATCCACACTAATAAACCACGTCCTACGCTGCTGGTGCGAGGATCTTGATAGATCACACGTAAATCTTCCCGCTCTACCAATTCTTTCAGGCTTTTCGGCGGATTTTTCACTTTATTTTTGTCGTAGACAAAGGCGTAAGTGCCGAAATCGTAAGGTAAGAACGTGTTATCCGTCCATTGGCTTGGCAAAGAAAGTTTGCTTAAATCCACGTTATTCGCATCAAATAGATGGCTTTTTTTCGCTTCATCCAACACAAAATTATCCAAGCCCAACAGGACATCTGCTTTGGTTTTATGGCCTTCTAAACGCACACGATTAAACAACGTACCACCGCTTTCAAACGGCATATAATTCACCTTGCAAAACGGAAATTGCTGTTCAAATGCCTGCTTCACTTTCGGGCCGGCACCCCAATCGGACGTAAAAGAATCGTAAGTATAAATATTCACGGTTTCTTCATGATGATTCGCCAATGCGGTGCCGGCGCATAAAGAAAGTGCGGTCAAAATTAACGTTGTTTTTTTCATGTGTCTGTTCCTCAGTATGAATTATGCTTTGTCTTGATAAGCCCAATGATTGGTCGGCCCATATCCATGGCCGATATTTAACGGATGGCTGATTGCCGCCGTAATGTAGTCTTTTGCGGTTTTAATCGCCTGTTCCACAGAAGCGCCTTTGGCGAGTTCTGCCGTCATACAGGCGGAGAACGTACAACCCGTGCCATGCGTTTGCGCTGTCGCATAACGTAGGCTTTCTAATGTAAAGTGCCCTTCAGGGGTAAACACCCAATCGCGGCATACCGCACTTTGTGAATGAGCACTGTGTCCGCCTTTAATTACCACGGTTTTCACACCACGCGTCTGCAAAATTTGCGCCGCTTGTTGCGCTGTTTGATCGTCAATGACCTCCACGCCTGTCAGCGCCTTGGCTTCCGGCAAGTTCGGCGTAATCACATCCGCCAACGGCAATAAAAATTTATTCAAAGAATCGACCGCTCTTTGTTGTAACAAGGGTGCACCGCCTTTGGCGATCATGACAGGATCTAACACCAACGTGCCAAAATGATACTGATTTAATGCCTCAGCAACACATTCAATAATCTCTGCTGTGCCTAACATACCGATTTTAAAGGCGCTAATCGTGAAATCATCAGCAATCGCTTTCAGCTGGCTTTGAATGGTTTGAAGGGGGATGGTGTGAATATCAAAGACGCCTAAGGTGTTTTGCGCCGTGACAGCCGTAATCACCGAGGTACCAAACACACCACGCATTTGAAATGTTTTTAAATCTGCCTGAATTCCGGCGCCACCACCGCTATCCGAACCGGCAATGGTCAACGCTTGCGCGACTTTACTCATAACGCCCTCCGCCATTTACCGGCACAGAACGACAAAAACCATATTGCATCATTGTTCCTTTTTAATGAAAAAAGATAATCAGCAATAATGACGAATGAAGAGAAGTGGAGAAAAAGAAAGGAAGTATGATTTTCTCGTTAGTTTCCTACGTCAGTATTAACTGTATCAGGTTCACGGGTATGATCTCAGCACAAAGCACCCCGACTAATAACGGAGTTCAGTCTATCTATTTTGTAGGGGAAGGGCAAGGGGATTGTAATATATCGACACACAGTCGCCCGAAGGCGGCTGCGTTTTTAATATTGTTTTTTGTATGTTCACTTTCTGTTTCAACACACAGCCACCCGAAGGTGGCTGCTTACAGTATTTATTCTAATCATTAGAGTATCTAGTTTCAACACACAGCCGCCCGAAGGCGGCTGCTCGATTTCTCTGTGTTTGTAATACTAAAAATCAGGTTTCAACACACAGCCGCCCGAAGGCGGCTGCTATAGAAATGGTACATTGCAATACGTTTTGACTAGTTTCAACACACAGCCGCCCGAAGGCGGCTGCCAATGTACTGTTAGTCAGTGAGTTGTGCTTTGTTGTTTCAACACACAGCCGCCCGAAGGCGGCTGCTGGAGAAGAGAGCAGCAATCTCTTCGGGTGAGCAGTTTCAACACACAGCCGCCCGAAGGCGGCTGCACAAGCGAACAGGCGGAGAGAATCCGCCTTATTTAGTTTCAACACACAGCCGCCCGAAGGCGGCTGCTAAAAATGCGCTTGTGGCTTATTTTGCAACAGTAGTTTCAACACACAGCCGCCCGAAGGCGGCTGCACCGCTTTTTTGATTTCTTCGATTTTTTTATCGACGTTTCAACACACAGCCGCCCGAAGGCGGCTGCTCCTATTAGTGTTATTTCAAAAGACTCGATTGCTGTTTCAACACACAGCCGCCCGAAGGCGGCTGCTTCATCACAGATTGATGATGATGTGATTTTAACTGTTTCAACACACAGCCGCCCGAAGGCGGCTGCCGATCGCCCAGAATCAAACTAATGACAGATCAGTAGTTTCAACACACAGCCGCCCGAAGGCGGCTGCTGCCGGAGCAAGCAAAATATGTAAGGATTTCAAACGTTTCAACACACAGCCGCCCGAAGGCGGCTGCGTTTGATAGGGCATTAACTACTCCAGCGAGTTGAGTTTCAACACACAGCCGCCCGAAGGCGGCTGCTCCCTACATAAAAAAGCAAGAAAAATCAGCGGATTAAACACTGCATTTCGCTAACTGATTTTATGATAAGGAGTTTAGTCAGTATAACGATCGCATCACCGTTATACAAATAGATTAACTTATCCAGATTGTTAAAGAAAATAAAGATCGCTATCCCATCAGGGTTTTAATGAGAACAACAGGTTAGCGAGCTAAATGACAAGCACGTCTTTAAATACATCCACTGCCGGTTTTGCCCCATGATGTTCCACTTTATTACGCCATTTACTGCCTAAATGATAAAAGCGTAGGCTGTCACATGTAGGGTCGTAGGTTTCCAACAGTTTGTTTTTCAACATAACCAATTGGTCAGGCGTGACATCGCATTCAAATACCGAATATTGCGCCCGCACGCCGTAATCTAAGCAATGTTTTGCTATGCGGCGCAATCGTGCTTGCCCGTTTGGATCGTCAAAAGAAATATCATAAGTAATCAGCATTAACATAGCTTATCTCATCAAAAACGGCGGATATTCCGCCAAATCTCCGCGCAAATGGCGCGCCAACAGCATTGCCTGAATATACGGCAGCAGCCCGATTTCCACTTCCTCGCCTAAAAACGGATGAACAATTTTCTCCTGCTTTTTCGCCTGCAAGGCTTGGAGCAACAACTTACGCGCATCGGCTTTTAAGCTTACCGCGCCGCTTGCCTCGGCAACAAAATCCTGCGGTTTGATTTGCCCTCGGTTAATCAAGGAAAGCACCAACCTGTCCGCCCACCACGCGCGGAATTCTTCCAAAATATCCTGCGCCAAACTGTCGCGTCCCGGACGGTCGGCGTGCAGAAAGCCCACCTGAGGGTCCAGTCCCACGCCTTGCAGCGCGCCGCTGATGTCCTTGCCCAAAATGCTGTACACAAACGATAACAGCGCATTCACCCCGTCTCTGGGCGGACGGCGGTTACGCCCATCAAAAGTAAAGCCGCTTTTTTCGCTCAAAAGCTGCCCGAACACGCCGAAATAACGCGCCGCCGCATCGCCCTCAATACCGCGCACCACGTCCAGCTCCGACGCCCCCTTCAACTGCCGCAGAGAAATATTCAAAGAATCGACCGCACTTTGAATCGCCCCATTCTCGCCATAATTGCGAATCTGCCGCTGAAGCACCCGCTTACTCGCCTGAATCTTCGCCGCGATGATATTGCGCGCAATCGGCACGGGATTTTGCTCCGACACCCGATACTGCGCCCGACGCAACAGCACATTGCCACTCTGCCGTCCCTGAAGCCGCCCTAGGAAACGCCCGTTTTCAGTAAAAAATGCCAAATTCACATTATTTTCACCGCAAAACCCCAGCAAAAACGGCGACACCAGCACATTCCCAAAACAGAAAATATGCCCGATGGAATGCACCGGCAACTGCGCCACCTTCTTACGCTCCTGCTCCACCACCAGTGTCTCCCGCTCCTTATGCAGATAGCTGCCTTGGGTGGTGATGTAGAGCGTATTTTGTAGTTTTTTCACTGATATTCCTATTACATAATATTTTACTTATTGTCTTTCATTCTAATTAATTCTTTTGGGTTGCATAGATTTAGAGAACCATTAAAAAAACCACATCTTTCATTATCTGTACTTAGATCATATTTAGCAGAATGCATAAAATGTGGGGGAACAAAATTTGTATATAATCTGAAACCTAATTCAGAATCAGGAATTTTAATTATTAGTCCAGATATTTCTAAGTTAGATAAATTGGATAGCATTTTCTGCTTAACTGATGGAAAACTATCCTTTAATTTTTCATTGAAGTCCGGTTTAAAATATCTAATCAAGCCTGCTTCAATAAGATTGATTGATTCTTTAGGCTTTAGAGGTTTCTTTATAATATCTCTTAATCTTTTATTTTCTTTCTCTTTATTAAACTTGATATTCTTACGCCCATCTATATTAGTTAATAATATAGGAGCCTGAAAACTCATCATAGAAATAAAAACTTCTAAGTCTGGACGCTCATACTGTAATTTGGTCAGAATTTTTTGAAAAGTAGAATGGTTTTTCAAACGTTCCAAGGCATTTCTATTTCCATTACCATAAGACTGACCAATGTATTCTATCTTTAAATTTGATAAACTATTTATCAACTCCGAGTCATCTATTTCTTGTAATAAAGAATAAACTGGGATATATCTAATAATCTTATCATTACAATCATAAATAGTTATTTCTTTATATGGATATAAACATTTAATTCTCACAGCGTCTTCCACAAACATGAAATCTCGTAAAAATGCTGACTCCTTGCTTTTTCCATTTGGATAAGAGACTCTAATTTTTCCTTGTAAGATCATTTTTTCTTCATTATATGAAATAGAATTCTCAACAAAATAAATTTGAGGTCTAGTATTTATCATATAAATATGGCAATTACTAATTGCTCTTTTATTTTCTTCATTAATCTCATCATTTGAATTAACATCTTTTGAATGAATTATTAACCAGTCTTCAACAGTAAAACATCAAGCATATTCACTTAAATTATTCATATTATTTCCACAAACCATACAATGTTAGACATTTAAAAATAATCCCATCACATACCCCACACTTCTATCCCGTTTCCCCAGCAACTCCGGCTGGCAAACCTCCACCAGCGAGCAAGCTTTGCAGCGTTTGCCGTAGTTGGGCTGCGGGGTTTGTCCGCTGTTTAGAAGGTCGCGCACGGCGGTGATGGTGGCGAGTGTCTGGGCGAGCAGGTCGTCTGAAAACACGACGGGAACACGGTGGCGGGTTTGCATATACCACAGCGCGCCCTCAGAGACGGTTTGCCCCGTCATTTCTTCCAAGCACAAACCTTGGGCGCAAAGCTGGATTTCGTCCATCGGGTCGGGTTTTGGCTTGCCGCGTTTGTATTCCACGGGTTTCAGACGGCCTGTTTTCGTTTCCACTTCCACCAAATCCAACACGCCGCTGATGCCCAGTTTCTCCGCCGACACATGCACCGTTCGCTCAAAGCGCAAGCCCTTGCGCGTTTCCGGCTCCCCCGAATCCACCCGCTCATGCAACGCCTTGCCTTGCGCAGTCAAATAATTCTCCGCCCACGCCTGCTCGTTGTGAATCAACCCACATTGACGCGGGCAGAAGGCGTAGTGTTGCAGGGCGGAAAGGGGAATCAGGCGCGTGTCCTGATTTTCCCCTTGGGTTTCAGTTGAAAGTGCGGTCATCTTTTTGAATGTTTTTAGAAGCCGTCGATTTCCTGCGGAACTAAACCGTTAAGGTTTTCCAGTTCATAGCTGCCATCTGCATTTACTTTCAGGCTGCCGTGTACTTTGGCGGAAGAATATTGCCCTGCTTTGCTGTTGTGTTCCCACCAGATAAGTTTCAGCACCTGCATGCTGCCTTCGGGGCGAGCGGATGATGCGTCGCCTTCAAAGAGTTTGGTGAGTACGGCTTTGATTTTTTCGGCATCGTCGTCTGAAAAGCCGGTGCGCTCGGCAAGCTGCGGCGACATTGCACCAAAGGCAACGTACACGCCCTGATCGACGCGGTGTTTCATGCCCATGGTGTCGGAGCTCTTTTTCGTGCCATCGCCTTCGCCGCTGACGCTTTTGGTGATTTGGGTGCTGGTGATGCTGATCGGCTCAACACTGAATGCGGATTGAATAGTAACGGGTCCACGCACGGCGATGGAAATGCCGCTGCTGCCGTCGCCGCTGAATGCGAAGACCTGTCCGAAACTACGCACATCTAGCCATTTTTCACAGGCTTTCTTGGCGGTATCGTCTTTGTTGGCTTTTTTAGCGTTAAAGGCATCCGCACCCAAGCCGACATTTTTGTCTTTTGCGCGGTTGGCCAGGCTGGTCATGCCGTCGGTTTTCTTTTCGTCCGATTGCACAAAAATACTCTCGCCACTATCTTGCAGGCGGTCGCGGATTTTACGTTTCAGGCATACGTCGGTCATTTCACCGAAGCCTTGGAAATCGGCACGTGGGCGATTGCCGTTTAAGGGGTCGCCGTTAGGGTTGGCATTGGTTACTTTCAGGATTAAGGCAAAGTCGATTTTTTTGGTTAAGCTCATCTTATTTTTCCTTTAAATGGGTTATTCATGGGTTTTGGTTACTTCTTGCTCGGGTTGGTTGGATTTGTTGTGATACGCCATTTTTTGGCTGTGGTATCCCAACAGGAATTCTGGTTCCAAAGGTTTGTCTAAATCGCATCCTTTCTGTTTCAAATCATCCAGCACGCATATAAGCTGATTAATTTCGTTTTCTCGATTATTCAAAAAGCCTATCGGGCTGGTTAAAACGAATTTTTCCGCAATCCTAATCGGGTAGTCTTTACGCAATCTGTCTTTATACGGTTTCAGATTGGTTTCAAGCTGCTCCCATGTATGAAACGGACACATAACAAAACGCTGCATATAGTTTTCCGCATTAGTTGCACGGGTTTCATTGGCTATTCTCAATGCGGTGCGTTCTAAATGTTCGGCAACTGCCAGTAATCTGCCAAATATATAATCGCGCGAGCGGTTTTCAGTATCTAAGCTCATAGAATATCTCCGTTGTGATGGATATTTACGGGCGCGCCAGCCTTTGTATAGGGCGCAGGCGACGCCGATGTTTCTTTGCCATTCCCAGTTTTCGCAGCCATTAGGGTTGCAGGCTGCCTGAAAACTTTGGCGCACCAAATCTTCAGGAATCGGCACGGATGTTCCGCCTGCGATAACAGGCAGAAGTCGGGCATAAAGCTGTTTTTTGAGTGTATCGGACAGGGATTTGCCGTACACGGCTTCGGCAATGCTGTAAGGCGACGGCGGGACGAAAGCCCAAAGTGTTTTCTTTTTATCTGATTTTTTAGCATTCGGTTGCTCAATGCTGTAACGCTGATACCAAGAAAAATCGTCAATCCATGCGTCTAAATTGGCGAAATAGTCGGTGGGCAGAAATTCTTGGTAATAAGTCAATGCCATGCGCCCCGGCGTGGCAGAATCGAGCATAATCAGGGAGATTTGTTCGTGGGCTTTCAATTCTGCCTGATAGCCGTGCAGTTTCTTTTTGATAATTTGTGCAGCAGCACGCCCGATATTTACAGACCAATCAAGGGATGGCTGTTCAGACGATGCTTGCGATGAAAATTCATCGGGATTTTCAGCCGTACTTAGATCCAAATTATCCCAATCAATTTCGCTGGAAATGTCTTTCATCGGCGATGGGACGGGTTTGCCGCTGATTGCCCAGGCGACGGTAACTTGATCTCCGTTTCGGATGCCTTGGCGTTTTATAAGCCACTTCAGCATATTAAAAGCTTTTTGAGAAACATCTCTCCCCAAAGCTACTGCTTGCTTGTCTGATAAGAACCGACCAAGAAAAGTAAAGCCACTGGTATCATTAGCAGAAACCAATTTCGCATTACCCTCGATTTTGGGATAAGCCTTTGCCGCATAATCTCTTTTACCAGTGATGTAGCATAATTCTGGTTGTTCACTTTCTTCTCCAGACTGGCTCTCTTGATATTTTATCCATTGTTTTTTTATACTGTTTTTACTCCATAAATCCGAATGTGGATCGTTAGATATTTCAACAGCCCATACAATGGTCAAGCTAAAAGGATCATCTTTTCCTGCCGACAAAATATTATCCTTAAAAGAAAGAATCTGTTTCACTAACAAATCTTCAATCAATGAACCTTTTTGAATATATTGCAAAACAATATTTATTTCTTTTAAATTTCCAAACTCAGTCCAGCCAGATAATTGCTTTTCATAAAACTCAAAACAATCTTTATATTTTGCTTTTTCCGTATCGGCAAATTTCTGTTTATCTTCATCAGTCCCTGCAAGAAATTCTTTCCATTTCTTTCCGTTGTCCTTCTCAGCCACTTTAGAAAGATATTCAATTGTTAAGTAATTTCCCGCTGTTTTAGCAATATATTGCAAGCCATCATGTAACGCATAAGAAGCGATAGTTGATCCTGCACGTTTTGATGATTTTTCAGTTACCTGTATTGGAACTTGTTTCTTTACCTCAAATCTCTCTGCCCCAACGAGCTCTGCTTTATCATTCAAAATAACTTTTAAATGAACCGCTTTGGACATATGAAACGGCAATGCCAAGTCTTCATCATTCAAACCTTGTTCTTGGACATATTCATATGTCCGATAAAGTTTCTGCATCCAGCTCATAATTCCAGCTCCTTGGCTTCATCTTCCACAGACTTGACGTTTTCGCCGCGCTTGAACGGTTTTTCAGGCTGCATTTTGCGGATAAATCGGGTTTTCAGACGACCTTCTGTATCATCGATGCTTGGAAACTCAATCACACCGTTTTGCATATTCGCCATCCAAAAACGGCTGACCAATTCCGGCTTTCCGGTTTCTTCGGGATAGCCGAAACTATGGAACATCAGGCCAAAATCCAAATTATCGATTTCATCGTAAAACCCTTCGCCTTCACCGAAAGTGCACGGCTCAACATAGCCTTGGCAATCGCGCGTGCCGAGAAAAATATCCTGCCGCCCTCCGCGTTCCAACATTCTTCTGGCAATGGCGATATGTTTGCCGAAATTGCGATCGCCTGCCAATTCTTCCCAATACTCGTTCCATTCAAAATGGGCTTCTACTTGGTATTCCACGTCCTGCAAAAAGGTGTAAATCGCCAAAGTGTTGCCACCGTTCCAATCCAGCGGCTTGGTGGATTTGCTTTGGGTGCGGATGGGCTTCATTACGCGGATGCGGTCGATATGCCATATCAAAGTTGGCTTCCAGTAAATGCTTTTGACGATGCCTTTAATAGCTTCGTATGTCGGCACTTGGTAGCTGAATTTTTCGCCGCCGATTTTGGTAACCGGGTCGGTAAACAGGGCTTGCCGTCCCCATACGCGGAAACTGATTTTGCTGTCCATATTGCTCCTATAAGTCGTAAAAAGTCATTTCGCTTGTTTCGTCCAAAGACAAGCCGAATTCATCGTTGTAATAGCGTTCTTTGAGATAATAAATACCTGAACCTTCAATGGTTTCATGCAGGGCGTTTTCTTTTTGCAATTTATCCCATACTTTGGGAAAAACGTTCACGCTGTAACGCTGGGCTTTTTTCTTTGCGTCATACATTTCTTTTGGATCCCATTCGCCGCAGAGTTTGGCAATGAGTTCCACACCTTCGCCATACGGCACAATCACGGCGTGTGTCGGTGCGTCTATGGTCTGGAAAACACGCCCTGCACTTTTGAAGGATTGCATCAACAACGGCAACGGTTTGCTTCTTTTATTGTTTTTTTCGCCATAAGGATTCCGTGCGTTATCGCTCAACCAATCCAGCAGCGAACCTGTTGTGCTGTTTTTGACGGAATACGACATTTCATCGCTGCGCTGGTAAAAATAGTATTCAAAATAACGCTCCATCGCGGCAGGCTGCAAAATATCCTGTCCGGTAAAATCGCGAAACACGCGTTCAACATGGGTTTTGCCTGCCTGAATATCGGGTAATATCTGCGTAAAATCCTGCTCCTGCAAATTCAACACCCAAACCTGCCCTTTGCCTTCTTTCTCCCCATGCCGGTTACAACGCCCCGCTGCTTGGGCAATGCTATCCAGCCCACCCAAGGCGCGAATCACGCAAGCCATAGAAATATCCACGCCGGCTTCAATCAACTGAGTGCTGATGCAGATAACGGGTTGTTTGTTTTCCAGACGAGCTTTGATGGTGTCAAAAATCGCTTTGCGGTGCGCCGCACATTGGTGGGTGCTTAAATGAAACAAGGCCTCGGGCGGCACATTCTGCCTTTGGCAATATTGATAAAGCTCCTGCGCCCATTTTTTGGTATTGACGATAAATAGGCAGCTTGGTGTCGTCTGAAACTGTTCCAGCAAAAATGCGCCCGCTTCTTCCACATTCCAGCCGCCTGCTTTTTCGTTGAACCGGATTTCCACGCGCGATAAATCGGCAAACAATTTATCCAAATCCTGATGCTTGCCCATGATTTCGGCATTTTCAGGCAACCTTAGTAAACCGCGCACGACAATACTTTCCCTTTTATCTTCGGGGAAATTCTGCAAACCCGATTCGCCGAGTAAAGGTTGCGTCGCTGTACACAAAACCGCCGTGCTTTTGCCAAATGCCGTCAACCAGTTCAGCACATTGCAAAACAAATGTATGCATTTCACGGGCAGGGTTTGGATTTCGTCAAAAATCAAGACGCTATTTGTCATCGGGTGGATATGGCGTGCGCCGCGCGTACCGCCGCCGAACCACGCATCTAGAAACTGCACCATCGTGGTGAAGACAATAGGCTTATCCCAGTTTTCGGACAACAATTTGTCCTGCCAACTTTGTTTTTCAGGTTCTAGATTAGAATGATGTTCCAGTACCCAATCTTCACCAAGAATCTCACGCACGGCTTGGGCATTTTGATCAATGATGGAAGTATAGGGAATGATGTAGATAATGCGATCAAGATTATGCTTTTGCGCATGATGGAGAGCGTAGCGCAAGCTAGCCAATGTTTTACCGCCACCGGTCGGCACGGTCAGCGTATAAATACCTTGAGAATCGGCCGCTCTTTTTAGGCAGTCGTCTGAAATTTTGCGGCGGATTTTATCGATAGGATAACGGTTTTCAAAACCTGCTAATTTGGTTTCCAACTGATTAATCGCCGATTGCCAATCAGGTTTTTCAGTCAAACGGCGGACATCCTTTTGATCTTCTCGCTCAAAATCCGAGCTGTTGATACGGTCAGCATCAATCAGGCAACTAAACAGGAAACGGGTCAGACAGCCGAGATAAAACTCTTTGATCTTGTTATTGGTGGCTTGATCAGAGAGAATCGGTTTCACTGCATTTAGCAGGCTGCGAATCAGGTTTTCTCCTGCCAATTCATATGCTTTTTGCTGAACGACTTCATCGGCATTTCGTTCGCATTCCACCAAATGTGTCAGTTCATCAGTTTTATTAAACCGCTCAATCCATTTCGGATTACCTTCTCCATCCAAACAGTCAATCAAGCCTTCGCCGTGGTGTGATGCAATGCACAAACCCAGCATTTGCCCGAACAATTCCCCGATGCCCTGCTCTGCACCAAATTTTCTCAATTCGCGGTAAACCCATTGCGCACCGGCGGTGGAGTGGTCAACTTTACTGCCGTTCGGTGTACTTTCTTCATCATCCAAATCAGGATTGAACAAACCCGTTTCATCGTGGAGATATTTTTGGAATTTTCGGGAATATTTACCGAAATCGTGCATGAGGCCAAGTAATTCACCAACAAAACCTAAATCCAGTTTTGCGGCGAGTTGCCCTGAGATAGTAGAGGTTTCCAGTAGGTGATCAATAAGTAATTGCTGTAATCCATCAGATTGACGTACATGTGCAATCGGATTTTTGCTCATCGCAGTTCCTTTTAGGTTAAAATAATGGGAAGCTTCCTCATCAAAATAATTTGTGAGTTTGCGAAAAGAATATCAAAAATATTACATATCATCTAACGCCGATTTTTCATTCTGAGATAGCAATCACACTTTTTCTCCCCTGAAATTTTCGCCATTTCATGCTAAAGTTTACGCATCATTTTTCATAAGGATTCACCATGTCTTTTGTTGCTCAATTTACCGATAAACTCCGTTCGCTTGCCGAGGTTTTAATTCACTCTTTTCCGGAAAAATTCGATTCCACTTTGTTTGAACAAATCGAACAACAAAGAGAAAATCCCGCAACAAATATCGGACAAATGGCTGTGGCAGTGGCGATGTCGGATTTTGTGGCAGAGGCGTGGCAGAAACAGCCTGCGTTTTTAGCAAAATGTTGGGAAAAACTACCGCACTTTGAGGACTGTGACCAGTACGTCGAGCGGTTGGATGAGGTGTTACAGCATGTGCAAACGGAAGAACAGCTTTATCGGGAATTACGTCTGTTTCGCGCCCGTGAAATGGTGAAGCTGAGTGTTTGCCAGAGCCTGAATTTTGCCACGGTGGAACAGGTTTTTATTCGCTTGTCGCAACTGGCTGAAAGCCTGATTATTGGTGCGCGCGATTGGCTTTATGCACGGGCGTGTGAAGAAATGGGTACGCCGATGGATGCGCAAGGCAACGCGCAGCAATTATACATTCTCGGCATGGGCAAACTAGGCGGCTTTGAGCTGAATTTTTCTTCCGACATTGATTTGATTTTTACTTATCCAAGCCAAGGGGAAACCGTAGGTGCGCGCCGTAGCGTGGATAATGCGAAGTTTTTCACCCGTTTGGGGCAACGCTTGATTAACGCGTTAGATCAATACACCGCCGATGGCTTTGTGTACCGCACGGATATGCGTTTACGTCCCTTTGGCGACAGTGGTGCGTTGGCACTCAGTTTTAACGCCATGGAGCAGTATTATCAGGATCAAGGACGCGATTGGGAACGTTACGCCATGATCAAAGGGCGAATTTTAGGTGCGCAAGCAACGGATCCCAATGTTGCCGTTTTACAGAATTTATTGCGCCCGTTTGTATATCGTCGCTACATTGATTTCAGCGTGATTCAGGCGTTGCGTGAGATGAAACAAAAAATCGAACGGGAAGTACGCCGCCGCAACCTCACCGATAACATCAAATTGGGCGCGGGTGGCATTCGTGAAATTGAGTTTATCGTGCAGGTTTTCCAGTTAATTCGCGGTGGGCGGGAAATTGCCTTACAGCAGCACGAATTGCTGAATTTATTGCCGGAACTGAGCAGGCTGAATTTAATTTCCTGCGAACAGGAATCCGATTTGCGCCACGCCTATTTATTTCTACGCCGTACGGAAAATGTGTTGCAAGCCATCAAAGATCAACAAACCCAACAACTGCCCGATAACGAATTGGATCGTCAACGTTTAATCTTCGCCTGCACAGAATTTACCCAATGGGGTGCGCAACAAGAAAGTATTTCCGTCACCTACCCGATTCACGATTGGGCGAGTTTTCTCGCCGTATTACAAGAACATCAGCGCAAAGTGCGGTCGGTTTTTCAGTCATTAATTGGCGATGAACAAGAAGAAAATACATCGGAAAATGCGTGGGAAGATTTCCTCGAAGCGGATTTTGACGAACAAGAATTGCTCGGCATTTTGCAACAAAACGGTGTGCCGGAGGCGGAACAAGATGCGGTGTTGGATCGTCTGTTGCAATTTCGCAACGAACTGCCTCGTTATGCCATTGGTGTGCGTGGGCGGGCAGTGCTCAATCGCTTAATGCCAAACCTGTTGCAACAAGTTTTACACACCCCCAACAGCCCGGTTTTACTGCCACGGATTTTGACGATTATTGAAAAAATTCTCACGCGTACCACTTACCTCGAGCTATTAGCAGAGAATCCGCAAGCCTTGACGCAGCTTATCGAACTGTGTTCCCAATCAAAATTTATTGCAGAACAAGTGGCGCGCCACCCGATTTTGCTCGATGAATTGCTCGATCAAAAATCCCTGCGAAATCCACCGCACTTTACCGAGTACGCTTCCGAATTACAGCAATATTTATTACGTCTGCCGCAAGATGACGAAGAACAATTTATCGACGGCTTGCGCCAGTTTAAGCACGCTGCCCTGCTCCGCATTGCCGCCGCCGATATTCTCGGCGTGTTGCCGGTAATGAAAGTGAGCGATCATCTCACCTATTTGGCTGAGGCCATTATCGGCGCGGTGGTCAATTTGGCGTGGCAACAAATCGCCGTGCGTTTTGGGGTGCCCGAACATTTGGCAGAAGGAGAGAAAAACTTCCTCGTGGTGGGCTACGGAAAATTGGGCGGCATTGAATTAGGCTATAAATCTGACTTAGATCTCGTCTTCTTATACGATCCCGCTAGCAATAGCCAAACCGTTGGTGGCAAAAAAGTCATCGACAGCAACCAATTCTATTTACGTTTGGCGCAAAAAATCGTCAGTATTTTCAGCATGAATACCAGCGCCGGGATTTTATATGACGTGGATATGCGCCTACGCCCATCCGGTGATGCAGGGTTGCTTGGTTGCTCTTTCGCCGCCTTTGAAAACTATCAACTAAACGAAGCCTGGACCTGGGAAAAACAAGCCTTGGTGCGTAGCCGTGCAGTGTTCGGCGAACAGAAACTCCGAGACGAATTTGAAACCATTCGCCACAAGGTACTTTCTGCACCACGTGATTTAGTTCAACTGAAACAGGATGTCTGCGAAATGCGGGAAAAAATGTATGAACATTTGGCAAAACATGATGACGCCCAATTCAACATCAAAACCGACCAAGGCGGCATTACGGACATTGAATTTATCGCCCAATATTTGGTGTTGGCGCATTCGCCGCAGCAGCCCGCACTCACCCGTTGGTCAGATAACGTTCGGATTTTCGAAATCATGGCAGAATATGGCGTGATTTCTGATGCCGATAGCGAACGTTTGAAACAATGTTATGTAGATCTACGCAACCGTATTCACCATTTGAATTTACTCGGTTTACCCTCTGTGGTGGATGCGTCGGAATTTTGTGCAGAACGGGCGTTTGTGCGAGAGATGTGGGCGCGCTTGTTCCATTAAAGTGCGGTCATTTTTGACTGAATTTCATGAGTTAAAAACGTGAATTAATTGTGAAAATAAAAAAATTCACGTTTTCGCCTTTTTCGCCCCGAAAATATTTTTTCATTTCTCCTATTTTCTGCTATGTTGACTACCTTTTTTCACTACTCGTACTTTTAATTTTTAAGGATTTTTTATGCACGCATTGCTTAAATTTACCCAATTTGTCAGTAAAACTTTTGCCCTTTGGGTATTACTTTTCGCTCTCCTCGCGTTTCTCTCGCCGGAAACCTTTTTATGGCTCCGCCAATATATTCCTTACTTGCTCGGCATCGTCATGTTCGGCATGGGAATTACGCTGACGTTCAATGATTTCAGTGAAGTCGCCAAACATCCGAAAGCCGTCATTGTCGGTGTAATCGGGCAATTTGTGATCATGCCATCCATCGCTTTTGTCCTCGCAAAAGCCCTAAATTTACCGGATGATTTAGCGGCCGGTGTGATTCTTGTCGGCTCTTGCCCGGGTGGTACGTCCTCTAACGTGATGACCTATTTGGCCCGTGGTAACACCGCACTTTCCGTGGCTTGCACCACCATTTCCACCTTGTTAGCCCCGTTATTAACGCCGGTGATTTTCTATGTGTTGGCCAGCCAATGGATCGAAATTAACGCCAGTGCGATGTTTATTTCCGTGTTGGAAATGGTGCTTTTCCCAATTTTCTTGGGCTTAGTAATTCGCGCGCTATTCAAAAAACAAATGTCGCAAATCAGCCAAACCATGCCATTGGTTTCCGTCATCGCGATTGTCTTGATTCTTGCGGCAGTGGTTGCCGGTAGCAAAGACAAAATCATCGACTCCGGTTTATTGATTTTCGGTGTGGTTGTCTTGCACAACTGTTTGGGCTACCTCATCGGCTTTATCGCAGCCAAATTACTCAAATTAAATAACTACGACAGCAAAGCCATCGCCATTGAAGTGGGTATGCAAAACTCCGGTTTAGGCGCAGCACTTGCCACTGCGCATTTGAACCCAATCGCTGCCGTACCAAGCGCTGTGTTCAGTTTCTGGCACAACGTTTCCGGCCCGATTTTAGCAAACTACTTCTCTACTTTGAAAAATGGTAACGAAGAAGACAACAAGTAAGTAAAAACACCTAGAAAAAAGACCGCACTTTAATCTCTTAAAGTGCGGTCTGCTTTTTTAACATTTTTGAGCGAATTAATGTTCGCGTGTTTTGAAGAATGTCACGTCAGGGTAACGCTCTTGCGCAAGGTTGAGATTGACCATAGTCGGGGCGATATAAGTGAGGTTATCGCCACCGTCTAACGCCAAGTTTTGCTCGTTTTTACGTTTAAACTCTTCAAATTTTTTCGCATCACCACATTCCACCCAACGCGCCGTTGCCACGTTGACGGTTTCATAAATAGCTTCTACGTTATATTCGGATTTCAAACGCGAAACGACCACATCAAACTGCAACACGCCCACGGCCCCAACGATTAAATCGTTATTCAACAACGGACGGAAAACCTGTACAGCACCTTCCTCAGAAAGCTGTACCAATCCTTTTAATAATTGCTTTTGCTTGAGAGGATCTTTCAAACGAATACGGCGGAATAACTCCGGTGCAAAGTTTGGTATGCCCGTGAATTTTAAGTCTTCCCCTTGGGTAAAGGTATCGCCGATTTGAATCGTACCGTGATTGTGCAAACCGATAATATCGCCGGCATAGGCTTCTTCTGCATGGGCGCGGTCGCCCGCCATAAAGGTTAGCGCATCGGAAATCACCACATCTTTGCCGATACGCACATGTTTGAGTTTCATGCCTTTTTCATATTTGCCCGACACGACACGTAAGAAGGCAACGCGGTCGCGGTGTTTCGGATCCATATTGGCTTGAATTTTAAACACGAAACCGCTGAATTTTTCTTCATCGGCAGACACTTTACGCACATCGGCTTGACGGGCTTGTGGCGCTGGTGCCCATTCGGTTAAACCATCAAGGAAATGATCCACACCGAAATTCCCTAACGCAGTACCGAAAAAGACCGGTGTCAGTTCGCCGTTTAGGAATAAATCTAAGTCAAATTCGTTGCTGGCGCCTTTGACCAATTCCAATTCATCACGTAATTGTTGTGCCAAATCGTCACCTACGGCGTTATCCAATTCCGGATTATTCAAGCCTTTTACAATTCGCACTTCTTGAATGGTGTGCCCTTGCCCGGTTTGGTAAAGATAGGTTTCGTCTTTGTATAAGTGATACACACCCTTGAATAATTTACCGCAGCCGATAGGCCAAGTAATTGGCGCACAGTGAATTTTCAATACGTTTTCGACTTCATCCAACAATTCCATCGGATCACGAATATCACGGTCAAGTTTGTTCATAAACGTGATAATCGGTGTGTCGCGCAAACGGGCGACTTCCATCAATTTAATGGTACGATCCTCAACCCCTTTAGCGGAGTCGATCACCATCAAACAGCTATCCACTGCCGTTAAAGTGCGGTAGGTATCTTCAGAGAAATCCTCATGCCCCGGAGTATCCAGCAGGTTGACCAAACAATCGTTGTATGGGAATTGCATCACGGAAGTGGTGATAGAAATCCCACGTTGTTTTTCCATTTCCATCCAGTCGGATTTCGCGTGCTGTGCGGAACCTTTGCCTTTCACCGAACCGGCTTTTTGAATGGCGTTACCATAAAGCAAAACCTTTTCGGTAATCGTGGTTTTACCCGCATCGGGGTGAGAAATAATCGCAAAAGTGCGGCGTTTATTAACTTGTTCTTGTGGGTATGTCATCTGTTCTGTCTGTGTTGTTTGATGAAGAAATAAAGAAACCGCCTTAAACGACGGTCCAAAAATAAGTGGCGCAACTATATGCTTTTTAGCCACTTTTTTCAAGTTTGAGAATCATGAATGCGAGCACGTTACAACAAAGTGCGGTGTATTTTCCGGGTATTTTTATTTCACCATGATAAGCACTTGGCGTGCATTAAAAACGCACAAAATTTATTCTCTCTTTCATTCATCAAATAAAAATTTATTTCAAATGGAGTGAAAGACTTTTCCCATCCCATTGTTTTTAAAGGCGAATTCCGTCAACTATTATGTGATCAGCATCACAAAAATAAGATGAAATCCAAAATAAATCACTTATCTATTTATTTTATTGCACAGTGATTTCTGTAAAAAATAAAATACATATAAAAATCAATATTTTAATATCAACCCGATAGAAAATAGTCGATCAAGAAAATATAAAAATTGTGATCCAGATAACACTTTTCGCCACTAAACCAAAATGGAAGAATTACATAACCATTTGAAAAATAATGGTTTTAAAAACCACGTGAAATTTCTCGTTTATTGACAGTACTAAAAAGTTTTATTAGCGTTGAACTGAAATCGAGAAAAACGCCATTTAATAAAAACAAAATGGAGTGAAACATCCGATTTTATACAATAAGAACGTCAATTTTGTTAAAACTAAAACTCAAGGTGATTAACATGAAAAAAACACTTATCGCACTAGTAGTAACAGCAATGGCTGCGGCTTCAGCAAATGCTGTTGTCGTTTATAAAAACGAAGGCACAAAAGTTGAATTAGACGGACGTGGCGCATTCGAAATCGTTAACATGAAAGATAAAAAAGTCGACACTAGTGGCAAACGCACTGATTTAGTTGACCGTGGTTCTCGTGTTCGCGTTCGCGCAAGCCAAGAGATTGGCAACGGTTTCAGCGCATTAGCGGCATTTGAAATTCGTTTCACACAAAACGGTACTGTTGGTGATGGCATCAACACCAAACGCTTATTCGGTGGATTTGCACATAAAGATGTCGGTTCATTGACTTTCGGTCGTCAACTTACTTTAGGTGACCACATTCCTAAAGCTAACTACTCTTACGAGTTAGGTGGTAACGTATTACACGATAACGCACCAAAAGCGGTTCACTTTATGTCTAACAAATTTGACGGTTTCCGTGTTGCCGCAGACTACTACTTTGGTGAAGCAGATAAAACCAAAGCAGATGCGGGTCAAGGTTTTGGCGTAGGTGCTTTCTATGACGGCCAATGGGGCGACGTAGGTGTGAGATTCGGTTCCGGTTATATCGAAGTGAAAAAAGCTGATAATGTTGTAGTAACCAAAGACTACAAACAAAAAATTGCCGGTGTCGGTTTTGACGTAAAATATAAAATCGTGACCGTTGGTTTTGACTGGGCTCATGGTACATCAATGAAAGGTCATAGCGATTACAACTTCAAACATAGCATGAAAGCTAAATATGAAAAAATCGACCGTTTTGACTTAGGTTTGAAAGTCGATTTAACCGAGCAAAACGCCCTTTACGGTGCATTCTTATGGGGTACCGGTAAAAATGAAGGCCGAGCTAATGGTAAACACAGAGGCTGGGTAATGGGTGTTGACCACAGATTTAACAAACACGTTGCTGTTTACCTTGAAGGCGGCAAAGCGAATGTTAAAGAAAACGGTACAAAAGTATCTGATGCAGCTCGCATCGGCTTAGGTACCCGTATCATGTTCTAATTCTTATTATTCATAAAATACATACTACTGTCTTTTTGACCGATAGCGAAAGCTATCGGTCTTTTTATATTTGATAGTTCAACTAAAAAACATGTTTTTTCTGACCGCACTTTTCTCTCTTACACCCATACAAATAAAATTCTCGCCAAAAAAATGCAAACGTTTGCGTAAAAAGTGCGGTACAATACGCGCCATTATTTTTACGCAGATAAAAAGGGAATGAAATGACACAACTCAGTCTTAAAAAAATCTATTCCGGCAAAGTACGGGATTTGTATGAAATTGATGACAAACGAATGTTGATGGTCGCCAGTGACAGATTGTCAGCGTTCGATGTGATTTTAGATGATCCGATTCCGCGTAAAGGCGAAATCCTGACACAAATTTCTAATTTTTGGTTTAACAAACTGGCGCACATTATGCCGAATCATTTTACCGGCGACAGCGTTTACGATGTGTTACCCAAAGCGGAAGCCGATTTAGTAAAAGATCGTGCGGTGGTGTGCAAACGCTTAACCCCAATTAAAATTGAATCTATCGTGCGCGGTTATTTAACCGGCAGCGGCTTGAAAGATTATAAACAAACCGGCACCATTTGCGGTTTAGTGTTACCAAAAGGTTTGGTAGAAGCCAGCAAATTGCCAGAGCCAATTTTTACGCCATCCAGCAAAGAAGAAATCGGCAATCATGATATTAATATTAGCTATGCCGAATGCGAAAACTTAATCGGCAAAGATTTGGCGGCGCAAGTGAAAGAAAAAGCCATCGCCCTTTATACCGAGGCGGCGAAATATGCCTTAACCAAAGGTATCATCATTTGTGACACCAAATTTGAATTCGGCTTAGATGAACACGGCACATTAACCTTGATGGATGAGGTATTAACGCCGGATTCTAGCCGTTTTTGGTCAGTAGAAACCTATAAAGAAGGCACGAATCCTCCGTCTTTTGATAAACAATTCATTCGTGACTGGTTGGAAAACAGCGGTTGGAATAAACAGCCACCGGCGCCGAAAGTGCCGTCGGATGTCATTCAGAAGACTGTAGATAAATACCAAGAAGCCTTGGATTTATTAACAAAATAACACTTAAAGGAATTCCCGCTATGCATTAGAATAGTGGGAATTTTTTGTAACCGGATAGGAGTAATATGAGGTCAGTCGCCATTGTCGGGTTAGGTTGGCTAGGTTTGCCACTGGCGCGACATTTAAAAAATCTAGGCTGGGAAGTGAAAGGCACAAAACGCACGCACGACGGTGTAGAACAAATGCGTTTAATGCGTTTGGAAGCCTATCATTTGGAACTTACCCCTGAAATTAATGCGGATCCTGATGATGTCAGTGCATTGCTGGATGTGGATTCGTTGATCATTAATATTCCTCCAAGCCAATATTTTTTCGATCTCAATCAATATGTCGAAGGCGTGCAAAATCTGGTTAACGAAGCCTTATTACAAGGCGTAAGCCACATTATTTTTATTAGTTCCGTCTCCGTTTTTCCTGATATTTCCGCCCATTTTGATGAATCCGTCACCCCACAGCCGGACAGTGATATAGGGCGCGCCTTGGTTGAAATTGAAAACGCCTTGGCAAAAATGCAAGACATTGATTGCGATATTATTCGTTTTGCCGGTTTAGTCGGTAACGATCGTCACCCTGTTTATTCCCTTGCCGGAAAACAAGCACTCAAGTGCGGTCATTCTCCGGTAAATTTAGTCCATTTAGACGATTGCGCACGCGCCATTCAATTATTGTTAGAAACCCCGGGCGGCTATCGTTTATATCATTTGGCCGCGCCAATGCACCCTACACGAGAAGCCTATTATCAGTATGCGGCAGAAAAATACGGGCTAGAACCACCGCACTTTATTAACTCAGAACAAGATCCGCAGCGCATTATCATGGCGGAAAAAATTTGTCATGAATTAGAATTTGTTTACCAATATCCGGATCCGAATTTAATGCTGACAACAGAAGAATAAAAGTGCGGTTGTTTTTCGAAATGTTTTTACCACGTACTTTTATCAAACCCATTAACCCAAACAAACACAGATAAGGAAAGAAAATATGTCAAATACCATTTTGCAACACTTACCCAAAGGTGAAAAAGTCGGTATCGCCTTTTCCGGCGGCTTAGACACCAGTGCGGCACTGCTTTGGATGCGTCAACACGGCGCCATTCCTTGCGCTTACACCGCGAACCTTGGTCAACCGGATGAAGAGGATTACGAGGCAATTCCACGCAAAGCCAAAGAATATGGCGCAGAAATGGCGCGCTTAATCGACTGCCGCACGCAATTAGCCCAGGAAGGCATTGCGGCGATCCAATGCGGCGCCTTTCACGTGACGACAGGTGGTTTGACTTATTTCAACACTACTCCATTAGGCCGTGCGGTGACCGGCACCATGTTGGTCTCCGCCATGAAAGAAGATGATGTCAATATTTGGGGTGATGGCAGTACTTACAAAGGCAACGACATCGAACGTTTCTATCGTTACGGCTTAATGACCAACCCAAGTTTAAAAATTTATAAACCTTGGTTGGATCAAAAATTTATCGATGAATTGGGCGGCCGTTTTGAGATGTCTAACTTCTTAATTGAAAACGGCTTTGATTACAAAATGTCTGTCGAAAAAGCCTATTCCACCGACTCCAACATGCTTGGCGCGACTCACGAGGCAAAAGACTTGGAATTCTTAAATTCCGGTATTCGTATCGTCAACCCAATTATGGGCGTACCATTCTGGCGTGAAGACGTACAAATCAAAGCGGAAGAAGTGACGGTGCGTTTTGAAGAAGGCATCCCGGTGGCATTAAACGGTAAAACGTTCGACAACATCGTAGAATTGTTCCTTGAAGCCAACCGTATTGGAGGCCGTCACGGCTTAGGGATGTCCGACCAAATCGAAAACCGTATCATCGAAGCAAAATCACGCGGCATCTATGAAGCCCCGGGAATGGCACTGTTACACATCGCTTACGAACGTTTAGTGACCGGCATCCACAACGAAGACACCATTGAACAATACCGTATCAACGGTATTCGTTTAGGTCGCTTGTTATACCAAGGTCGTTGGTTCGATCCGCAAGCCTTAATGTTGCGCGAAACCGCTCAACGTTGGGTGGCTCGCGCGGTCACCGGTGAAGTGACGTTAGAGTTACGTCGTGGTAACGACTATTCCTTACTCAATACTGAATCGCCGAATTTAACCTACCATCCGGAACGTTTGAGTATGGAAAAAGTGGAAAATGCACCGTTTGATCCGGTAGATCGTATTGGTCAATTAACCATGCGGAACCTTGATATCACCGACACCCGCGACAAACTCGGTATCTATTCCCGCACCGGTTTACTGGCGACAAACAAAGATTCTGCGTTACCGCAATTATACAAAAAAGCGTAAAACGCTCTCTTTGGGGACCGCACTTTACAGCGAAAAAAAGCAAGCCTTTTGGCTTGCTTTTTTATTTTCATAAAACCTATTCAATAGCATTAAACAAAAAAGTGCGGTGAAAATTCACCGCACTTTTAGCCCCGCCTTTTTATCGACTTACAACAAAATCTCCGCACACAACCCGATGCGTTCACCGGCAGCATTTCTACGGTTAGAGAGGGTAAGTTGGTAGTGATGCAATTCGGCAATGCGGCGAACAATGGATAAGCCCAAGCCGCTGCCTTTTTCGTTTTGACCGGCGGGGCGATAGAACCGTTGACCGAGTTTAGCCAAATCCGCCTCATCCACACCGCCACCGTTGTCTTCCACCAAAATCTTGTTTTTTTCCAACCGCACTTTAACCTGACTGCCCGCCGGGCAATAACGAATGGCGTTGTCTATCAGATTACGCAGCATAAGTGCCAACAACAACGGCTGCCCCATTTTTACCGGCGGCACGGCGATTGGCTCAAACTCCAGCGTGATTTGGTGTTTTTCCGCATGAAAATACAATTCCCCCATCAGTGAGGGAATCAGCTGTTCCCAATGAATTTCCTGTAAATTTTCCAGTTCTTTCAAATTATCCAAGCGAGAAAGGGTTAATAATTGTTCGATCAGCTGTGTAGCGCGATCGATACCTTTGGTCAGATTTTCCAATGCCTGTTCACGCAAGTGAACGTCATCACCGGCAAGTTGCGCCACTTCCGTTTGAATACGCAAAGCGGCAAGCGGGCTACGCAATTCATGGGCAGCATCGGAAGTAAAACGACGTTCGCGCAATAAGGTGGCAGAAGTGCGGTCAAAAAATTGATTCAAATTTTGAATTAACGGCAAAATTTCCGTCGGCAGATTGTCGGTCGGTAACAACGACGTGTCGTCCGGCGGGCGCTTCGCCACTTGCTCGCCCACTTGTTTTAGGCTGCGCAATTCTCGGCGAATAATCAACCCGAGTGCAGCTAATAAAAACGGCAAACCCGCAAACCAAATCCACATTTGGCCGAATACCATTTTATTGATCAGTTCATCGCGATATTCCTGTTCCTGTCCCACGGCAACGATTAAACGACCACCGGCAACAGGCAACCAGAAAATACGCCAGTCATCGTCATCATCACGAATTCGAGTCAGTGAAAAGCCTTTTTTAGGTGCATAAATAAAGTTTTCGCCATTTTCACCGTCACTGAGCACAATGTTGCCGTCTGTGGTAAAAATCGCAAACGCCAACGCATCATCGTCAAAACGATGCTTTTTAAAAGGACGGCGTGGTTGTGGGTTGTGACGATCGATTAAAAGATGGCGTAAATCAGAAGAAGCTAGCCGTTCAGCAAAGAGAATTTGTTGTGCGTCAAAAACTTGATTCACTTCTTTACGGACTTGAAACCACGCTACCGCCGTGGAGATCAACCACACCAAAACAGACACCAAGGACAAGGTGGCAATTAATCGAAAACGGAGGCTACGCTTGTGCCAATTCAGTTTCTTCATCATTTTTTCCTAAGGCATAGCCCACGCCATGCACGGTGCGAATAAATTGTTTACCGAGTTTTTGACGTAAGTTGTAAATATGCACTTCCAAGGCATTGCTGTTGACTTCATCATCCCAGTTGTAAAGTTTTTCTTCTATAAAATCACGGGTGAGCACGCGTTCTTTATTCAGCATAAACAGCTCAAGCAGTTTGTATTCGCGCGTGGTTAATGCAATTTCCTGTTCATTCAACAATACTTTACGTTGATTCGGATCGAATTTGACGCAGCTATGCTGAATAATCGGGCTGGCGTGTCCGTAGCGACGACGGATCAATGCCTGCAATCGCGCCACCACTTCCGCCAGTGCAAACGGCTTGCATAAATAATCGTCCGCGCCACGTTGCAAGCCTGTAATGCGTTCATCTAAGGTATCTCGCGCCGTTAAAATCAACACCGGCACATCCTGCCCTTTTTTACGCCATGCCTGCAGCACATCTAAACCGTCCATTTTCGGCAATGTCAAATCTAACACCACCGCATCATAAGGCGCGCCTTGCGCTGCCGCCAATCCGCTTTTGCCGTCAGTAAACCAATCCACCGCAAAGCCCGATTTGGTCAAACCGATTTGAATGCCGTTGCCGATAAGCGCATCGTCTTCGATTAATAAAATTCGCATAAAAAAATCACCGCACTTTTCACTTGAGAAATTGCTATCATCAAAACAAACAAAAAGTGGCTCATCACCACTTTCTGTTTTTTGTCGGATTATTTTACAATTTTTTCGACACGATCAATATCGACTTCCATTTTATCCCAAGATTTATCTACTTCACCGTAAAGTTTCACTTCATCGCTTGGGGAAATATCCTGACCGCGCCATGCTTTACGGTCGATTTCCACTTGGAGTTCACCGCTGGCATCTTTGAAAATAAAGTCATCCTTGCCTACTTGTTTGATGATGTTACCTTGCAAAATAATGTATTGATCGTCTTTCCAACTAGTTGCATCTGCTGCTTTGCTGACGGTTTGATTACCGTTGACAAAGCCTTCGTGTTTGAATTCACCTTTGTGGTGATACTGTGCATGTTGTGCCTGTTGTGCATGTGGATCTTGGAAACCACCTTTGGCAGAAGCACCGCTTGCGGCAACGGTTGCTAATACGAAAATTGTTGCTAAACTACGTTTCTTCATTTGAAATCTCCTTCATAAAGTTCATTATCACAAAGCCCCCTTGCTTTGTTGAGAGCGATTAAATCAAGTAAAAATTAAGAAAAGATTAAGAAGCTTAAAATTTTCTAAAAAAAGAGAAAAAAGGAAACATTATGCGTTACGACAACATGTCCGCTTTTATTGTGATGGATATTGTACGAGAAGCGGCGAAATACCCGAACGCCATTCATTTTGAAATCGGTCAACCGGATTTACCGCCTTCCGATAAGGTCAAAGCCGCGTTGCAAGATGCCGTGCAGAACAATCAATTTAGTTACACAGAAAGCCTTGGGCTTATGGCGTTGCGAGAAAAAATTGCGGCGTATTATGACCGCACTTATCAGGTGAAAATTAACCCAAATCGCATTTTACTCACGCCTGGCACCAGCGGTGCATTCTTGGTCGCTTATGCCCTTACCTTAAATAACGGTGACAAATTGGGTTTAACGGATCCGTCTTATCCTTGTTATAAAAATTTTGCTTACATGATGGATATTCAACCGGAATTCATGCCGGTAGATAAACAAGATTATTATCAATTAAGTGTGGAGCAATTAAAATGCCATCAAATTAAAGCGTTACAAATTTCCTCACCGGCAAACCCGACAGGCAATATTTACACTAGCGAACGCTTGAAAGCGCTTAATGAATATTGCCGCGAACACGACATTGCGTTTATTTCCGATGAGTTGTATCACGGTTTGGTGTATGACGAAACTGCAGCAACAGCCTTGCAATTTAACGACAAGGCTTATGTGATTAACGGTTTTTCTAAATATTTCTGTATGCCGGGCTTACGTTTAGGCTGGATTATCGTGCCGGAGGATAAAGTGCGTGAAGCCGAAATCATTGCGCAAAATATCTTTATTTCTGCACCAACATTAAGCCAATATGCGGCATTAGAGGCCTTCGATGACGTGCATTTAGCGCAGGTAAAACAACAATTCCAAGCGCGTCGCGATTTTTTATATAACGCCTTAAAAGACATTTTTACCATTGAATTTAAACCGCAAGGCGCTTTTTATTTGTGGGCGGATGTATCCAAATACACTAATGACAGCTATGAATTTGCCAAACAAATGCTCCATGAAATTCAGGTCGCCACCACGCCGGGCATTGATTTTGGGCAAAATGGTACGAAGCATTATTTGCGCTTTGCTTACACACGCAACATCGAGCATTTGCAAGAAGGGGTAAATCGCATTAAACAATGGCTGTCAAATAAATAAAAATTACCCGTTTCGGTCATTGAACAGTAAATTTATGCGCCTATAATAGGCATGAATTTTCACTTTCTATTAACAATAAGCCCTAAAATTATGAGTATCCGAATTCTACCTGAAAATGAAATTAAACAAGCGGCAGCCTCTTATACTGCGCCGCCACTGTTGTTTTCCAACCCGAAAAACTTATATCAACGCCGTGCCGCACGTTTAAGAGAATTAGCGCAGGATCATCCACTCGCTGATTATCTGTTGTTTGCCGCCGCGATTGCCGATGCGCAGTTAGCATTGCTTGAAACCATGCCGATTCCACAAGATCCTCGACTACAAGCACTTTCCGGTGAGCAATTAGCAAATAAGCCACTAGATGTGAAAAACTGGCAGCGTGACCCAATTTGGCGAAAATTATTGACCGCACTTTTAGAGAAATTAAAACCTTCTGCCAACGACCAAATTCTCACCACCATCGAATGGTTAGAAAAAGCCGCAGACAGTGAATTAGAAGACCTTGCCGATAAAGTCTTGGCACAAGAATTTGCCACTATTTCCAGCGATAAAGCGGTGTTTGTGTGGGCGGCATTATCCTTATATTGGTTCCAATTAGTGCAACAAATTCCGCACAACGCCAAACAAGAAAGTACCGAAGATTTACATCTTTGCCCGGTTTGTAGCGCCTCTCCAACGGCCAGCATGATTCATTTAGGTACAAATCAAGGCTTGCGCTACATGCACTGTTCTTTATGTGAAAGCGAATGGAATATGGTGCGCACACAATGCACAAACTGTGGAGAAAGCAGCGATTTAGATTATTGGTCCCTTGATGATCATTTAGCGGCAGTTCGCAGCGAAAGTTGCGGAAGCTGCCACAGTTACCTTAAAGCCTTATACCAAGAAAAAGATCCGAAAATGGAAGTGATTGCCGATGATTTGGCGTCTATCTTTTTGGATATGGAAATGGAGAAAAAAGGCTTTATGAAAAGCGGTTTGAATCCGTTTGTGTTCCCGGCTGAATAAATCAAAACAATTCAAAAAACGTTTGAAAAAACCACCGCACTTTAACAATAAAAAAGGCATCCATCGGATGCCTTTTATTTTGGAGTGAATTATTTGCCAGATAAATCAATTTGATACACAGCAAATCCCACTTCATCAGTACCCACCTGTTTCATTGGGTATTGGGCGTTTTCTTTGATAAATTGCGCCGTTTGTTCGCTTGGTGAAGTTTCAAAGCGGACATCTAACTTATCGTTGCCTTTGATAGGCACGAAGCGCCAGTTCTTGTCGGCACGTGGGTTCACTGCGCCGTCTTTTTCACTGGTGGCTTTGATGTAATCCGCCAATACTTGGCGGTTTTCATCCGGTGACGCGTAAACAATATGCTTGTCGCCGGTGCCCGGGAATTTATTACCGTAAGCACGGTAATTATTGGTCGCGATTAAGAATTCTGCTTTCGGATCCACCGGTTTGCCTTGGTAAGTCAGATTCACCACGCGGTGGGAATTCGGATTGATTAACTTGCACTCGCCGTCATAGCGTGGCGGTTGAGTTAAATCATATTCATAATTTACGCCATCAATCACATCAAAGTTATAGGTACGGAAGCCTTCCCAATCCAATAAAGATTGTGGTTTGTCGCTGGCAGGATCGATTTGCTTAAACATCCCCGCGCTGCATTCCAACCATTCTTTCAATTGCTCACCGCTGACTTTCACAACCACCAAGGTATTCGGATATAAGTATAAATCTGCCGCATTGCGGAACGTTAACTCGCCTTTGTTCACTTCGGTGTAGCCTGTCGGATCGTTTTTACGTCCGCCCGCTTTAAACGGTGCGCCCGCACTTAAAATTGGCAAGCTAGCCATGGCAGGTACGCTTGGCGCGACTTTTTCCACATAAGCTTTTTGCGCTTGGTTAACAATTTGAATGGTTGGGTCATCTTGCACCAATGCCAAATAGCTATACATATTGTCGGTGGCTTTACCAATCGGCTGTGATACGAATTTACGGGTCGCTTCATGAGTTTCTTTTAAAAGTGTGGTCACTTCTGGGTCATTTTCTGCCAACGCCTTTTTATTTTCCGCATCATAAATCGGACGCAATACCGCTTTGCCGTCAGTAACAATCCATTTGCCGTTATGCTCGCTCAATACCAAGTCTACGACGCTGATATTGTTCGCCCAATAGCCCGCCATACTTTCCGGCACGCCTTTTACGGTACCTTTAGCAATATCTGCGTTCGGTGATTTGGCAAACTCTTTGTTCGGGAACAAACGGTGGGAGTGACCGAAAATCACCGCGTCAATGTGCGGCACATCCGCAAGATAGAATGCGGAGTTTTCTGCGCCCTCATGATACGGCTCGTCGGATGGGCCGGTATGCGCTAATGCCACGATAATATCCGCGCCTTTTTTCTTCATTTCCGGCACATATTTTTGCGCACTTTTTACGATGTCGCGGGTTTCCACTTTGCCCGTTAAATTGGCTTTATCCCACACCATAATTTGCGGCGGCACAAAACCGATATAACCGATTTTTAGCTTATGAGACTTGCCTTTATTGTCCACCACCGTTTTTTCCTGAATCACATAAGGCGTGTAATAAGGCTCCTCGCTACCCGCTTTCACCACGTTGGCATTCACAATCGGGAAATTCGCCTGTTTGATGGCATCGGCTAAATAATCCAAACCATAGTTAAACTCGTGATTGCCCAATGTGCCTACTTCATAATGCATGGCATTCAAGCAATCCACCGCCGGGTTTGGCTTACCTTCTTTATAGCCCACTGCCGCTTGATAGTCAGCAATCGGGTTACCTTGAATTAAATCGCCGTTATCCAGCAACACGCTGTTTCTCACTTCAGCGCGGGCTTGACGAATCAAACTTGCTGCGCGAGTAAACCCGAATTTCTCTGTCGGCGCGTCTTTGTAATAGTCAAAGTCCGTCAAAAAACTGTGAATATCGGTGGTACCGATAATGCGTAAATCGACTTGGTTATCGCTTTTCGCGAACGCCATACGATGGCAGCTGAGCGCCAGTACACTGCTCGCGCCGATTTGAATAAAACGTCTTCTATTTATCATAATAAACTCCTTCGTTAGGGAAAATGGGTTAAAAGTTGGCGTTATTGTAAGGAAATTAAAGGGGCTTTGAAAGGAAAAGTGCGGTCAGAAAAATATCCGTTTTTTTAACTGCACTTTTATCTTTCCATCTTCTTCTCCACATTGAGAACTAATGATTTTTTCCAATATTTACATTTACCTTTTGCTAAATTGAGATAGAATATATGAGAATAATTTTCAATTTCAAATAAAGAGGTTTTAGAATGTTGAAAAAAACATTATTAGCATTAAGTTGCATCACCATCGCTGTCTCTACTTACGCAAAAGAAATTACGATTCCAACGGCACGAGGAGAAGTGACATTAGCAGCACCGCCAGCCAAAATCGCAGTATTTGATACGGGAAGCCTTGATACCTTGCAAGCATTAGGTGTGAAAGTAGATGGTGCGGCGGATGTCGGCAAAATACTTCCTTATTTAAAACCAACACTAGAAAAAGCCCAAAATGTCGGCACTATTTTTGAACCCAATTTAGAGGCCTTAAATGAATTAAAACCAGACTTAATTATTGTCGGCACCCGCACGGCGAAAAAATTTGATGATGTCAGCGCTATTGCAAAAACCATTGATTTAACCGATAACGGTGATAAATTAGTGGAAAGTGGCATTCAACGCATTGGCAGTTTCGGCCGTTTATTTGATAAACAAGCGGCAGCAGATAAGTTAAAAGGTGAATTGGAAACCTTATTAAAAGACACTAAAGCCGCCGTGAAAGACAAAGGCAACGGTTTAATTATTTTAGTCAACGGTGGCAAAATTTCCGCATTCGGTAGCGGTTATCGTTTAAGTTTTATTCATGATGAACTTGGCGTACCAATGGCGGATCCGAGTATTAAAGGTACCGGTCATGGCCAACCGGCGAGCTTTGAGTTTATTGAAAAAACCAATCCTGACTGGTTGTTTGTGTTAGATCGCATTTCTGCTATTGGCGAAGAAGGTAAAACCGCCAAAGACGTGTTGGATAATGAATTGGTTCGTCGCACTAAAGCCTGGAAAAACGGTCACGTCGTTTATCTCAGTAGCGCTTCCTACCTAGCCCCGGGCGGTGCGGAACAATTAAAAACGGACTTAAACGCGATTAAAACCGCTTTCGAGAAAAAATAATCACGCTTATCGTTCTCTTCATTGTGTCAAACTAAGGCAATAATGAAGAGAACTTTTTATTGCCTAAAAAACGCCATGTCGAATATTTTTACCCTAAATCGGATTAATTTTTTCATTCTTGTATTACTCGCCGCATTAAGTATTACCGTGGGCGTAGCCGATTTTCATTGGTCTCAATTTTTTTCTCAGCCGGAACAAATGCAAGTCCTGTTAGTCAGTCGATTGCCTCGTACCTTCGCCGTGATTTTAGTGGGGGCGACTCTTGGCGTGGCAGGCATGGTATTACAAATTGTCTTAAAAAATCGCTTTATTGAGCCGGGCATGATCGGCGCCAGTCAAAGCGCGGCATTGGGGATTTTATTAACCAGCCTATTATTTCCAAGCGCCGCCTTGCTTCTCAAAATGTCCGTCGCCACCGTCTCCGCACTCATCGGTATGGCGATTTTTACCTTATTGTTACAGCAATTGCCGCCACATCAACGTCTCATGGTGCCGTTGGTGGGAATTGTGTTCGGCAATATTATTGAGGCGATGACCACCTTTCTTGCCTACGAAACAGACAGCTTACAAACCTTGTCCATTTGGTTTTCCGGCGATTTTTCCGGCATTTTAGCAGGACGTTATGAATTATTATGGCTTACCGCTGCCCTTGCTGTGGTGGTTTATATTATGGCCGATCGTCTGAGCATTACCGGACTGGGGAAAAATATCAGTACCGGCTTAGGGATTAATTACCGCCAAATGACGTGGTTTGCGTTAATTGTGGTGGCGATGATCACTGCGGTAGTCGTAGTCACCGTCGGGCAAATTCCCTTTATCGGCCTGGTTGTACCAAATATTATTTCCCGCTTAGCCGGTGACCGATTACGCCAAAATCTGCCTTCGGTTGTGTTGCTCGGCGCCAATTTGGTCTTAGTTTGTGACATTATAGGTCGAGTCATTAACGCACCTTATGAAGTACCGATTTCGACCATTTTCGGCATTGTCGGCACATTGATTTTCCTCTATTTGTTATTTAAGGGGAAAGCCAATGCAAAATAATCGCGTCATGTTATTACTCGGTGCCTTACTCACGCTTGCCTGCACCTTTTTTATGACCTATCACGCCAATGGTAACTGGGATTTCATTTTGCCGTTTCGTGGAAAGAAACTGTTGTTATTGCTGATGATGGCCTACACCATTGGCATATCTACATTGCTATTCCAAACCTTAACCAATAACCCGATTCTAACACCCAGCATTTTAGGCTTTGATTCCTTATATTTATTGGTGCAAAGCATTTTAGTGTTTCTCTTCGGCGGGATTGGATTTACACAACTCAATGTGGCCGGCAAATTTGCCTTTGAAACTTTGCTTATGTTGCTTGGCGCACTCCTGCTATTCCGTACACTCAGCAAAAACAACAGCGATCTCGCCCGCATGATTTTGGTAGGGATTATTTTCGGTGTGCTTTTCCGCAGTGTAAATAACCTACTACAGCGCATGATCGATCCCAATGAATTCGCCGTCGCACAAGGATCTTCCTTTGCCAGTTTTAACACGGTGAACCCAACCTTATTATGGATCGGTACTGTCATTACATTGGTCAGCGCCCTGTGGATTTGGCAACAACGTTTTAAATTAGATGTACTCCTACTGGGGCGTGAACGCGCTATCGGATTAGGCTTGGAATATCATCAGTTCAGCCGCCAATTACTCATTTGCTGCGCATTTTTAGTGTCAATTTCCACTGCACTTGTGGGGCCGATTCTGTTTTTAGGCTTATTGGTATGTGCCATCGTCAATGCCATCAGTCCAACCATGCATCACAACATTCGCATCCCAATGACGTTTATGGTGTCGGCCATCACATTAGTAAGCGGTCAAGCCGTGTTCGAACAGGTAATGAAGATGCAGGGTGTGCTTAGCGTAGTTATCGAATTTGTCGGTGGATTGGTGTTTATCTATTTGATGTTAAGACGGGCAAAATAAGGGAATTTCTTGTGATAAAAATTGAAAATATAACCTATAAAATTAATCAGGCGACGATTTTAAATAACATTAATCTCACCATCCCAAACGGTGGTATTACCGCATTGATCGGCGCTAATGGTGCCGGTAAATCCACTCTGCTCTCTTTGGTTGCGCGCTTAAATCCGATTCAACAAGGGCAAATTTGGCTAAATGATATGGATATTGCCACCACGCCATCACGCACAATTGCGCAAAACCTGGCAATTCTGACCCAAGATAACGTGATTCATAGTCGCATTACGGTAAAAGATTTGTTGATTTTCGGCCGTTATCCACACCATCAGGGGAGCCCGACGGAAGAAGACAATGCCATTATCCGCGATGCCTTACAACGTTTTGAATTAGCCCCCTTAGCTAATCGTTTTCTTAGCGAACTTTCCGGCGGTCAACGTCAACGCGCCCTGATTGCCATGACCTTCTGTCAAAAAACCGATCATGTTTTGTTAGATGAGCCGCTCAATAATCTGGATATGTTCCATGCACGCGAACTCATGCGTCTATTACGTCAACTCACTGATGAACTTGCGCTAACAACCGTTATGGTGGTACATGATATTAATATGGCTGCCGCCTACGCCGACACCATTGTCGCCATGAAAAACGGTGAAATCGCAATGATTGGCACACCTACCGAAATTATCACGAAAGAAAACTTAAAATCTGTGTTTAATTTGGATGCAGACGTGTTGGATTATCAAGGGAAAAGATTAGTGATACATCATATTTGATAAATGGTGATACGGTTTTTATAAAAAAGTGCGGTCGATTTTCACAATGTTTTTAAAACAGCTGGAAAAACCACCGCACTTTCAAAACTAACGTAACAAGCGTTCTACTTCATTGGCTTTAACAAGGAATTGTTTACGTTCAGCCGTTGCCATTCCGCTACTTCCCCCCGGAAGTTTAACCGTGAGCGGATTCACCGGGCGTCCGTTAATATGGAATTCATAGTGTAAATGCGGGCCGGTTGAGCGACCGGTATTCCCCGACAATGCAATACGCTCCCCTTTCTTCACACTTTGCCCGGCTTTCACCAACGGACGGCTTAAGTGCATATACACGGTTTGGTATTCTCGGGAATGACGAATGACCACATAACGACCGGCGCCATTTGCCTGATATGCAATTTTTTCTACCGTACCGTCTGCCGGTGCAATCACCGGTGTGCCTATCGGCATGGAAAAATCCACGCCCTTATGGGGGGCAATACGACCTGTAACAGGATGCAGACGACGCGGGTTAAACGGTGAAGATACACGCGCTTGACGTTGCAAAGGATAACGAGAGAAGCCTTTACCTAAGGTTTCCCCTTGGCGGTTATAGTAACGTCCGTTCTCAGCTTGAATCGCATAATACCCTTTACCGTCGCTCATAATATGAATGGCTTCTACGTTACCTTGACCGGTACGTTTGTCTTCCAAATATTCTCGAGAAACTAAAATCGATATTTTGGTGTCTTTTTTCAGTTGTTTTAAACTCACCTGCCACTGTAACGCAGAAATCAGTTGGTAAATTTGACGATTATCTAAACCTAATTTTCTTAGGCTATTGACGAAAGAGCCATCCATTTCGCCACGTAATACTTCCCGTTTCCAAACGCTTTTCTTTTCCAGAATTTGACGGGTAAACTTGCCTTCTGACTGTAATTCGTAGATGTATTCTTTTTTCTGTGAGACCAACCAATTTAAATATTCCAACTCGCCGTTATTATTCAAAATCCAATAAAATTGTTGTCCAGCCTCTAAATGTTTAAGTTCTGGATACGCAGAAACCAGTTGTTTACTGGTATCATCCTCTAAACCGGAAAGTTCCAATACATCTTTTAAACTATCGCCTTTCACCACGGTATGACTAAATTGATCTTTGATTCTCATTGCTTGATCCGCCACATCTAAAATATTCACGACAGCATCTTTTGCATCATCTGGCAATGTATCCAGATCATCAAATTCATCATGGGTTTTGACTTCTTCCGATTCATCGTCTTTCCCTACATCATCCTCATAAGAAGTGGCCTCATCTACAGCATTGAGGTTAAAGGTGTCGGCTAAAATTTGTGTTTCTTGAACAGCTTCATTGGTAAAAGAAACGACATAGGAAGAAACAGGATAAAGCTCACCTAACGAGAGAATTTCCTGAAGCAGATGATTCGTATCAGAAAGTGTATTTTGGGTCGAAAGGTTGGAATAGGTGGGATTTTTAACACTTTCGATTTTGTCTTCTGCGGTGTCATTTAAATGCAGAAAAAAGCCGGTAAAAATCAACAAAAGCGCCAAAAAGAAAATAAGCGCTTTAATACGCGACTTTCTTTGACGACGTTCTCTTGCTAATTTTACGTGTTGTACCACTGTGGTTTCCTTACAACGGATAAGATTTAAGTTTACTTATGACTCAATAAAAATAAAAAAATTCAACGGATAAAGCGAAATTCCTGACAAACGGCGCAATTATACACATAAATTATCGAGGAACTTGTTAAATCATAAAAAATAAGCTATTTTTAGCGCAATTTTTCTCCAATGAAATCTCAAATAGAACCCATCATGCAAATCAATGCAATAAAAGTGCCCTTAGTCGAATTAAAAGACATCAATGTAAAATACGGGCAACAAGTCGCACTCAGTCATATTAACCTCGCCGTTTACCCAAACTCGATTATTACTATTGTGGGGCCCAACGGCGGTGGTAAATCCACGCTATTAAAAGTCTTACTCAAACTACAACAACCGACTTCCGGATCTGTGCGTTACAACAAAAATATTCGTATTGGTTACGTTCCGCAAAAGATTCATTTAGACCATAACTTACCCATTACCGTTGAAAAGTTTTTATCCTTAAAAAAAGGAATTTGTCGTCAGGATATTCAAGACGCAATGGCATTATTGTCCATTAGCCATCTCATTCACAACAGTATGCAAAAACTTTCCGGTGGTGAAATGCAACGGGTTTTACTGGCGCGAGCGATTTTAAATAAACCCAATTTATTGGTGTTGGACGAGCCTACTCAAGGCGTAGATATGACCGGCCAAGCAGACCTTTATCAGCTCATTCAGCAAACCCGCGAAAAATTAAATTGCGCAATTTTGATGGTGTCACATGATTTACATATTGTCATGGCGGATACCAACGAAGTGTTGTGTATTAACCAGCATATTTGTTGCGCCGGCACGCCTGAAACCGTTTCAAACGATCCAACGTTTATTCACTTTTTCGGCGATCAATTTTCTAAAAATATCGCGGTTTACACCCATCACCACAATCATCGTCATGATATGCACGGCGATATTTGCGGTATGGAATCGCCCCATTCACACTAACGATTCATATTATGTTTGATATTCTTTTTCCCGCCTGGATTACAGGCATGGTACTTTCGCTGATTACAGCGCCTCTCGGAGCGTTTGTGGTCTGGCGCAAAATGGCTTATTTTGGCGATACACTTTCCCACTCGGCGTTATTAGGTGTTGCGCTTGGTATTTTTTTGCAAATCAACCCTTACATCGCCATTTTAGTCCTCACAGTCTTGCTTTCCATTGCCATGGTTTGGTTGGAAAATAATACGCAATTTTCTGTGGATACGTTGCTTGGCATTATTGCGCATAGCTGTCTTTCCATCGGGGTTGTCACGGTCGGTTTACTCCAAAATGTGCGGGTAGATTTGATGTCCTACTTGTTCGGCGATTTACTGGCGATCACTTATGACGATCTCATTTATATCAGTCTTGGTGCCATTGTTGTGCTTGCTGCCTTAATCTATTTTTGGAAACCGCTAATTTCCACCACGATCAGCCCCGAATTAGCCCAAGTGGAAGGCATTAACGTGAAAAGAATGCGTTTTATTCTAATGATCTTAACAGCATTAACCATTGCCTTAAGTATGAAATTTGTTGGCGCATTAATTATCACCTCCCTCCTCATTATTCCGGCTGCCGCCGCTAAGCGCTTTGCCCGCACCCCGGAAAGCATGGTTGGCGTTGCCGTGCTTGTTAGCATGCTCGCGGTTTCCATGGGGTTAACCTTATCCGCCTATTACGACACCGCCGCTGGCCCCTCCGTCGTCATTTGCGCCACGTTTCTCTTTTGGTGTTCATTACTGAAAAAAGAACCGAATTAAATTTGCATTCACCACAACAAATACATAAAAAAACGACCGCACTTTAAGAGGAAAATCTAAAGTGCGGTCGCTTTTTTTATTTTTTTAAATTACAACGTTGGACGTATACCTAAAGTATGGCAAATCGCGTAAGTAAGTTCACTACGGTTTAAGGTGTAGAAGTGGAAGTCTTTTACCCCTTCGCGAGATAATACGCGCACCATATCCATAGCAATACTTGCCGCCACTAAATTGCGAGTCGTTTGGTCGTTATCTAACCCGTCATACATTTTCGCCATCCAGGCAGGAATTTTCACATTGGTGATTTCGGCCATTTTTTGAAGCTGTTTGAAGTTAGTGACCGGTAAAATGCCCGGCACGATTTCCGCGTCAATGCCGATAGAAGCACAACGATCACGGAAACGTAAATAGCTATCAATGTCAAAGAAGAATTGCGTAATTACGTGATTAGCACCGGCATCAATTTTACGTTTTAAATTGATTAAGTCCGCTTGTGCTGATTTTGCTTCCGGGTGCACTTCCGGATAGGCTGCAACGGAGATATCAAAGTCCGCTACTTCACGGAGCAATGTCACTAAATCTGCGGCATAAAAAGGCTTTTTCTCATAACCTTTCGGCTCATCACCACGCAACGCCACAATACGGCGAATGCCACTATCCCAATAGTCTTTTGCAATGCGACGTAATTCATCCGGTGTTGCATCAATACCAGTTAAATGCGGTGCCGCTTCTAAACCGGTTTCCTGTTTAATACGTTTTACAACACCGTGCGTACGTTCACGTTCACCGGAGTTTGCCCCGTAAGTCACAGAAACAAATTTTGGTTTTAAGACTTTTAAACGATGAATGGATTCCCACAAAATATTTTCCATTTTTTCATTTTTAGGTGGGAAAAATTCAAAGGAAACGTTAATTTTGCCGTTCAAATCGGCTAAGTGTTGATTTAAATTATCAATTTCTTTTGCATAACTCATGCAAGTTACCTCATTTCAACTCTGTCAAAGATGTTGTTTAAATTAAAGAGAAAGGGAATATGTGTCAATTTCAAATATTTCATTCATTTAATGAATGAAATTAATGTTTAGCATAAAAAGCCCGTGACAATCACGGGCTTTAAAAACATTGTTTTTTCTTACCGCACTTTTGTCTAATTTCGACGTCGCGCCAACAGCCACCAAGTAATAAGCAGGAACAGCACACTTGGCATCAACGCGCCAATAAGCGGCGTGCTGTTATACACTAAGCTGAATTTCCCAAACAACTCATTCACCACATAGAACAAGAAACCGAAAGAAATCCCGATAAGAACACGCGCCCCGGCAGTCACGCTACGCAACGGACCAAAAATAAAGGAAAGCGCTAACATCATCATCACACCCACCGACACCGGTTGGAGCAATTTACGCCAATAGGTCAACTCAAAATTTCTAGAATCCTGTCCGGTTTCTTTCAGGAAGGCGATGTAATTCGATAATCCTGAAATAGACAGCGATGTTGGACGCAATGATGCCACGCCAAGTTTATCCGGCGTTAAGTTGGTCTCCCAGTCTTCATTTAAACGATTGATGGTCACCACTTCATCATGTTGAATACGGGATTCATTCACTTGTCTTAACGTCCATTTGCCATTGTTAAAAGACGCTTGATTCGCATGTTTCATTTTTTCTAATTGGCGTTGTTCATTAAAAGTATAAATATAAATATCGTTTAATTTCACCTCATCAGAAATGCGGCGCACATACACGAAATTATTGCCGTCTTTTGCCCAAATGCCATTTTTCACCGAAAGCATAGAACCGCCAGAAATAGCTTTGGAGCGCATATCACGCGCAAATTGCTCGGTTTGCGGAATTCCCCATTCACCGATCACCATCGTAAATAATACCAACGGAATAGTCGTTTTCATCACCGCAATGCCGATGCGTATGCGTGAAAATCCTGACGATTGCATCACCACTAATTCACTACGACTAGCAAGATTCCCCAAGGCAATTAATGCACCAAGCAATGCCGCCATAGGGAAAAAGGTTTCTACATCTTTCGGCATAGTCAACACCGTATAAGCAATAGCCTGTAAGATATCGTAAGTGCCTTTCCCCACGCTACGGAACTGTTCTACAAATTTAATAATGGCGGATAATCCCACTAACATGAACAAGGTGGCGAAAATCGTGCCTAAAATACTTTTACCGATATATCGTTCTAAGGTATTCATTCTGTCATCCCTGTTTTAGCGCTTTTTATTCAACGAATAACGAATGCGATACATGAATGCGCTATCCCAACTGTTGAGCAAAATCGCCAATAAGAAAAAGCCCCCATTCACCAGTGGCATAAACAACGAGGCATCCAATTTGCCTGCACCACCGGCTGATTTCAATGAGCTTTGTAATAAGAAGTAAATTAAATACAACAATAACGCCGGTAACACTTTGGCAAAACGACCTTGGCGTGGATTAACACGACTTAACGGCACGGCTAACAATGCCATGATAGGCACAGCAAGAATTAAGGTTAAACGCCAGTGAAATTCGGTTTTCATCGCCGGTGTATCGGCATTTAACAGTTGCATAAAGCTCATTTCACCCGCTTCATTTGAATCATCTTCGACCGCTTTATGTCCCAAATAGGCTTGGTATTCATCAAAATGAGTGATGCGGAAATCCGGTAAAATTGCGGTACCTTCAAAACGATCACTATTTTGCAAACGTAAGATTTGATCACCGTTTGGCAAGGATGTTAACTCCCCCTGCTCCGCCACAATGACTGACGGCTTAGTTTGGCCTTTTGGCTGGGTTTGGAACACATAAACGTTATTAATTTGATTTTCTTGAATGTCATCAATAAACAACACAAAATCACTGTTATTTGCCGTCATAAATTGACCGGCAGACAAGGCACCCATATTCGGATTTGCCTTTGCCTCCTCAATGATCGCCACTTGTTTATTAATTGCCCATGGACTCAACCACAATGCATTGTATGCTGCCAATGCCCCGGTAAATAGCGACAGAATCAAAACGACTCTCACTAAAATTTTTGACCCTACGCCACAGGCACGCATAACGGTAATTTCACTTTCTGCGTATAAACGGCCTAAGGTCAACAAAATCGCAATGAACAAACAAAGTGGCAACATCAGTTGTGCCATGGTCGGCATGCCTAAACCGAGCAAAGAAAAGACTAAATCTGCCGGCACCTGGCCATTCGCGGCAGAGCCCAGTACGCGAACAAGCTGCTGACAAAAAAAGATCAGCAACAGAATGAACAAAATCGCAATCTGGCTTTTAAAAACTTCTTTGGTTAAATATCGGGTTAAAATCACTTTTTTTGCCTATTTTTCTCTTGCTATTTCAGCAAAAGAGATTAAATTCGTTTCACTTTGAAAAAACCAAATTGGGTTTGGCTTACCTAAAGAGTAGGTGGCGTATGATACCTTAATTTGACATTTAAAACAGCAAAATAAGCGAGGAAAAAATGAAGTTTAGCGCACAACATTATGCCGTAAATCAAGCGGCGGATTGCCTGATTGTGGGTATTTTTGAAGAAAAAAACCTATCCCAAAGTGCGGTGGAAATTAACAAGATTTCCGATAATTATCTCCTCCATTTGGTGGAAAGCGGTGAACTTAGCGGCAAACTTGGGCAAACCACGTTATTGCGCAATGTGCCAAACCTTGCTGCCGAACGCCTTCTCGTGGTGGGGTGTGGTAAACGAGGAGAACTCAACGAGCGTCAATTTAAGCAACTGATGCAAAAAACGACACAAGCACTCAAAGAAACCCAAACAAAAAGTGCGGTCAATTTTTTAACTGAAATTCCACTTAATCAACGGACGCTTTACTGGAACATCCGCTTTGCTATTGAAACTATAGAACAGGATTTATACCAATTCACTCAATTCAAAAGTCAAAAAACAGCAGAAAAATCTACCGCACTTTCAGAGGTAATTTTTAACGTTGGCGCAGATGAGCTGGCATCCGCCGAACAAGCAATTCAGCATGCCTCAGCAATCGCCCTTGGCGTACGCCTTGCCAAAGATGTAGCAAACTGCCCTCCGAATGTGTGTAACCCGGCATATTTAGCAGACAAAGCGCTAAACTTAGCCGAAACCTCATCGCTGATTAAAACCACCATTGTCAATGAAGCCGAGATGGAAAAATTAGGTATGGGCGCTTATCTTGCGGTATCTCGCGGGGCGCACAACGAGGCAAAATTAGCCATTATGGAATACCGTAATGCCCCGAACCCGAACGCAAAACCGATCGTGTTAGTGGGCAAAGGCTTAACCTTTGATGCCGGCGGTATTTCCCTAAAACCGGCTGCGGATATGGATGAAATGAAATACGACATGTGCGGCGCAGCCTCCGTTTACGGCGTGATGAATGCATTAGCACAACTACAGCTGCCGTTAAACGTGATCGGCGTCATGGCGGGCTGTGAAAACTTGCCGGACGGCAACGCCTATCGCCCCGGCGATATTCTCACCACCATGAACGGTTTAACCGTGGAAGTGTTAAATACGGATGCAGAAGGTCGCCTGGTCTTATGCGATACCCTCACTTATGTAGAACGTTTCGATCCTGAAGTGGTCATCGACATTGCTACTTTAACGGGTGCTTGCGTTGTTGCATTAGGGCAACACAACAGTGGTTTGGTCTCTACCCATGACGACATCGCAGCTGCACTTGAACAAGCCGCACAACAAAGCGCCGACAAGGCATGGCGTTTACCGTTAAGCGAAGAATACCAAGAACAGCTAAAATCCAACTTTGCCGATTTAGCCAATATTGGCGGACGTTGGGGCGGCGCCATCACGGCGGGCGCCTTCCTCTCCAATTTCACCAAGAAATACCCATGGGCGCACCTCGACATTGCCGGTACTGCATGGCTACAAGGTGCTAATAAAGGCGCTACCGGCAGACCGGTTTCCTTGCTCGTACAATTCCTGTTAAATCAAGTGAAATAAAACACAAAGAACGGCACAGGCTTTGAACACTGGCACAGCCAACATCTTCAAAAAATGAAAAAAAATGACCGCACTTTGAGAACGATCCCAAAGTGCGGTCATGACTTTGGTCACTTACATCTCAAAAGAATTATTCCTTGACGAAGATCATCATTTTTGATGGTTTTCGTAAAACCGCCTCATAGCCAAGCCATAAATCCAGTAAAATAAACCACTAAAAATAAATAACTTGTTCATACTGTTAAATATTTTTTCATACTTAAAAGCAATAAAAAATGCAACAGGAAACATATGCAGGGCATTGAATTACGCATAAAAGGCAAAGTGCAAGGCGTGGGATTTCGTCCCTTCGTCTGGTTATTGGCGAATCAATACGGATTACGCGGTGATGTCAACAATGACGGACAAGGCGTACTTATCCGCTTGTGTGAACCGACAGTGCAACAGCTACAACCATTCCTGCACGACCTGCAAACGAAACTGCCTCCGCTTGCGCTGATTACCGACATTCAACAGCATGAAAAACGCTGGGAAAATCCACCGCACTTTGACGGTTTTGAAATCCGTGAAAGCGAAAACAACGCCATGGATACCCAAATCGTGCCAGATGCTGCCACTTGCCCTGCCTGTTTAAAGGATTTATTTGATCCGACCAATCGGCGCTATCACTACCCTTTTACGAACTGTACCCACTGCGGTCCGCGTTTTACGATTATTAAAGCCATTCCCTACGATCGCAAAAACACCTCGATGGCTGATTTTCCCTTCTGTCCTGATTGCGCAGAAGAATATAAAAATCCTGCCGATCGTCGTTTTCACGCGCAACCGAACGCCTGTGCCGTCTGTGGCCCTCATGTTTGGTTAAGCGATCAGCAAGGCGAACTTATCGATGAAAAAACGCCAATAAAAACTACCGCACTTTTCTTACAACAAGGCAAGATTGTTGCAGTAAAAGGCATCGGCGGTTTCCATCTTGCCTGTGATGCAACTCATGCTGATGCCGTGCAATTACTGCGCGACCGCAAACGCCGCCCAAGTAAACCCTTGGCGGTGATGGTACCGGATGTGTCTTTTTTAAACGATCTCACCGAAACAGAAATCAGATTACTCACCAGCACGGCTGCACCCATTGTGCTATTGGCAAAACATAAAGTCCCTTTATTAGCGGAACAGATTGCGCCACAACTCAATGAAATCGGCGTGATGTTGCCAAGCAACCCGTTACAGCATTTATTATTGAGAGAAGTGAATCGCCCATTAGTGATGACCTCCGCCAACCCAAGCGGACAACCGCCGGTATTGGATAATACAAGTGCGGTGGAATGTTTAAGTGATTTGGCGGATTATTTTCTCTGCCACAACCGCGACATTTTGCAACGCGCCGACGATTCCTTAGTGTGTGCTGCGTTTGATGGCGTGGAAACTTTGCGCCGAGCGCGAGGTTATGTGCCTGACGAAACGCTGTTGGATCACCACAGTGCTCACAATGTGCTAGCTCTGGGGGCTGATTTAAAAAATACGTTCTGTTTGCTGCGTCAAAATAAAGCCATTGTCAGCCAACACATTGGCGACACCTCGAACGAAAAAGTGCGGTCACAATTAGAAGCGAACATAGCCCTCTTCTGCCAAATCTACCAATTCAAACCGGAGCTGATCGCCATTGATTCACACGCGGGTTATTTCACCCATGAAGTCGGGAAACGATTGGCTGCACAACATCAAATTCCTTATGTGGAAGTGCTCCACCACCACGCCCATATTGTCAGCGTGATGGCCGAACATCATTGCCATGAGCAAGTTATTGGGCTTGCGTTAGACGGTATCGGTATGGGGGAAAATGGGCAACTTTGGGGCGGAGAATGTCTGTTGGTCGATGAAAAACACTGCCATTATTTAGGGGGGCTACCTGCGGTGGCATTGCCGGGGGGCGATCTTGCCGCCAAACAACCTTGGCGCAACTGGCTGGCACATTTGCATCAATTCATGCCAAATTGGCAAGAAATCGCCGCCCAAACCTGCGCCAACTATGACTGGCAACTGCTCGCTAAGGCCATTGAGCGCAATCTCAATAGCCCACGAATTTCCTCTGCAGGTCGCTTATTTGACGCTGTGGCATTTGGCTTGGGCATCACGCAGCCACAACTGAGTTGGGAAGGCGAAGCTGCTTGCCAATTGGAAGTGCTCGCCTCACAATCGGCGCTCGCCAATTTGCCCTTCGATAAAAGAGTGCTTCCAACCTTAATGCCGCTTAATGCTGAAAATAAATTGGATCTTGCCCATTTCTGGCAAGTCTGGATTGCGCTCGATTCTTCCAACGCCGACAAAGCCTTTATTTTTCATTATTCGTTAGCAGAAGGCTTTGCTCATTTGGCTCGCCAACAGGCTCAACGCCACCAGTGCAAAACAATCGTGCTTTCCGGTGGCGTATGGCATAACCAATTATTACGGCGATTGATAAAAGAACATTTGGCTGAATTTAAGGTATTGAGTGCGCATCAGTTTCCGATGGGAGATGGCGGATTGAGTTTGGGTCAAGCGGTCATCGCAAGTCAATTCAATGAGATAGAAACCGCATAACTGATGCGTACCGCGAAGTAAGCCACTAAAGGGCACGCGTCAGGAGACGCGCGCCATCTATAGGAAAAAATTTTCGAACTCGCTACGCTCAAACAAGCAAAAATTTCCTAAAAATTGCAAATCGCTCAGGCGGCTCAGATGGGGCCCAATCGTCTTATTTTTGCATGATTCGTAAAAGTGCGGTCAGTTTTCCAAATGTTTTACTTGCCATCTGCTATACTCACGACATCATTTCTTTATCTATAAAAGGAATACTTCTTATGCTTAACAAAGATACCCAACTCTGTATGTCCCTCTCCGGTCGTCCCGGTAATTTCGGCACCACCTTTCACAATTATCTTTATCAAAAACTCGGTTTGAATTTTATTTATAAAGCCTTCACTACCAATGACATCGAACATGCCGTAAAAGGCATTCGAGCCTTAGGTATTCGAGGAAGCGCAGTGTCCATGCCTTTCAAAGAAAGTTGCATGCCGTTTTTAGACGAGATCTCACCTTCCGCACAAGCCATTGAATCGGTGAATACAATCGTCAATGACAACGGTGTTTTACGCGCCTACAACACCGACTACATTGCCATTGTTAAACTTATCGAAAAATACCAATTAAGCAAAAACGATCGCGTGATCGTGCATGGTAGCGGTGGCATGGCAAAAGCAGTGGTGGCGGCGTTTAAGCATTCAGGCTTTGAAAAACTCAACGTCTTCGCACGTAACGAAAAAACAGGCAGCTATTTAGCCGCACTTTATGGCTATGATTACATCGCTTCCCTCGACAACCAAACTGCCGAGATTCTCGTTAACGTCACGCCAATCGGCATGAAAGGGGGCAAAGAGGCATTCGATCTCGCCTTCCCCGAAGCCATGATCTGTCAAGCCACAACCGCGTTTGATGTGGTCGCTCAACCCGCCGACACACCATTAATTAAAACCGCCCAAGCCTTAGGTAAACAAACTATCTCCGGTGCGGAAGTGATTGTGTTACAAGCTGTTGAGCAATTCGAACTCTACACCGGCAAAAGACCAAGCGAAGCACTCATCGCCGAAGCTGCAGATTATGCGAGGAAAAATGCGTAGAGTACGGTGGGTTTTGAGAGTGTTTTTATAATTTGAGCTTTATAGATAGAGCGCGTCTCCCGGACGCATGCTGAACACAAGAAATAAGGCACGCGTCGGGAGACGCGCGCCATAGTAGGGGACACTAGCAACAAAGATGATCACATTAGAAAATGCCGTTATTGTCTGTTTAATTGCGATAAATACGCCTTACGCTGTGCGGTAAACGCCCACCAAGGCTTCGGTTCATTTCCTTGCATAAAATCAGTTAAAGATAAAAAGACATCTATCATACAAGGATCATGCTGCATACCGGTTAACTCACAGAGTGTGTAATACATGGCATAGGCATCATGCCCCAACAAATCCTGCGGTGTGTTAATCCCCAGTTTCCGCAAATCCTCCGCAACTGCCTTTCCTACATTCGGCAAATCCGTTAGTTGATGCAATTTATCCCGTTGGACTTTGGCTGGATTCATGTTTTATGGCTCCCTCTAGTACCATCGTAGGGACAGGCTTTATGCCTGTCCGATAATCTGATGATATAAATAAGGACAGACATAAAGTCTGTCCCTACCAAATAAAAATCTAGAAGTGTGGTCGAAATCCCAAACGTTTTCACATAAAAAACAATCCAAAATTCCACCGCACTTTTAACTAATAACGCTCAAATAAAATCCCCGTATAAATTGCCCGAACGATTTGGCATTTTTAGGAAAATTTCGCTTTGTTTGAGCCACGCAGTGGCGAGTTCAAAATTTTCCGTGAAGAAAATGGCAATAAAGGGAGGAACAGCAATTTATCCGGGGTGTGTTCTTTGCTACTTTCTTGCACAAGCAAGAAAGTAGAACAACCTAACAAATCCTTGGCAACGGCTCATTCATCGGTAAATCCAGCAACCGTGACTGACCGAAACTGCCTAATAATCTGACTTTTTTATCCGTGGTCACTTCGCCAATCACAGCGGCATTTTTGCCTAATTCATGGGAATGAAGTGCGGTCAGAATTTCAAGCGTTTTTTCAGGAGAAGCGATGATCACCAATTTGCCTTCGTTAGCAAAGTTTAAGGCTTCTAGCCCAAGTAATTCACAAATGCCACGGACTTCAGGGCGGATAGGTAAATCGTCTTCGTTGATCTGCATGCCTAATTGCTGGGCGGCGGCAAATTCGTGCAGCACCGCATTTACGCCACCACGGGTGGCATCACGCACGGCTTTTACGCCCTCAATGGGGCGCAATAAATCGATGAGTGGCGCAAGAACCGCGCAATCACTTTTGAGATCCGTTTGAATCCCTAGGCTTTCGCGCAAGTTGAGAATCGTCGCGCCGTGTTCGCCGATGGTACCGCTGACGATAATCTTGTCCCCCGCTTCAATACGGTGCATTCCCCAATCAATACCTTGCGGAATAACACCAATGCCGCTGGTGTTAATGAAGATTTTATCCACCGCGCCTTTTTGCACCACTTTAGTATCGCCCGTCACCACTTGCACACCGGCAGCGTGGCAGGCTTCTGCCATGGCTTGAATGATGTCTTTGAGTTCGGCTAGCGGCAAACCTTCTTCTAAAATAAAACCGCAAGAGAGATATTTCGGCACGGCACCACACACCGTCACATCGTTTAACGTACCACACACAGCAAGTTTGCCGATATTGCCACCAGGAAAGAAAATCGGGTCGATAACGAAACTGTCAGTGCTAAAAGAAAGCTGTTCCCCTTGCGCCATGAGTGCTGCTAAAGGTAAGCGGGCTTGGTCTTCCCCTTGCGCAAGAATGGGATTGTCAAAGGCTTCGACGAAATAATCCTGAATGAGTTTTTGCATGGCTCCGCCGCCGTTGCCGTGTGCCATGGTGATGAAATCTGTCATTATTCTCTCCGATATTGATAGTAGGCGGCACACGCCCCTTCCGAGGACACCATCAACGCGCCATAAGCATTGTCCGGGTTACATTGGGTGCCAAATAACGGGCAATCTGAAGGTTTGCATTTGCCGGTAAGCACGTCGCCACAACGAGAATTCGGGTCGTCCGCCACTTGTTGTGGTTGGCTGTGGAAATACACTTCCGCATCAAAGCGTTTATAAGCGTCAGTCAGTTCTACACCCGACTCTTCAATTTCACCCAAACCGCGCCATTCGCTGGATTTTTTCAGTTGGAACACTTCACGCATGGCTTGTTGCGCTAGTAGATTACCTTCGGAATGCACGATACGTTTATATTGATTTTCAATTTCGCAACGCCCGTCCACAAATTGCTGCACCAACATCACAATAGCTTGCAAAATATCTAACGGCTCAAAACCTGTGATAACGAAAGGTTTGTGGTATTTATCCACGATGGATTGATAAGGCGACGTGCCGATCACCATGCTCACATGACCCGGCGCAATAAACCCGTCAATTTTCACATAATCTTGTGAAAGCAGACTGTGCAATGTTGGAATGATGGTGATGTTTTGGCAAACTACCCAGAAATTCTGAATATTTAATTTATTCGCCTGCTGCAAAGTCACTGCGGCGCTCGGCATGGTGGTTTCAAAACCAAGAGAAAAGAACACGACTTTTTTGTCAGGATTATTCACCGCAATATTCATCGCATCCAGCGGTGAATACACAATGCGCACGTCAGCACCTTTTGCTTTGGCTTCCAACAAGGAACCTCGACGCCCTTTCACGCGCATAGCATCGCCAAAAGTACAGAAAATCACATCCGGTTTCTGCGCAATTTCAATGCACACATCAATACGTCCCATCGGCAAGACACATACAGGGCAACCGGGGCCATGGATAAATTCAATGCTCTTCGGCAACAAACGATCTAAACCAAATTTAAAAATGGTATGCGTATGCCCACCGCAAACTTCCATTAAATAGAGCGGATTTTCCGCCGTATATTGTGGCAATTTCGCCATTAATTCATTCAGAAGGTTGACTAAACTTTTCGCTAATTTCGGATCACGAAACTCATCAATAAACTGCATTTTGTTCCACAATCCTTATTGTGCCTGTAACCAATCCAACCAGGCTTTTAAGCCCTCGCCGGTAGTCGCAGAAAGTTGAATCACTTCAATTTGCGGGTTCACTTGTTTAGCGTAAGCGATACATTTTTCCACATCAAAATTAAGGTATGGCAATAAATCGACTTTATTTAAAATCATTAACTTAGACGCCGCAAACATGTGCGGGTATTTCAGCGGTTTATCTTCACCTTCAGTGATGGACAAAATCACCACTTTGGCTTTTTCACCCAAATCAAATTCGGACGGGCAAACCAAGTTACCCACGTTTTCAATAAACAGTAAACTGTCTTGTTTTGGTTGCAGTTTGAACAAGGCATCATTGATCATTTGGGCATCTAAATGGCAACCTTTGCCGGTATTCACTTGAATCGCAGAGACACCGGTAGCACGAATACGATCCGCATCATTTTCCGTTTGTTGATCCCCTTCAATCACATAACAAGTGCGGTCATTTTTCAGCGCGTTTAGCGTGGTAGTGAGTAAGGTGGTTTTGCCGGAACCCGGACTGGAAACCAAATTCAGTGCAAGAATATGTTGTTGCTGGAAAAGAAAGCGGTTGTGCGCCGCAATTTGATTATTTTTACCTAACACGTCCTGCTCTACTTTTAACAGGCGTTTTTGCGTTTCACTGGCTTCAGAAGCCGATTCTACCGAGTGAAATTTGAAATGAGAAAAGTTCGGATTTTTGACCGCACTTTGTGTGCCGTCATGGTCATGATGAGAATGTGCTACTTCACCGATTCTGACTTGTTCCGGATGTCCACAACCACAAGTTGTACACATAATATTGCCCCTTTACTATCTGGTTACAAAAAACCTCGCTAGGGTAGCACAACCTTTGATTTTTCGGGTTGATTGAGATCATAAAGTCAGAACATCGTCAGCCAATTCAGCCGTAAATCCTTGATGATGAGAAACCACCAACATAGGCAGTGACAGCTCACGCAAAAGTGCGGTCAGTTTTTCGGCATTTTTACGATCCAATCCATTCGTCGGCTCATCTAACAGCAACATTTTCGGTTGCATCGCCAACACGCCCGCCAACGCTGTGAAATTTTTTTCCCCACCGGACAACGTATGTACGGTGCGATCCTGCAAATGAGAAATACCCAAGCGTTCCAGTTGGTGTAAAGCAACGGCATACGCCTGTTGGTGAGACAAGCCTTGATTTAACGGTCCGAAGGCAACATCGTCCAACACAGTTGGGCCAAACAGTTGATCATCGGCGTGCTGAAAACAAAGCCCCACGGTGCCACGAAAAGGCGCAAAATCTTTTTCTTCTCGACACAGTTGCCCTAATAGACGAATCTCACCGCGCGCAACAGGCACAAAGCCTAACAAAGCAAGCAATAAAGTGGTTTTTCCTGTGCCGATTTCGCCCTGCACAAAAAAGCGTTGGCCTTCTTCAATTTGAAAAGACAGATTGCCGATAATCTGCCGTTCTCCTCGGTTAATTTGCAATCCGTTGACTTGTAAAACTGTCATTTTTCCCCACTTAAATTTGTCTTTTCACCAAAGCGGAAGCCGCGGCATTGGAGCGCGATTTGTGCCGTCTCAGCTTTGAGTAAGGCATGCACCAGTAAAAGCGCAACCCGTTGTGCGGTGACATATAATGTTCGGCGATTCAAACCGGCATGATAGCCTCGCGCACGCATCGCCAAATCCATTTTTTGTTGCAGTTCACCTAACAGCGCAATATAACGCACCGTGAGGACAAAAAGCCAAATTAATTTGGGCGGCAAGAGCAATTTACCAATGGCTTGTACCAACACCGTGTCATTCATTTTCCATAGCAATAACCATACGGAAAACAGTAATAGGTTCATGCGTAAGCTAATTAACAACGCCGTTTCCATGCCCTCAGGATTAAGTTCAATACCGTCGGTGCCAATACGCCAACTTAATGTTGCCCAAAGTAATAAAGTAAAGCCATTGAAAACCAGCCAACGTTTTAGATAAGGAAAATAAGGTTCGCGGTCACGATAAATCAGGATCGCTAATAAAATTAAAGTGATGCCGTTCAACCATAGCAACAAAGAAGGTTGAGACAAGGCGCTGATTACCAATCCCCAAAGGAATAGATAAATCAGCCGCCAACGAGGAGCAAAAAAGTGCGGTGGAAAAAAACGCTGAAAAACGGGGCTCATTGTGCGCACCGTTTGGTATCATCAACATTCAATGACGTGCCAATAGATTGTAATGCGCTAGGGTACATTTTGCTGAGGAGAGAAATCACGCCGTAGCTGATAACGCCGTCTAATACGAATACCGGTAAATGTGACAACAGCAATAAGGCGATTAAATCCTGATAATGTTTGCCGCCATCTAACGCTAAAACGAGAGAGGCTAATGCGCCGGCACCACCGACACCAATAATGCCTGCTCCCAAACCGGTGAATAATTTTGCTATGCGTCCCATGTCCGGCTTTAAATGACCACGCAATACATAATGCGCTGCGACCGCCGGCAATGCCATAACGCATAAATTCACGCCTAACACAGCAAAACCGCCGAAGGAAAAGAACAGCACTTGCAACAACAACGCAATAAGAAAGGCCGGGAATACTGCCCAGCCGAGAAATAGACCTGCCATGCCATTTAAAATCAGATGAACGCTACCGATACCCACGGGCACGTGAATGGTGCCGGCAACAAAAAATGCGGCAGCAAACAACGCTGTTAAAGGTAAACGTTCACTTTCTAAACGACGTAATCCGACAGCCACACCAACTCCCGCCAAAGCAACACCCGCTAATAACACCGGCGTATGTAATACGCCTTCCGACAAATGCATTATTAACGCCCTTTTCTTAATTTGCGGGCACTTAGCCACGCAGCAATGCCCGCAATACCAACGATGTAGCCAATGCCACCTAAAATATCGTGCAGGTAAATTTTGTCGCGTAACTGCGCAATATCACCACGCAGTAACAACAAGCTTTCATCGCTCGCTTGAGTTGGCGTATTTGGCGTTGCGGTGATGCGATCTGCCACTACCGCCGCCCGATGTCCTTCTTCCCCTTCAACCACCACTTTTAAGGCGACTTTCGGTTCAACCACTAACGGAAAGTGAAAATAACCACGGTTATCGGTTTTCCCCGTCATCAATGGCTGATTTTCCCCATGACGTAAAACTTCCACATAAGTTTCTGCGGCTGGGGTCATATCGGAATAATAGGATTTTCCCGTCACCGTTTGCCCATCATACTGGGCGAACACATAAAGCGCGTGCGCGAAAGCATGAGGGGCAAACAACAAGGGGAAAAGTGCGGTCAGAATACGCAACGTTTTTTTCATGCGATTACTCGGCATCAAAGGTCAACATGTATTCAATAGAACGGCTATCGTAATCCGGATTGCCTTTGACGTTTTCCTCAAATTCAGCCCAAACTTTGTTGTAACCGGCTTGTGGGGTAAATTCAGCGATACCTTTGTCGTTGGTTAAATTGAACGGTGCATCTTCACCCAATCCCACTTTAATATCTTTCACCGGTTTGCCTTTGTGTAACACTAAAATCGACAATGGTTTTCCGGCTTTTGGTTGCGCTTGTGGTACCAATTCATATTCCATGCCGTGTGCTTTCATCGCTTGTTCGTCCCACTGTAATACGGCTTTACCGAATTTCACCGGATTCACAGAAAGTTCGGCTGTCGGTTCTTGTTGTTTGGTTTTCTCTACATATTTGCCGCTTGGCAATTTAGACCAAACACCGTTATCAAAACGGATGAATACTTGAGAAGCTTTCTCAGCATTAAGATAAGCTTCGCCTTCTTTAAATTGATAGGTTGCGTTAGTGACATTGCCTTTATTATCGAGCAACTTCACCGCTTTCAATTTTTGTTCAGGATAAGCTTCTGTCTGTTCATGACCGAATTTCACCACATATTGTCCTGCAGCATTGGCGTCTTTAACGGGCTCTAACCAAACGTTATGCGCGTTAGCAAGGGATGCTGCGAAAAGTGCGGTACAAATTACGCTTGTTTTTAGAAATTTCATTTGATGTCTCCTTTTATCGTTAAGTTTGACTCATGATAAAATATGGAGCAACTCTAGAATCAAGCGTTTTTTAGAAAAATAGATGAAAAATGAGAGAGATAGGTCAGAAGATGTCGTCCGCGTACGATACACCGTACGCGGAAAGAAGGGATTAATTCAATTCCGCCAACATGGCAACGATCATGTGAGAAGATTGTTTCGCCGCCAGCGGGAGAAATTCTTCAAAGGACATATTCGCTTTACCATCCCCCGCATCAGAAATCGCGCGAACCACCACAAAAGGCACATTAAACGCGTGACAAACTTGCGCAATCGCGGTGGCTTCCATTTCCACGGCAATCACCTTCGGGAAATCTTGTTTAATTTGTGCCAAGCGTTCACCGCCTTGAATAAAGCTGTCGCCGGAACAAATTAACCCACGTTTCACGTGTTGTCCTAATTGGGTTGCAACGCGATCTACCAACTCAACAAGTTTTGTATCAGACACAAACGTGACCGGACATGCCGGTAATTGCCCTTTGGCATAACCGAAAGCCGTCACATCCGCATCGTGATATTGCGTTTCAGTGGAAACGATCACATCACCAACCTTCAAACCTTCCGCTACGCCACCGGCAGAACCGGTATTAATCACAAGCTCCGGTTTGGCTAATTGCAATAACGCCGTCGTTCCCATGGCGGCGGCAACTTTGCCGATACCGGATTGCAATAAGACAACTTGTTTACCGCGAATCGTACCTTCATAAATCGTGCCGGAGGCTAATTTTGTCACGATCTTATCCGTCATTAAATTGACTAAAATTTCTACTTCTTGCGCCATCGCGCCAACAATCCCGATTTTCATAAATATCCTTTGTATTTGTTTGCTATTGTTTTTTGTTAATTAAAAAATCTAATACCGCGAGGGCATAATCGTCGTTATATAAGGTGCTGGCAGTCAACACATATTTTCCGTCAATAATGACATAAGGAAACGTAAACACACCGTAATCTTCCGTTAAACGGACTGCCTCATCCACCTGTTGTTTGACTTGTTCCGAATAATAGGTTTGTAAAAAACGGTTACGTTCAATGCCTTGTTGTTCAAGCCAAGTTAATAAATTTTCTTGCTGAGTGAGTTTGATGTATTGGTTTCTTTCGGCCGTTTCAAACATTAACGCAGAAGACACATTATCGGCATTTAACGCCTGCAAGCTGTAAAAAACCATCGCAGAAAAACGGGCTTTGGCAGTTGCCACCGGATATTCACTAAGCGCCACGCGATCGCGATTAATTTGACTGTAAAGTTCAAGAATATCTTGTGCAGAAGAACAAACGCGGCAATCGTAATCAAAAAAGAATTGAATCGGAATGCGATTATCTTCCCGAGGCGGCAACATGAGTGGTTCTTGGTAAGAAAAATAATCTTTGCCATCTTCAAATGGTCGGCTTGCTTCATCCACGGCTGACGGATGAGACACGCTTTCTTGCGCAACGGTAAATCCGCTGATAAAGAATAAAACGATGAGTAATCCGACCCGTGACATCATGTGCCTAACTTTCCAATGGTTCAATATAATCCACTAATAATTGAAGATCGCGGTTACCACGAAATTCATTGATATCTAATTTATACGCAAATCTTGCGGTTTTTATAGATAAATCAGGATAATAGCGCGTATCTATGTTAAAGGCGATAGCATCTAACAAAGGTCCGCCCAGTTTGGGTTCCACCATCATTTTCAAGTGTTTTTCACCCACTAAGCGTTGTTGTAAGATTTTAAATTCGCCGTCGAACATCGGTTCAGGAAATGCCTGTCCCCAAGGTCCGCCTTGACGCAAAGTTTCAGCCGTCGCCAAGTTTAACAAGTTCGCATTTAATTCGCCGTCAGTCCAAATCGTGCCTTGTAATTGGTCTTCCGCCAGTAATTCGCTGACCGTCTGATTAAAAATCTGACGAAAATCGTCAAAACGGCTTTCTTGAATACTCAATCCTGCCGCCATGGCATGCCCGCCAAATTTCAGGATCAAATCCGGATGCTGTGAGTAAACCCGCTCCAGCACATCGCGAATATGTAACCCGGGAATGGAACGTGCAGACCCTTTCAACATGCCTGCTTGATCTTGAGCAAACGCAATCACCGGGCGATGAAACTGCTCTTTAATGCGTGATGCAAGAATGCCAAGCACACCTTGGTGCCAATCCGATTGATACAACACGATAGAATGGGGAATGTCCGTTTCAAGTGCGGTGGCATTTGCAAACAAATTTTGGCAGATGGTTAAGGCTTCTAACTTCATGCCCTGCTCGATTTCCTTGCGTGCTTGATTTAACCCATCCAACTCCAATGCCAACGCACGAGCCGTTTCCATGTTTTCGGCTAACAAAAGCTCTACGCCCACGGACATATTATCCAGCCGTCCCGCCGCATTTAAACGCGGGCCAATGGAAAAGCCTAAATCCGCCGCCACAAAACGGGTGACATCCCGCTTCGCCACTTCCGCCAATGCACGAATACCGCAACGACAACGTTCGGCGCGAATACGGGCAATGCCTTGATAAACTAAAATACGATTATTTTGATCTAACGGCACCACATCGGAGACTGTGCCTAATGCTACCAAATCTAACAATTCCGTGAAATTCGGCTGATTTTTGGCATCAAATAGACCAAGCTCACGGAATTTCGCCCGCAAGGCAAGCATAAGATAAAAAGTAACGCCCACACCGGCCAAATTTTTGGAGGGAAAACCGCAATGCGCCAAATTCGGATTCACAATCGCATCGGCATTCGGCAACGTTTCCGGTGGCAAGTGGTGGTCTGTCACAATCACCTTCACGCCTTGCGCCTTTAAAAAATCTACGCCCTCATGAGAAGAGACACCGTTATCTACGGTCATTAACAGTTCAACGCCTAAAGCCAATGCCTCTTGTGCCACAGCAACACTGAGCCCATAACCTTGCTCGAAACGGTTCGGCACTAAATAGGTGACATTAGCAAAGCCCAGTTGACGTAGCGCGAGTACAGCCAATGCGGTACTGGTTGCACCATCGGCATCGAAATCGCCCACGATGACGATTTTCTGTTGTTTTTGATAAGCTTCGACGAGGAATTCCACCGCGGTATCCATGCCGGACATGAGATTCGGATTGTGCATGGCACTTAAAGTGCGGTCTAATTGGTTGGCGTTTTTAATGTGGCGCGAACGATAAAGACGATCCAACAAGGGATCGTCACAAAGTTTATCGCCTGCCGGCACATCGCGGCGTAAGATTCGTTTTTGCACAAAGAACCTGCATTAACCTTCTAAGGCAGTAAGTAAATCAGCCGGTTTCAAATAACCACCGATAACATCACCTTCAGATGTAATAATTGTCGGTGTACCGGTGACGCCCAGTTGCACACCAAGCATATAATGTTTTTTCACCATATTCGGGGTTTTCAACTCTTGCGGTAAATGCCCTTTTTCCGCTTCATTCAAAGCGAACATAGGATCTTTTGCCGTCCAAATCGCTTCCATTTGACGTGCTGTTTGACTATCCAAACCACCACGCGGGAACGCCAAATAGCGTACGGTAATGCCTAAGTCGTTATATTCTTTAACTTGTTGATGCAATAAATGGCAGTAATGACAGGTAATATCCATGAAAACCGTCACAACATGTTTTTCATTTTTTGCCGGATACACAATCATTTCGTCTTTCAACGCATTGACTTTTTCCATCAGCAATTTATTAGAAACGTTGCTGATGCCGTTGTCGGTAAGTTTATAAATTTTACCTTGAATTAAATAGCTGCCATCTTCGCTGGCGTAGAAAATACCTTGATCACTGACAACAGTTTTCAAACCTTTAATCGGTGAGGTTTGAATTTCAATGTCTTTTGCGCCTAATTTTTCTAATTTACTTTTCAACACGGCATCGCTTGCGGTTGCCCCCACAGAAATCGCAAAAAGAGAAAGTGCGGTAATAATTTTTTTCATTTCTATTGTTCCTAAATTGTGAAAATAAGTGCGAATTATAAAAGTAATTGGAGGCTTATGCAAAAGTCCCATTCAATTTTCATGATGAATCCCCTTTCGCCCTACCAAATCTATGGAAAATCCCTTATAATTGTGCATTTAATTTAGTATTTAAACACATTTAATTATCATGTTTGAAATCAATCCGATCAAAAATAAAATCACCGATTTAACCGACCGCACTTCAGTGCTTCGGGGGTATCTTTGACTTCGACGCCAAAACCGAGCGTTTAGAAGAAGTCAACGCCGAATTGGAACAGCCTGATGTATGGAACGACGCAGACAAAGCACAAGCACTCGGCAAAGAGCGCGTTTCTTTAGAACAGGTGGTTAACACCATTAAAAATTTAGAGCAAGGCTTGGAAGATGTAGACGGTTTGTTGGAACTCGCCGTGGAAGCGGAAGACGAAGCCACCTTCAACGAAGCTGTTGCCGAATTAGATGAACTGGAACGACAACTCGCCAAACTGGAATTCCGCCGTATGTTCAGCGGCGAACACGATGCCTGCGATTGTTATGTAGATTTGCAAGCAGGCTCCGGCGGTACCGAAGCGCAAGACTGGACAGAAATGTTACTTCGTATGTATTTGCGTTGGGCGGAAAGCAAAGGATTCAAAACTGAATTAATGGAAGTCTCCGACGGCGATGTGGCAGGTGTTAAATCTGCTACCATTCGTGTTAGCGGCGAATACGCATTCGGCTGGCTACGCACAGAAACCGGTATTCACCGTTTGGTGCGTAAAAGCCCGTTTGACTCCAATAACCGTCGTCATACCTCTTTCAGTGCTGCGTTTGTGTATCCTGAAATTGACGATGATATTGATATCGAAATCAATCCTGCCGATTTGCGTATTGATGTGTATCGCGCCTCCGGTGCGGGTGGTCAGCACGTGAACAAAACCGAAAGTGCGGTGCGAATTACGCATATGCCAAGCGGCATTGTGGTGCAATGTCAGAACGACCGCTCCCAACACAAGAACAAAGATCAAGCAATGAAACAACTGAAAGCGAAGTTGTACGAATTGGAATTGCAAAAGAAAAATGCCGACAAACAAGCCATGGAAGACAACAAATCCGACATCGGCTGGGGCAGCCAAATTCGTTCTTATGTGTTAGACGATTCCCGTATTAAAGATTTACGCACCGGTGTGGAGAACCGCAATACACAAGCCGTATTAGACGGTGATTTGGATCGGTTTATTGAAGCCAGTCTCAAGGCCGGACTCTAAAAGTGCGGTCGTTTTTAAACACGTTTTTTAAAATTAAAGGTAAACAAAAATGTCAGAACAAGAAGTAAAAGAATTAGATTTAAACGGCGAAATGTTAGTACGTCGTGAAAAATTAGCCGCCCTGCGCGCGAAAGGTAATGCGTTCCCAAACCAATTCCGTCGCGACGCACTCGCTCAAGATTTACATGATAAATATGATGCGGAAGAAGGCGAAGCATTAAAAGAACAACATATTGAAGTTGCAGTTGCCGGCCGTATCATGACGCGTCGTGCCATGGGGAAAGCCACGTTTATCACCATCCAAGATATGAGCGGCAAAATCCAGCTTTATGTTGCACGCGACAATCTACCTGAAGGCGTGTATGCCGATGATGTCGGTCACTGGGATTTAGGCGATATCGTGGGCGTAAAAGGATCATTATTCAAAACCAAAACCAACGAACTCACCGTTAAAGCCACCGAGGTACAATTACTGACCAAAGCATTGCGCCCGTTACCGGATAAATTCCATGGCTTAACTGACCAAGAAGTGCGCTACCGTCAACGTTACTTGGATTTAATTTCTAATGAAGAATCCCGCCGCACTTTTATCATTCGTTCAAAAGTGGTTGCAGGCATTCGTGACTACTTCATTTCGAAAGGATTTATGGAAGTCGAAACACCTATGTTACAAGTCATCCCGGGCGGTGCTTCAGCACGTCCTTTCGTAACACACCATAATGCATTAGACGTAGATATGTACTTGCGTATTGCACCTGAGCTTTACTTAAAACGCTTAGTGGTCGGTGGCTTTGAACGTGTATTTGAATTGAACCGTAACTTCCGTAACGAAGGCGTTTCTGTTCGTCACAATCCGGAATTCACCATGCTTGAATACTACCAAGCCTATGCCGACTATCACGATTTAATGGATAACACCGAAGAATTGTTACGCAAACTTGCCATCGACATTTTAGGCACAACCATCGTGAAATACGGCGAATACGAATTCGACTTCGGCAAACCATTCGAGCGTATTACCTTACACGACGCCACCATTAAATACGGGGCAGACAAAGGTATCGTAAAAGAAGATTTATATGATATTGATCGCGCGAAAGCAGTTGCCGCACGTTTAGGTATCGAAGTGCAAAAATCTTGGGGTTTAGGCAGCATTGTGAACGCGATTTTTGAAGAAGTCGCAGAGCATCATTTAATTCAACCAACTTTCTTAATGGCACACCCGGCGGAAATTTCACCGTTGGCACGTCGTAACGATGAAAACCCGGAAGTCACCGATCGCTTTGAACTCTTCATCGGTGGACGTGAAATCGGTAACGGATTCTCCGAGCTAAACGATGCGGAAGATCAAAATGAACGCTTTGACGCTCAAGTGGCGGCCAAAGAAGCCGGCGATGACGAAGCGATGTTCAAAGACGAAGATTTCGTTGTCGCCCTTGAACACGGCTTACCGCCAACAGCAGGTGAAGGCTTAGGTATCGATCGTCTCGCCATGCTTTACGCCAACGCCCCATCCATCCGCGATGTGATTTTATTCCCGGCAATGCGTCAGAAATAATCAAAATCAAATCATCCAAAAAAGGAAGTCATTCGACTTCCTTTTTATTTACCCTTTATTTTTACAGTTTAATCCCTCCTTCAAAATCAATGATTTAAGCACGCAAGATATAAAAAGGATTTTATTGCCTAAATATGTCTATAAGCTTGGTACATCAGGTATTTTCAATTAGAATGTCTACTTCACTGCCGAATAGGCAGCTTAGAAAACATCCGAAAAATGGCAGGACAAACAAACGGGCTTCACTGCCGAATAGGCAGCTTAGAAATTACATCAGGATCCTGTCCTAGATTACCCACACTTCACTGCCGAATAGGCAGCTTAGAAAACGCCGTCAGGGCAACGAGTTAGATCGTCTAGCTTCACTGCCGAATAGGCAGCTTAGAAAGCCCGTGTTGGTCGGGATAATGCCGCCTAAGCCTTCACTGCCGAATAGGCAGCTTAGAAATTCCGGTTTCGTTTGGGCGGAAAAATGGCTATCTTCACTGCCGAATAGGCAGCTTAGAAATTTTAATTCAACGTCGAAATATTGCCGCGCCATCTTCACTGCCGAATAGGCAGCTTAGAAACTTTATCAAAAAGGAAATGCAGGTATCTCAACCTTCACTGCCGAATAGGCAGCTTAGAAATACAACACAGCGGAAAAACTGCGTCAACAAAGCTTCACTGCCGAATAGGCAGCTTAGAAAATAAAAAATCCATACAGCTCTAATATGTCATCCTTCACTGCCGAATAGGCAGCTTAGAAAACTTTTCAATCCAATCCTTTTTGAGTTCATCTCTTCACTGCCGAATAGGCAGCTTAGAAATAATGCGTTTGTTGATGAATTGATTGCTGATTCTTCACTGCCGAATAGGCAGCTTAGAAAAAAGAGTATTACCCACACACTAACATTGAGATCTTCACTGCCGAATAGGCAGCTTAGAAAATAAAAAAAGGCTCAAAAGGCAGTCAAATTTTCTTCACTGCCGAATAGGCAGCTTAGAAAACAATGCCGTTTTTCTTACGCATTGTTTTAAGCTTCACTGCCGAATAGGCAGCTTAGAAAAGTTACCGCACTTAACTGCGCTTTTTGGTTTTCTTCACTGCCGAATAGGCAGCTTAGAAAACTTGCGAACGCGCTTGCCGTTTTGGTAAAACCTTCACTGCCGAATAGGCAGCTTAGAAACAAGTAAATAACTACCGCCTCTAGCTTTTCCGCTTCACTGCCGAATAGGCAGCTTAGAAAATCAAAACACAAGCTATTGGCGGTGGAAGAACCTTCACTGCCGAATAGGCAGCTTAGAAAAACATCTGCATTCCGTTCCACGCCACGATCGCCTTCACTGCCGAATAGGCAGCTTAGAAAAAAAGCGCTTACAGGGATTGAATAGAGAAACACTTCACTGCCGAATAGGCAGCTTAGAAATTACAAACTGATAGAGGTTTGTTGCAATAAAGCTTCACTGCCGAATAGGC
>NZ_NRCW01000001.1:0-300708 GCF_003130075.1 Aggregatibacter segnis | reverse complement strand
CTTCACTGCCGAATAGGCAGCTTAGAAATTACAAACTGATAGAGGTTTGTTGCAATAAAGCTTCACTGCCGAATAGGCAGCTTAGAAACAAACTGTTAAGCCCAAGTCCTCGCACATATACTTCACTGCCGAATAGGCAGCTTAGAAAAAAATCAGGAAGATTTAAAACCAATATCCATGCTTCACTGCCGAATAGGCAGCTTAGAAATAAGGAAGAAATATGACAGATAAAGCTAAGAGCTTCACTGCCGAATAGGCAGCTTAGAAATTGTGAAATTTTTCTAAAAATGCCGAGTTATTCTTCACTGCCGAATAGGCAGCTTAGAAATTACCGCCGGAAAGGCAACCTGATTTTTCTTCCTTCACTGCCGAATAGGCAGCTTAGAAAGTAAGGATCAGGCGATTAAATTAGATTATGAGCTTCACTGCCGAATAGGCAGCTTAGAAATTACAAACTGATAGAGGTTTGTTGCAATAAAGCTTCACTGCCGAATAGGCAGCTTAGAAAGGCTTATATTAAACTCGATGCAGAAGGAAAACCTTCACTGCCGAATAGGCAGCTTAGAAAGTATCTGTTTTTGTCCATCCTCCAAGCTCCTGCTTCACTGCCGAATAGGCAGCTTAGAAAAGTTTTGACCGGCATTTAACATCGCCGCCTTACTTCACTGCCGAATAGGCAGCTTAGAAATAATGAAACGGAATTAAATTACGCCTTATTACCTTCACTGCCGAATAGGCAGCTTAGAAAAAGAGCGCCCGGTAACAGCAAAAGAAAGCAAACTTCACTGCCGAATAGGCAGCTTAGAAATTTTAAATGACGTTTACGGGGTGTTTAAAAGTCTTCACTGCCGAATAGGCAGCTTAGAAACACACCGATTAAATCGCTCACCACCGCTTCGCCTTCACTGCCGAATAGGCAGCTTAGAAATGCCCAATCCAGGTGACTTGGTGCAATTTCGCCTTCACTGCCGAATAGGCAGCTTAGAAATTTTTCCTCGATTGAGTATTTGCGGATGATTTCTTCACTGCCGAATAGGCAGCTTAGAAAATGTTTTAAGGACAACTGGCGGAGTGACCAACCTTCACTGCCGAATAGGCAGCTTAGAAAGCTTGCCCTGATTAATCAATTTTCCGTTTTCCTTCACTGCCGAATAGGCAGCTTAGAAAAACTGCCATTACATTCAAGTTTTATAACCTCACTTCACTGCCGAATAGGCAGCTTAGAAACGGCAGCGAGACTAAGAAAGTTTATTGCGCCACTTCACTGCCGAATAGGCAGCTTAGAAATGCATTAGCCGCCATGTTTGCGGTTTTTCCGACTTCACTGCCGAATAGGCAGCTTAGAAAAAGTGTCCGAATGGACAAAACAACGTGATCGCCTTCACTGCCGAATAGGCAGCTTAGAAAAATACAGGCTATCGGTCGGCAGCAACCAATACCTTCACTGCCGAATAGGCAGCTTAGAAAATTATCTAACAAATTTTGCCGGGTAAGCTCTGCTTCACTGCCGAATAGGCAGCTTAGAAAAGTGGGCTCGGCGGATATGAGGGCGGGGGGATCTTCACTGCCGAATAGGCAGCTTAGAAAATTTTAACTGAGTGATATTTGACATTCTCAGCCTTCACTGCCGAATAGGCAGCTTAGAAAAAAATGACTTATCATCAGGTATGACGGCTCCACTTCACTGCCGAATAGGCAGCTTAGAAATCTTGAATGCCATATTTGCGAGCTATTATATACTTCACTGCCGAATAGGCAGCTTAGAAACTCACCCAAAGGGCTTAGTAAAGATTCTTAGCCTTCACTGCCGAATAGGCAGCTTAGAAATGCATGAGCCGAATTTCTTCGTATTCACTTAACTTCACTGCCGAATAGGCAGCTTAGAAAATTTGCGATCTTATTTGTTTCATACAGCCTCCCTTCACTGCCGAATAGGCAGCTTAGAAATCTGAAAAAAGAGCCTCCGCAAAGTTCTCTAACTTCACTGCCGAATAGGCAGCTTAGAAAGACAAAGTAAAGCATTATTGTGGCGAGAATGTCCTCACTGCCGAATAGGCAGCTTAGAAATAATGCACGTTCAAATAACGCCAATTGAAGGCCTTCACTGCCGAATAGGCAGCTTAGAAAAAATAAAGTTTTTCAGCCATTTATCACCCCGCCTTCACTGCCGAATAGGCAGCTTAGAAATGATTTTCAGCGGTACGTTAGCTTGGATTATACTTCACTGCCTAATAGGCAGCTTAGAAATGCTCGGCGTTTTGCGGTACCAGTACAACACTCTTCACTGCCGAATAGGCAGATAAAAACGCCTAAAAAACTGACCGCACTTTTTCTCACAACAAAATCAAAGATGATAAAGCTACACGTTTAATGTCTGAAAAGTAAGTTTATTGCTATAATCATAAACCTACTGAACAAGTAGCTTAGAAAATAGGTGTTTATTTGAAACTTTAACTGCCGAATAGGTAGAGCTATATATAACAAATATAAATAATTTCGTGATCTCACTCACAACTTTAAAATCACATGATTGTTTATCGATATATTAAGCATACAATAAAATTTAAAAATAAACCCCTATGGATAAATAAAATGATAACTAAAACAAGCATAGTAAAAACTATCCGACAATTTCTTGTTGAACAAAATCATAAGAAATCAGAAGCCGATAGGAAAAAACTAGAAAATGCCAATCTTTCAGATAAAGAGGAATTACTAAAAAAAATTGCCGACTACGACGAAAAATATCGTTTTGATGTTTGGATTCCAAATGCGGCGCTTGTTTTAGCAAAACAGCTTTATTTTGGAACGCATATTTCTCGAGGCATTCATTCTTCCTCAAAAGGAGACAACGTAAATTTTCAATCTGCTCCGACGCTTCCTCCTGAACTTGTCGGTTCGCAATTAATCCCTAAATTAGAACTTGATGCAAATGGAAACGCGGCGGCACTTCCTTTGGCCGGTTTCTTTAATATTATTCTTGATGCAGAAAAAGGGGTTACACTGAAAGAATTGCTACTCACCGATGATCCTCGTCTCGAAGGCTGTTTTGCAGATGATCCGGAATTATCGAATCAATATAAAGTCTGCTTTCAAAATGCCTTAAAAGGTGATTTAACAAAACCTAGTAGCGATGAACGTAATAAACAAATTTTATGGGTCAATAATCCGGATCCCCAAGAAAATAATTACACCTGTCTAGTGCCCTTATACCCTTCTTCCCTAACAAATTATTTTTATAATAAAATCAATCAACTACGATATTCTGATAATAACAAATTGGCATTAACCAATCGCTATAAGCAAGATACAAAACAACTTTCATATACAACATTAAAAAATATAGGAATGACTATACTTGGAGGTAGCAACAACCAAAATGTAGGGCTATTAAACGTATCTCAAAAAGGCCGACATTATCTACTACCTTCCCTTCCCCCAATTTTTAAATCGCGAGAACAGATACGCTTAACCGAAAAACAAACGACAATCTTTAACCATCGTTTAGCTTATGCTTGTCGTGAGGGCTTTAATCTGTTGTATGAAGTTGTTGAGGCGGAAAAGAATATCTATCCGGAAAGAGACAAGCGCAAGTTTGCACTGGAGTTAATTGCACAAACGGTTTTAATGCAGGTTGAGCGTATTCAAAAAACCCATCCGGCAGGTTGGAGTAAAGACTATTCGCTCAACGAATATCAAAAGTACTGGTTAGATCCAGGTCGTGCCGAACTTGATGGTGAAGAGATCTTCCGACAACACGCTGAACAAGATAATTGGAGTGCTGAAATCATTCGTCAATTTGCGCTGTGGATTAATGCTTGCCTAAAATGGCGTTTCAAATCCATTCAACAAGATTTTGCAACACCGGAATACAACCAATGGTGCAGAGATATGGAACAAGCCATTGCCGCACAAGCCCGCTTAAACAAATAAGGATCCAATATGAACGCTGATTTTTATCTGGTTTTCAAACACATTAACATTCAGTCCGCCAATGCCATTTCGGGTCCTTTAAGCTATGGTTTTCCTGCCATCAGCGGATTTGTCGGTGCAATACATGCATTGAGCCGTAAATTCAATGGCGAAGCGCTATTAAATGGCGTCATGATTGTCTGCCATCATCATGAGTTGCAGGCTTATCAATCCACTTTATTTTCCGACCGCACTTTTATTCAAACCCGCAATCCAATAAGAAGAAATGGAGAAACGGCTCCGATTATTGAAGAAGGCAAAGTACATTTAAACGTTTCTTTGGTCGTTGAAGTACGAATTCCCGACAGGGCACTTTCTCGTCACATAAAAAATGACGCCGATTGTGATGAAGCCAAAGATTTCTTATCAAAGTGCAAAACACAGCTTATGCAACAACGGATTGCCGGCGGTTCCGTTTTCAGTATTGAAGACGTTCAGTTACATCATATTGAGGAAGAATGGATAATCAAAAGCCAATTACTTCCGGGATTTGTGTTGGTGGATGCGCAAGCCGAACTGATTGAAATCACAAAAGAATTGCAACAAGGCTTGAAACAAGGGGACTTCGTTATTTTAGAGGCGAAGCCTGACAGCACCGCATTAGATGCATTGATCGAAACAGCAATGTTACACCATATTCCCAATCACCCGGATGCCAAAGCAAATGAATGGCAAAGTTACAGCATTAAACAAGGCAGAGGTTGGCTTGTGCCAATACCTGTGGGCTATCAAGCAATTTCACCTATGTTTGATGCTGGGCAACTACAACATTGCCGTACTCTCGAGTATCCAAGCCAATATGTGGAAACCTTATATAGCTTAGGCAAATGGGTTTTCCCACTTAATTTACCGCAAGATTTATCCCGCTGTTTTTGGCGCTATATCGAACCTAAAAACGGCTTATACCTCATTTCACAAGGAGACCAATAATGAGCAAATCAAACACAACCCCAAGCGTACTCGCATTTGAACGCAATTTAGATATTTCCGATGCATTTTTTACGCAATGTAACAGCCAAGATAAAAATCCGGTTGAAGAAGCCGTTAAAATTCGTGAAAAGTCCGTTCGCGGCACCATTTCTAATCGTCTTAAAAATACTCTTACGAATGATCCAGCCAAATTAGATGCGGAAATTCAAAAACCTAATTTACAATGCGTTGATGTCGCCATGTTAAATGCTCAAAACGATATGTTGGTTGCGCGTTTTTCCTGTAAAGTCTTGCCTTTTAATGGAACTCCTTGTGTTTGCAACGATCAAGGTTATCAGGATAAAGTGATTAAAACCGTACAAAGTTATATTGAAAATCAAGGCTTTTCAGAACTTGCCAAACGCTATGCTACCAATATTGCCAATGCCCGTTGGTTGTGGCGCAATCGAATGAATGCGGAAAGCATTAAAATTGAGGTAGAATTTAATGACAAAACGCTTACTTTCGATAACGCTAAAGTCCTTTCATTAAATCACTTTGATGATGAATCCGTCGAACTCAAAGCACTTGCCAATTTCATCGAGTTAGGATTAAGCGGCAAACAATTTGTAATTTTAAATGTCACGGCTTATGCCAAAATGGGTTATGGACAAGAAGTTTATCCGTCACAAGAGCTTATTCTTGATTCCAACAGTCGCAAAAGTAAAACACTCTACAAAGTTGAAAATGAAAAAGCGGCCATGCACTCGCAAAAAGTTGGCAATGCTATCCGCACTATTGATACATGGTACAAATCCGATGCCGAATTCCCAATTCCGGTGGAACCTTATGGTGCGGTCACCAATTTAGGCACGGCGTTTCGTCAACCAAAAGAAAAATTGGATTTTTATACTTTATTTGATAATTGGATCCTCAATGATAAAACGCCTGAGGTTAAACAACAGCATTATGTCATTAGCGTACTTATCCGTGGCGGTGTATTTGGTGCAAGCGGTAAGGAATAAGCATGACACAAACCCACTACATTGAAATCAGAGCGATTCCGCAAGTGGATATGTTGCAAACAGAAGTCATTAGCTTCTGTTTGCAAAAACTCCACCAAATTCTACCGCACTTTGAAGGCAGAATCGGTCTTGCGTTTCCTGCTTATGGTAACGATAAGACCCTCGGCGGCATTATTCGCATCTTCGGTTCAGAGAATGATTGCGGTTTTATTTATTTTAAATTGCAAGAACTGCGCGACTATGCACTGATTAGTGAAAGCATGCAGATTCCGGAAAAGGTCAGAAGCTACCGTGTTTATCAACGTGTTCAGTCGAAAGGACAAAGTGCCCTTCGACGGGCGGAAAAACGCTTAAAGGCACAAGGTAAATGGAGCGAAGAAGTACGACAAAATATACTGCAAAAACAAGCGACTCAACGTGTCTATCCACACGCACATTTGAAAAGTAGCAGCACAAAACAGCAATTTATTTTAGCCATAAAATCCGTCTATAAAGCAAAATCCGTCGAAGGATCTTTTAGTGCCTACGGTCTAAGCCAAACGGCCACTGTGCCGCATTTCTAAAAATATAGCCTGTTTAAATTCGTTTTAAACAGGCTAAAAACTTACTTTAATCCTCCCGCCAGAATCCTAAGGTTTCGTTAAAACACCACTGCGCCGTGTTTTCGTCTAAAGTGACTGTAGCGTATTTTAATGCCGTAAAGAGTAAACTTTCCTCTCTCAAATTCTCAGCCAACTCACTTAATGCAAGCGGCAAAGGCATATCTAACCAGGTTTTAACAAAATCATTTTTCACGTTTAATGCCTGATAGCGGAATTCCGGTAAAGCATCTTGCGGGTTATCCGGCATATCCCATGCGCGTTCTTGTTCTCGAAAATAGGGTATGCCGTCTTCATCCAATAAACAGACAATATTTCTCTGCTTGCGTGATTCTCGAAAACGGCTCATAAGCGCTAAATTAGCGGTAAACCGATTACTCAATGTATTATCCCAATATGCATTTACACAATTTGTGTTGGGATTATTCAGCAAATCTGCCGTGACTTGATGTTCTAAGTCAGCCAAACAAAAGTGCGGTCGAAAATCCGATCGTTTTATAATACGAGGCAACGAGTCAATTCGTTCAAGTTGCTCTACTGGAATCAGTTCTTCCGTACAGTGTGTTTCTAACGGATGCTGTTTATCCTCAAATCCCGGCTTCTTAAAAATCTCCCCTGTTTGCCCGGCTAAACCGCGCCAATTTGTTGGAAGTAAAGCAATATTAGGTTGCTCTGCGACTTTATCAGGACGATGTCGCCAAACACGCCCAGCAAGCTGAATAATAGAACGCATAGAAGAAGGATCGACAATCGCCCAATCGTAATCGTGATCTCGTCCTACTTCCGTCACAGGACTCCCCAGTACAATAAATAACTGATGTTTAGCTTGAGATGTCGCCACGGCAGCCATCACTTCAGGTTGGCTAAAGATTTTTCTACTATCCGTACGATTTAAAATGCGATCAAGTTTTTCTTCTAACGTTGAGCGAAGAATCAATAATTGTTTAGAGTGATAACAACATAAATGGATTTGATAGTCCTGCCACTCCGGTTTCATTTCTAATTGAAAAAGTTGCTTAGCAATCGGAATCATCGGTTTGATATTGGCAAAACGGATTAACCCGAAGCTAATTTGTTTTTTGGTCACTGAATCGTATTCACCATGAATATTATGCAAACTAATGGCTTGCTGCACTAAATGCTCTGCTAGAGTTGATACATCAAACAATTGATTTTCAATTTTCTTTAATGGTGGCAAAGACATAATTTGTGCTTTTCTACGTACCGATACTTTACGTAGTTTATCCGCGCGTTGTTGGACAAATTGTTGATGTGCTGATTCAAACGCCTCAAGATCTGCACAAGTCACCGATTTTTGTTTAAATTCATCAAACCAAGCACAACAAATTGCCTTTTGATTAAGTCCTTGTTGACGATTATAAATTTCCCGTCCTGATTGATATGCGCGGAATAAACCGGCAATAAAATCAGGTGTCAGCGTTGCTGAAGACAGCAAAATGCGGGAACCAAACAAACCGGCAAGATGTACTAAACGAGAAAGCGCCGGTAAATCCTCTTGGTTAAAATCGTCCGGTTCATCCAAAATTAAATCTGAAGTCAGTAAACGCAACATCGGCACAATATATTTGCCGCCGCGTACCGTTTCGCTCGCTCCCATTAAATGATCGACAGTACAAGTAACAATTGGTGCATAAAATAATTTTCGAGCCTTAGGATCTTGCAAAACCGCTGCAAATTTTTCATCTTCAAGAGCAGACTCAATAAAATCGGCACCGTAAACTTCATTTTCCTCAAATTCAAGTCGAGCAGATTCACTGCCATCATTTTCCTTTGTTTGTTGCAATTCATATAGTTTTCGTACCGCACTTCCGCCGACCAAAACGGCTAATGCCTCCTCGGTCAAACTTAATTTCTGTTGTAACGCCTGCCCTGTTTGTAACGTTAAAACCCGCAAACCTAATGCCGCGGTAAAACGCGCCCCCTTTTGCGGATCAGCCAGCGCATACATAATGCGTGCATTCCCCAAGGTTTTACCGCAACCGGTACTGGCTAAATTCACAGAAAACATACCGCACTTTTCCGTATCATCACGAATGGTTTTCGCTAAATCAAATGCCGCATTCTGCCACTGAAAACGTGAAATAGAAGTGCGTTTTACAAAAGGCTTATGCTGTTTCACGGCAGGCAATTCTGCCTTTAATTTAGGCAATAAGCGTGAAAAATAAACTGCCGTTTTACAAACGCCAAGTAAGTGCTCATCCAATGCCTGTCTCGCCTGGTGGTTTTTATCCGTATTCGCAATGAGTTTGTAGTTAAAATCTTTGTCACCTAACGTTATATCCGCCGGTAAAGAAGAGTAATGATGATCCCCTACCATCAAACATAAGCGGGTCACCAACAAAAAAAAGGGATCAGAAAAATCCATAGTAAGTAATGTCGGATGGTTCAATGCCTTTTTCGCCCAACGACTCATTGTTTTTTGCCAAGACCGACTGTCCGTCGCCAAAAAATCGAATTGCCAAAATTGCTTTTTATTGGGATGGGTACTTTTCTCGTTTTTTACCCATTGATCGGTGGGATAGAGTTGATGTTGATAAAAATTTTCCCATTTAGCGTCATCTAGATAAACGCTCTTTTGGTTTCTTACATTTAATTCCCTACTTACATCACTAAAAAATGGCAAACGATGGTGCGAGGTGATTAACCAAATCAATGTTCTTGCCAGAGGAGGTAAATGACTAAAATCCGCCTTATTCACGATTTTAGGTTCATCAATATTGAGTACATCCAACCAATTTTCTTTATATTCCGACCAGTTTGCTAAACGCTCCAGCCATTCTTGATCTGTCTGACAACCGGAAATCATCGCTTCAAATAAGCGAGCTGAAATCCATTCATGACGAAAATAATCCGCATGAGAAAATGCCTGAGGTTTCAATTTCAACTGAAAAGCTTTATTAGCCTTACCTAAGTCGTGCAATAACGCGGCAAGTGCGCTCATAATTTGGATTGAATACGCATGTAACCAGCCACCTTCATCCTCCGTTCGTAAAATATTGCGTTTGGTTCGATTTGTCGGTACGCGACCTTCCGCATTAAATTGTGATTTATCGCCAACAATCCAAAGTAATTCCGTTAAATTTTTACCATGCGTCCAATAACACGCGACTGCCGTATTTTTGCGCGCGGTTTGTCGTAGCATTTTATGGAGCGTGTCCAGTCCTGCTTGAGTTATCGGCGTTTGCCATACACGATCACCGCAACGTTCGGCAAATTGATCTAAAATGCGACGGGTTTCCGTTAACGCATTTTTCTGACATTGACTAACCAGCAAAATGTTCATTTCGTGCCCCCCTGAGCAGCCAGTTGTTTCAACCCATCAATGATCAAATCTAACGCTTCAAAACGGGAAAAATTTTCAATGCAGGTTTGGCGAAATTCTTTTTCTGTATCGCCATTTAATGAAGAAATAAAGGCTTGTGGCAAAATCATAGCATCCTTAATCATATCCGCAGCGTCAAATACCAAACCGCCACGGCGTGTTTTTCCGTGCAACACAGCCAAACCGTGTGGTAAACCGAGCACCCAACAGGCTGTTGCACCCAGTCCATATGCTAAATAATTGCCGTGATCCAACAATTGATTGGTTAAATCAATGCTGTTGCCTCGCTCACTACGCACAAAATTCGGATCACGAAGCGTAAAATAATTGGCTAATTTATACACTTCTTTCGTAAAACGACCCTCTGCCGCTAATAACGCCTGGCTATTCACTGCCTGTTGAAATTCAACTTGAAATTTCTGAATGACAGCATCCAGTATGTCCAAATCAAACTCCCAATCTAACTTTTCCCAACTTCTTCGCAAAATTTGCAATCTGATATGTTGCAATGATTTAGCAATTAACAAACGTTTTGTGTCATCAAACCAAAAAGCACACCATTGCTGTAAATATTCCACTGGTCGATACTCACTTTGTGGGCTAAAGAAATCACAACCGATTTCAGCCTCAGTCCCATTAAATAATGGCGTACCTCCACCACTACAAAAACCCACCATCACTCCTGCTTTGGCAAGCTCTCGCATCGCGGCTTGTGTAATAGAAGTTCCACTTCCTAGCAATAGGCACGTGGTGTTAGCAATAGGAATGTTCCAATACAAGGATTCATGGCCTTGATCGGTCACATATTCCACCCGTCCACCATTGAGTAAAACTCGACAATGTTCTAAATAGTACAAGTTAGCCCGTTTAGAATGCAGAATTGTTTTAAGATCGGAAGAAGGAATATAAGGGGTTTTAGGCATGAAATTGCTCCTTACATAAGATGAAATTTGTCAAAAATGCTACTGCTGATATATCAAGATGATCAAGGCATTTCTTATTTAAAAAAGAAATTTTCTTTTATTTTCATTATGTTCTCACTATACACACCAAGCTCATCAACATGAAATAAACTTTTTAACCACATCGTTAAATTTCACTTGATCGCTATATAATAATTTGTATAATGAAATCGTTTTTATTTAAGATAGTCGTCATTCTTAAACACAGTGGCCGGTGCAAACACTCCCCCACGTCTTTATCAAAGATATTCGCACCGGCCATTTTTTTCTTCTTATTCCCTACCAAAGTCATTATCATTACGCCATTCTTTTTCTTCATTCAGAGAACATCTATGCACAATTTAGCCCTAGAAAATCTACTCAATCAAAAGCTCAATAGCGATACCATCAACGACTACGCCCCCAATGGCTTACAAATAGAAGGCAAAGCGGAAATCAAAAAAATCATCACCGGCGTCACTGCCAGTCAAGCGTTAATTGATTATGCTGTTGAACAAAAAGCCGATGCATTGCTCGTTCATCATGGTTATTTTTGGAAAAGCGAAAATCCTTGTATTCGCGGCATGAAAGGCAAACGAATCAAAACGTTATTAGTCAATGACATCAATTTATACGGCTATCATTTGCCTTTGGATGTTCACCCAGAGCTAGGCAACAACGCTCAACTCGCCCGCTTACTTGGCATTGAAAATCTTCAACCGTTAGAACAAAACGCTGTCAGCATTCCGGTGTGGGGCACCTTAAAAGAACCGTTAACTGCCGAACAATTTGCCGAACGTATTGAACGCGTGTTAAACCGCAAGCCGTTAATTTGCACGGAAAACGGACCGCACTTTATTAGTAAAGTCGGTATTTGTACCGGCGGCGGACAAGGATATATCGATCTTGCCGCAGCACAAAATTGTGACGCTTTTATCACCGGAGAAGTATCGGAACAAACGATCCATTCTGCGAGGGAGCAAGGGATTCATTTCTTTGCTGCAGGCCACCACGCCACCGAACGTTATGGCGTAAAAGCCTTAGGCGAGTGGCTGGCAAAAGAACAGGGTTTTGACGTGGAATTTAAAGATATCGATAATCCGGCTTAACTGGTTAAACCAAAGATCGCTACATTGCTCAAAACAAGCAAAACAAGTATAATTTCGCCAATTTTTTCACTAAAACAAACAGGAATAATTATGGGTTTCTTAACAGGTAAACGTATTTTAGTCACAGGTCTCGCCAGCAATCGTTCTATCGCCTACGGCATCGCAAAAGCGATGAAAGAGCAAGGCGCAGAATTAGCGTTCACTTATTTAAATGAAAAATTACAACCGCGTGTTGAAGAATTTGCCAAAGAGTTTGGCGCAAACATCGTGCTTCCATTAGACGTTGCCACCGATGAAAGCATTCAAAACTGCTTCGCAGAATTAAGCAAACACTGGGATAAATTCGATGGTTTCGTACACGCCATCGCATTCGCACCGGGCGATCAATTAGACGGCGACTATGTGAATGCGGCAACTCGCGAAGGTTATCGCATTGCCCACGACATCAGCGCATACAGCTTCGTGGCAATGGCGCAAGCGGCACGCCCATATTTGAATCCGAATGCCGCATTATTAACCCTTTCTTACTTAGGTGCAGAGCGTGCCATTCCAAACTACAACGTCATGTGTTTAGCCAAAGCCTCTCTTGAAGCGGCAACCCGCGTGATGGCGGCTGATTTAGGTAAAGACGGCATTCGCGTGAACGCCATTTCCGCAGGCCCGATTCGTACCTTAGCGGCTTCCGGCATTAAAAACTTCAAGAAAATGTTGGCAACCTTCGAGAAAACTGCTGCATTACGCCGCACCGTGACTATCGAAGATGTAGGCAACTCCGCGGCGTTCTTATGTTCTGATTTAGCCTCCGGCATCACCGGTGAAATCGTCCATGTTGATGCCGGTTTCAGCATCACCGCCATGGGCGAATTAGGCGAAGAATAATTTTTTCTTCCTTTATTTATCGGCAGGTTTTTTAACCTGCCTTTTCTATTTGTAAGGCGGAGTTCACTCCGCCATTTTATGATGATTTCGGCAGGTTCCAGTCTGCCCTACGATAAAAATAATTATGTTCCAAGACAACCCATTACTCGCGCAGCTCAAACAACAAATTCATGACAGTAAAGAACGTGTAGAAGGCACGGTAAAAGGCTCCGATAAAGCCTATGGCTTTTTAGAATGTGATAAAAAAAGCTACTTTATTGCACCACCTGCCATGAAAAAAGTGATGCACGGCGACAAAATCAGTGCCACTATCGAAAAACAAGGCGATAAAGAACAAGCCGAACCGGAGACCTTAATCGAGCCGATGCTTACCCGTTTTATCGCGAAAGTACGGTTCAATAAAGACAAGAAATTGCAGGTGCTTGTTGATCACCCTAACATCAATCAGCCCATTGGCGCCGCACAAAGCAAAGCCGTCAAAGAAGAATTACAGGAAGGCGATTGGGTTGTGGCAACCTTGAAAACTCACCCGTTGCGCGACGACCGTTTTTTCTATGCGCAAATCACTCAATTTATCTGTCACGCCGAGGATGAACTGGCGCCATGGTGGGTGACCCTTGCTCGTCACGAACAACCGCGTGAACCGGTGCAAGGACAAGATCACTATAAAATGCAGGATCAAGAAACACGCGAAAATCTGACCGCACTTCACTTCGTCACCATCGACTCTGAAACCACGCAGGACATGGACGATGCCTTGTATATTGAACCTATCACCTCAAACGGTGAACAAACCGGCTGGAAATTAGTGGTTGCCATTGCCGATCCAACAGCTTACATCAGTTTAAATTCACAAATCGAAAAAGACGCCAAACAACGTTGTTTCACCAATTATCTGCCAGGCTTCAATATTCCGATGTTGCCGCGCGAACTTTCCGATGAGCTTTGTTCTTTAAAACCTCACGAAACCCGTCCGGCATTGGTTTGCTACATTGAAACAGATCTGCAGGGCAACATCAGTGGGCCGGCAAAATTTGTGTTAGCCGATGTGCAATCAAAAGATAAATTGACGTACAACCAAGTTTCCGATTACTTAGAAGGCAAAGCTAATGCTTGGCAGCCGGAAAATCCGGAAACGGCACAGCAAATTCACTGGTTGCACCAATTTACCCTGACCAGAACGCAATGGCGCAAAACTCATGCCCTGCTTTTTAAAGAAAAACCGGATTATTCTTTCGTGCTGGCAGAAAACGGCAAAGTGCAAGAAATTAAAGCGGAATACCGTCGTATTGCCAACCAAATCGTGGAAGAATCCATGATTATCGCCAATATCTGCGCCGCCCAATTTTTACATGAAAACCTGCAATGCGGCATTTTCAACACGCACACCGGATTTGATAAAAAATTCTTAGAAAACGCGCACCATTTCTTGTTAGCTAATTTAGCCAATGATGAAAATAAGGTGGAATTACAAAGTCGTTACGTGCCAGAAAATTTGGCAACCTTAAAAGGTTACTGCCAAATGCGCCATGATATTGAACCGATTGAAGGGGATTATTTGGAATTCCGTTTGCGTCGTTTCCTCACTTTCGCAGAATTTAAAGCGGAATTGGCACCGCACTTTGGCCTAGGCTTAAACGGCTATGCCACATGGACGTCGCCAATCCGTAAATATTCGGATATGGTGAACCATCGCTTAATCAAAGCCCATTTAGCGGGCCGAGATTTTGCTAAACCAGAGGAAAGCGTACTTGCGCGTTTACAAGAAGCCCGTCGCCAAAATCGTTTGGTAGAACGTGATATTGCCGACTGGTTATATTGCCGTTATTTGGCGGATAAAGTCGCTGAAAAACCGGAATTTGACGCGGAAGTGCAAGATGTGACCCGTGGCGGGTTGCGCGTCATGCTGTTAGAAAATGGCGCCTCCATGTTTATTCCAGCCTCAACGCTGCACGACAATAAAGAAGAGGTTTTGATTAATTCTGATGAAATCGCTTTTTATGTGAAAGATCAACGCCAATACAAAATTGGCGATATCTTGCGTGTACAGTTAACCGAAGTACGTGAAGACACACGCAGCATTGTCGGCGTGGTGATTAAATAAAAAAGTGCGGTAGGTTTTACAGATGTTTTATAAAACACCATAAAAAACCACCGCACTTACTATAAAAAATCCTGCTTAAACATCAAGCTTAAGCAGGATTTTCTTTTATGCAGGCGATGTTTTAGTTTGCACAAGTTTGGCAAGCAGCTTGGAACATCCAAACTAATTTTTCTTGCTCTTTAATGTAATCACTCATTTGTGAAGCGGTGCCTTCGTCATCAGCATCCGCAGCAAAAGCAAGAATTTCACGTTGTTGGATCAACAAGACTTTGAAACCTTCTAAAGTACCTCTTAAACAGGCCGCCGCACTGCTCACTGCAATTTCTTCTTTAATACGGGAATGGCTTAAATATTGGCTGAACGCATTGTTTGGTGTGTAGCCCAAGGTCAAAATACGCTCTGCGACTTCATCCACTTTTTCAACAAGATCAGTATAAATTTCTTCAAATTTTGCGTGTAATTCAAAGAAGTTCACGTCTTTAATATTCCAGTGATAACCACGTACATTGGTATAAAACACTTGGTAAGTGGCTAATAATTCATTTAATTTTGCAGCTAAGACTTCAGATTTTGCGGTATCTAAACCAATCATTGTTTTTGACATAATGTATTCTCCTATACTTTGTTAATTTATAAAAAGATGAACGATATAAAACCAAAATCGTTCGTTTTTGTTGGCGTAAGTATAGAAAAAAGCACATAATAGCGCTAATTGTTACACCGAATAGAATTGATAGATAATAAAAATTGAATAATAAAAAACAATTTACAAAATCTATTAAAAAAGGAACATAAATGACAGAAGTAAGTAAACCAACGGTTTCCAACCCCAAAAATACACGTAAAAAAGCGTTAAGTATTTTCTTTTTTATCCTCATCCTTATCACCGTTCTCACCGGATTATATTGGTTCTTTTTTATTAAAAATTATCAAACCACAGAAGACGCTTATGTGAGCGGCAATCAGGTGATGATTTCTTCGCAAATTGCCGGAAACGTACGACAAATTAATGCAGAAAACATGGATTTTGTGCATGCCGGAGATGTGTTACTTGAATTGGATGACACGGATTATCAACTGAGTTTTAACCAAGCACAAAATACCTTAGCAAGTGCAGTACGCCAAATTTCGCAACTCGGCTACACCGTGAAACAACTGGAAGCAACGGTTCAAGCCAACCAAACGGCGTTGACGAAAGCCCAAGGCGATTTAGCGCGCCGTGAACAGTTAGGAAAAAGCGGAGCGATTGATAAAGAATCACTACAACACGCAAGAGAAGCTGTAATGACAGCGGAGGCCAACTTAAAAGCGGTTAAAAACCAACTTGCTGCTAATAAATCTTTATTAATGAATGTGCCGCTGAAAGAACAGCCGGAAATTCAAAAAGCCATCAGTTCCGTAAAACAGGCGTGGCTCAATTTACAACGCACCAAAATCACTAGCCCGGTCGATGGCTATGTGGCGCGCCGAAGCACACAAGTGGGACAAAAAGTTGCCGTGGGTAGCGCGCTGATGGCGATTGTTTCCAACGAACAAATGTGGGTAGATGCCAATTTCAAGGAAACGCAATTAAAAGACATGCGCATCGGTCAACCGGTGAAATTATCCTTTGATTTATACGGTCATGACGTGAAATTTGACGGCAAAGTAGAAGGCATCGAAATGGGCACCGGCAGCGCATTTTCTTTGCTCCCTGCCCAAAATGCCACCGGTAACTGGATCAAAGTGGTGCAACGCGTGCCTGTCCGTATTAGCCTAGATGCACAACAAACCGCTCGCTACCCGTTGCGTATTGGCTTATCTACCTTAGTTGAAGTGAATATTTCAGATACCAACGGTGAAATGTTGTCGCAACAAAAACGTACTGCGCCGCTCTATTCCACGAATACGTTGAATTATGATCAAAGTGCGGTGGAAAATCTCATCGAAAAAATTATTCGCGACAACACAAACTAAGGCTTGCCCATCATGCAAAAACCCATTGAAGGTGCTGCCCTTGGCATCATTACGTTAGCGCTGTCTCTTGCCACGTTCATGCAAGTATTGGATTCCACCATTGCAAACGTGGCGATCCCCACGATTTCGGGCGATCTCGGCGCATCGTTCAGCCAAGGTACTTGGGTGATTACCTCTTTCGGCGTCGCCAATGCCATTTCTATTCCCATTACCGGCTGGCTTGCCAAACGTTTCGGGGAAGTAAAATTATTCCTCATTTCCACCGCACTTTTTGTTTTAGCCTCTTGGTTATGCGGCATTTCCCATAACTTGGAAATGTTGATTCTGTGCCGTATTTTCCAAGGATTAGCGGCAGGCCCGATTATTCCGCTGTCTCAGAGTTTACTACTCAATAACTATCCTCCGGAAAAACGGGGCATGGCATTGGCATTTTGGGCAATGACCATAGTAGTTGCACCGATTTTCGGTCCCATTCTCGGTGGTTGGATCAGTGATAATTTACATTGGGGGTGGATCTTCTTTATTAATGTGCCCGTTGGACTGTTCATTATCAGTACCAGTTGGAAAATATTAATGCCACGAGAAAGTAAAATTCAGCACCAACCGATTGATACGGTGGGATTAGTCTTATTGGTTTTGGGTGTAGGCTGCTTGCAATTAATGCTAGATCAAGGGCGTGAACAAGATTGGTTCAACTCCACTGAAATCATTATCCTTGCTGTCATTTCCGCCGTAACCTTAACCGCGCTTGTCATTTGGGAACTGACAGACGACAACCCGGTAGTAGATATTTCCCTATTCAAGAAACGCAATTTCACTGTGGGCTGTTTATCCACCAGCTTGGCATTTTTAATTTACCTCGGCTCCGTCGTATTAATTCCCTTGTTGTTGCAACAGGTTTTTGGTTACACCGCCACTTGGGCAGGTTTAGCATCCGCCCCCGTAGGGCTCTTTCCTATTTTGTTATCGCCTCTTATCGGAAAATTTGGCCATAAAATCGATATGCGTATTTTGGTCACCGTCAGCTTTGTGGTCTATGCCATTACCTTTTATTGGCGCGCCGTTACCTTTGAACCAGGAATGAGTTTTGCCGATGTAGCACTGCCACAAATGGTGCAAGGGTTAGCCGTCGCCTGTTTTTTCATGCCACTTACGACTATTACGCTGTCCGATTTACCGGCACACAAAATGGCATCCGCCTCAAGCTTGTTTAACTTTTTGCGTACCCTTGCCGGCTCCATCGGTACTTCCCTTACTACATTCTTGTGGTATAACCGTGAAGCCGTTCACCACTCACAGCTGACTGAAGCCATTACGCCGTATAACCCTACTGCACAACAGTACTACCAGATGATGGAGCGTTTTGGCATGGGCGAAGAACAAACCTCTTCCCTGCTTGCTCGTAACATTACATCGCAAGGTTTTATCCTCGGCGCCAACGAGATTTTCTGGTTATCCGCCGTGCTGTTTTTGGTGTTATTTATTTTGGTCTGGTTTGCCAAACCACCTTTTGGAAGCCGCAGCTAAAGTGCGGTCTAAAAAATAAATATTTTTCACTTTTATTTACAAATCAATAACAAACACCTATAGTAATGCGCGTTAGTCGGGGTGCTCCATTGGCTTAAATAACGGAGCTGAGAAATACCCGTGAACCTGATACAGTTAGCACTGACGTAGGAAACTAATGCACTTCACTCTGCTTCCATGGCTTCTTTCAGCCTATTTCCCCGTTTAGTTGTTAGCTGGTTTTGTTTTTCAATCTCACCAAGGATTAAATCAATGACCAAGCTTTCTAAAAATTATTCACCACTAAAAACATCCTTAAAAACAACCGCACTTTTCTTACTTCCAATGTTGTTTTACACACACAACGCCCAAGCGGAAGGCAAGCTGACCATTTATTGCAGCGTACAAAATGTCACCTGTGAAAAAGTCACGAAACGCTTTGCCGAAAAATACAACGTTGATGCCCAATTTGTACGAAACAGCACTGGCACCGTACTCGGTAAAATCAAAGCAGAAAAAGAAAATCCACAAGCAGATGTATGGTTTGGCGGCACATTTGAACCACACTTACAAGCCGCCGATCAAGGTTTGCTCGCAACCTATCGTTCTCCGTTACAAAAAAACATCATGCCGCAATTTAAGAAATTAATGGATGAACGAGGCGATTACACATCAATCATCTATTTAATGGAAGTCGCCATTGGCGTAAATACGGAAAAATTAAAACAGCTCAATATTCCGGAACCAAAATGCTTTGCCGATTTACTTAAACCGGAATTCAAAAATCAAATTCAATATGCCGATCCTCGCGTATCCGGCACGGGCTATTCTTTTCTGACGACATTAGTGCAGCTTTGGGGCGAAGAAAAAGCGTTTGATTACTTGAAAAAACTCAATGCGAACGTGGCCCAATATTCCAAAAGTGGCTTAGCCACCGGCAACTTAGCGACCGGTGAAGTGGGCGTTGATATTGCCTTTATGCACGGCTATGTACGTGAAAAAGGCAAGGGCGCACCGGTAAAAGGCATTTTACCTTGTGAAGGCGTGGGCTACACGTTAGGGTCGGTAAGCATTATCAAAGGCGCACGTAATCTAGAAAATGCCAAACACTTCGTAGACTTCGTTCTCGACACCGAAGCGCAAGAAATCCCATGGCGCGAATCTGACTCTTACCAAATCCCTGCTAATATTCATGCAAAAGCCTCCCCAAAAGCCAGCGATCCAAGCAAATTAAAATTATTGGATATTGATTTTATCCGTTTTGGTTCCGATGCTGAAAGCAAACGCTTAATTGAGCGCTGGGTTGAAACGGTAAAAGGAGAAAAATAGCTGAGAAAAAAGTGCGGTGGAAATTTTAATCATTTTATAATTTATATCTCATAAGATATAAAACATAATTTATACTTTACAAGATATAAAATCAAATTTATACTCCATAAAGTATAAAGTGAATTCTATACGCTATGCCGTATAAGGAGTAAAAATGGTTATTACCACCGCAATAATGCTTTCTCATGTCATTCGGGAATTTCGCTATCAAGGCGAGCTCTCACAAACCGATGTTGCTAAACTCGCCGGAACTACCCAAGCTAGAATTTCAGCGTTTGAGAATGAGCCGGAGCGTACTAAATTAGAAACGCTGTTTAAGATTTTGGCAGGATTAGAGCTAGAGCTTATTGTACAACCTCGCAAAAAATCATCTGATACTGCCCTGTCAATTAAAGAACCAACAGCAACATACGATGACGATGAGGCATGGTGATGAGTAACTCGATTCTAAACGTTGCCATGAATGGCTTGTTAGTCGGTGAATGGCGAAAACTGACCAGTGGCGCAACCGAATTTCAATACGCTGAAAAATGGTTGGAGTCTGTGCGTTCGCGCCCTATTTCATTGTCACTACCTTTGTCGCACAAAATTTATCGAGGAGATTCCGTTTACAATTTCTTCGATAATCTCCTCCCAGACAACGAACAGATCCGTTCACGCATTCAACAACGTTTCCAAACATCAACGAAATCGCCATTTGATTTGCTTTCGGCGATTGGACAGGATTGTATTGGCGCAATTCAGCTTTATCAGGGGCAAAGCCGCTCGGTACGTCAAATTTATGCAGAACCGCTAAATGACAAAGAGGTGGAAAACGTACTGAAAAACTACCGCACTTTTCCTCTCGGCATGGAAGAAAGCGAGGATTTCCGAATTTCTTTAGCCGGAGCTCAGGAAAAAACAGCGCTGCTTTATTATCAGAATCAATGGCAGCGCCCTTTGCATTCCACCGCGACCAGCCATATTTTTAAACTTCCGATTGGTATGGTGGCACAAGGGCAACTTGATCTTTCCGGCAGCTGTGAAAATGAATGGCTTTGCTTGAATATTATGAAAGCCTTCGATCTGTCGGTTCCTCGAAGTCAAATTCAGTATTTCGGTGAAATGAAAGTGCTGATTGTGGAGCGCTTTGATCGCCGTTGGTCTGAAAATAGGAGTTGGCTAATTCGTTTACCACAGGAAGATATGTGCCAAGCACTCAACATCGCTCCTGCACGAAAATATGAAAATGACGGCGGGCCGAGCATTCTGCAAATTATGTCGCTCCTCAACGGTTCATCCAACGCCCAAGCAGATCGCAAGCAGTTTTTTAAAGCGCAAATTGTTTTTTGGCTACTTTGTGCCATTGACGGCCATGGCAAAAATTTCAGTTTATTTTTGGAACAAGAGAATCGCTATCGTCTCACACCATTTTATGACGTGATGTCCGCCTATCCGCTCATCAAACACAACGGACTACAAAAGCAAAAAGTCAAAATGGCAATGGCGTGGCACGGAGAAAATAAACATTATTTATGGGATAAAATACAGCTCCGCCACATTTTCAACACCGCTAAACTCGCAGGTTTGGCAAAGGAAACCGTAGAAGATATTTTGCATGAAATCAGTGCACTATATCCAAGAATCAGTGAAATAAATACCCATGGATTGCCTAATGAAATTGTCGAGCCTATTTTCATGGGATTAGAAATGCAGATGAAAAAGATAAGTTAAAAAAGTGCGGTAGAAATTCACCGCACTTTTAGTTTCTGAAAAGAAAAAACGTCGGAGAAACCAACGTTTTTTATAGCTAGCGTTAAAGCGCCTCAATCGCCTTATACTGTTCACGAATTTTTTCTAATCCGGATTGGTATTCGGCTTGTTTTTCGCGTTCTTTGGCGATAACCGCTTCCGGGGCTTTGGCGACGAAGGCTTCGTTGCTGAGTTTGCTTTCAATGCGTTTAACTTCGTTTTGATATTTTTCAATCTCTTTGGTTAAACGGGCAAGCTCGGCTTCTTTGTTGATGAAACCTGCCATCGGCACGAGGATTTCGGTGTTGCCGACTAACTTCGCCACAGCCAATGGCGCTTGTTCGCCTTCTTTAAGCACGCTGACGCTATCTAATTTCGCCATGGCTTGTAAAAGTGCGGTCTGTTTTTCCAGTATTTTTTGCTCATCGGCTGGAATATTACGGAATAACAGATCGAGGCCTTTGCTTGGTGCAATATTGCTCTCGGCACGGATGTTACGCACGGCAACAATCACTTCTTTGAGCCAATTGATATCGGTTTCAGCCTCGGCATCAAAGGCGTTTTCCTCCACTTGTGGGAAAGGTTGCAACATGATGCTGTCGGCAGTGATACCCATAAAACCTTTCACTTTTTGCCAAATTTCTTCAGTAATAAATGGCATGAGCGGGTGTGCTAAACGCAATAATTTTTCCAACACATGAACCAAAGTTTGGCTTGCTGCACGAATTTGCGCTGCGTTGCCGTTGGCAAATACCGGTTTGGTGAGTTCCAAATACCAGTCGCAGAATTGGTTCCAAGTGAATTCATAAATCGCATTGGCACAAAGGTCGAAACGGTATTGGCTTAATGCACTACGGAACGTTTCTACTGTGCGATTGAATTCGGATTGAATCCAACGGTCTGCCACGGAGAATTCGATTTCACCTTGGCTTAAATCTAATTTGTCATTGGTGAGCACAAAACGGCTTGCATTCCACAATTTATTACAGAAGTTGCGATAGCCTTCTAGGCGTTTCATATCCCAGTTGATGTCACGACCGTTTGAAGCCAGTGCGGCTAGTGTGAAGCGCAATGCGTCTGTGCCGTGAGCGGCAATACCCTCAGCAAATTCTTTGCGCGTTGCTTTCGCGATTTTCTCCGCTAATTGCGGTTGCATCATATTGCCGGTGCGTTTTTCAAGTAAATCTTCAAGGCTAATGCCGTCAATCATATCGATTGGATCAAGCACATTACCTTTCGATTTCGACATTTTTTGGCCTTGCTCATCACGGATTAAGCCCGTTACGTACACGGTTTTAAACGGTACTTGCGGTTTGCCGTTTTCATCTTTCACGAAGTGCATCGTAAACATAATCATACGGGCAACCCAGAAGAAGATGATATCAAAGCCGGTAATTAACACATCCGTTGGGTGGAACATTTTGAGTTCTTTGGTTTGCTCCGGCCAGCCTAAAGTTGAGAACGTCCACAAGCCCGATGAGAACCATGTATCTAACACATCTTCATCTTGTTTCAGTTCCAGCGCAGAATCTAAGCTGTATTTTGACCGCACTTCTGCTTCGTTACGAGCGACATAAACGTTGCCTTCTGCGTCATACCACGCCGGAATACGGTGGCCCCACCAAAGTTGGCGAGAGATACACCAATCTTGAATATCACGCATCCAAGAGAAGTAAAGGTTTTCATATTGTTTCGGCACGAATTGGATTTCACCGTCTTCCACCGCTTGAATCGCTACATCAGCAAGCGGTTTCACGCTCACATACCATTGGTCGGTTAGCATCGGCTCGATTGGCACACCACCACGGTCGCCATAAGGCACTTTCAAATCATGCGGTTTAATTTCGTCTAATAACCCTAGCGCTTCAAAATCTGCCACGATTTTCTTACGTGCAGCAAAACGTTCTAAGCCACGGTAATCCGTAGGAATAGTCGCTTCATAGCCTCTAAGCGGTTTGCCATCGGTGCCGATAATTTCCGCTTCATCACGAATATCTGCATTTAAGGTTAACACGTTGACCATCGGCAAACTGTGACGCTTACCCACTTCGTAGTCATTAAAGTCGTGCGCAGGGGTAATTTTCACCACACCCGTACCGAATTCACGATCCACATATTCATCCGCAATAATCGGAATTTCACGATTAGCCAATGGCAGAACGACTGTTTTACCGATTAAAGATTGATAACGCTCATCTTCAGGATGCACCGCCACCGCCGTATCGCCCAACATGGTTTCCGGACGCGTGGTTGCCACCACTAAATAATCTTTACCATCTGCCGTTTTTGCACCGTTAGCTAACGGATAGCGGAAATGCCAAAGGGAACCTTTGCTCTCTTTGTTTTCTACTTCTAAATCGGAAATTGCGGTGTGCAGTTTTGGATCCCAGTTTACCAAGCGTTTACCACGGTAAATCAACCCTTCCTCGTGCAAGCGAACAAACACTTCTTTTACCGCATTAGATAAACCCTCATCCATGGTGAAACGCTCACGCTCCCAGTCGATGGAGTTGCCTAAACGGCGCATTTGTTGGCTGATTGTGCCACCAGAATAGGCTTTCCAATCCCAAATCTTATTGATGAATACTTCACGGCCATAATCGTGGCGGGTTTTACCTTCTTCTGCGGCGATTTTACGCTCCACCACCATTTGAGTCGCAATACCCGCATGGTCTGTCCCCGCTTGCCATAACGTGTTATGCCCTTCCATACGGTTAAAACGGATTAAGGTATCCATTAAGGTTTGTTGGAAAGCGTGCCCCATGTGTAGCGAACCTGTTACATTCGGTGGCGGAATCGCAATGCAATAGCTCGGCGCATTTTCATTTTCAGACGGTTTAAAATAACCGCTCTCTTCCCAATGTTGATAAAGGGCTTGTTCTACTGCAGATGCATCAAAGCGATCTGCCATTTCGAATTTTTGTGTCATAGGTATCCTACCGCGTATGTATGTGTTGTTTATATTCGTTTACCCATTTGATGAGAGTTTGTGCTCTTCTTCTTTTAGTAGAGTCAGATAAATTACCACCAAACGCATAATCTAAAAATTCAATAACACTATTTATGTCAAGAGGAACATCAAGCACTGAATTTACTCGATAATACGCGCACCAAAGACTACCTATATTACTGTACTGAAAGGCTGTCACCATAGTGTCCATAAAATCACCAGGAAAAGATAGTAGCTTATAACCTGCTTGCGTTAAACAATCTTTAGCATCTAAGAATCCTAAAATTCTAGCTGCTGATTTATAATACCGAACTTGTCTATCTACAACTCCCATCTTCGATGCTAGCGATTGATCATTATTGGATAAAATGGGATCTCCACCTATAAGAGAAGTAACAGTATAAACCTTACGTAAATCATCTGCCTGAGGAGCGTCTATAGTATCTAGCTCATTGAAATCATTAAAATTAGTAATTATATATTTTCCCTTAATATCATTTATTAAAACTTATTCTTTATAGAAGAGAGTAGGCATTCATAAATTCAATAACATAAAACACCTCTTCATTCGGATAAATCCCACGAATCACTTCTTTCAACTCATCCAATCCCATATTCTCCTGCTTCGCATGCTGTTCCGTCAATTCATCAAGAGTAATCGGTGAAACGCTTAACACTTCAATAGTGCAGAAATATTGATTATCTTCAAACCGCCCTACTCGCAAAATATCGCCTGCTTTAAAGTGGCTTTCGGATTTATCTCGAATGGTGATGGTTTTACGCCCTGCGAGAATGTCAGCTTCAAAGCGTTGATAGAAAGTAATGTCGTTCATAAAAGTGCGGTCAGTTTTTTAAGCGTTTTTTGTAACCATCCCCCTCTTTGGCAAAGAGGGGAGTCTTTTTATATCGTTATGCCTGCTCCGTACTCAACGCCCAGCCCAACTGTCTCAGTTGTTTATAACGTTCACGCGCCAAGGCTTTTGGTTGTTCTTCCACAGGAACAAAGTCGATAATTTGGTTAAAACTATTAATGTATTCCGGCAGTTGCGGTTGCAGATTAATCAGCAAATCACGGCTTTGCGCATTGCGTTTGTCCATCCAACTAATTTCAATAGGCGTGGCATACGTGGTGGCTTCTCCGGAAAGGTTGTGCGGAACGAACTCGTCGGGTTCTCTTTGCCACAACGCCTCATCAATATTGAGCGCCTGCGCTTCACTTTCGCACACCAATAAAACACGTTTTCCTAAACGCCAAGCGGATGCCGCTAAATCGCAAGCAAGGCTTTCCACAGCAGACAAATTTGACTGCGCAGGAGATCTGTCGGAAAGCAGGTAAAATTGCGCGTTTTTCGGCATAAATAACAAGTCCAAACGGGGAAAAATGAATTGCAAGATTTTAGCGGAAATCGGGCTAAATATAAAATGTTAATTTCCGAAACCTTTCGCCAGCAACCGACCGCACTTTATGATCTAAGTCACAAAACCGATTTTCTGTTTGTAATTTCAGTTCATAGATGAGTCAGGCGGTGTTAAAATTCGACTGACTTTTCATTAATAATCAATAAGAGGTAATTACAATGGCATTTCGTATTGAAAAAGACACCATGGGTGAAGTTCAAGTTCCGGCAGACAAATACTGGGCTGCTCAAACCGAACGTTCCCGCAATAATTTCAAAATCGGTCCTGCGGCATCTATGCCACATGAAGTCATCGAAGCCTTTGGTTATTTGAAAAAAGCGGCGGCATTTGCCAACCATGATTTAGGCGTGTTACCTGCTGAAAAACGTGATTTAATCGCACAAGCTTGCGATGAAATTTTAGCAAATAAATTAGACGATCAATTCCCGTTGGTGATTTGGCAAACCGGTTCCGGTACGCAATCCAACATGAACGTGAACGAAGTGGTGGCAAACCGTGCTCACGTTTTACACGGTGGCAAATTGGGCGAAAAATCCATTATTCACCCGAATGATGATGTGAACAAATCCCAATCTTCCAACGATACTTTCCCAACCGCAATGCACATTGCCGCATACAAAAAAGTTGTCGAAACCACTATTCCTGCCGTAGAACGTTTACAAAAAACCTTTGCAGCAAAATCTGAAGCCTTTAAAGATGTGGTGAAAATCGGCCGTACGCACTTAATGGATGCAACCCCATTAACATTAGGTCAAGAATTCTCTGCCTATGCAGCGCAATTACACTTCGGTTTACTTGCATTGAAAAATACCCTACCGCACTTACGCCAATTAGCTCTTGGCGGCACGGCAGTGGGTACCGGTTTGAATACGCCGAAAGGCTATGATGTGAAAGTGGCTGAATACATTGCTAAATTCACCGGTCTTCCGTTCATCACCGCAGAAAACAAATTTGAAGCCTTGGCAGCGCATGATGCTATCGTGGAAACTCATGGAGCATTGCGTCAACTTGCTATGAGCTTATTCAAAATTGCCAACGACATTCGTTTATTGGCATCCGGTCCGCGTTCCGGTATCGGCGAAATCTTAATTCCGGAAAATGAACCGGGTTCTTCCATCATGCCGGGTAAAGTTAACCCAACCCAATGTGAAGCCATGACTATGGTGTGTGCACAAGTGTTTGGTAACGACACCACGATCGCGTTCGTCGGATCTCAAGGTCACTTCCAATTGAACGTATTCAATCCGGTAATGATTGCGAACTTCTTACAATCCGCTCAATTATTGGCAGATGCCTGTGTTTCTTTCGACGAACACTGCGCAACCGGTATTGAACCGAACTACCCTCGAATTAAACAACAACTTGAAAATTCATTGATGTTGGTCACCGCACTTAATACCCATATCGGTTATGAAAATGCGGCAAAAATTGCGAAAACCGCACACAAAAACGGTACCACCTTACGTGAAGAAGCCATTAATCTTGGCTTAGTTTCTGCGGAAGACTTCGATAAATGGGTGCGTCCGGAAGATATGGTCGGCAGCTTAAAATAACGTGATGCGTTAAATTAAGCCATGAGTAAAGAAGACGGGATCAATTTCCCGTCTTTTTTGCTATAATCGCGCACATAAATTTTTATGACGGATTTTTTATGAAATTAAAATCGCTGCTGTTTATTTTAAGCTTATTTCCTACCGCACTTTCAGCCCATTGGGTCAATGTGGGTACTGCCGACTATAATTGGGGCCCGTTCTTGGTTTATTCCATTGATTTGGCGACTGAAGATGGTGCATATCAGGAAAATCAATTACCTATCATGCTTTCTTTCAAATATGAAAAGCCCGTTGAAGGTAAAAATTTTGCGATTAGTTTAATTAAAGAAATGGAATTTCTAAAAGCGGATAAAGCGAAAAGTGATGTGTGGCTAAAAGACATGCAAGCTATTTTCCCGGATTTCTCACCAAACGATGTATTGCGTTACATTGCGTTGCCGGATAAAGGCTATTTCATGTTAAACGACTCGATTTTAGATCATGAATTTGATCCGGAATTTAGCCGCTTATTTGCCGGCATTTGGTTAGCGCCAAACAGCAATTTTATAAAATTACAGCCGCAATTATTAGGCAAAGAAAAAAATGCCACGCCGGCAGAGGAATTTAAAACGCAACCGGAAATTGCGCCACTGAGCGAAGATGATGCCAGTCCACAATTACCGCCTAATTTCCCGTTAAATAATAAGAATCCGGAATTCGGTTAAAAAACAAAAATAAAGGGTAGCGAAATGCTACCCTTCTTTTTATCTCAAAACCTTACGCTTCTTTAAATGCTTTGATTTGCTGTAAATGATGAGAAATTTGCTTGAATTTATGACTTTCTTTTTCATCCCACACAATGTCGTAATACGGGGATAAAACCTCCGCACTACGCTTGGAATCCAGCACGCCGTCTTCAACGGATAAAAATACCAAACAGCGACCTTTATTCTTCATACGGAAATTTTCCACGCATTTAGTAGAAATGTCTTCGTATTCTTCCGGACGATCGATCTTGCCCGTCATATTTTCTTGCGGGAATAAATTCGGGTTGAAAATCGCCTGTTTAATGCCGCACAAGAAGCCAATACGCTCCGCCCAGTAGCCACCCAACCCAACGCCGCAAATCAACGGGTTCTTATCTTTCGATTCAGACACCAGTTTATGCACCTCATTCAGCAAAAAAGTCATGTCATGACGCGGGTGTAAGGTGCTGTAATTAATAAAACGCACGTCGCTGTCAATAAATTTTAACTGCATGACTTTTTCATGATTACCGGGGCTGCTGGAATCAAAACCATGTAAATAAATAATCATTTTATTACTCCCACTTGATTACGGGTTTTCTGCTCTAAATATAAAATCATCTGCAACGCGATATTAATACCGCTGGTTTTCTCAATCATTTCAAGCCCCGGGCTGGCGTTTACTTCCAACACCAACGGGCCATTTGCCGAACGAATTAAATCTACCCCCGCAACATCCAAGCCCAAGGCTTTCGTGGCATTTAAAGCGATTTGCTTTTCCTGTTCGGTCAGTATCACTTTTTCTGCAGTGGCGCCACGGTGGCAATTTGCGCGAAACTCCCCGTTCTGCCCGACACGTTGCATGGCGGCAACCACCCGTCCACCAATCACGAAACAGCGTAAATCGGTGCCGTTGGCTTCCGTTACAAATTCTTGCAACAAGACAGGCACATCCGATTGCTTTAATGTGTCCAAAATACTGACCGCACTTTGTGCCCGCTCCGCCAAAATTACGCCAATACCTTGCGAACCGCTTAAGGTTTTCAAGATAGTCGGGGCACCGATGTGTTGTACCGCATGATTAGCCTCCACTTCCATGCCTGCCAATAAAGAATCCGGCACGGCAATGCCATGTTGTAACAACATCTGTAGGCTCAGCCACTTATCTCGAGCATGACGAAAAGCCTCTACATTATTCAGACAAGGAATACCTAAAGCTTGGAAATAATGCAATACGCGACAGCCCATGAGCATACTGGTCGTGCCAAAACGAGGCAAAACTGCATCATATTGCGGTAATAATTGTGCCTCACTTTCAAGGTCTGCCTGATAATACAAAGCAAAGTGCGGTGGATTTTTAAGAAGTTTTATCAAGCAACGATTCGGATCCCAAATATCCATTTGATGCCCGTTTTCTTCCGCCGCACGTTTTAGCCGCTGACAACTGTACAAACGCGGCTCACGACACAACATTAACAATTTCATAAAAAATTACTTTTTAATGAAACCTTGTTGTTGCAAATAAGCCAACACTTTCGGGCGAATCGGCTTATCCAAGCTCTTAATCACATTACGCGACCAATCCATGTCAATGTTGCTGCGCTGACGATAATATTCCGCAACGGTGGCGTTATATTCATCAAATTTAGTGGTATCCAACGGCTGATAGGCGTTTTCAAAGAACAGGGTTTCTTTCGGCAAACGTGGTTTTGTCGGTGGATCCTGATCCGGATACCCCAAACACATGCCCACCATCGGTAAACAATGTTCCGGTAGATTTAACAACTTGCCAACCGCTTCCATTTCATTACGCAAAGAACCGATATACACACCACCGAGTCCTAAACTTTCCGCCGCCAACAAGACATTTTGCGACATGATACCGGTATCTACCGCACCGATGAGCAACACTTCCGCATAACCCAACTGTGCTGTTGGGCAAATTTGTTTATGTTTATGGAAATCAACGCAGAACACCCAAAACTCCGGGGCGAATTTCACATATTCCTGATTGGAGCTGTATGCCATCATTTGCTCACGAATAGCCGGATCAGTGATGCGCACGATAGAAACACATTGCAAATGGTTAGATGTAGAGGCAAAACGCGCTGCATTCACAAGCTGTTCAATCACTTTGTCAGACACAGGCTCATGAGTAAATTGACGAATAGAGCGGTGAGCTAAAATACAATCTAACGTCGAAGAAGTAAGTTTTTTCTCAGACATAAACATTCCTTACTGTAACAAACACAAAATCGACTCTATCTTACACTAATTACGCGCTCTCCCCAAAACCCCTTTATTCTTTTTTAGAGAGGTCGTAGAATCACGTTACTGATTCATCACAACAAGGAAAAATTATGTTTGTTACTATTTATGGACGCTTAAGTTGCCCGTATTGCGTACGTGCGAAAAACTTAGCCGAAAAACTAAAAAATGCCGTGGAAAATGTTGATTATCGTTACATCGACATCATCGAACAGGGCATGACAAAAGAAGACATTGCGAAAATCATCGGCAAACCGGTACACACCGTGCCGCAGGTATTAATTGACGACAAATCCATTGGCGGTTGCACCGATTTTGAAGCCTTAATGCAAGAGCAATTCCCCGACATTGCTTGATGCTTCTTTTATAAAGCCAAAAGTGCGGTTAAAAATCCATTCGTTTTTCTAACCGCACTTTAACCTAGAAATATCCTTAATGACGGGTATTTTCCTGTCCTTTCAAATAACTACCATCTCACTATTTTAATCCAATAACGTGATTTCGCCAGCACGCCGTAAATAATTCATTACACAATAACCAAAAGTATAATGTTGTTTTGATAGGTGATATATCAAGCTTTTGAAAGTCATTTCCCCATACCATGGCAAAGGCTCAATAGCAAACAAAGGTTCTAAATCATAGACAAACCACTCTAAAACTTCATAGAAAATTAACATTTTGTGAGTCATATCACATTCTCTATTTTACATAGTGTAAAATTTAAAATACAATCAGTGTCAATTTTTAAATACACAATAAGGAACATCTATGAATAAAACAGTGGGAAGTACGCTGCTCGTGGCAGGTACCATGATTGGCGCAGGCATGTTAGCCATGCCGTTAACCTCCGCCGGCATTGGTTTTGGCGCTACCTTATTTCTTCTGCTCGGGCTTTGGGCGCTTTTAACCTTTAGTGCGTTGCTGTTCGTTGAGCTTTACCAAACCGCACCAAGTGACGCCGGCATCGGCACATTGGCAGAGCAATATTTCGGTCGCCCGGGACGGATTGTTTCCACCACCGTATTAATTGTCTTTTTATACGCGCTCATTGCGGCCTACATCAGCGGTGGCGGTTCTTTGTTGACCGATACGCTACCAACCATCGTTGATCGTGATACCACCGGCAAAGTCGCCGTATTGATTTTCACCCTTTTCTTTGGCGCGTTTATCATTATCGGTACGCACAGCGTAGATAAAATTAACCGTGTGTTGTTCTTTGTGATGATTGCCACATTCGTGATGGTGTTAAGTTTGATGTTGCCGGAAATTAAACTCGACAACTTGATGGCAATGCCCATTGATAATGCGCTGATCATTTCCGCCAGCCCTGTATTTTTCACCGCGTTTGGTTTCCACGGTTCTATACCAAGCTTAAACAAATACCTCGGTGGCAATGTCAAAGCCTTGCGCATTTCCATTTTAGTGGGTTCCGGTATCACCTTGTTCGCCTACATTTTATGGCAACTCTCCACCCACGGTTTGCTCACACAAAATGAGTTTCTACAAATCTTGCAACAAGATGCCACGCTGAACGGCTTAGTGACTGCCACGTTAACCATTACCCAAAGCAGTATGATGGCAAACGCCGTGAAGATCTTCTCCACCTTGGCGTTAATCACCTCATTCTTGGGTGTGGGGCTTGGCTTATTAGAATGTATTGAAGACTTGTTAAAACGTTCTTTTAACATCGATGCAGGGCGTTTTTCCTTAGGTTTAATGACGTTCATTCCGCCAATCGTCTTCGCCTTATTCTACCCACAAGGTTTTATTTTAGCGTTAGGCTATGCCGGTCAAATGTTTGCGTTCTACGCCGTGGTTCTTCCGGTTTCGCTGGTATGGAAAGCGCGCCGCATTCACCCGAATTTGCCGTATAAAGTCTGGGGCGGCAAAGTAACATTGATGCTCGTTTTAGTTCTTGGCGTAATCATTACGTCCATCCCATTCGCTATCCGTGCAGGCTATCTGCCGTTTGTGGTCGGGTAAAAACACCTAAAAAAAGACCGCACTTTGAGATTCTACAATAAAGAGCAATATTACAATCAACTTGCTCGAGCGCGGTTCGGTTACCCATTTCCCCTGTTCCACAGGGGAAATCATCTTTAAAAGGAGTAACATCATGTTAAAAGAATCACTGATTGAAAATAATTCCATTAAACTCAATCAAACTGCAAACACTTGGGAAGAAGCCATAAAAATCGGTACGGATTTATTGGTTGACTCTGGCGCTATTGAACCTCGTTATTATGAGCATATCGTCAATAATATAAAAAAACTTGGTCCTTACATCGTGATCGCTCCGGGGCTTGCTATGCCACACGCACGTCCGGAAGAAGGTGTGATTAAAACTGCTTTTGCTCTAACAACGTTAAGTAGGCCGGTGGATCTCGACGGCGAATTTGTTTCTGTGTTACTGACACTTGCAGGCAGCGATTCCAATACTCACATGGAAGGTATTATGGAAATTACTCAAATCTTTGACGATCCTAACAGCGATGATGGCGTAAACATTCAAAAATTCTTGAATTGCGAAACAATAGAAGAAGCTCTTGCTGTAATCGATACGGCATTGAACAGTTAAATAGGTTCAAAAGAAAACACATAAAAAAAGACCGCACTTTGATTTTTAGATTCAGAGTGCGGTCTATTTTTATCTTATTTTCTCGATAAAACCCACAAAAAACGCTGAACTTAGTCAGCGTTTCGTTAAATTAAATAGTAAGATTTACGACTTTTTAGCAAATTCACAGGGAGGATTAATTTGATTTTTCATTTTGCTACTGATTTCGCGGCGTTGTTTAGATAATTCGGCGTTGCGAATAATGTAGTCGTCAACACGATTTTCGTAATCATCCCGCATGCTTTCAATGATAGTACGTACATCTCGAATCGACATATCATCACGAATATATTGATCTAAGTTCTCTAGCAACAACACCCGTTTTTGGTTATCGCGAATCTTACGATTGTTATCGTCCATATCGCGCAACAGTTTATTTTTTAAGCGATACATACGCACATACTCCAAAACATCCTGAAAAGACTTGTTGACGTTTTCCATTGATTTGCTCCCTTATAGTAAAAATGAATTGGCGATAATGTAGCCTTTTTTGTGGATTTCGTCAAAAAATTCCCCGTTTTAAAAGGGGATTATTTCCCCTCCCGATAAATTCAAAAAATTTCCGTAAAAATCATTGATTAGAAAACGGTGAGGTGATAAAACTGAAATCAATTTTTCACTAAATCAGAGGAAATCCCATGGCAAATGTATTTAATTTCAGTGCCGGTCCGGCAATGATGCCCAAAGCAGTTTTAGAACAAGCACAACAAGAATTATTAAACTGGCAGGGGCAAGGCACCTCGGTCATGGAAGTGAGCCACCGCGGCAAATTGTTCATGGAATTAATCGCCCAATCCCAAGCGGATTTTCGCAAACTCTATAACATTCCTGAAAACTACCAAGTACTATTTTTACAAGGCGGCGCGCGCGGTCAATTTGCCGCCATTCCAATGAATTTATTGCGTGAAAACGGCAAAGCGTTGTATTTAAACAGTGGACACTGGTCTGCTACCGCAGCGAAAGAAGCCCGTTCTTTCGGTGAAATTGATGAAATCAACATTTTAGAACAGGGCGATGAACTCAAAGTCAAATCTCTTGATTTTAGCGATATTGCCGAACAATACGATTATGTTCACTACTGCCCGAACGAAACTATCAGTGGCGTGGAAATTTTTGATGTGCCAAACGTCGGCAACGCCGTATTAGTGGGCGACTTATCCTCTACCATTCTTTCCCGCAAAATAGATATCAGCAAATTCGGTTTAATTTACGCCGGCGCGCAAAAAAACCTTGGCCCGGCAGGGATCACCATTGTTATCGTGCGTGATGATTTAATTGGCAAAGCCCGTAAAGCCACGCCATCCATTTGGAATTATGAAACGCAGAAAAACAGCGATTCCATGATCAATACGCCACCAACGTTCGCTTGGTATTTATGTGCTTTAGTGTTCAAACATTTATTGTCTATCGGTGGTTTGCCGGAAATCGAACAACGTAACCTTGCCAAAGCTAAATTGCTTTACGATTATTTAGACGGTAGCGATTTCTACCAAAATAACGTGGCAAAAGCCAACCGCTCTTTAATGAACGTGACCTTCACCACGGGCAATGACGAATTGAATGCAAAATTCGTTGCAGAAGCCACCGCAGCAGGATTACAAGCGTTAAAAGGACACAAAGTGTTAGGCGGTATGCGCGCGTCTATTTATAACGCCATGCCGATTGAAGGGGTACAAGCATTGATCCAATTCATGCAAAAATTTGCCAAAGAAAACGCATAGCCCTCTTAAAAGTGCGGTCTAAACTTATCGTAAAAATCTACCGCACTTTTCTTTCCTTTCATTCTTACTCGGAGCATCTTATGCAATATCTTGATCGTGCCAATACGGGCGTAAAAGCGCTTTCACCTTACCAAGCTGGCAAGCCCATTGAAGAATTAGAACGCGAATTAGGCATTAAAAATATCATCAAACTCGCTTCGAACGAAAATCCGTTCGGTTTACCGCCCAGTGCTAAAAAAGCGATTCAGGCACAATTAGACAATCTTCATCTTTACCCTGATTCCAACGGATTTTATTTCAAACAAGCGGTAGCCAAAAAATTCGGCTTACAGCCTGAACAAATCACGCTTGGTAACGGCTCCAACGATTTAATCGAACTCATTGCGCACACTTTTGCTTCTGAGCAAGACGAAGTGATTTATTCCCAATATGGCTTCATTGTTTACCCATTAATTAGTCAAGCCTTGAATGCCAGACGGGTAGAAATTCCGGCGAAAAATTATGGCAACGATTTGCCTGCTTTTCTGAAAGCGATCACGCCCAACACCAAATTAATCTACATCGCTAATCCCAATAACCCAACGGGTAGTTTCTCAAGTGCGGTGGAAATTGCCGACTTTTTAGCCCAAGTGCCACCGCAAGTGATTGTCGCGTTGGATGAAGCCTATGTGGAATTTACCGAACCGAATGAACGCGTGGATTCTTTCGGCTTGTTGGCAAAATATCCGAACCTGATCGTGTGCCGCACCCTATCCAAAGCCTACGGCTTAGCCGGTTTGCGCATCGGTTACGCCGTTTCCTCAACAGAAATTGCGGGCTTGTTAAATCGTGTACGCCAACCCTTTAACTGCAACAGTCTTGCCCTTGCCGCAGCAACTGCTGCCATTCAAGACGATGAATTTGTCGCCAAAGTGGCAGAAAATAACAGTATCGGACTGCAATTATTACAAAACTTCTTTGATGAAAAAGGTTTGCGTTATGTGCCGTCCAAGGGCAACTTCGTGATGTTGGATTTACAGCAACCTGCCGCACCGATTTATCAAGCACTGTTACGCAAAGGCGTGATCGTACGTCCGCTTGCCGGTTACGGATTGCCGAACCATTTGCGTATCAGCATCGGCTTGCCGGAAGAAAATCAGCGTTTTTTAACCGCACTTAGCGAAATTTTAGGCATCTAACGGACGATTTATGCAACACGCCACTTCCATTACCCTTAACCCGATCCATCATGTAGAAGGCACGATCAACCTGCCCGGCTCGAAAAGCCTCTCCAATCGTGCCCTATTATTGGCCGCATTGGCACATGGGACGACCAACGTCACCAATTTATTAGACAGCGACGACATCCGCCACATGCTCAACGCCTTAAAACACCTCGGTGTGCAATATTCGCTGTCTGACGATAAATCCGTCTGCAAAGTGCAGGGCTTAGGTGGTGCCTTTCAATGGCATGACGGCTTAGCGTTATTTTTAGGCAATGCCGGCACCGCCATGCGTCCGTTGGCAGCGGCACTTTGTTTGGCGCGTGAAGGCGCTTCCGTACAAAATGAAGTGATTTTAACCGGCGAGCCGCGCATGAAAGAGCGCCCGATTCAGCACTTAATAGACACTCTGTTGCAAGCGGGCGCAGACATTCGTTATTTAGAAAACGAGGGCTATCCGCCGATTGCCATTCGTAACACCGGTTTGCGTGGTGGCACGATTAAAATCAACGGTTCTATTTCATCGCAATTTTTGACCGCACTTTTAATGGCAGCCCCCCTTGCAGAAGGCGACAGTGAAATTGAAATTATTGGTGAATTAGTTTCTAAACCCTATATCGACATCACCCTTAACATGATGAAAATCTTCGGTGTGGAAGTTGAAAACCAAAACTATCAACGCTTTATCGTGAAAGGCAAACAATCTTACCAATCACCAGGCGCTTTCTTGGTGGAAGGTGACGCATCCTCTGCGTCCTATTTCTTGGCAGCAGGCGCCATTAAGGGCAAAGTGAAAGTCACAGGCATCGGCAAAAACAGTATTCAAGGCGACCGTTTATTTGCCGATGTGTTAGAAAAAATGGGGGCAAAAATTACGTGGGGCGAGGATTTCATTGAAGCAGAACAAGCGCCGTTGCACGGTGTGGATATGGACATGAACCATATTCCCGATGCGGCCATGACCATTGCCACGACTGCGTTGTTTGCCGAAGGGGAAACCGTGATTCGTAACATTTATAACTGGCGAGTGAAAGAAACGGATCGCTTAACCGCCATGGCAACCGAACTACGCAAAGTGGGTGCTGACGTGGAGGAAGGCGAGGATTTTATTCGTATTCAACCCTTAAAATTAACGGATTTTAAGACCGCAGAAATCAAAACCTATAACGATCACCGTATGGCGATGTGTTTCGCCTTGGTCGCCTTATCTGACACGCCCATCACCATTTTGGATCCAGACTGCACAGCCAAAACATTCCCAACGTTTTTTGAGGAGTTTTTAGCTATCGCACATACGTCCAACGACAATAATTAAAAACACAGAAAAAACAAACCGCACTTTATATTTCATCGTATAAAGTGCGGTTTCTTTTTAAGAAGATTTACGTTTCCGGCTGATAGCCCTCATCATTCAATGTCGGATTTTCGGCGCCTTGTTTTGCCAGTTGATCGCAAATTTCATTTTCACGATGTCCCGCGTGCCCTTTTACCCAGCGCCAATCCACATTGTGGCGAGCAATAGCCTGATCTAACGCAATCCATAAATCTTGATTTTTCACCGCTTTGCCACTACTCGCCTTCCAATTATTTTTCTTCCAATTGAAAATCCATTGTGTAATGCCATTTTTCATGTATTGACTATCGCTGTATAAATGGATGTCACAAGGTTCTTTCAAGCTATTTAACGCTTCCACCACAGCCAACAATTCCATGCGATTATTGGTCGTTAACAAGAAACCTTTGGACAACTGTTTTTCATGTTGTTTATAACGTAATAGGATGCCAATGCCACCCGGGCCGGGATTGCCAAGGCAAGATCCATCGGTAAAAATTTCGATTTGTTTGCGCATATTGACTACTAATTTATTTTAAATGGGGCGATAATACCCGAAATTTTTGCGGATAAAAAGTCAAGTTATGAGTATTCAAATTAACCCGAATCGCCAGATTGTACTGGATACGGAAACCACCGGTATGAACCAGCTGGGCGCCCACTATGAAGGCCATTGCATCATTGAAATCGGTGCAGTGGAAATGATCAATCGTCGCTACACCGGCAATAATTTTCACATTTACATCAAACCCAATCGCCCCGTTGACCCTGAAGCAATTAAAGTACACGGCATCACCGATGAAATGCTTGTGGATAAACCGGATTTCAGTCAAATTGCCAATGAATTTATTGAGTATATTAAAGGTGCCGAGTTGTTGATTCACAACGCGCCCTTCGACGTGGGGTTCATGGATTATGAATTTGCCAAACTCAACTTACCGATAAAAACCAACGATATTTGCCAAGTGACCGATACGCTCACAATGGCGCGTCAAATGTATCCGGGCAAGAAAAATAACTTGGATGCACTATGTAGCCGTTTAGGCATTGATAACAGTAAACGAACCTTGCACGGCGCGTTACTGGATGCGGAAATTCTAGCAGACGTTTACCTTGCCATGACAGGCGGGCAAACCAGTCTTTTTGATGAAAACGAATCAGAAATTATTCAACATGTGAACGAGCAACAGGTACAAAGTGCGGTCGCGTTTTCACATAATTTACGCTTACTTACCCCCACTGAAGACGAGTTGCAGGCGCATTTGGAATACCTCAAATTAATCAATAAAAAAAGCAAAGATAATTGCTTGTGGACACGCCAATCTCAAGAAGAAACCTTGCACTAAATAAATCGTTCACCGATTAAACAAGTAAGACCAAAAGAGAAAAAAAAAGTTGACGGAATGCTCTGTCGCCATTATTATGCACCTCACCTGTGCGGAGTGGTAGTTCAGCTGGTTAGAATACCTGCCTGTCACGCAGGGGGTCGCGGGTTCGAGTCCCGTCCATTCCGCCAATTTTATCTATTCTAATTCGGAGCGGTAGTTCAGCTGGTTAGAATACCTGCCTGTCACGCAGGGGGTCGCGGGTTCGAGTCCCGTCCGTTCCGCCACTTCTTTGAAGTTCATCAGTTACATTATTCCTCTCGTACTCATCTTTAAAAGTACATTCTCTTCGTCATATAAAGAATAAAATGATGCCAGAAATTTATTTTTTATTGTTCCTCACTACTTTTTGTCATGTGTAACGAGTTTCTATATCGCATAAGTAATGAACACTTTTTCACTAAACTACCTTTCTTAATTCTAGCAAATGCGCAACTATTCAAAACATAAAAATAAAGGCGCTTTCCCCAAGCGCCTCCTTTCTCTTCTAACTATCTTCCTTCTTTCGGAAATACCACAGTCAAAAACATTTTAAAATTTTCCAATGCATATAGCGCATGAGGAATGTCCGCCGGAAGGACAATACTTTCGCCGGCATTGACATCATAATCAGTGGTGTCAATCGTAATTCGGGCCTTGCCTTCCAGTATAGTAACTAAAGCATCACCACGTGATTTATGCGCACTGATTTCTTCGCCTTTCGGTAAACAAAACATAGTCAATCCCACCGCCGGATTTTGCGAGAAGGTTTTACTGATGACCTGTCCGTCCTGATATGTCAATAGATCATTAAGTTTTAGTACTGTGGCTTTTTCAATGTTTTTTAACATAGCATTTCTCCTTTTCAAGTTTCTAACAATAAAATCTACACATCACATACGGGTAAATTATTTCATTAACAACATAAAGATATCATCAAAAATGACTGCACTTTTAGCCTATTTACACCTCATCCAGTAAGGAAAAAGGATGATTCTGTTTACGTAATTCTTCTACTTCGTCCAATAGACGCATAATCAAACTTAGCGCAGGTACACTGGCATCAAAATCATGCCGCAAACGGCAAGCCCGACGCACGCGGGCCATTTGGAAACCGCTGAAAATCGCCTGCTCGGGTCGCCCATCCACTGAAATCACGCCTTCTTCAATCAGTTCCAGTAACCACTGACGATCATCAGAACAGACTTTCAACATTTCATTAAAGCTCAATTTGATATCAATATCTTGATTCATCATTTCAATTCCTTGTTCTATTTTATGCCTGTTTGCTGGCGAAATGTGTGGCAATTTGCTCCCATGCGGCACGGTCGGCGTCATCCTCAACCGGTGGCACCAAAATGCGAATATTCAAATATAAATCACCCGGTTCTTTAGCCGGAATACCTTTGCCTTTCAAACGAATGCTTTTGCCATTTTGGCTGTTAGCCGGCAAGTTGAGTTGCAGACGTCCGCCAAGGGTTACAACCTGAATTTTGCCACCCAATGCCGCCAGCCATGGGAATACATCGATAGTTTGACAAACGTCTTTTTTATTTTTCACATAAAGATCGGGGCGTTCATGGAAGCGAATTTTCAAATATAAATCACCGTTTTCTCCTCCATTAATGCCCGGCAAACCTTGGCGCGCCAAACGGATTTGTTGTCCTTCCGTAATACCTTTCGGAATTTTTACGTTTAATGTTTTGTTTTGTTGAGTAATTCTGCCATATTCATCAATAGTCGGCACATTTAGAGTCACAGAACGCTCAGTGCCGTCATAAGCGGCGGCAATATCAATACTGAGTTCAGCATGCTGATCTTCGCCTTTCATTGGCCCTGTTTGGCGAGTATGTGATTGTTGTCCTCGACGCCCAAAGGCAGAGAATAAATCTTCGAAATGAAAATCTCCTTGCCCGAATGGCTCATCATCACCGGAATGGAATTCATAATGACGGAAACCATTGGTGTCGCCGTAAGCCCCCTCAAATGGGTTGCCTCGCGTTTGGCTTGTACCGTCAAATGGATTAGCCAACATTTCATCATATTCTGTCCGTTTTTGTGTGTCTTTCAGTGTTTCATAAGCTTCATTCACTTCGGCAGTTTTCTGCACCGCATCAGGTTCTTTGCTAACATCCGGGTGATATTTGCGCACCAATTTGCGGTACGCTTTTTTTATTGTGTCGAGATCGGCGTTTTCATCTACGCCCAATATCTCGTAATAATTTCTTTTTGCCATAGTTATCCTTATTTCTTTAATTTTTAAATCATATTATTCGGTTTAATTTTTCGCTAAATTCTGAGCAGCTTAGGGTAACTTGATGAATCGTGAAGATGAACAGTACAAATTTTCGTCTATTTTAATATAATACCAACGCAAAAATTTTAAAGTGATTTTTAGAAATAAATTGTTTCGTCCAACCCTTGTCATTTCTCATCACTGCCAAAATCCGCTATAATGCCGGTCATTTTTCAAGTGCCGATATCAATATTCCCGTGGCACATTCATTTATAAGAGGTTTTTATGACAACTCCCGTAGTTGCCTTAGTTGGTCGCCCAAACGTGGGCAAATCAACCCTATTCAATCGTCTCACCCGCACCCGTGATGCATTAGTCGCTGACTTTCCAGGTCTAACCCGCGATCGTAAATATGGCCAAGCGCATCTTGCCGGACACGATTTCATCGTCATTGATACCGGCGGTATCGACGGCACAGAAGAAGGCGTAGAAGAAAAAATGGCGGAGCAATCGTTGCTTGCCATTGAAGAAGCAGACATCGTTTTATTCTTAGTGGATGCCCGTGCCGGCTTAACGTCAGCAGATATCGGCATTGCAAACTATTTGCGCCAACGCCAGAACAAAACCACCGTGGTAGTTGCCAACAAAGTGGACGGCATTGATGCTGACTCCCACTGCGCAGAGTTCTATCAATTAGGCCTAGGTGAAATTGCCCAGATTGCCGCCTCTCAAGGCCGTGGTATCGCCAGCTTAATGGAACAAGTGCTTACCCCATTAGCAGAAAAAATAGCAGAAGACGCAGAAAAAACAGAAGAAAGTGCGGTCGAAACCACGGATGTTTCTTCCGAGGTTGCTGAATTTGATGAATGGGACGAAGATTTCGATTTTTCAAACGAAGAAGACACCGCACTTTTAGATGAAGAACTAGCACAAGAACAAACACCGGATAACCAAAACATTAAAATCGCCATTGTAGGTCGCCCGAACGTAGGCAAATCCACTTTGACTAACCGCATTTTAGGTGAAGATCGCGTGGTGGTTTACGATATGCCGGGCACTACTCGCGACAGTATTTACATTCCAATGGAACGTGATGGCCAAAATTACACGTTAATCGACACAGCCGGTGTGCGTAAACGCGGTAAAGTTCATTTAGCGGTAGAAAAATTCTCTGTGATCAAAACGCTACAAGCTATTCAAGACGCCAACGTAGTGCTATTGGTTATTGACGCCCGTGAGAACATCTCCGACCAAGACTTGTCCCTCCTCGGCTTTATTTTAAATGCCGGCCGTTCTCTGGTAATTGTGGTGAACAAATGGGATGGATTGGACACCGATGTTAAAGATCGCGTGAAATCCGAGTTAGATCGCCGTTTAGATTTTATTGATTTTGCCCGCGTACACTTTATTTCAGCCTTACACGGCAGCGGCGTTGGTAATTTATTTGATTCCGTCAAAGAAGCCTACGAATGCGCGACGCAGAAAATGACAACATCTATGCTGACTCGTATTCTGCAAATTGCGGTGGACGAACATCAGCCACCAATGATTAGCGGTCGTCGTGTGAAACTAAAATATGCTCACCCGGGTGGCTACAATCCGCCAATCATTGTGATTCATGGTAACCAAGTGGATAAACTGCCGGATTCTTACAAACGTTATTTATCCAACCATTTCCGTCGCAGCCTGAAAATTATCGGTTCGCCGATTCGTCTGCAATTCCAAGAGGGTAACAACCCGTTTGCCGGCAAACGAAATAAACTCACGCCGAATCAATTACGTAAACGTAAACGTTTGATGAAGTTTATTAAGAAATCGAAAAAATAAAACTAAAGTGCGGTCGAAAATATCATGATTTTTCGACCGCACTTTTTTTAACTCCCTTGCTACCAAGTCTCTTTTTGCCTGAGTTAATCCAACGCATTTCCTTGCGATTGACCGTAACGGAGATGAAGATAAACAAAAAGACCAATACCTAACATGGCAAATGCCGCACCGGAAAAACCAATATTTGCCAACCCGAGGTGCTGCATCACTTGATTGCCCAATAGTGCGCCACCACCAATACCGACATTATATAAACCTGAATAAATTGCCATTGCCACATCCGTTGCATCGGATGCCAGTTGTAACACGCGCACTTGTAAACTTAAACCGATGCCCGAAATACCAATGCCCCAAATAAACGCCAGTAAAAACATCGAAAATTGGCTCTCGCTTAGTGGCAGCAATAAAACAAGAGAAAGCATTAAAATGCCCATAGAAGTCAATAAAAAAACGGTAGGCGAACGTTGATAAAAGCGATTAAACAGCAAACTGGCTATAATGCCCGACAACCCGAAAATCAAGAGAATCGCCGTAGCGGCAGCATCGCTCATTTCACCGATACGCACCATAAAAGGCTCTATATAACTATACGCCGTGAAGTGTGCTGAAATAATCAATATGGTTAAAGCATAAAGCCCAAGTAATAAAGGGCGTTTGATCAGTAACGGAAGACTGCGCAACGAGCCGGCATTACGACTTTCCAAATGTGGTAAGAAACGATAAAGCAAAATTAAAATCGTAAACGCTAACACGGCAATAATGGCAAACGCCTCGCGCCAGCCAAAATATTGCCCGATAACTCGCCCAAGAGGTAAACCGAGCACCATTGCTAACGCACTGCCCATCGCCAATAATCCAATAGCCTGTGCTTTTTTATCTTTCGGCGCAACGCGCACGGCAAGTGAAGCGGTAATGGACCAAAAGATCGCATGGGTAAAGGCAATACCGATGCGAGAAAGCAGTAATACCCAAAAGTCCCACGCCAACACAGAAAGCACATGGCTTACCACAAAAACAATCAATAATTTAATGAGTAAACTGCGTCGCTCCAGTTTTGCTGTCATGAGCATAAAAGGCAACGACATGAGCGACACAATCCAAGCATAGAGAGTGATCATCAAGCCGGCTTGTTCCACCGGAATGTGAAAACTGTCGGCAATATCTGACAATAAAGCGACCGGCAAGAACTCTGTGGTATTAAAGACAAATCCAGCAAATGCCAGCAAAATAACACGAAAAAATTTCAGACGCCGAACGATTTGTAAAGAGTACATAGAGAAAAACTACTTTAATTTGCGTTTAATCAGTTCTTTGATTTTCTTACGAAAATCTTTATTGATCTGTAATTCGTATTGAGGCGAATAACAGCTATCAAAAAAATGAATCGGCAAGGAAAGGTCAGCATATTTTTCATTTGCTAAACTGAGGTTCAAATGGATGTCGCATTGCATTGCATTTAAATCCACTTGGCCAGAACCCTGCCCCAAAAGTGCGGTGGTTTTTAGCGTTATTCTATCAATCTTTAATTTGCTTTCATTTAACGTAAAACTCGTTACCAATTTTTCATAAGGCGTTTTAATTTTGCCTTTTTGCTTGAGTTCTGCTTCATTCCAATTTATCGGCAAATACTGCCCGGCGAGCTCCAATAGATTCACGCCGGATAACTCGCCATCATGCGCACTAAAATGGAACCGACCGTTTTTCACCTTTGACTGAACGAACTCTAGGGCAATATCAAAATCGCTGTTACCCGTCACCGTATTCGGAAAATTAAATATTCCTAGCAAACGTTCAATAGGATAATTTTTACCCCAAAAACTGACCGCACTTTGGCCGGGATAACTCGCATAATCCACATGAGCAATACAAATAAGATCACAATCCGAAATGATATCGGCAATGACGTATTTGGTATATTTGGACAAATCCACTTCCGCTCGGAGGGTTCCTAAGGGTTGTTGGTTTAGCTCAACCTCTTCAAAAACAACGGCAAAGTCTTTTTCTGCGAACCGGGAAATTTCACCTTTATTGAAACGAAAAGTGAAACTTTTTTGAGTTCCATATAACGGCTTATCCCATTCAAGAGAAAACGAATGTGGCTCATTGAAAAGCACGCGATCTTGTTGAAGATTATTCAAACTGAAATCGGAAAAATACATGTGCATATCAGCAGAATTAAGCGCATTATCGGAAAAACGAATACGTTGCATATCCAGCTGCTTAAGTTGCATATTGCCGGAAATTAAGGCAGAAAAATTAAATATTCCTTTTAATTTTTCAATAGAAATTTGGTTGTGTTTAACCCCTTCAAAAGAGACATAAGGCTGTGGGAAAAGACCGATACTAAGATGTTGAAATGCAGTTTCATATTGTGCCAATTTGGCTGTCACCGCACTTTCGAGTTTGTTAAGTTGAACATGAAAAAAAGCCAAGATCGCCAACAACACGACCAGCGTCATCAAGGCGATCTTTTTCATTTATTTATCCTCATCGATGCGACTGGCAACCGCATTTTGTTGATTTTTGTATTTAGCATCTTTACGGCTGTTATACGGACGTGCCGCTGCGCCACTTAACACTTCAAAACTCAAGGCGCCAATCACCATATTCGGACGCAACGCCAACGGCAATTTACCGGAATTATAAAACTCCAATACAATTTTGCCTTCCCAACCCGGATCGATACGGTGTGCCGTCACATGCACCATTAAACCCAAACGCGCTAAAGAAGAACGTCCGTCCAGCCAACCGATAATATTGGCCGGTAATTTCACAGACTCCAACGTCGTCGCTAATGCAAGCATGCCGGGGTGCAAGAAGAAGGCTTCATCATCAGCAATAATAATTTCATCGCTCATGACCGACTCCAACTGCGCGGAGACTTCTTCTTTCGGCCCACTTAAATCAATGTAAGGTGCGGAATGTTCACGAAATACGCGAAAAGAATTCCCCAAACGAACATCAATGGTCGCACCATTAATTTTATCGTTAGACGGTCGTGGACTCAGAGAAATCAAGCCTTCATCCAGATAACGTTCAATGTCAGTATCACATAATCTCATGCCAGGCTCCTATTTTTGGCTTAATAATTGCATAATTTGCGCTTTTAACATATTGATAGCAATGCGGTTTTTACCACCACGAGGGATCACAATGTCAGCGTGTTGTTTAGACGGTTCGATAAATTGCAGAAACATCGGACGCACAGTAGCACGATATTGATCAATGACGGATTGCAAGGTGCGACCACGTTCTTCCATGTCACGCTGTAAACGACGAATAAAGCAAATATCTAACGGCGTATCCACAAACACGGAAATATCTGCCAACTGACGTACACGCTCGTCTGTAAGTAATAAAATCCCCTCTAAAATCACAATACGTTTTGGCGTGAAATGGGTCACTTCATCGGTTCGGGTATGCTCCACATAACTATACACGGGAATATCAACGGCGTTGCCGGCTTTTAAGGCTTTCAAATGGGCAATGAGCAAATCACGGTCCATAGAATTTGGGTGGTCATAATTCGTTTTGACCCGTTCAGACATCTCTAAGTGGCTTTGATCTTTGTAATAACTATCTTCTGCAATAATACCGATTTCTTCACAGCCTAATTCATGACAAAGCTCTTTGTGCACCGTAGAGGCGATAGAACTTTTTCCTGAAGCCGAAGCGCCTGCAATGGCGATAATAATACAAGATGATGCTTGATGATCTGACATACCGTTTCCCTTTCTCTCATTAAGGTAAATAAATTGGCGAAATTATAAAGAAAAAAGCCTTTTTTTGACATAAATAGATCCATTTACAAACAATTTTTCTACAATTAATTTTTTACGCAACATATTCGCTCATAAAATTCTTCGTTTTGTGAGACTTCTCACATTAATTAAGGGGTATTTTATGTAACATGCAAACCTTGAAAGCACTTGCTTGAGCGCATTCATATTACATTTTCATTTTATGAACAATAAAGAGGTACAACATGAAACTCAAATCACTTTCTCTTGCAATTTCAACCGCACTTTTGGCCGGTGGGTTATTCGCATCACAAGCCGCAACGGCACAAGGACGTTTAGTCGTGTATTGTAGTGCGACGAATATTTTATGCGAAACCACCACGAAAGCCTTTGGTGAAAAATATGATGTTAAAACCTCCTTTATTCGTAACGGCTCAGGCAGTACCTTTGCCAAAGTAGAAGCGGAAAAAAATAACCCACAAGCAGACGTGTGGTTCGGCGGTACATTCGACCCACAAGCGCAAGCGGCTGAATTAGGTTTAATCGAACCTTACAAATCCAAACACATTGATGAAATCGTAGAACGTTTCCGTGATCCGGCAAAAACCAAAGGTAACTACGTATCCGCCATTTACATGGGGATTTTAGGTTTCGGCGTGAACACAGAACGTCTTGAAAAATTAGGCATTAAAGAAGTCCCGAAATGCTGGAAAGACTTAACGGATCCACGTTTGAAAGGCGAAGTACAAATTGCTGACCCACAAAGTGCCGGTACAGCCTATACTGCGCTTGCCACGTTCGTACAACTTTGGGGCGAAGACAAAGCCTTTGATTTCTTAAAAGCTTTACATCCAAACGTTTCCCAATACACCAAATCCGGTGTCACCCCATCCCGTAACGCGGCTCGCGGTGAAGCCGTCGTGGGTATCGGTTTCTTACACGATTACGCCCTTGAAAAACGCAATGGCGCACCATTGGAACTCGTGGTGCCATGTGAAGGTACCGGCTATGAGTTAGGCGGCGTGAGCATCTTAAAAGGCGCGCGTAATATCGACAATGCAAAATTATTCGTGGATTGGGCATTATCTAAAGAAGGTCAAGAATTGGCATGGAAACAAGGTGAATCCTTACAAATCTTAACCAACACAACGGCAGAACAATCGCCAACGGCGTTTGATCCAAACAAATTGAACCTTATCAATTATGACTTTGAAAAATACGGCGCCGCCGAACAACGCAAAGCCTTAATTGAAAAATGGGTTCAAGACGTTAAATTAGCGAAATAACACGCTAAAGTGCGGTCGAAAATTCTTGTATTTTTCTTACCGCACTTTTCTTATATTGATGGCTCGTGTCCTTACGACGCGAGCCTATCACTATCATCAGAACGCACATCAACAAAAGTGCGTTACCTCGACATCAAAAACACAGGAGTGTTGAAATGAAACTCTCAAAAATTGCGTTAGCGCTTTCAGGTGTTGTACTCGGTGGAATGTTATTAAGTGGCAATGCGGCAGCGAAAGGTCGCTTAGTCATTTATTGCAGTGCGCAAAACACCATGTGCGAGCAAGAAGCCATGGCATTCGAGAAAAAATATGATGTAAAAACCAGTTTTATTCGTGGCGGCACGGGCACTATCTTAGCCAAAATTGATGCGGAAAAAGATAACCCTCAAGGCGATGTTTGGTATGGCGGTACAATGGATCCGCATTCCCAAGCGGGCGAAATGGGCTTGTTGGAACCGTATAAATCACCAAATCTGCCACAAATTGTTGAACAATTCCGTGATCCGGCCAAAACGAAAGGTAACTATTCCTCTGCTATCTATCTTGGTGTGTTAGGTTTTGGTGTGAACCCTGAACGTTTACAAAAACTCAATTTGCCAATACCAAAATGTTGGAAAGATTTAGCTGATCCTATGTATCGCAATGAAATTCAAGCAGCGGATCCGCAAAGTTCCGGTACAGGCTATACTCAATTAGCCACTTATATTCAGCTTTGGGGCGAAGAGGAAGCCTTCAAATACTTGAAAGCGTTAAACAAAAACGTTTCGCAATATACCAAATCTGGTAACACAGCAACTCGCAATACCGCCCGTGGCGAAACAGCAATCGGCATCGGCTTTTTACACGAATATTCGTTAGAAAAAGCTAAAGGTGCTCCGGTTGAATTAGTGGTGCCTTGCGAAGGAACTGGTTATGAAATCGGCGGTGTCAGCGTGATTAAAGGCGCACGCAATCTTGAAAATGCCAAACTTTTCGTGGATTGGGCCTTATCTAAAGAAGCGCAAGAATTAACATGGCAAAAAGGCGAAGCCTATTCCATTTTAACCAATACCACGGCGCAACAATCGCCTTATGCGTTGGATTTTAAATCCGTTAACCTGATTAACTATGATTTTGACAAATACGGCGCCACCGATTTACGTAAACGCCTCATCACCAAATGGGTCGATGATGTCAAATTAGCCAAATAATTGTAGTAAAATTAAAGAAGCAATGCGCTGTTGCATTGCTTCACTTTTCTACTAATGCGAGGTTGTATGAACGCAAACAAACTTCCAATAACACATTCTGCTCATTTTTGGATCATTTTATCCTTAATTGCATACTTGGTTTTACCTTCCCACGCCCTAGATTACGGTTTGTTCGATAGCACTGCCGACGAATTCTACGATGCCATGGGGTGGTCGTCTTTTAACATTACCGCCTTTTGGTTCCTACCGGTGATTTTATACGGTTTGTTGCCGTGGCTAAAATTACCCGCCAACACCCAAGCTAAAGCGGAACTTTACTTACTGGCAATAGCCACACTATTCACCTTTATCAGTGCGAGCGTGTTAAAAATCAGTATGGGTTATTCGGTGATCGTTTTACTCATTGGTTTCACCGCACTTGCTACGCTATCGCTTGCCAAGCTGAAAATCATGCAAGGCGATAAATTTATTATCGCCTCCTTGCTTTGCATTATTTTGCTGATTTTCTTCTTCATCGTGTATCCAACCTTGGCGATTTTTGTCTCCATGTTCTACGACGGGGACACCTTTGCCCCACAACAAGTGATGCGTATTTTGACGCAAAGCTACATTGTGCGCGTCATCAGTAACTCCTTGTTTTTATCCGGTTTCGTGGGTATCGTTTCTACGGTATTCGGTTTAGCATTTGCCCTTTATACAACCCGTATCGCACGCCGTACCGCATTTATCGGTAAAATCTTCTCTATTTTGCCGATTGTTACACCACCGTTTGTGGTCGGGTTAGGGGTAACTTTAATGCTTGGCCGCTCCGGTTATGTGACCGAGTTTTTATCAAGCAATTTCGGCTTCACCAATCACAACTGGTTATACGGTTTTAACGGTATCGCCATTGCGCAGATTTTGGCATTCGCGCCAATTTCCTTCATGATTTTAGACGGTGCATTAAAATCCGTGCATCCGTCTATTGAAGAAGCGTCTTATACGTTGCGTGCTAACCGTTATCAAACCTTCTATAACATCATTTTCCCGTTACTGCGCCCGGCCTTGGCAAACTCGTTCCTCATCGTGTTCATCCAATCGCTCGCCGACTTTAGTAACCCGTTGGTGTTGGGGGGGAGCTTCGACGTTATTGCAACGCAAATTTACTTCTACATTGCCGGTTCACAATTAGATTACGCCTCCGCCAGTACCCTTGGCTCCATGTTGTTAATCTTCTCCTTGGCGATTTTTATCATTCAATATTTATGGATTGGTAACCGCTCTTATGTGACCGTTTCCGGTAAATCTTATCGCGGCGATGTACAAGAACTCCCTGCCGGCTTGAAATACACGATTATTTTCATGCTCGGTTCTTGGGTTATCTTCAACCTTGCTTTATACGGCAGTATTTTCTACGGAAGCTTCACCGTCAACTGGGGTGTGGACTATACCTTAACCTTGAAGAACTACGCCATGTTGTTCGGACAAGGATTAAGTGACGGCGCGTGGCCTTCCTTAATTAATACCTTAATTTACGCCGGTATCGCGGCACCACTTACCGCCATTTTTGGTTTATTAATTGCCTATATTGTGGTGCGTAAAGACTTCCAAGGGAAAAAATCCCTTGAGTTCTTAACCATGCTTTGTTTTGCCGTACCAGGCACCGTAGCGGGGGTATCTTACATTCTTGCCTTTAACAATGCGCCGATGTACATCACCGGCACCAGCATTATCGTGGTGATTTCCATGGTGATGCGTGATTTGCCAATTGGTATGCGTGCAGCGATTGCAGGCTTAGGACAACTTGATAAATCCCTAGACGAAGCCTCCCTTTCTCTGAAAGGTAGCTCATGGAAAACCCTGTGGTATATCGTGTTGCCATTATTAAAACCGGCCTTGCTCTCTGCGCTTGTCACCAGTTTCGTGCGTGCCATGACAACAGTAAGTGCAATCATCTTCTTGGTAACTGCGGATACCCGTGTAGCAACCGCATACATCCTAAACCGTGTAGAAGACGGTGAGTATGGGATTGCCATTGCATACGGCTCTATCTTAATCGTGGTGATGATGGCGATTATTTTATTCTTCGACTGGATTGTTGGTGACACCCGCATTTCCCGTTCCAAAGCGAAAAAAATGAATTAAGTTGTAGGTAAAAAATATGAGTAATGATTTCTTAGTATTAAAAAATGTCACGAAAGCCTTTGGCAAATCTGTGGTAATTGATGATTTGGATTTAACCATTAAACGCGGCACCATGGTGACGTTACTTGGTCCATCCGGTTGCGGTAAAACAACCATTTTGCGTTTGGTTGCCGGTCTTGAAAACCCAACCTCCGGACAAATTTTCATTGACGGCGAAGACGTAACCAAATCGTCTATTCAAAACCGCGATATTTGTATCGTGTTCCAATCCTACGCATTATTTCCGCACATGAGCATCGGTGACAACGTCGGTTACGGCTTACGCATGCAAAACGTGAGCAAGGAAGAGCGTAAACAGCGCGTTAAAGAAGCCTTGGAATTGGTAGATTTGGCCGGATTTGAAGATCGTTATGTGGATCAAATCTCCGGGGGTCAACAACAACGTGTGGCGCTTGCTCGTGCGCTTGTTCTCAAACCCAAAGTCTTACTGTTCGATGAACCCTTAAGTAACCTTGATGCTAACTTACGTCGCGCAATGCGGGAAAAAATCCGTGAATTACAACAAAGCCTTGGCATCACGTCTCTATACGTGACCCACGACCAAACAGAAGCCTTTGCAGTATCCGATGAAGTTATCGTGATGAATAAAGGGAAAATCATGCAAAAAGCACCGGCGAAAGATCTGTATCAACGCCCGAACTCCTTATTCTTGGCTAACTTCATGGGCGAATCCAGTATTTTCCCGGCGAAATTGCAAGGAAATACCGTTAACATTCATGGCTATGAACTTGCCTTAAATAATGCGGCGCAATTTAATTTACCGGATGGGGATTGCTTGGCAGGCGTTCGCCCGGAAGCCGTTTATCTGCATGAAACCGGCACAGAAGCCCAACGTTGCACGATTAAAAGTGCGGTGTACATGGGCAACCATTGGGAAGTCGTGGCAGTATGGCATGGTCAAGATTTGTTGATTAACTGCCGTCCGGAACAGTTCAACCCGACGTCGCAAGAAGCCTATGTGCATCTTTCCGAACAAGGCGTTTTCCTGTTAAAAAACCAATAAAAATCAAAAATAATTAAAATTTTAACCGCACTTTATATTCAAGAGAGTAAAGTGCGGTTATTATTTACAGCATTTTTAACGTTGGCGTTCCGTATCGTCATCGAAACAACCTTAACCTAAGCTTGAGAATCACATGAGTAAAAAAAGAAAAGTCACTTTAACCCTTGCTGCCATGATTATTACACTTGGTGGGGGCGCGCAGTTTTATACCAATCAGCAAGTGGATCAGGTTTTACAAAAATTCCCTTATTCTTTAGATAATCAACTCAGCCTCAATGTGACGGAAAGTGCCAAGAACTTTTTCAGTCGTGAGCTTACCTTTAGTTTAGAAAATAATGATGGTCAAAAAACCAATATTATTTCTACCAAACTGACGGCATTGCCTTTTTTCATTACGGCAGAATCGAAACTTTCCGAACAATTGGTGCGTCAATTAAACAAAGATCTCAATATCACCATTGATAAAAACACCATTAACAGCAAATTTTCACCGGTTGGCGATTATCTGCAATCAAACATACTTACCGACTTCCGTGATTTTACGAACAAAACGCAAGCGCTTTCAGTCAGTCTAGACTTTAATGCAGGCACAAAAAACGTAGCGCTTAATGCCAACTTAAGCGGCTTTAACTATGATAAAAACAGCAAATTAGAACAAATTGGTGCCCAGATTAAATTTGTGCCTGTTGGTGAAAACCAATACGACATTTCAAACCTTGAACTCAATGCTAAAAACGCCGAATGGGATTTGTTAAATGGAGAAAACACCAAAATCCAACTGAAAAATACCCGTTATCAATTCAGTGTCACAAAATCGGCTGATACAGACTTGCGCGATCTTTCCACCCAATTAAGTAGCGACACCTTACGCATTGCCAACAAAGAACGTACTACAGAAGAAAGCCAAACCGTGATTAACGGCATAACGCTGAATCTACAACAGCAAGGTGTAACAAGTGCGGTGGATTTTGCCAATGAATTTAAGAAACAGCTGAACGGTGAGCAAAATATTAAACAGGTAGCCAATTTTTTATCCGCCGTCCTCACGCAAAATCACACATTTAACGGAACCCTTTCCGTCAAATCCGTGGATGTGCCTAAAAATCAAAAGCCTTACTTTAATTTAAATGAGGCAAAACTCAATTTAACGATGGCAAATGCAGATCTCACTAAAGCCAATCTGGCTTTGCAATTAAATGTTGCCGGCATCAAACAGACGCCGGAAGATCAAAGCAAACAATGGGAAGCCAAAGGAGCTCAAATCGTCTATCAACTTGATGGCTATAACTTGGAAAACAAATTGGCATTTATTCCGCTCTATTTAGATGCCCTCTCCATCAAAAATGCCCCCAAAGAAGATAACAAGACCTTATTAAAGCTGAAGAAACAATGGGCAAACACAATGGCTGGAAACAGCAATGCAGAAATCTCATTACAAGCATTTAATTACCAAAATGTCTCTTTGGAAACATTAGCGTTAAAACATCAAGGCTCAGAGGAAAACAACCAATATCGAGGAAATTCCACGCTTTCACTAAAAAAACTGACGTTGTCTGAAGCACAGGCGCAAATGGAAGATCTTGCGTTCAATCTACCGCTCACCGTGAATAATGTTGCTCAATTTGCAGAAAATCAGTTTTGCTTTGGGTTGACTGCATCATTGTGTTCAGCTTATTTCACACCGGAAACAACACAAAAACTCCTTGGAAATCAATGGAAAGATCTAGATTTAGCCAGTGATAACACAACCCTCACCTTCAATTTAAATACCTATCCAACCACAAAAGCGTATCCAGTGAGTATCCACCTTAAAGGCGCTTTAAAAACAACTAAAGATAAACAGTCCATCGCAGACATGTTCATCGAAAATATGCAAAGCACGACCAATATTGTTCTAAGCAAAGGCCTCGCAGAGACTTCTGATGAAGAAAGTTTAAAAATCAAAAAAGCCTCACCATTTTGGCAAGCCTTGTTGACTGAGCTTAAACCGGAAGAACGACTATTTCCGATATTTATCGAAGAAGGCGATAACTATGTTCTGACATTAGAAAGGGACAATAACCGTTTTCTAATTAACGGAAAAACCGTAGAAGAACTTCTGAAGCAACATGAACTGATGATGGATTCTTCTCAGTCGGAAAGTAAAGACTAAATACCCTCACAAGAAAGTGGGCTATATGCCCACTTTTTTATTCTCACTCCGCTAAAAAACATTTTATTTTTCCACCGCACTTATCCTTTACAAAAAGCAAAATCCGCCTAAAATACCCCTCTTTACGATTTGCCTTGCGCAAATTCCTGACTTGACATCAGACCATAAGAGACATTTATGACAACCTCATTTAAACCTGAATTACTCTCCCCTGCCGGCTCCCTAAAAAATATGCGTTATGCCTTTGCTTATGGCGCAGACGCCGTGTATGCCGGCCAACCGCGTTACAGCTTACGCGTACGCAATAATGAATTTAATCACGCCAATTTAAAAATCGGCATTGATGAAGCCCATGCGCTAGGCAAAAAGTTCTATGTCGTGGTGAACATTGCGCCGCACAATTCCAAGCTCAAAACTTTTATTAAGGATTTACAACCGGTTATCGACATGGGGCCGGATGCGCTGATCATGTCCGATCCCGGTTTGATTATGCTGGTACGTGAACACTTCCCTGACATTGATATTCACCTTTCCGTGCAAGCCAATGCGGTGAACTGGGCAACTGTGAAATTCTGGAAACAAATGGGATTAACCCGCGTGATTTTGTCGCGTGAGCTTTCTCTTGATGAAATCGCCGAAATCCGCCAACAAGTACCGGATATTGAACTGGAAATTTTCGTGCATGGCGCACTCTGCATGGCGTATTCCGGTCGCTGCCTCCTTTCCGGCTATATCAACAAACGCGATCCAAACCAAGGCACCTGCACGAATGCCTGCCGTTGGGAATACAAAATGGAAGAAGGCAAAGTAGATGATGTGGGCAATATCGTGCCGAAATTCGACCCGAGCCAACAGATTGAGGTGAAAAATGTCGCCCCAACCTTGGGCGAAGGCGCAGTGACCGATAAAGTTTTCCTTTACACCGAAGCGCAAAATCCTGATGAGCAAATGACCGCCTTTGAAGATGAACATGGCACTTACTTCATGAACTCGAAAGATTTACGCGCCGTGCAACATGTGGAAAAACTCACCTCACTCGGCGTGCATTCCTTAAAAATCGAAGGTCGTACCAAATCCTTCTATTACTGTGCCCGTACCGCCCAAGTGTATCGCAAAGCGATTGACGATGCGGCTGCCGGCAAACCATTTGATGAAAGCTTGATGGATACCTTAGAGTCCCTTGCCCACCGTGGTTATACCGAAGGTTTCCTACGTCGCCACACTCATGATGAATACCAAAATTATGACTACGGCTACTCCATTTCCGATCGTCAACAATTTGTCGGCGAATTCACCGGTAAACGTAATGAACTTGGCATGGCAGAAGTGGCAGTGAAGAATAAATTCTTGCTCGGTGATGAAGTGGAAATGATGACACCACAAGGCAATATCGTGTTTAAAATCAACAAAATGCTCAATCGCAAAAATGCGGAAGTCGATGCGGCCTTGGGCGACGGACACTTTGTCTTTTTAGATGTGCCACAGGATATTCATTTGGATTATGCGTTGCTCATGCGAAATTTGGTTGATACCAACACGCGCAATCCGCACGAAAAGAAAAGTTAATTTATTGTTAAATAAATGTTGCATTATTAATTTGGAAGCATATAATGCAACTCGTACCCTAAAAAAATATGACTCCAAATACTTTTAGCCCTTACCCCCTTGAAAGGGCTTTTTTTTTGTCTGGAGAAAAGTAAAACATAGATTAAAGAATCAATTAGTCCGTACAAACACTTTCTTCTACATATTCGCCAAAAGAAATTAGCGTGATTTCTTTTATTTCCTTGAGATTCTCCCCAATTCGCACTAGACTACCGCCCTCTTTTTCAAACCAAATGTTCCATTATGCGTGTTGCCGATTTTTATTTTGATTTACCTGATGAGTTGATTGCCCGTTACCCTAAAACAGAGCGAACTGCCAGCCGTTTATTGCAGTTAAATGGCGAAAATGGGGACATTTTCCACCGCACTTTTGCCGATGTGTTGGAATTGATTCATCCGGGCGATTTGATGATCTTCAATAATACCCGTGTTATTCCTGCGCGGATGTTCGGGCGCAAAATCAGTGGCGGAAAAATAGAAGTCTTGGTGGAACGCGTATTAAGCGAATCTCGTTTTCTTGCCCATGTTCGCGCTTCCAAAGCGCCGAAAGAAGGGGCTGAACTGATTTTAGGTGAAGATAAATTAGGCGAAGGCAACGGTGTAAAAACCTTGATGGTTGGTCGCCAAGGCAGTTTATTTGAAATTGAAATCGCTGAAAAACAGACCGCACTTTTTGACGTTTTACAACAAATCGGGCATATGCCTTTACCGCCTTATATTGATCGTCCTGACGAAGAAGCGGATCAAGAACGTTATCAAACCGTCTATAACAAAGTGCCGGGGGCGGTTGCCGCACCGACAGCCGGTTTACATTTTGATGATGAACTTCTAGCCAAACTCAAAGAGAAAGGCGTCAATTTCGCCTTTGTAACCTTGCATGTGGGCGCAGGAACATTCCAACCGGTACGTGTTGAAAACATTGAAGATCATGTTATGCACGCAGAATACGTGGAAGTGCCGCAAGAGGTTTGCGATGCCATTCTAGCCACCAAGAAAGCCGGCAAGCGCGTGATTGCCGTGGGAACAACTTCCGTACGTTCCATTGAAAGTGCTGCATTAGCGGCAGAAGAAAAACAAAGTGCAGCGTTAATTGAACCGTATTTTTCCGATACGTCTATTTTCATTTATCCGGGCAAAAAATTCCGCGTGGTGGATTGTTTAATTACCAATTTCCATTTGCCGGAAAGCACTTTGATTATGCTGGTTTCTGCTTTCGCAGGGTTTAGCCATACGATGAATGCATATAAAAGTGCGGTAGAAAATCGCTATCGTTTTTTCAGTTATGGCGATGCCATGTTTATCAACAAAAATCCCCATGTTAAGGGAATGGAATAGAAATTGACTTATTTAGGTTCTCCACCTAAAATCCTACAACTCAAGCCTGTTACTCAGGCTTTTTTATTGACTAAAAACCTTCGAACTGTTTATTCGTTGAGGAAATAAAATGAAGTATGAATTAGATAAAACCAGTGGCAACGCCCGTCGTGGTCGCTTGGTATTTGAACGCCCACAAGGTATATTTACGGTTGAAACCCCGGCGTTTATGCCGGTGGGCACTTATGGCACGGTAAAAGGCATGACACCGGAAGAAGTTCGTGCAACTGGCGCAGAAATACTCCTCGGTAACACGTTCCATTTATGGCTTCGTCCGGGGCAAGAAGTGATGCGTAAACACGGCGATTTGCACGATTTTATGCAATGGCATCGTCCTATCCTCACGGACTCCGGCGGTTTCCAAGTTTTCAGTCTAGGCAAGTTGCGCAAAATCACCGAAGAAGGCGTGAAATTCCAAAACCCAATCAACGGTGAACGCATTTTCTTATCACCGGAAAAATCCATGGAAATCCAATATGATTTGGGTTCCGACATCGTGATGATTTTCGATGAATGTACGCCTTACCCGGCAACGTTTGACTATGCCAAAAAATCGATGGAAATGTCTTTACGTTGGGCGCAACGTAGCCGTAACCGTTTTGATGAATTAGGCAACAAAAACGCCCTATTCGGCATTATCCAAGGCGGCACCTTTGAAGAATTACGCAAAGTGTCCCTGGAAGGTTTGGTGAACATCGGTTTCGACGGTTATGCCGTGGGCGGTTTGGCTGTGGGCGAACCGAAAGAAGATATGCACCGCATTTTGGAATACATTTGCCCGCAAATCCCTGCCGACAAACCACGTTATTTAATGGGCGTGGGCAAACCTGAAGACTTAGTGGAAGGCGTACGCCGCGGCATCGATATGTTCGACTGTGTGATGCCAACCCGTAATGCACGTAACGGTCATTTATTCGTCACTGATGGCATTGTGAAAATCCGCAACGCCAAATACAAAGACGATACCAGCCCGTTAGATCCGCACTGTGATTGCTACACCTGTAAGAATTACACCAAAGCCTATTTGTATCATTTGGATAAATGTGGCGAAATCCTCGGCGCGCGCCTAAACACCATCCACAACTTACGTTATTACCAACGTTTAATGGCGGAAATCCGTCAAGCCATTGAAGACGATCGCTTCGATGATTTCGTGGTGGAATTTTATGCGAGAATCGGCAAGCCTGTTCCACCGTTACAACTTGCAGAAACAGAAAAATAATCAGTTAAAAGTGAGGTGGAAAATTTAAGTGTTTTTTCGACCGCGCTTTTTGTTTAAGATTAATTTTCTAACTAGGAACCTCAAAGTGCTAAATTCTAAAATAACAAAATTTATAGTCGCTACACTCCTGTTTTCTAGTGTTGGATTTATAATATGGCAATGTTCAATACCTCGCTCCCCAGTCAGAGAGACCGTTGAGGAATTCATTTGGAAAAGTAAATACTGGATAGGCAAGGCACAAATGTACTTCAAAAATACCCAAAAACAAGAGGAGTATACTGGACCTTCTGAAATAAGTTTTAAAGACCATACAAATAAAACTGTATTTATCAAAAAAAATAACCTTTCGTATTCAAAACCAAATCAAAGATTCTCGTGTGATGGTCGTCAATACTGCTCCGAAATGAACTCTTGTGAAGAAGCCCGCTATTTTCTTCGCAATTGTCCGAATACAAAAATGGATGGAGATAACGACGGCAAACCTTGTGAAGATAGATGCGGACACTAATAACTATTTAATTATTGGAGAAAATATATGATTGAGTTATCCCCTCAACAATTTGCCACATGGAATGAACCCATTGAAATGTTGTATGCCTGTCATAGCAAAGTGAAACGTTTTTGTCGGCAGTTGACGATTTTGCCTGATTATTTGGCAAAAAACGGTTGTAATCAGGCGGTGAAAAATGACGTTCAGCAAATTCTCAACTATTTCAATCAGTCAGCCCCATTGCACCATGATGATGAGGAAAAAGATTTTTTCCCACTGTTGGTGAAATATGTGCCGGAAGCGCAAAAAGACATTGATGAATTAGAAAGACAGCACGTGACCTTACATGATAACTGGGCAAAATTATCTGAACAGTTGCAAGCCTTGTTGAATGGCGAACGGGAGAATGTCGATATGGCATTGATCAACAATGTGGTGTCAGGCTACGACAAACATATCGCGTTGGAAGAGCCGTTATTTGAGCTTGGTAAACAACATTTATCGGAAGCCGAATTACGCGAAATCGGTGACATCATGAGCGCTCGTCGTCGCGTACAAGCTTAAGCTATCGTTGATTTAAATTATGGAATATCAACTTGATACTCGTGAGTATCGTTGTCCTCTGCCGTTATTAATGACGAAAAATGCCGTCAACACATTAGCCCCAAATGATGTCTTGACGGTGTGGCTTGCTGCGGAAAGTGACATCGAAGATTTTCGTTTATTTTGCGAAGCAAAGCAGTTGTCTTTTACCGTAATAAGTCAATCTCAACGTACCATTCAAATCACCAAAATCAACAAGTAACCTCCCTATTTTCAGCCTTCAAAAGTGCGGTCGTTTTTGCCGTCATTTTTACAATATCATTTTCACATTTCAGCGAATTTATGGTATTTTAACTGCCGATTTTAATCAGTTTACGGACGCTCCACAGCGTCTTCTCTTTTCATTAACTAAAAGGAAATTTGAATGGAAGCTCAACAAGGCAGCCCAATGTCAATGTTATTTATTTTTATCATCTTCGGATTGATTTTCTATTTCATGATTTATCGTCCGCAAGCGAAAAGAAATAAAGAACACAAAAAATTAATGTCCGAATTAACCAAAGGCACCGAAGTATTAACCGCCGGCGGTATCATTGGTAAAATCACCAAAGTAGTTGAAAACAGCGACAGCATCGTTATCGCGTTAAACGACAGCACTGAAGTGACCATCAACCGCAACTACATTGCAGCGGTATTACCGAAAGGCACAATTAAAACCCTTTAATCTTACATTCCTCAAGGGAACAGGAAATCTATGTTAAATCGTTACCCTTTATGGAAGAATCTAATGGTGATCTTTTTGGTCGCCATTGGTATTTTATACGCTCTTCCAAATCTTTACGGTGAAGATCCTGCCGTACAAATCTCAGGAACTCGTGGCCAGGAAGCTAATTCCAGCGTGCTAAGCGAAGTTCAAACTGTTCTAAAAGAAAATAATCTGGCAACAAAATCCATCGTGTTAGAAAACGGCTCTATTCTTGTACGTTTTAACAATACCGATAACCAATTACTCGCCAAAGATAAAATCACTGAAAAATTAGGCAATAACTACTCTATCGCCCTGAACCTTGCACCGGCAACGCCAAAATGGCTAAGCAGCATTGGCGGCAATCCGATGAAATGGGGCTTGGATTTGCGTGGTGGTGTACGCTTCCTGATGGAAGTGGATATGAACTCTGCGCTCACCAAACGTCAAGAGCAATTACAAGATTCCTTGCGTACCGAATTGCGCAAAGAAAAATATCAATACAGCGCAATTAAGTCAGCGGAGAATTTTTCCACAATCGTAAGTTTGGTGAATCCGGAACAGTTATCTGATGTACAGCGTTATTTGCGCAAACAGCATCCGACCTTAGACATTCGTGCGATTTCTGATAATACCCTGTCTTTGGCGTTATCTGATGCGGCATTAAACGAAGCACGCGAAAGTGCGATTGAACAAAACCTAAGTATTTTGCGTAAACGTGTCACCGAACTTGGTGTGGCTGAAGCGGTGATTCAGCGCCAAGGCGCAGAACGTATCGTGGTTGAATTGCCGGGGGTACAAGATACTGCTCGTGCGAAAGAAATTCTTGGAGCAACGGCGACCCTTGAATTCCGCTTAGTCAATGGTAATGCAAACTTAGAGGCAGCCGCTCGCGGCATGGTGACCTCTGATTCTGAAGTGAAATATGACAGAAACAATCGCCCTATTGTGCTATATAAACGTGCCGTATTAGGTGGTGAGCACATTACGAACGCCAGTTCCGGTGTGGATCAAAATACCTCTAGACCGCAAGTGAGCGTCACCTTGGATAGCGAAGGCGGCGAAATCATGTCACAAACCACCCGCGCCAACATCCAAAAACCGATGGCAACGTTGTATGTGGAATATAAAGACAGCGGTAAAAAAGACGAAAATGGCAAAACCATTTTACAAAAACACGAGGAAGTGATTAACGTTGCGACGATTCAAGGCCGTTTCGGTAGTCAATTCCAAATTACTGGCATTGACTCTCCGGCTGAAGCACAAAACCTTGCGGTATTACTTCGTTCCGGTGCGTTAATTGCGCCGATTCAAATCGTGGAAGAACGCACCATCGGTCCATCTCTTGGTGCGCAAAACGTCGAACAAGGTTTGCAAGCAAGTTTTTGGGGCTTAATGATCGTCGTCGCCTTTATGGTGATTTACTACCGTAAATTCGGTCTTATCGCCAATGTCGCCTTAATCGTCAATATCATTTTATTGGTCGGCTTGATGTCCTTATTACCGGGCGCCACGCTCACCATGCCGGGGATTGCCGGTATCGTATTGGCGGTAGGGATGTCCGTGGACGCAAACGTGTTGATCTTTGAGCGAATAAAAGAAGAAATTCGCAACGGTCGCCCTGTTCAACAAGCTATTAGCGAAGGTTATAGCGGTGCATTCAGTTCTATCTTCGATGCGAACTTAACCACCATTTTGACTGCGGTAGCACTTTATGCTGTAGGGACGGGTCCGATCAAAGGCTTCGCAATCACCTTATCTTTAGGGATTGCTATCTCCATGTTTACCGCAATCACCGGAACACGCGCAATCGTGAATTTCTTATACGGCGGCAAACGAATTGATAAATTATCAATTTAACGGTGAGGAAATATATTGTGAATTTAGAAAATAGAAGTCAGCCAATTAGAGAAATTCAAGGCATTAAACTCCCTTTCCGTTTAGTGGAATTCATGAAATTCCGTCTATGGGGCTATCTTGCTTCCGTCGTGATTATCGCGGTTTCCTTATTCTTTGTGTTTACCAAAGGTTTCAACTGGGGATTAGATTTCACCGGTGGTGTGGTGGTAGATACCCACTTCTCCCAACCGGCAGATCTGGAAAAAATCCGTTCTACGTTGGTACAAAACGGCATTGAGAGTCCACTCGTACAAACCACCGGCGGTGTGCGCGATGTGATGATTCGCCTACCGGCAACCGATGATGCGCAAATCGGCGATCACGTCAAAAAAATGCTGAACACATTGGATAGTGATATTCAAATCCGTTCCATTGAATTTGTCGGACCTAACGTAGGTGAAGAATTAACCCAAGGGGCCATTTACGCCACCTTAGCCACCCTCATTATGCTCTTGCTTTATGTGGGCATGCGTTTTGAATGGCGCTTAGCAACCGGTGGTGTGCTTTCTTTAGCGCACGACGTGATTGTCACCCTCGGTGCATTCTCTTACTTACAAATCGAAATGGATTTAACCTTTATTGCGGCGATCCTTTCCGTGGTAGGTTACTCGTTAAATGACAGTATCGTGGTATTCGACCGTGTGCGTGAAAACTTCCGTAAAATCAGACGGATTTCCGCCATCGACATCATCGATATTTCCTTAACTCAAACCCTATCCCGTACTATTATGACATCGGTCACCACGTTAATTGTCGTTATCGCCCTCTTCATTTTCGGCGGCCCGACAATTCACAGTTTCTCGCTAGCGTTGCTCATCGGGATCGGATTCGGTACCTATTCTTCCATCTTCATTGCGATTGCTATCGCCTATGACTTAGGTTTAACCCGTGAACACATGGTTCAACCTAAAGTGAACAAAGATGATATTGAAGAGTTACCATAAAAATCACTAAAACAAAAAAGGTCGTTTTTTAACGACCTTTTTTATTTTCCACACTTATCGCATTTCTCTAATACATCAGAAAAAACCTTTTATTTTTCGACCGCTCTTTAAGCAATAAAAAAGCGGCGAAATTCGCCGCTTAAAGAGAAATGCCTGAATAATTAGGCGTAAACCGGAAGACGTTTACAGATTGCCAATACTTTTTCTTTCGTCGCAGCAATCACTTGTTCTTCATTGTCTTTACCGAGTGCATCTAACACATCACACATCCAGCCGGCAAGTTCACGACAGTCTTGTTCGTTAAAGCCACGACGGGTAACGGAAGGTGTCCCTACACGAATACCGGAAGTCACAAATGGTTTTTGTGGATCATTCGGTACAGAGTTTTTATTCACGGTAATGTTTGCTTTACCAAGTGCTGCATCCGCCGCTTTACCGGTTAAACCTTGTTGAACTAAATCCACCAAGAACAAGTGATTTTCAGTGCTGTTTGAAACCACTTTGTAACCTCGTTGTTTAAACACCTCAACCATGGCTTTTGCATTTTTCAAGACATTTTGTTGGTAGATTTTATATTCCGGCTCTAATGCTTCTTTGAAGCACACTGCTTTTGCCGCAATAATGTGAACTAATGGACCACCTTGACCAGCCGGAAAGACCGCAGATTGAAGTTTTTTATACATCTCTTCATCGCCGCTGGCAGATAAAATTAAACCACCACGTGGACCGCCTAAGGTTTTATGGGTTGTCGTTGTAACAACATGGGCGTGCGGCAACGGATTAGGATAAACACCTGCGGCAATTAAACCGGCAACGTGCGCCATATCCACGAATAAATAGGCGCCCACTTCATCTGCGATCTCACGCATTTTTTTCCAATCAACTACTTGAGAATAAGCAGAGAAACCGCCCACGATCATTTTTGGTTTCACTTCATGCGCTTGTTTACGCAAAGCATCGTAGTCAATCAAACCCTCATCGGTAATGCCATATTGCTCTGCATGATAAATTTTACCGGAGAAACTCACAGAAGCACCGTGGGTTAAGTGACCACCATGTGCCAAGCTCATGCCTAAAATGGTGTCGCCCGGATTCAATAATGCCATATAAACGGCCGCATTCGCTTGTGAACCGGAGTGCGGTTGCACGTTCACATAATCTGCGCCAAATAATTCTTTCGCACGATCAATCGCCAACTGTTCCACAATGTCAGCGTACTCACAACCACCATAATAGCGTTTGCCCGGATAGCCTTCCGCATATTTATTGGTGAATTGAGAACCTTGCGCTTGCATTACGCGCGGGCTGGCATAGTTTTCAGAAGCGATTAATTCAATATGTTCTTCTTGACGACGATTCTCATCTTGAATGGCTTGCCATAAAACCGGATCGTAATCTGCGATGTTCATGCTCTTTTTAAACATTGTGTTTTCCTCGTTATGTAATTTTGAGTGGTATAGTTTAACTGTTTATGGATTGAAATTTAATTAAAAGTTAAGTCCTAAATTTTCATCAAATCAATGAAAACCATTCATAAAAGTGCGGTCAAAAAATCCATTGGATTTTTAACGTCGCCTTTGCCGACACCGCCATCTGGTGTTCGCAAGTACTTAGACGAACTTACGAATCATTTTTTTGCTATTTTTTCTGCTCACGTGCCACGGCGCGGTAGCCGATATCACGACGATAAAAACGACCGTTCCATTGGATTTGTTCAGCCAGTTTTAGCGCTTTCTGTTGTGCCTCAAAGACACTTTCCCCCAATGCCGCAGCACAAAGTACACGACCACCGTTAGTGACTAACTTGCCCGCTTTCGCTTCTACGCCCGCCAAGAAAACTTTTTCATTTTCCACCGCACTTTGTGGCAAACCAGTGATTTCATCGCCTTTGCGATAATCGCCCGGATAGCCTTCTGCTGCCAATACGATGCCCAAAGAAGCCTTTGGATTCCATTGGGATGTCACTTCGTCCAATTTGCCATCACAAGCTTTAAGACAAAGTTCCACCAAATCCGATTCTAAACGCAACATGATGGGTTGGGTTTCCGGATCGCCGAAACGACAGTTAAATTCGATCACTTTCGGCTGACCATTTGGCATGATCATCAAACCGGCATACAAGAAACCGGTGTAAACATTGCCTTCTGCCGCCATACCGTTGACCGTTGGATAGATCACTTCACGTATCACGCGCTCATGAATTTCAGGTGTCACCACAGGCGCAGGAGAATAAGCCCCCATGCCGCCGGTGTTCAAGCCCGTGTCTTTTTCGCCCACACGTTTATGGTCTTGACTGGTCGCCATAGGTTCGACGTTTTTGCCGTCCACCATGACGATAAAACTCGCCTCTTCGCCATCTAAAAATTCTTCAATGACCACCCGACTGCCGGCTTCACCAAAGGCATTACCGGACAGCATATCCCGCACTGCGTCTTCCGCCTCTTGCAACGTCATCGCCACAATCACGCCTTTACCTGCCGCCAAACCATCCGCTTTAACGACTATTGGCGCGCCTTTTTCACGCAAATAAGCTAATGCCGGTTCGACTTCGGTGAAGTTTTGATATTCTGCCGTTGGGATTTTGTGACGAGCGAGAAAATCTTTGGTGAATGCTTTGGAACCTTCCAATTGCGCCGCCGCTTGTGTTGGCCCGAAAATGTTCAATCCCGCCGCACGAAACGCATCCACCACACCAATCACAAGTGGCGCTTCAGGCCCCACGATCGTTAAACCAACGTGGTTATCTTGGGCAAATTTAACTAACGCAGGAATATCCGTTGCGGCAATATTCACGTTTTCAACCTTTTGTTCTAACGCCGTCCCCGCATTGCCCGGTGCAACGAAAATTTTATCTGCTAATGGAGATTGCGCCGCTTTCCAAGCGAGGGCGTGTTCACGACCGCCGTTTCCGATGATGAGAATGTTCATAATGATCCTTGTATTTGTGAATCGCCGTGGGTAAGTATACCCACGGTTAAGCATAATGGTTCCCCTTTGGGGAACATTGCTCTTGCCCCAAAGGGCAAAATTATAACTAACCTAGGGTAACTTGTTACCCTAGGTAGCCCAACCCCGTAATATTTAATGTCTAAAATGCCGCATTCCCGTCAATACCATCACCATATTATGCTCATCTGCCGCATCAATCACTTCCTGATCGCGCATTGAACCGCCCGGATGGATCACGCATTGAATGCCTACTTTCGCCGCCGCATCAATGCCATCACGGAATGGGAAGAACGCATCGGATGCCATCACACAACCGGCCACTTCCAAGCCTTCATCTTGCGCTTTAATACCGGCGATTTTGGCCGAATACACGCGGCTCATCTGACCTGCGCCAATACCGATGGTTTGGTTATCTTTGGCATAAACAATGGCATTTGATTTCACGAATTTCGCCACTTTCCAACAGAATAATAAATCTTTCAGTTCTTGTTCGGTCGGTTGACGTTTGCTGACCACTTTTAAATCATCCAAGCCCACCATGCCTAAATCCGCATCTTGCACCAACAAGCCACCGTTCACGCGTTTGAAATCTAAACGTTGGGTACGCGCTTGCCATTCTCCACATTCAAGCAAACGGACATTTTTCTTACGTTTCACCACTTCAACAGCTTCCGCAGACACTTTCGGTGCGATAATCACTTCCACAAAGTGACGTTCTACAATTTCATTTGCCGTTTTTTCGTCTAATTCACGGTTAAAAGCAATGATACCGCCAAAGGCTGAGGTTGGGTCTGTTTGATAGGCACGATTGTAAGCCTCTAAAATATCTTTTCCTAAAGCCACCCCGCATGGATTAGCGTGTTTAACAATCACACAAGCAGGTTCATCAAATTCTTTCACACATTCGAGGGCTGCGTCGGTGTCGGCAATATTGTTGTAAGACAGGGCTTTACCTTGCAGTTGGTTTGCCGTTGCCACACTCGCTTCTTTTACATTGAGATCCACATAAAATGCGGCATTTTGATGGGCATTTTCGCCGTAACGCATGGTTTGTTTACGCACGAAGTTCAAATTTAAAGTCCGCGGGAATTGACCGCACTTCGCCTCTGCATCTTCTTCGGCTGCCACATGATAAGGTTTCACCAATTGTCCGAAATAGTTCGCGATCATAGAATCGTATTGCGCTGTGTGCTCAAACGCTTTAATAGCAAGATCAAAACGGGTTTCCAGGGTTAAGCTGTTTTGATGTTGATCCATTTCGGCAAGAATGGCATCAAAATCCTGATTTTTCACGACAATCGCCACATCCTTATGGTTTTTCGCGGCAGAGCGCACCATGGTTGGGCCGCCGATATCAATATTTTCCACGGCATCTTCTAACGTGCAATTTGGCTTAGCCACGGTTGCGGCGAAAGGATATAAATTCACCACCACCATATCAATGCCTTCAATGCCATGTTGCTGCATAATAGCATCATCCGTACCACGACGACCTAAAATCCCACCGTGCACTTTCGGGTGTAAGGTTTTCACGCGACCGTCCATCATTTCCGGAAAACCGGTGTAATCGGACACTTCGGTTACCGGCAAGCCGTTTTGTTCTAAAAGTTTTGCCGTACCGCCGGTAGAAAGCAGTTTAACACCGCGCTTTACGAGGCCTTGGGCGAATTCCACAATACCGGATTTATCGGACACGCTAAGCAATGCTTGGCGAATGGGACGAGTTGATTGCATGAATAATTTCCTTTGATTTATGAAGTAAATTTGAGGTGGCGTATTATAACGCAAACGTTTGCGTTTATGTAGAAATGCACGAAAATTTTGTAAAAAAGTGCGGTCGTTTTTGAAGGAGTTTTTATATTTATACAAAAGAAAAAGCACGAATCCGCTTTCACAAATTCGTGCTTTCTCAAGGTTGGCAAACTATGCTTTGGCTTGTGCCCGTTTCACTAAAATCGTGGAAAGACTGAATGCCACAATAAAGGAAATGGCCATGCCAATGCTGTACATGGCAAGGCTGTCCGGTTTAATCGACGGAATCCCTAAAAAACCTGCCGCACCAAGGGCGATGGCTTTGACATTAAAGAACGCAATAAACGCACTGGCAAGACCGGAGCCAATCATCGCCGCGATAAAGGCTTGACGGTAACGCAAGTTCACCCCAAACATGGCGGGCTCGGTAATACCAAGCAACGCAGAAATGCCGGAAGGAATGGCCAAGCCGCGAACTTTCGGATCTTTTAAGGCGAATGCCACGCCCAAACAGGCGGCGCCTTGTGCAATATTAGACATTGCCGCAATTGGGAAAATAAAGGTACCGCCGGTGCGTGCCATTTCCGCCAATAATTGGGTTTCCACCGCAATGAAGGTTTGGTGCATACCGGTAATCACGATTGGTGCGTAGAAGGTACCGAAAATCGCACCGCCGATAAAACCTAATGTGTCATATAACCAGGTTAACCCTGCCGCGATTAATGAACCTGCTTCACGTCCGATTGGGCCGATGATGGTAAACGCCAAGAAGCCGGCGATAAACAAAGAAAATAACGGTGTAACCAAATTATCTAAATAAGACGGCACAAATTTACGAAACGTTTTTTCTAACGTTGCCAACACCCAAGCGGAAATTAAGGTTGGGATCACAGTGCCTTGATAGCCTACACGTTCAATTTCCAAACCAAACACATTCCAATATTGGATTTTGCCTTCTGCCAGCGTTAAAGCATAGTTCCAACCGTCAGCCAGTGCCGGGTGAACCAATAACATTCCTAATGCAGCCCCAAGGAATGGGTTACCACCAAACTTACGGGTAGCAGAGAAACCAAGCAATACCGGCAAGAACACAAACGGTGCGTTCGCAATGGTATTAATGAAATCCACTAAATCTTTAAGTTCAGGATGCATTTCAATGACGCTGAGTTCATCCACAAAGAACCCTTTGGCGGTGAGCATGCTGTAAATACCCATCAACAAACCGCCTGCCACAATGGCCGGAATGATCGGTACGAAGATATCCGCTAAACCTTTCACCAAACGTTGCAATAAACCTTGGTTACCGCTCGCGGCTTCTGCCACTTCCGCTTTGCTCACATCGCCGATGCCCAGCAATTTGGTTAATTCAGCGTGGACTTTATTCACAGTACCAGAACCAAAAATAATTTGATATTGCCCAGCAACAGCAAACTGCCCTTTTACCCCCTCAATATTGTCGATGCCTTCCTTGTCCACTTTACTTTCATCATTTAGCACAATACGCAAACGGGTAGCACAGTGAGCAGCCGTGACAATATTTTCTTTGCCGCCAAGTTTTTCAATCACTTGTTTGGCGATGTTAGGAAAGTTCATAGTCTTCTCCCGAAGTAGTAAATAATAGGTAGAATTCTAGCTAAAAGGCTTTTGTCAGACTAGCGAAATTTAACGCACTATTCACTCATCCGCGCACTGAATACACCTTAAACTTATTATTTTTCGCCAATACCTCATGGCCGCCGAAATGTTGATCAAGCCAGTCGGCATAAGGCAAAAAGGCATTCGCCACAATACGCAATTCACCATCTGCTTTAAGATGCCATTTTGCTTGTTTAATCAATTCATTAACCGCGGTATAAGCGGTATCAATGCCGTCATGAAACGGCGGGTTGGAAATGATCAGGTCAAATTTTCCTTCCACATGAGAGAACACATCGCTTGCCAATACTGTGCCTTGCAACTGATTTTCTTGCAAGGTTCGTCGTGCCGATTCAAGCGCCATGGCGTGAATATCCGTCATCACCAGCTTGGTTTTCGGATGATGTTTTTGAATGTAACTGCCAATCACGCCGGCGCCACAACCAATATCCAGTACATCACCCGACACATTTTTTAACGTAGACAACAACAATGCCGTGCCGCCATCCAGTTCGGCGGCGCTGAAGACGCCCGGTAACGCATACACGGTGACATCGGCAAGGTGTGGTGATTGGTAGGATTTCCAGAAGGAATTCAGATCAAAGTGCGGTGGATTTTTTAGCTGAAAATGATAAAGACTACAACGGCGGGCAGAGTCGATTTTGTGAATATCGCCGAAGTCCGCAAGCATATTTTCTGCAGAACGTACGCCGCTTCGATTTTCGCCGACAATGAGAATTTCTTGTCCCACCGGGCTTTTGGCAAGCATTTGCATTAATTGAAAATGGCATTCCTGCTTGTTCTTCGTCCAATAAAACAGGATCAAATCGGCTTGGCGTTGAAATTCGAGGGAAAAATCCACCGCACTTTGTTGCTTTTGATTTTCTCGGTTGGCGTAATCAAAATACCAACTCCAAGCGCGGGCGTTAAAACCTTGGCGTCGTAAATCGGAAAGAAATTCATCGTTCACGGCTCCCGTAAGCAATAACGACTTCCCTGTTAAAAAATCTAAATGCCGTTCCAACACTTCGCTTTCTGCACAAATCACGCTATTAATCCTCTGCCTTATTGGTTAAAATGGGCGCCCATTATACTGGATTGAATTGATTTTAGATATGCAAGAAACGCGCCAACCTTACTCCCGTCGAGATGTATTACTGCAACAAATGGGCATTAGCCAATGGCAGTTAGTGCGCCCGGAAGCGTTGAAAGGCGCAATGAATATCACTGTCGCCGAGCATATTCGTTTGATTATCATCAGTCAGCAAAATCTATTGCAACAACCTGTTGTGCAGGATGTGTTACGCAGCCTGACACTGGATAGCGAGCAAGTATTAAATATCACCTTTGAACAGCTTGCTTATTTGCAAGTTAACCATAAAGTCAGTTATTGGTTGCTTTCTCAAAACACCTCGAAAAATGACCGCACTTTATCTCTCCCACAACCGTTAAATGTGTGGCAGTCAGGTGATCTTGAGGAATTTAAACAAAATCCGCAGGCAAAACGTCAATTTTGGCAAACCATTCAACAATCCCCTTCCATCAATGCCGAATAACAAGGATCTGTCGTGATAACCATTTCGTTGATTGAAGAACAAGACTTTGACGCACTTTATGCTATTGAGCAGGCGGCTCACGCCGTACCTTGGAGTTTAGGTACGCTGAAAAATAACCAAGGCGAGCGTTATCTCAATTTAAAGATCGTCGAAGGACATCAGATTTATGGATTTGCTATTTGTCAGACAGTATTAGATGAAGCCACCCTGTTTAATATTGCTATCGATCCGCACAAACAAGGTTTGGGACTCGGACGACAGTTACTAACGGAACTCATCACCCAACTCAGACAAAAAGGGATTTTGACCTTGTGGCTGGAAGTACGTGAATCCAATAAAAAAGCCCAAGCGCTTTATGATTCGCTGGGCTTTAATCAAGTGGATATCCGCAAAAACTATTACCCGACAGCAGATGGCAAACGGGAAAATGCCGTGGTCATGGCAGCCTATTTATAAGGTTATTTTTCCCTCTTAATTGCTTGCAACATCGGTACAAACCACGCCTTCACCTGCTGATTTATCCACGCCAAGTCTAATTCCTGCGTTTGTACCAGCACACGTTGCCAATATAAATCGCCACGGGAATAATCATCCCCTTCGGCAATTTTTGTTAACTGAGCAAAGCACTTCTCACCATCAACCGCCTCTTCGTTAGCAATCTGTTTTAGATATGCCTCAATGCCCAGTGTTGGAATCAGCTGCAATTGCGACAGCCCGGCTAAATAGCTTTCTACATAAATTTTCAGTTGCGCAAGGGCATCCTGTTGAGACACCACCTGAAAAATCTCGCGTTTGTCCTTGCCTTGGAAAAGAGATTCCGTCGGCTGCGGCTGCGTTGCGCACAACAATAAATGATATAACCAAGCTTCAATACGATCTTTATCTTTGATGGTTGCCATGCGCCAAGTCACACGCTGTAACGGGTCGCCATATAAGTGGGAGATATTGCCTGATAAGGTGATGTTACCGAATGCCGTCGGCAAGGTCATTTGTACAAAACGGTTTTGTGGCGTTTGTTCCACATAATCGGCAATATAGTGTTTAAATTCCGCCACTTCATCCAATAATTTATTGGCGTAGAGTGTCGCAAATTCGCCTCTTGGCAATACACCTTTCACCTTCAAATGATCAAAAAACGCGTCGATTTGGTGTTCATCGACATCGACCAAGTCTGCATGAATCAGGTATTTTTCTAAGCCATTATTCAAAACGAAATTTTCACTGTCGGCGATACTTTCTTCCTGCTCGGAAAAATTCACACCGAGGCGACGCTCAAAGAAAAATTTCACCGGATTTTTCACAAACGCCACCAAACGAGAAAATTCAATCTCCGTTTCTTGCTCGAAACCATCCTGCGCTATTGTCGGTTGAATGAAATCCGACAATGCCTGATTGGACTGCGAATTCACCAAAGGCAACCATTGTTGCGCAAAAGATTGACTAAAAGTGCGGTCATTTTTTTCAAAGTTTTTTCGACTAAATGCCGTCATGCCGTGTTGTTGCACCAGTAATGCCCGCCAATCCTTACCTTCATCAGGAAGATTTTCCACGATGTAATCCAACAACTGGCTCACCAATACGGAGGGCTCACGTTCTTGATTATCTGAAATAGAACGACCGATGTAGCTGATATACAAATATTCCTGCGCAGATAACAAAGCCTCAAGGAACAAGTAACGATCATCATCACGGCGCGCACGATCGCCTTTAATACGGTGATACTGCATTAAGTCAAAACTATTTGGCGGCTGTTGACGTGGGTATTCACCGTCATTCATACCGAGCAGGCAGACCACTTTAAATGGAATAGAACGCATCGGCAGCAACGTGCAGAAATTCACTTTGCCGGCTAAAAAACGGTAATGATTCGGGTTTTCTTCTAACGCACCACTCATGACATCTGCCACAACATCAACGGTCAAGAGTTCATCAAAATGCGCGTCCTGTAACTGTTCTGCAAATTGCTGAATCACGTCTTTAATATAAAATAAGGTTTCTTCGGTTTCCGTTGTTGCGGCAAAGAAACGATCCGTTAAGGTCAACAAATGTTGTTGCCATTGCGCCACAGAATAGGGTTGTTGCAACGTTTTGAACCAATCTGATAATGCGGTGATAAACTCAGCCAGTTGCCCTGCCAGCTGACCTTTTAAGCCGAAACTGTTGTCCAATCCAAGGCTGTCTTGCCAAATACCATTTTCTTCCCGTAAGGCATACCCCAACAACATACGTTCCAAACCGGCTTGCCAGGAATTATAGTTGCTTTGCACCTCACCATGAGGTTCTTCACTTTGTTTCTCTAAACCAAAACGCACGCCGGCATTTTTCACCCAATCTCGAATTTGCGCCAAATCCTGCAATTCAATATTAAAGCGTTGACGTATTGCCGGCACATCTAACAGCGCTAACACATCTTCTGCACTGAAAAGACTTTCTTTGAGATGCAATAAAGAAAGGAAACCGGCAATAACCACATCATTTTCCGATAATTTGTTATCCGAAATAGAAAATGGAATGGCAGTTTGCGGCGTAGCATGTTGCCCGAAAACCGCGCGAATATAAGGCGTGTATTTATCAATATCCGCCACCATCACGATGATGTCTTTTGGGGTCAAATGTGGATTTTCTTGTAATAAATGCAGCAGATAATCCTGCAAGACTTCCACTTCCCGCATCGTGCTGTGGCAAGCATGTAAGGTTAAAGTGCGGTCATTTTCCTGATAGTTTAACGGCTCGCTGCCACTCGGCATAAGATGCAAAATCTGATGCTGAATTTGACTCAATAAATTCTTCGGTTCAATCTCCGCATAGGCAGAAATCTCATTCGGTTCTAACTGCGTTAATAAATAAGAAAAATCGCGTCCTAATTTTCCCCATGAAGCCAACAAGGGATTACCGACTTGCAATTTTTCTTGTGCGTAAGTCACTTCCCATTGCTGCTCTACCTGCGCTCTTTGTTCTGCGGATAACAACGGTTTATTAGCTTGATTGAAATAATCGGTACGAGTGCGTAGTGCTAATTTTTCGACAAATGTCGGATCCACAATGTCACCCCAATATTCCTCGCAAGGATTATTGAAGAACAAATGCACATCACAATATTGGCTAATGGCTTGAAAAATTTCTAAATAGGCTTTTGGCAACGCCGGAATACCGAAAATAAAAAGGCGTTCAGGCAGAAAGAGCGGTCGATTTTTACGGAGTTTTTCTAACAGCAACTGGTGTAAATGCGCTCGGTGTTGCACTAAATCCAATCCTGTTTCGATTTTTACTGCCTGTACCAAAGCCCGCCACAAACTAGCCTGCCAGGCGATATTTTGTTCAATCTGTGCCGATAAACGATCATTATTGAAATTTGATTGAGCTTCAATTTGATGATGAATATCTGCCTCTTGGTGCGCTTCCCAAGCGGCAATCCAGTCCGGGCGGTAAACCAAATATTGGTCGAATAAATCCGCGATCTTTCCGGCAAGTTGGTAGAGTTTAAATTGCTCCGATTGAACAGAGTGCGCCAGATAATGGCGTAAAGGATGGAAAGCCTCTTGCTCTAAATATTGAGGAATTAAGCGCATCAAACGCCACATCATGGCATTTTTATTAAATTGATTGCTTTGCGCCACATCGAGCAAATTTTCTGCATAAAGCTGCCAAATAAAACTGGCGGGCATTGGAAACGCAAAATTTGCTGCAATGCCTTTTTGCTCTGCGATTTGTAACTGTAGCCATTGTGCCATGCCCGGACTTTGCACCAGCACAGTTTCCGGCTGTAATGGATTGCTCAGCGGTTGACGTTGAATTAATTCAACGAGAATGTCCTTTTGCACCTCAAGTTGATTCGAATGATAAACAGTAAACACGCCGCCTCCGGAAATAAGCTCAAACATAACTTGCGCTATTATAAACTAATTTCACCGCGAGGATATTTCACCGTAACCTGATTTTGCGTGCACATAACATGAAAACGAATTTGATTCTGTAGCACGGATTCACAAGGCAACCCAAGAAAACGCCGTTGATGTTGATTCTCAACAATTTGAATAGCTTGAAAACGTTGATAAATTTCCACCGCACTTTTACGTTGTAAATTTCCCCATTGGTTAAACGTGAGGAAAAGCCCGCTAAATACAGATAAAGTCACCAACAAGGACACCAAGCTCATGCCTTTCTGATTAATTTTTGGGAACGACAAAATCATACCAACTCTTCTCTGCTAATCGCCAACGACTGTATTGTTGCACGATCTGAGTAACCGTACTTTTAGAATAAGTCACTTTAATATTTTCATCTAACGTCAATCGCCCTTTGGTAATGATCGAACCACTAATTTTACCCTGCCCTCGAATGTGTAAATCGCCTTCGGCGACAATCACCGCATTCACGTTTTTATCAATCTCCCATTCGGTTTCATTCGCCGTGAACCAATATAATGCCGCAGGCGACGACTTGCTTAAAATTAGCGGTGGAGACTGTAATTGTTGACGAAAAAGTGCAAGCCCCTCTTCGGAAATAAATTGCTCAAACAATTTTTCATACAGGTTTCGCACCGGCTGTTTTTGAAATAACTTATCCCGTTGACACCACGCATAATGGCTTAAGCCATCGGTGAATGAATTGTTCTCCAGTCGAAATGTTAAGAGAAAGGTATCACCGTTTTCTTGTGTGGAAAGCTGTTCGCAGCGCGACTTTTTCTCATTAAAACTGAGTTGTTGCAGAGGTAACTGCTGTTCCACATACAGATGTCGCTGAGCGGCAATAGATGAATACAAACGAAGTAAATCATCATTAAACAGCATGGTAAGAAGTAAAAATCCGCTGAGTAAGATCAATAAGGTAATAGTCATTATGCCGCGTTGAGGCGTTATCATGATTCTTCTCGGTTTAATAAGGGCACAACGATGGCGGTTTCGTAACTTATTTTCTTATGCTGCTTTAAATTGCCAATTAAACGCACTTCAATGCCTTTTTGTTCCGCTAACCAAGTAAAAGTTAAATGAGAAATTTCATATTCTTTTTCATCTAACAAATCCACCCAGCCACCGTGATTACAGGCAGATTGTTGGGTATAACGTTGGCAATCTTCAAAACTACAATTTTGTTTGACCGCACTTTTATAGGTTAAGCGAGTTTCTAGCATTTTTTGATGAAGTCGGTAACCAAATAATTCCCGTTCAATTTCCTTAGTCATATTTCGCTCATTCACAAGACAAGAATCGCCTTTATATTGCCCGCCTACACAGCCGTTAGCATCAAGATCATAGAAAAAGACGACACAACTGTTACTTTTCTCCGCGTTCATTTGAGCGATAGTCATTGCAGAGGGCTCACTCTGTTGTTCAAATAAGGACAGATTATCTTTTGTTAACTTATCGCTCGCCGCACGAAAACCGGCTCGCGCCAAATCTTTTCCGATGAGTTGAATCACACGTTGTAGCTCCGTTTGTAACTGCAAACGCAAAAGCATTTCCCGATTTTGTTGTTGGTGTTGGCTATAAAACTGCAAAATCACTAAAAGTAAAAACGAAGAAAGCGACACCGAAAGCATTAAACTCACTAAACTTTGCCCTGAAAGGCATTTTTGTTTTAACCTCATTCTATTCTTCATCATTTACACAAGCACTTAAGGATTGGTTATCTTTTAATTTCAAACTGCCCACATTAAAAAACGAAAAGAGGGTTCGTTGATGATTGGCTTGCAACACAAAACAGGCTGTGGACGCGGTGTTACGAATGCCACTTAACCGCGTGAGTTCCAGAGGATAATAACGCTTGCTAATCAACATGGTGTCCGAGAAAGCAGGATAATAAAAATGTGCAGAAACATGAGGAGGACAACCTTGGGGGGCCAAACAATCACATAGATGATGATTTTTAATCTGCGCAGTTAAACACCAACGTTTTCCTGACAAATCGCGACTTGCCATGAGAAACCAGATATCAGAAGAATTTTCTACGCGTGCCTGAATTTGACGTAAAAACGCATAAAGTTTTTGTTGCTCTTTTTGTAAGATATTCTGCTGTGAAGATTGCTGCCATGTAGGCAAAGCAAGCATCAACAATAAACTAAGAATGAAAAGTGCGATTAACATTTCCAACAAAGTAAATCCCTTTTGCATAAACGTTCCTTTTTTTGACCGCACTTTAAGGGAATAACCAGGACTAAAACATGCAGGAAGAAGAATTTTGCGAGCAAGATCGCAAAGTAAAATTAATTTGGAGAAAAATTAACAAGGGGACAAAAAACTATGTCACATTTACGACATAAATAAAAAAGATGTCGTATCTGAACATTAATTCAGAATTATAAATTTATATGATGCATAAAGAGTTTCAATGGTGGGTCGTATAGGATTCGAACCTATGACCAATGGATTAAGAGTCCACTGCTCTACCAGACTAAGCTAACGACCCATGTTTGGGAAATACAGCTTTAAATTGGTGGGTCGTGAAGGATTCGAACCTTCGACCAACGGATTAAAAGTCCGCTGCTCTACCGACTGAGCTAACGACCCAACGACGAGGGCTTATAATACTGATTTTATTTCAAGAATCAATAAAAAATTTTGTTTTTTTATTTATTCGCTTGAATATGCATCAAAATAAAAGCAATCAAATATGTGTAATTCTGACTAAAAAGCAGAATCGTACACTACAGTAAAAAATAAAAAACCGGGCATTAACCCGGCTTTTTATTTGAAATAGCAAAAAATTAGTATGCTAACACAGCGCGACGGTTTTTCGCATAAGCTGCTTCGTCATGACCTAATACTGCTGGTTTCTCTTCACCGTAAGAAACGGTAGAGATTTGACCTGCTTGTACACCTTTAGCAGTTAAGAAACTTTGTACTGCGTGAGCACGACGTTCACCTAATGCCATGTTGTATTCTGGAGTACCGCGTTCGTCAGTATTACCTTCAATACGTACATTAGTTGCTGGAGTTGCATTTAAGTATGCAGCGTGAGCATCTAAGATTTGAGCATATTCACCTTCAACATTGTATTTGTCGAAACCGAAATATACAGTGTTGTAGCGTTGTTGTAAGTCTTGAACAGAGTAACCACCAAAAGTTTGGCCGTTTGCGCTTTCATTTTTTGATGATCCACAAGCAGCTAATACAGCTACTGAACCAGCAACTAACAATGCTTTAGTAAATTTATTCATTGATTTCTCCTTGTTTATTTAGTTAAGTATGGTGACCAAGCTGGAAATTTAACTTGTCCATCATTCCCTGGTAAACGTGCCTTAAAGCGTCCGTCTGTGGACACTAATTGTAGCACCTTTCCCAAGCCTTGGGTAGAGCTATAAATAATCATAATACCATTTGGTGAAATACTCGGACTTTCATCTAAGAAAGTTGAACTTAGTACCTCAGAACCACCTGAAACCAAATCTTGTTTCACAATGTTATTACTTCCATCGATCATTACTAACGTACTACCATCTGAGCTGATTTGACCACTACCACGTCCACCAACAAGAGATACTCCACCACCGGATGCACTCATGCGATAAACTTGCGGAGAGCCGCCTCTATCGGATGTGAACACGATTGACTGCCCATCAGGCGACCAAGAAGGTTCGGTGTTATTACCTGAGCCACTGGTTAACTGAGAAACCTGTCCACTACCCAAATTTGTTACATAAATATTCAATACGCCGTCTTTTGAAGAGGCAAATGCTAATCTTGAGCCATCTGGCGAGAAGGCCGGAGCTCCGTTGTGTCCTGGGAATGAAGCTATCACTTTACGTGCCATTGAACCAAGATCTTGCAGAATAATTTGCGCTTTTTTATTTTCAAAAGAAACATACGCTAATTTTTTGCCATCCGGAGACCATGCCGGAGACATAAAAGGCTGAGAGCTCTTATTAATAATAAATTGGTTAAAACCATCATAGTCGGCTACGCGGACCTCATAAGGTTGTGATCCGCCATTTTTTTGCACGACATAAGCAATACGAGTCCGAAATGCGCCACGAATCCCTGTTAGTTTTTCAAAGGTTTCATCACTCACAGTATGCGCCCCGTAACGAACCCATTTTTGAGTCACCGTATATTGGTTTTGAGACAAAATCGAACCTGCACTTCCCATGGTATCAACTAATTGGTAAGCAATATCAAAACCACCATTAGATGGAGTTACTTGTCCAACAATTACTGCCTCAATACCCAATGCAGACCATGCACTAGGGTTAACTTCTGCAGCTGTAGTCGGCAGCTGAGGCATTTTACTGACAGAAAGTGGATTAAATTTTCCACTATTACGTAAGTCTGATGCAATGATATCTGCAATATCTGCCGGCGCACTGCCTGGACCATTCCACTTAAACGGAACAACAGCAATAGGTCGCGCAGAATCCATAACCTCATCAATAACGATGCGAACCTCTGCACGAGCTAGTGAAGTCAATCCTAATAGCATAATAAATAAGCTAAATACTCGAATAACTCTTTTCATTTTTTCTCCTATTGTTCAAAGTGCGGTGAAAAATTACCGCACTTTTCTTGGGTCAAACCCAAGAGTAAAGCTCTTAAACATTTCATACTCTTCCGGAGTAGGTGCTCTACGCATTTTTTTAGCTTGCTCAATCGCATTTAATGCAGCTGCACACAAATCATTAGGCCCGGATTTTTTCTCATACGATAAAATAGTTCCATCACTGGCAATTTCCATCTTAATATCGCAAACTTTACCTATAAAGCGTGTATCTCCACGGAAATAAGGTTTTATCGAAGAGTAAACAACGCCCGCATATGCAGAACCTGTTTTACCGCCATCACCAGCCCCCATTGATGCTCCAGCACCTTGACTACCTTGCTTATTCGCATTTCCACCTTTGATTGCACTTCCGCCACCAAGATCACCGCCATTAAAGAAATCATCTAATGCATTTTGATCAGCCTTACGCTTCGCTGCGTCTGCTTTTGCCTTGGCATCAGCTTTCGCTTTCGCCTCGGCTTTCGCTTTAGCATCTGCTTCTGCCTTAGCCTTGGCTTTAGCCTCCGCTTCAGCTTTTGCTTTAGCTTCGGCATCCGCTTTTGCCTTCGCTTCAGCCTCTGCTTTCGCTTTAGCTTCTTGTTTTGCTTTTTCTACTGCTGCGGCTTTTGCTTTCGCCTCTTCTTCCGCTTGTTTAGCTGCAGCGGCTAAGCGCTTAGCTTCCGCATCAGCTTTCAATTTAGCGGCTTCTGCGGCTTGTTTGGCTTTTGCTTCTTCTGCTTCTTTTTGTTTCTCTAATGCCTCTAAACGGGCTTTTTCCTCTTGCTGTTTCTTTTGCTCAGCAAGTTGTTTTTGTTTTTCTTGCTCTTTTTTCTTTTCTAGTTCTTGTTGACGTTGCTGTTCTTCTTGCTTTTTATCTTCTAATTCTTGTTTCTTTTGTTTGTCAGCTTGACCTTTTTTCTGCTGCTGAATTCGCCCCCACTCCTGAGCCGCAGAACCTGTATCCACCATCACAGCACCAATCACTTCGCCATCATCGCCTTCACCACCACCCATAATGTCAATATTGTGGTACAAAGAACTGAGGATAAGCAAACCAAACAAAATCAAGTGCATTATGACCGAAATCACAACTGCATCAACATCACCTTTTTGTCGCTTTTTCTGCACAATGGTTACCTATCTCATTAAATTGGATTTGTCATTAACCCAACTGACTTAATTCCGGCGAGATGAAGCAAATTAAGTGCTTTAATCACTTCTTCATAAGGTACGTCTTTCGCGCCACCAACTAAGAACATTGTATTGTTATCTTTATCAAACTCTTGTTTAGATAACTGGGTAACCATATCTTCAGTTAAATTTTCCGTACGATTTCCTCCAATTGAAATCGCATATTGACCAACACCGGAAACTTCTAAAATAACCGGCGTTCTGTCTTCTGCAGACACGTTTTGGCTTTGCACGGCATCCGGCAATTCAACCTCTACGCTCTGGCTAATGATTGGCGCAGTAGCCATAAAAATCAAAACCAATACTAAAAGCACGTCCAAAAACGGAACAATATTGATTTCAGATTTGATATCGCGGCGCTGACGACGATAAGACATATCAACCTTCTAAACTTATAATCGAAAAAACATCTAAAATAGTGACCGCACTTTTAACATAAGTGCGGCTGAAAATATGATTAATTAACTATGGTGATTTTTACCGAAAACCTGGCGATGCAAGATTGTCGTAAATTCATCAATAAAATTACCATAATTTTGTTCAAGTTTATTCACGCGTAAACTTAAACGGTTATAAGCCATTACTGCCGGAATTGCCGCAAATAAGCCGATTGCTGTCGCAATTAGCGCTTCCGCAATCCCCGGCGCAACCATTTGTAATGTAGCTTGTTTTGCTCCACTCAAGGACATGAAAGCATGCATGATTCCCCAAACTGTACCAAAAAGACCAATATATGGACTAATGGATGCTACAGTTGCCAAGAACGGAACACGAGTTTCAATATCTTCAATTTCGCGGTTCATAGATAAATTCATGGCACGGGTACTACCTTTAATGATCGCTTCCGGTGCATCTGGGTTTGCTTGTTTTAAACGAGTAAACTCTTTAAAACCAACATAAAAAATCTGTTCGCTACCGGTTAAACCATCACGACGATTAGATAACCCTTCATATAATTTATTTAAATCTTCACCAGACCAAAAACGGTCTTCAAATGCCATAGATTCTTTTAATGCCTTCGTTAATACTCGGCTACGTTGAATAATAATCGCCCAAGAAATAATAGAAAAACTCACTAAAATGAGAATTACTAATTGAACCACAATACTGGCTTTTAAAAAGAGATCTAAAAAGTTTAATTCTGAGGTCATTGGATACTCCGAAAACAACTCACTAATAGTTAATTGACTAGTGTTGCCTTGATTTGCGATGGAATTGCCACCGGTTTCATTTTACCAAGATCAACATAGGCTACCTTTACAGTAGCCCGACATAACGTTAATTCATTCCGTTTAATAATTTGAGAGAAAATAATTGACGCGCCTTTTATTTCTGTGACAAGCGTTTCTACATGTAGCAAGTCATCTAATTTTGCCGGGAAACAGTAATCAATATTCATTGATTTAACGACAAAAGCTCCTTTATTTTCTGCTAACAATTCTTTTTGGGAAAAATTAAATGTTCTTAAATATTCTGTCCTTGCCCGCTCAAAAAAATGTAAATAGCGTGCATGATAAACCACACCACCTGCATCTGTATCTTCGTAATAAACACGAGCAGAATAATGAAAAACGTTCTGTTCCAACTTTTCTTCCCCATTTAATGAAATTTAGAAAGCAGGAGGTCGGTTATTTTAGAGCGCTGCAAAATGATTAGCAAGCTTGAAATTGCACTTCTTAAAAAATTAACTCGTTGATTTTAAGTTAATAGATTATGCAACAAACTTATGACTGCTGCGAGATAACCAATCCATGGCATGAAAATCAGACGCCATAGCGTTGCTCTGATCTCAAAGCCCAAACCATGAATCCATAAAATCCCAACGCTCCAGATCAAAATAAAAACATAATAAAATTCAACCGCTCTTAATTGCGTTGAAAATTGGTTAATGTTAAAAAAGAAAAACGCTGTTAAAGTCAGCGCTAAAATAAATGAAAGGGTTCGTAATGAACCCTTATTTACTAATTGATACAATGAATTAATCATTCAATTACTCGTCAAATTTACCTGAACGTTCTTTGTTCATTGTAATCTTTGCACTCACGCCTACAGCGAATAAAACGCCTACGACCCAAATTGCATATAACATATTATTCTCCCTAGTATAATGAGTTTTTGTTCTCTTCAACAAAGCTTTCATCCAAACGACCAAACATTTTGTAGTATGACCAAATAGTGTAAAGCAATGAGATGCTGACGAATACTAATGCAAGGTAGAACATTAAGGTTAATGTTAATTCACTTGAAGTCGCATCCCACATTAACAAGCTTTGTGCAGGGTGAGTACTTGAAGGCATTACAAATGGGAACATTGATACTGCCGCAGTAATAATCACACCAGCCATTGTTAATACAGAGAAGAAGAAGGCAAAACCACAACGATTTGCTTTAGATGCAATCACATTCAATAATGCCCCCACAACAGCCAATGCTGGGAATGCCCACAAAGCAGGAGTCTCATTGAAGTTCTTAAACCATGCACCAACTTCAACAGCCACCTCTTTACCTACTGCAGGTGAAGATGGCGCAAAGTGATCTAACACGCTAGTAACAACATAACCTTCTTTGAAAGAAAGCCACACGCCCGCAAGAACAAAGGTAATCAATGTTACTAATGCGCCAACCTGAGTAATCGCTCTTGCGCGCTCACGCAGTACTGATGTCGTTTTCATTTGTAACCAGTTTGCACCATGCGTTACTAACATCGCAAGGCTCAATACACCGCAAAGTAATGCGAATGGGTTTAATAATTCAAAGAAAGAACCCGTGTAAGTCACTTGTGAAAGCTCATTTAATTCAAATGGTACACCTTGTAATAAATTACCAAATGCTACACCGAATACTAATGCAGGTACAAAACCACCCGCAAACAAGCCCCAATCCCACACAGCACGCCATGTTGGGTTATCAATTTTCGCACGATATTCAAAACCAATTGGACGGAAGAATAACGCAGCTAACACAAGGAATAAGGCAATATAGAAGCCTGAAAACGCTACAGAATAAACAATCGGCCATGCCGCGAAGATTGCACCACCAGCAGTTAATAACCAAACTTGGTTACCATCCCAGTGTGGAGCAATAGAGTTAATCATAATACGTCTTTCTACTTCTTTCTTACCTGCTACGGGTAAAAGTGCGGTCACGCCCATATCGAATCCATCTGTTACAGAGAAACCGATAAGCAATACAACAACTAGCACCCACCAAATAATACGTAGAATTTCATAATCAAGCATAATCCATCTCCTGCTTATTTAGATGATTGCTCAAAATAGTATTTGCCGGTTTTCAATGCACTTGGACCTAAACGTGCATATTTAAACATCAAATACATTTCCGCAATGATGAAGAAGAAGTAAAGTACACAAATTAAACCGATAGAGAACCATAAGTCACCTACACTCAAGTTAGAGGCAGACACACCCACCGGTAATACTTCATAAATCGCCCATGGTTGACGACCAAATTCAGCTAAGAACCAACCAAATTCAATCGCTAAGATTGGCAATGGGATACCCCAAAGCAATGCTTTAAGTAATAAGCGAGAAGAAGTGACTTTATTACGTAAATTCTGAACAAATGCACCGAAGGTCAATAAAATAATTAAGCCACCTGCCGCTAACATACCACGGAATGCCCAGAAGTTAGGACCTACGTTTGGAATAGTATCACGAGCCGCTTGTTTAATTTGTTCATCTGTTGCATCAACAACTTTATCTGTGTAACGTTTTAATAATAAACCAAAACCTAAATCGCCTTTTACTTCATCAAATTTTGCTTTAGTTTCTGGATTTACGTGACCTGCTGATTTTTTCTCTGCTTTTAATTGTGTGAATAAATCGTAAGCAACCATACCGTTACGAACACGACCTTCATTTTTCTCTTGAATCTCTTTCAAACCAACAATTTCAGTGTCTAAAGAACGCGTTGCAATTAAACCACCTAAATATGGGATTTCAACCGCAAAATCATTTTTCATTTCTGCAGTATTTGGAATCGCAACTGGATGGAATGGCGCCGGTGCAGGATGAGTTTCAAACTCAGCTTCCATTGCAGCTAATTTCACAGGTTGTGCTTTACCGATGTCGTAACCTGATTCATCACCCATAATTAATACCGCTGATGCAGCGATAAAACCAAAAGTTGCCGCCACAGAGAATGAACGTTTAGCGAAACCAATATCACGACCTTTTAATAAATAGAATGCACTGATTCCTAATACAAACATTGCACCAGTTGAATAACCTGCCGTTAACGTGTGTAAGAATTTACTTTGTGCTACCGGATTTAACCATAAATCCAAGAAGCTCGTCATTTCCATACGCACGGTTTCAAAATTAAATTCAGAACCTGCAGGAGATTGCATCCAACCGTTTGCAACCAAAATCCACATGGCAGAAAGATTTGAACCGAACGCCACACAATAGGTTGCTAATAAGTGTTTTCCCTTCGTTAAGCGATCCCAACCGAAGAAAAATAGACCAACAAAGGTGGATTCTAAGAAAAATGCAAGTAATGCTTCGATCGCCAATGGCGCACCAAAAATATCACCCACATAGTGAGAATAGTAAGACCAGTTTGTACCAAATTGGAATTCCATAATGATACCGGTCGTTACGCCTAGGGCAAAGTTAATACCAAATAACTTACCCCAAAATTTTGTCATATCTTTATATACTTCTTTACCCGTTGCGACATAGATTGTTTCCATGATGACAAGCACGAAAGACAATCCAAGTGTCAGCGGTACAAAAATGAAGTGATACAGCGCGGTTAAAGCAAACTGTAATCTTGAGAGTTCAACAACGTCTAACATCTCGGCTCCTTGTAAAAGCTACAAGTTTTTAAATTCTATGATTACTTCGTAATCACCCCACAAACTCAAAATATCTTTTGAATTTTTCATGTAAGATTATCTTTATAATGACCGCTAGTTGCAGTTGTTTAAGTCGATTATTACACAGATAACCCAAATGAGTGGCATATTCTACTACTAAACATAGGGATAAAGAATAGTAGAAATGTTGCCTAGCTCACATTTTTCGAACTAAATCAACAATAACTAAAAATAAGCATTTCAAGCAAAATTGATCTGCGTCAAATTATATGTTTTCTAAACAAAGTTGCAACATTTATCAAATCAAAATTCGCCAGATCACAAATTTAGAAAGAAATTCTGGACTTTTAACCAACATTTTGATAGTTTCCCTGCCAGTTTATTCATATTACTTTTTACTTGAATGGTTCAAGGGTATTTCAAATGGCAACAAAAACAACACGAATTTTGACCGCACTTTGCATGGTTACCACCGTGATGAGTTTTTCAAATGTAGTAAATGCCGCTGAAAATAGCGCAAAGAAATCATCAGAAATGCCACAGCAATGCAAGGATTTATTCAATGAAACTGAAAACCTGATTGCTGAAGCAGAAAAACAACCCGGCACACATACTCAAGTAAACAAGATTCGCAGCAAACTCAATCAAAGCAAACAGCAAATTCTTGAAATGGAATTGGCGACACAGATCAAAAGTTGCGATGTGGCATTAGCGAAACTCAACAGCATGAAACAACAGCAACAATAATCACAAGATAAAAATAAAAGGCTTATTGAAAATCAATAAGCCTTTTATTTTTTAGTCTTCTCGGGAAAGTTTTTCAATGCCAAAATGGCGATAAGTTGTTGAGGTTGCTATTCTTCCTCGCGGTGTTCGTTGTAAGAATCCCTGCTGAATTAAATAAGGCTCCAACACATCTTCAATGGTATCCCGTTCCTCGCCAATGGCTGCCGCTAAATTGTCTAATCCCACCGGACCACCATCAAAACGCTCTAAAACAGCCGTCAGCAACTTCCTGTCCAAATAATCAAAACCGGCATCGTCAATATCCAACATAGACAGCGCCGCTTTCGCAATGGCTTCGGTAATCACGCCGTTATTACGCACATCAGCATAATCTCGTACTCGACGTAATAAGCGATTCGCAATCCGCGGCGTTCCGCGAGAACGGCGAGCAATCTCATAGGCTGCCGAATCATCAATTTTAAGCTGCAAACAGACCGCACTTCTTGACACAATGGACGTTAAATCCAGCACGGAATAAAATTCCAAGCGTTGCACAATCCCAAAACGATCCCGCAATGGCGAGGTTAAAGAACCGGCTCGAGTTGTAGCACCGATAAGCGTAAAAGGCGGTAAATCCAATTTAATGGAACGGGCAGCCGGGCCTTCACCAATCATGATATCCAACTGATAATCTTCCATTGCCGGATACAATACTTCTTCAATGGCCGGTGAAAGGCGATGAATTTCATCAATAAACAACACATCATGAGGTTCAAGATTTGTCAGCATTGCGGCTAAATCACCCGCCTTTTCCAAAACCGGACCGGACGTCGTGCGAATATTTACCCCCATCTCGTTGGCGACAATATTAGCCAGTGTGGTTTTTCCTAATCCTGGCGGGCCAAAAATCAACAAATGATCTAACGCATCCTGACGTAATTGTGCCGCTTTAATGAAAATTTCCATTTGTTCACAAACTTGTGGTTGTCCCACATAATCCGCCAGCAATTTTGGACGAATGGCACGATCAATAACATCTTCGTCTAATTTTGCCGTAGCACTGATAATTCTGTCTGCTTCAATCATCTTGTCTATCTCAAATTACAACGCGGCTTTTAAAGCTTCACGAATTAACTGTTCACTGGAAAGCGCCGGTTTAGAGACTTTTTTCACCATTTTCTCCGCATCAAGTGGCTTATAACCCAAGGCGATCAATGCGGCAACAGCCTCATTAGAAGGCTCAGCGATTGAGACGGTTTCCATGCTAAAACTTGGCAAATGATCCGCTTGCATAAAGAAGTCGTTATTTTTTGCGCCTTTAAATTTGCCTTTGAGTTCAACTAAGAGTCTTTCTGCGGTTTTTTTACCAACACCGGGAATCTTCACTAATTTTGACAGCTCTTCACGTTCAATGGCATAAGCAAACTCATCCACCGACATAGCAGATAAAATTGCCAACGCCAATTTAGGACCTACGCCATTGGTTTTAATCAATTCACGAAATAAAGTGCGGTCTGTTTTTTGTGCAAATCCAAAGAGTAAATGAGCATCTTCACGCACGACCAAATGGGTAAATAAGCTAGTTTGTTTGCCAACTTCCGGAAGATGATAAAAACTTGTCATCGGCAACAACAATTCATAGCCGACCCCCTGCACATCCAACAAAATTTCCGGCGGCTGTTTTTCCATTAAAATACCGGTGAGATGACCAATCATAGCAATTCTCGTTAACTGTAAAAAATTGTGCGTAGCATAAAATAAAACTGGATAAATATCCAGTTAAATTTTTAAACGGAAACGGCCTCGACTATATCGAGTGCGTAAAAGTGCGGTCAATTTTTCCTGCGTTTCATTTTGACCCGCGGCATCTGCCACATGGAAAGAGTGCTGTATGGAATGGGCATGCGTAATGGCGATCGCTAAAGCATCCGCCGCATCAGCTTGTGGCTTATCGGAAAGTTTAAGAATTCGGGTGACCATCTCTTGTACCTGAACCTTATCCGCCGAACCAATACCGACCACGGTTTGTTTGACTAAACGGGCGGCATATTCAAACACCGGCAAATCATGATTCACTGCCGCAACAATCGCCGTGCCACGTGCCTGCCCTAGTTTAAGGGCTGAATCCGCATTTTTCGCCATAAACACTTGTTCAATCGCAAACATATCCGGTTGAAATTGCGTGATGATTTCCGTCACACCGGCATAAATACGTTTTAAACGGGTTGGCAACTCATCTACTTGAGTGCGAATGGCACCACTGCCAAGGTATTCCAATTGTCGACCGGTTTGTCGGATAACGCCATAACCGGTCACGCGAGAACCGGGGTCAATGCCTAAAATAATTGTCATAATCAGGTATAAAACAAACGGCTAGAAGACCTAGCCGTTTTTATTTGAAGTGAAAGTTTATTGATTTGCTTTTGCGGTCGCTTTCGCGTTCACATCACAGTTTTTCACAATAATCTTGTCGGATTTTTTGCCTTTTTGTAAAAGATTTACCGGTACGACAGAATCAAATTTATCCAAGGTTAAACCGCTGTCAACATTCCACACATAGTTGCCGGAAGTAAATGCGGTAAAATCTTTTTGAGCGGCATCACGAGCAAAGTCTTTAGCGATCACTTTATTGCCGACCATCACCATTGCACCTGTCGGTTCTTGACCTTCAAATTGATACACGGCAGTCACGGTTTTCTTGTTGCAAGAATACACTACTGTTTTATCCGTAATACTCGCCATGGCACCAGCTGTTTTTTGCTCCATTTTTGCCGTTGCATGAGAGCAAGCGCTCAAAATAGCAACCGTTGCAACCGCGGATAATACTTTAACAAATTTCATAAATGCTCCTTATAGCATTGCAGCGACTTCATCGCTGATTTCACCGTTGTGATAAACGTTTTGTACGTCATCACAGTCTTCCAACATATCAATTAAACGCAATAGTTTCGGTGCATTTTCCGCATCCAAATCTACGGTTGTTGATGGAATCATTGTCACTTCAGCGCTTTCAATTTTAAAACCGGCGGCTTCAATACCGTCACGCACAGCACCTAATTCTTCCCAAGCGGTATAAATTTCGAAAGAACCGTCATCTTGTGGTTGAACATCATCTGCACCCGCTTCGATTGCCGCTTCCATTAGTGCATCTTCATCCGCTTGGAGAACTAAAATCAATCCTTTTTTACTGAACAAATAACCAACTGAGCCTTCCGTGCCTAAGTTACCGCCACATTTGGTAAAACTTGGACGAACTTGGGAAATGGTACGGTTGGCGTTATCGCTTAAACATTCCACCATGACAGCCGTGCCACCCGGGCCGTAACCTTCATAGATTTTGGTTTCCATATTGGTGTCATCGCCACCACCAACACCACGCTCAATAGCACGGTTAATGGTATCACGGGTCATGTTGTTGCTGAGCGCTTTATCCACTGCCGCACGTAAACGTGGGTTCGATCCCACATCGCCGCCACCAATTTTTGCAGCGGTTACCAATTCACGAATTAATTTAGTAAAGATTTTGCCACGTTGCGCATCTTGTGCCGCTTTACGGTGTTTAATATTTGCCCACTTACTATGGCCTGCCATGTTGTTTTCCTTCTATTTTGTCAAATTAAATAAATATTTTCTTATCGCTTCCGCGTTATTAGGGGATTTCGTCATTTGAATCGCTTGTGCCGGCGAAACCCATTGAAAAGCGAGATGTTCGGTTAATTCAGGGGTAAATTCCTGCTCCACTGCCAACAAAAACCAGTGCTCTCGGCAGTGGGTAACATTCGGTGCGTATTTATAGCGGAAATGCGGAAAAATTTCAAACGTTACGCTTTCATGACAATCCCAAAGTGCGGTGCTTTTTGACGGCGTTTTTAACCGCACTTCTTCCCAAACTTCACGCACTGCCGCGTCATACGGTATTTCATTTTCCTCGAGGGAACCGGTTACAGATTGCCAGAAATCCGCATCGTCTCGCCGTTGTAGCATGAGTACTCTGCCGCTCTCTTTGGCATAAATGACAACAAGGACAGATTGGTTGTTTTTGTATTTCAAATGGATATCCACGCAAATAAAAAGTTCGCCATGTATTTTCACGCAAAATAACGTAAACAAGAACCGCACTTTAAAGAAACCCTTAAAGTGCGGTCGTTTTTAGAGAAATTTTTAGCCTAACCAGCCGGCTTGCTGTGCAATAAAGAGTGCGGCAAACGCGGTTAAATAGAATAAGCCGATAAAGGACAACCACAATAATCCGCCTTTCACGCTGTGTTTCGCTTTCATGGTTAAGGACAAGTTCAACCATGCAAAGACCGGCGCAGAAACAAAGGACGCAATCATCGCGAATTTCAACATCGGGCCAACGGCGTTATTAAAGTAGAAAATAATCGCCAAACCGGAGGCAGCGGCAAGCACCATGGCAATATTCAAGGTTCTTACTGTGCTTTCGCGTTTACCAAGTAATAAACGCAAGGATTCGACGTTGGTACGGGAATAACCGTCGATAACGGTGATAGTTGTGCCAAACATACACATGAAGGCAATCACGGCAATCAATAAACGCGCCCATTCACCGATGGTGCTGGCATACATATTGATTAATTGCGCGATATATTTACCGCCCACCATTTCCACGGTTTCAGGTGAGCCGAATTGTACCAACGCACCAAGCGCCAAGAACACGACCGCTAAAATCGCCGTACCGATGTAACCAACGTTGAAGTCAAACAAACCGTCTTGATAAGACACTTTGGTCAAGCGACGTTTTGCCACCACCCACATGGAGTTAATCGCAGAAATTTCAATCGGCGCCGGCATCCAACCCATTAATGCCACCAAAAATGCCAATTTGCTTAATTCCCACGGGGAAGGCGCAATGAAATCTGCCGGTGCAACACCTTGCATGCCATTACGCATAAACGCAATCACCACGGCACTGACTGTTGTCACGGTTAACGCGATCATGATGATTTTCGATAAGCTGTCTAATAAGCGGTATTTCCCTAACAATAAAATGCCGGTAATCACGACAATTACCAATGAACTCAACACCGGCATTGGCAACGGAATAGGGATGATAAACGTTAAGATCGCGGCGGTTAATAAGCCCACCGCTGCCGTATTAATGACCGTAGCAAAGATGTTTAACGCAAGGAACAACCACAAATAGAATTGCCCTTTTTGGCGATAACCTTCCAACAAGGTATTGCCGGTATCTAAGGTATATTGCACGCCGAAACGGAAAAACGGGTATTTAAATAAATTAGCGAGAATCACAATGCTCACTAACTCCCAGCCATAAATCGCACCCGCTTGGGTGGAAGCGATAATATGCGAACCACCAACGGCAGCCGATGCCATAACGATGCCCGGACCTAACGCAGCGAATTTAGTCGCCCACGTGGATTTTTCTACTGAATTTGAAACTTCACTCATAAAATTCTCTCTTATAAATTGACCATAAATGCGGGAAAGGACTCATTTATAATAGAATTTCACAACCCAGTAAAGAAAATAAAATTCTATCCAGAGAGAAATAAAAGAATAAAATTTTGATTTATTGAAAATTTTAGTTAATAACTTCAAAACCAAAAAGTAATGCAAGTTATCACACCAAAAAAGCAATTTATTTTAGTAGATAAAATTTTTTATCTAAAAAAGAAATCGCGGTCAAAATCCGTTGAGTTTTTGACCGCACCATAAGAATAATGAAACTAATTATTTTGAACGTTTTCTATTTTTGAAGACTTGAAATATTCATTAATAATTGGACGATATAGGAAAAATCCCCAAATACATAATGTAATTAGACTTCTAATTGCATCTTTATCTGCATATCCGCCATCGATAAAATCACTGACAACAGACAAACATCCTATCACTATATAGAGTGTTCTTCCCCATGATTTACCTTCAAGCATAACAATAGAAGATAAAAATACAAGGAAAGAAACTACAAATGCAAAAATCAAATAGGGGATAACTCCAGGAACTACATATCCTAAAGTTCGCCACCCATCCCATAAGGTATAGAAAACTAACAAAAATCCAATCACTGAAGCAAGGATATTAATCCCTGCAATTACTTTTAATGATGTAGGTTGCTTCATTTACTCTCCATAAAAAATGCGGTCAAAATTGACCGCACTTTATTATTTAAATTTCAACATTACTCAGCTTTTACAACCTGAATGCTCAACTCACCTAATGCCTGCGGATTCGCAAAACTTGGCGCTTCGGTCATTAAGCACGCCGCTGCCGTGGTTTTCGGGAAGGCGATGACATCACGAATATTTTCAGTGCCGGTTAAAAGCATGGTTAAACGGTCTAAACCGAATGCCAAACCTGCGTGTGGCGGTGTACCGAATTTCAATGCATCCAACAAGAAACCAAATTTTTCGCGTTGTTCTTGTTCGTTAATGCCAAGAATACGGAATACAGTTTGTTGCATTTTCGGATCGAAAATACGCACAGAACCGCCGCCGACTTCGTAGCCGTTAATGACCATATCGTAAGCATTAGCGACCGCACTTGTCGGATCCGCTTCCAATTGTTCCGGTGTGAAATCACGCGGCGATGTGAATGGGTGGTGCATTGCCGCCAAATTGCCTTCATCATCACGTTCGAACATAGGGAAATCAATGACCCAAAGCGGTTGCCATTCGTCTAAACGGGTTAAGCCGAGATCGCGACCCAGTTTCAAACGCAATGCGCCCATGGCATCAGTGGTGGTTTGCCATTTATCTGCACCGAAGAACAAGATATCACCATTTTGTGCTTTCACGCGTTCTGCTAACGCTTTCCATACGTCTTCATTTAAGAATTTCGCAATCGGGCTTTGAACGCCTTCAAGGCCCGCATTGATATCATTCACTTTCGCCCAAGCCAAACCTTTCGCACCGTAGATCCCAACAAATTGGGTGTATTCATCAATTTGTTTACGTGTAATTTCGCTGCCATTTGGTACACGAATGACAGCCACACGACCATTTGGATCATTGGCCGGTCCTTGGAACACTTTGAAATCCACCTCTTTAACGAGGTCTGCAACATCGACTAGTTCAAGCGGGTTACGCAAATCCGGCTTATCGGAACCAAAGCGATTCATCGCTTCATGCCAAGTCATCACCGGGAATTTGCCTAAATCCACACCAATGATATTTTGCCATAAACCGTGCACCATGCGTTCCATAATCTCACGCACTTCAGGCGCTGTCAGGAAAGAGGTTTCCACATCGATTTGGGTAAATTCCGGTTGACGATCCGCACGCAAATCTTCATCACGGAAACATTTCACGATTTGATAATAACGGTCAAAACCGGACATCATTAAAAGCTGTTTAAAAAGCTGTGGTGATTGTGGCAAGGCATAGAATTTGCCTTTATGTACACGGCTCGGCACTAAATAGTCACGCGCGCCTTCCGGTGTTGCTTTGGTTAGCATTGGCGTTTCAATATCTAAGAAACCATTGTCATCCATGAAACGACGTACAAAACTGGTGATTTTCGCACGTGTTTTCAAACGTTGTGCCATTTCCGGACGGCGTAAATCCAAATAACGGTATTTTAAACGTTGTTCTTCCGTGTTGTTTTGGTTGAAGTCTAACGGCAACACATCGGAAGTGTTGTAAATTTTCAATGCTTTTGCCAATACTTCCACTTCACCGGTCGCCATGTTTTTATTGATTTGGTTATCCGGGCGAGCAATCACTTCACCTTTGATTTGAATACAAAATTCGTTACGCAAACCAGCAGCCGCGGTCAACGCCTCTTGGTATTTCGGGCCGAAACACACTTGCACGATGCCATCACGATCGCGCATATCAATAAAGATCAACCCACCTAAATCGCGGCGGCGATGAACCCAACCGCTTAATGTTACTTCCTGACCGATATTTGCGCGGTTTAACGCACCGCAATAATGTGAACGCATCATTTTTTATTCCTTATTATATTCTGGATCATTAAAGAGAAATTAACCGTGCGATTATACGGAAATTGCCTGGGCTTTTGAATTGGAAAGCGAAATTTATTTGCTCAGTTAAAAACTTTCTCTAAAATAACCGCACTTTTTATTTCAAATCATTGCATCGCAAAAACATGAAAGACACCCTATTCTCTGCGCCTATTGAAAAATTGGGCGATTTTACCTTTGACGAAAGCGTCGCGGAAGTGTTTCCCGACATGATCCAACGCTCTGTACCGGGTTATTCCAACATCATCACTGCCATCGGTATGCTTGCCGAGCGTTTTGTGACGGCAAACAGCAACGTTTATGATTTAGGTTGTTCCCGTGGGGCGGCGACCCTTTCCGCTCGTCGTCATATCAACCAACCCAATGTAAAAATTATCGGGGTGGACAATTCCCAACCGATGGTGGAACGTTGTCGCCAACACATTGCCGCCTACCACAGTGATATTCCGGTTGAGATTCTCTGTGACGACATTCGCCACATTGAGATCAAAAACGCATCGATGGTGATTTTGAATTTCACCCTGCAATTTCTGCCACCACAAGATCGCGTGGCGTTGTTGGAAAAAATTCATCAAGGATTAAATCCAAACGGCGTATTGGTGCTGTCAGAGAAATTCCGCTTTGAGGATGAACAAACCAATGAATTGCTGATTGATCTCCACCATCAATTTAAACGCGCCAACGGTTATAGCGAATTAGAAGTGAGCCAAAAACGCACCGCACTTGAAAATGTGATGCGCACAGACAGCATTGAAACCCATAAAGCACGGTTAAAAAATGTCGGTTTTTCTCATGTGGAGCTTTGGTTCCAATGCTTTAACTTCGGTTCTATGATTGCGATGAAATAAGCGCAAGCTCAAAATAAAAAAAGTGCGGTGGACGTAAAACGTTTTAAAAATCCACCGCACTTTTTTCTTATCTATCGACAACCTTATTCTCGTTTTTATAAAGGTTTTAAACTCTGATCCAACAAACGAGCAAGCAATAAAATGCCGTCTTTAAAACGATATTCGGCGTACTCTGCCTGCGCATAATATTGCCCTTTTCCTTCTGCAAAGAAATATTCTTGGCTTGGCAATGCCGGCGACCAGCCAGTGTTATTAATCGGTAAATACAGGTTTGGTTCGCACCCCGTGAAATCCGTCGGTTTAGTTTTTTCCACGCGACATAAGGTAGCAATGCCCTGCTCATTTTGATGAATTAAGGCATAAACCCGTTTAGGTTGTCGTTTGCTCGTTGTCTGCCAAATATCCTTTTCACGGATTTGCTCGTCATTTAGTTGGTCGGGCTCATCATTAAGTTGCGCTGCAATATCCTGCAAAATGGCGTAATTCAAGGACATATAATCCCCTTGCATTAACGAACGCGGATCCATCGGCGCAATTTTTAGCACGATCGGCTTACCGCTCGCTAACACGTTTTCAAATTGCCATACCTTATAATTTAATGGCGATAACATCAGTAACGCGATAAGCAGTGCTATCAACGGTTTTCTTTTAGAAACACCAGAAAAATCCACCGCACTTTGTGTCGTCACTTTATATTTCCAATGCAAATAAAATGCCACACAAGAAAACAATGCGCCAAAGCATAAGAGTAAAAACGACTTATAAAGCAATGGGATAAAGAGCATGTAATAATAAAGCGCTAAATTTGTAATGAGCGCCAATAAAGCGATAAAAAATAAAGATCGGCTTGCCGAAACATAGGCAATCAACCACAGGGCAATAAAAAATAAAATAGACGGTTGAGCCACAAAACTAATCGTAAAGAGCGTGAAAACAATGGCAATAAACCACTTTTCCGCCAGCGCAGATTTAAAAAAGAAGCTGATAACCCAATAAACACAGAAAGGTGTAAGACAAACAAAAAACGGCACCCACCATGAAAATGTCAATGTCGCTCGTGAAAAAGCACCATAGGTAATGACATTAAACAAGTCTGAGAACGTATCAATGGACGGTAACTCGTCGGCGACCTCGCTGAAATGATGAATCCAAGGAAAGAATGCTTGGGACGCGGAATACATCCAAGAGCTGAGACTAAAAAATAAAAGCCCCCAAGCAAGCGGTGTTACTGCCTCGCTCTGCTGGTGTTTTATCATCCATAAGAACTGCCCTACAAAAACACAAATACAGCACAACATAGAAAGATAAGTCAAAGACAAAGAACCGGATGCAATGTCCTCCACGTAACTGAGGTGCCACATGCTTAAGATACTTACTACCGTTAAGGTTTGTAGCCAAACTTCTTTACGGACGAAATAAAAAGCACCGACCACACAGGAAAACAACAACGGTACAAAAATCTGCGTTGTTTCGCTAGACTCACTCTCCAAATGATCAAACCATAAATAACCACCAAGTAAACCATATCCCATCAAAAAACAAATACCAACCACTAGCGACATTTCATTACTTGCTTGCGGATAAGCACGATGTAATCCCAGTGCGGTAAGCAACATTGCGATCGCCAAAGCAAGTACAGAGAGCAACGGGTCAGATATATCAAGAATAAACGCCGCCCAAATAATGGCGGTGACCATACCGATGAGAATGGCAAAAATAAATAGAACGGATAATGCCCAAGGCATTTTCTTATGTTGCGGATAACGTGCTTGATAAAGCTTGTACAGATATTTCATTGCCAAGATCGTCAGCACAAAAATCAACAAACCACTCGAAAAAACGGCATCCGCAGAATTGATATGAGAAAAGAGCAACATGCTAAAGGCAACAATTATCCCCAATGCACTTGCAATTAAATTGGTGAAATCAAAACGATATTGCTTATAAAAATAAAATAATGCGGCAGAAGGCACACTCACGATCAAGAAATTTAGCACCGAAAACCAACCAAAATCAGTATCAAACATCGTGTCATAGGCCATAAAACGAATGCCGAAGAGATGTATGATCACAAAACCAAGCAAGATTTTGGGTAAGATTCGCCAACGTTCGTCATGTAATTGTCGTGTAAAAACTTCACTGAATACCAAGCCAATAGCGTTGAGAAATACGCCATAAACAGCAGCATAGTCATAATTATCGATCTGAAGTAAATACAAAGCTAAATTTGCTGTGACAATCAGCAATAAAGCGGAAGCAACATTAGGCAACAAAAGCAACCATGGAATTTGGCACACCGACCAAATGGCAAACAATTCCCATGTATTCGCGCCCGTTTGATATGTTTGCCCAACGAGTGCCAAGGTAGCGCCAATCAGCACGGCAGTACCAAAGAAGAACGCAACCGAAACAAGTTTTAATTTCTCCGCTGCTAATTGACGACTTTCGCGCATAAAAAAATAACCGCCTATAATCACAGAAAAAACGAACAACGTTTGCAATCCATAAATCTTCGTTAAATCGGAAAGATAATCCCAGTTCGCGGCAATGAATGTGACAACGCCGCTAGTAAGAAAACCGACCGTTAACAAGAGAAACAATAAATTAAGATAACGTTCCCAAGATAAGTTGAATAACCCTGTTCGATTCATATTTTCGTTTCCTTGCAATCCGCGGTGAAAAGTTAAGGAATTTTAGTCAATTTTTAGGAGAAAAAGCAAAAGTGCGGTGAGATTTTGCGGGATTTTCCTTCTCATGTTCATTCTTTCCTCATATCAATAGTGCTTACAGTTTCCGTCTCTTTTAACAAAAAACACATACATTTTTATCCATAAAATACCATTAGAAATAATTTAATAATTAATAATAATTATCATTTGCATGAATTAAGCAAATACGTTAAATTGCCACGCTGTAAATTTCACCTTTGATCAACCTTTAAAGGAGCATTTATGCGCAAACATTTTTCATTGCTTCCCCTCGCAATATTAGTTACCACTGCAGTTTATGCAGAAAATTTAGAGATCATTAACGTGGTGTCTGAAAATACCGGTGCCAAAAGTAAAACCAATGTGATTACAACTGAATCGATTAATCGCAGCACGGAAACCGAATTAAAAGGTTTATTAAAAGACGAACCGGCGATTAACTTCGGTGGCGGTCGCGGCACATCACAATGGTTTACCATTCGCGGGATGGGGCAAGATCAAGTGGATGTGAAAGTGGATGATGCTTATACCGACGCCCAACTTTTCCACCACCAAGGCCGTTTCATGTTTGACCCGGCACTATTCAAGAAAGTGAGCGTACAAAAAGGGACGGGGTCAGCCAGTGCCGGCATTGGTGCAACCAGCGGTGCTATCGTGGCAGAAACCGTGAGTGCAAAAGATCTCCTGAAAGACGGTCAAGACATTGGTTTTAAACTAAATGCCGGCGTCAGCTCAAACAAAGGCTGGAGCAAAGGCGCAACCGTTTATTCACGCGCCCAAGCGATGGATGTATTACTTTCCGGTAATTGGGTAAATGAAAGCGACTATAAAGGCGGTCATAATTTCCGTAATTTGGAAGGTGGTACAAAAGTTCAAAACAGTTCATTACATCAACGTGGTTTACTCGCCAAAGTTGGGGTTGATATTACTGAAGATCAACGTATCGAATTAAGCCACCGTCAAGAGCGTCATTACGGCGTTCGCGCACTTCGTGAAGAGTTTGACTTTTCGCAAGATTGGTTAACCGCCAGTGCGCAAAACGGCAATCCACCGACGCTAACAAGGGAACAGAGTGCAAAAGGCTATAAATTAAGCCAAGAAGGGAATACTTGGTATGTTTTAGATCGTGATGGTAACAAAATTCCGAATACGGCAAATAACGCCCCTCGCTATCGCATCACCACAAACGATACTAGCAAGATTGAATGGACCGGTAAAAACATGGGCTTTATCAGCAATGCTAAGGCTAATGTATGGCGTAGTGTAATTAGCCGTGAAGAGCCAAGTGAACGTTCCAGAACCCGTTTAATTGCCAATGGTGCAAACTTAAACCTGGATTCTCCAATCGGTGAGTCTCACTTAATCAAATACGGTATCAATTACCGCGATCAAGAAGGTAAGCCTAACTCACTCACCGTTCAAAACGGCGTCCAAATGAAGACCCAAAAGAAACGTGAAGTGGGTGTTTATGCCGAGGGCATTTGGGGCTTAGGGGCGTTTACATTAACGACCGGCTTGCGTTATGACCACTTCAATTTCCATGCAATGGACGGTTCAAAATCCAGTAAAGGAAACCTAAACCCAAGTGTCGGTTTAATTTATGAAGTGACCAATGATTTAAGTTTAAATACCAGCTTAAACTACGCTACCCGAAGTCCTCGTTTCTTTGAAGTTATGCTTTCTTCAGGATCGACTCGAGGAAAACCTGCAGTGTATTCCATTGCCAATAACATTAAACCGGAAAGATCGCGCAACGCGGAAGTAGGCTTCAACTATAAATTAGCCGACAGCCTTTCTTTGAACGGAAGTTATTTCTGGCAAACGATCCAAGATACGCACGCCTTTACGCAAATCAGACCGGGTTATTATGAAATCCAAAATGCAGGCAAATTAAGAAATCATGGTTATGAATTAGGTGCAGCCTATAAATACGAAGGCTTAACCTTGCGTGCAGGCGTGGCTTACAGTAAACCGGAATTAAACGGCAGAACAGTGGATAGCACTGTAACCGCCATTCCGATCGGTCGTACTTGGACCACCGGTGTGTCTTACCACTTCGAACAACCTGACGTTGAAATCGGTTGGAAAGGCCGTTTTGTACAACATACCAGCTACGATTCCACAACCAGCAATCGTGGCGGCGGCTCAACCACCACAAAACGTCCGGGCTATGGCGTCAACGATTTCTATATCACATGGAAACCGGTTGAAAGCGTAAATGTCAACCTTGCGTTAAACAATGCATTCAACAAATACTATCGTAGCCACAGCCAACGCGCAGGCGTATCCACCTTGCCTGAGCCGGGCCGTGACGTTCGTTTAAGTGTAAACTACACGTTCTAAACCTGAAAAGTGCGGTGGGATTTTACTGCGTTTTTTAAATTTCTTTTGAAGGATTAAGTTCAACTGAGCTTAATCCTTTTTATTTTCCAAAGAAAACGCCATGATTCTGTGGCATAATTAGCACAATTTTATTTATTTGATGGAGAATATCATGCGAATTTTACATACCATGTTACGCGTCGGCGACTTACAACGTTCTATTCAGTTTTATCAAGATGTATTGGGCATGCGTTTATTGCGTACCAGTGAAAATCCGGAATACCAATATTCTTTGGCATTTTTAGGTTACGATGATGAAGACAAAGCGTCCGTATTGGAATTAACCTATAACTGGGGCGTAGGGAAATATGATTTAGGTAATGCTTACGGTCATATCGCTATTGGTGTAGATGATATTTATACGACCTGTGAAGCGGTGCGCAAGGCGGGCGGCAATGTTACGCGCGAACCGGGCCCGGTAAAAGGTGGTAAAACCGTGATTGCTTTCGTGGAAGATCCGGACGGTTACAAAATTGAATTCATCGAAAATCAAAGCGCACAAGCCGGCTTAGGCAACTAAGTTGCCCTCTAAAGTGCGGTAAAAAATTCAAGTGTTTTTTAACGTGGATTATAAACGATAATCCACGTTTTATTTTTAGGATGAGCTATGTCTGAAGCCCAAGAAACAATTAATTACAACTTACTAAAACAACGATTTCGCGGTTATTTACCGGTGGTAATCGATGTGGAAACCGCCGGCTTAAACGCCAAAACCGATGCGCTATTAGAACTGGCAGCCATTACCCTAAAAATGGACGACGCCGGCAACTTAGTGCAGGACCAAAAATGTCATTTTCACATTCAACCCTTTGAAGGCGCCAATATCGATCCTGAGTCCATCAAATTTAACGGTATCGACATCGACAACCCATTACGTGGAGCCGTGAGTGAAAATATCGCTATTAGCGAGATGTTTAAAATGGTACGTAAGGCACAAAAAGATGCTGACTGCCAACGTTCAATCATCGTCGCGCATAATGCGTCATTCGATCATGGATTTGTGATGGCAGCGGCGCAACGTATGAACGCCAAGCGCAACCCATTTCATCCGTTTTCCACTTTTGATACCGCCACATTAAGCGGTTTTATGTTCGGACAAACGGTATTAGTTAAAGCCTGCCAAGCGGCCAAAATTGCTTTTGACAGCCAACAAGCCCATTCTGCGCTATATGATACGGAACGCACAGCAGAACTGTTTTGTTATATGGTAAATCATTTAAAACACTTGGGCGGATTTCCGCATGTCATAGCGGAAAATTAAAAAACATCAAAAATATTGACCGCACTTTACATTTTTTTGAAAAAACACTTGCGATAAAAAATATTTTCCAGTAGTTTAGAAAGCAATTCACATAGGAGATTCCCAAATGCGCTTTATTCGTCGTCACCATCATCACCACGTAACTGAATGATCTTTCAGGTATTTGGTGTGCTTGGAAGATGACTTCTGAGCAGGCACGAATAAAACGTTATCCTTTAAAACCCCTCGGAAGTTGACTTTCGAGGGGTTTGTTTTTTTTTACGTAAAAATAAATTCCTCTGAAATTAGCCGATGATTTTATTAGACAAATTTTATTTCTCTAGTAAATTATCAATAACTTAACTCATAAGGACAAAAAAATGCTAACCAATCCAGTTGTTATTTCCATCGCGGTCTTGCTGATTCTCAGCTTGCTGCGAATTAACGTGGTCGTTGCCTTGGTTATTTCTGCCCTCACAGCAGGTTTAATCGGTGATTTAGGCCTAACAAAAACTATTGAAGCCTTTACCGGCGGCCTCGGCGGCGGTGCTGAAGTGGCAATGAACTACGCCATGCTTGGTGCATTTGCCATTGCCATTTCCAAATCAGGCATCACTGATTTGCTCGCCTATAAAGTCATTACCCGCATGAACAAAACCCCCTCTGCCAATGGGATTGCCATGTTCAAATATGCGTTATTGGGGATTTTGGTGTTGTTCTCGATTTCCTCACAAAACTTGTTGCCGGTACACATTGCGTTTATTCCAATTGTTGTTCCACCGCTACTTGCCGTGTTCAACAAGTTGAAAATTGACCGTCGCGCCGTAGCTTGCGTCCTCACTTTCGGTTTAACCGCCACCTATATGTTATTACCGGTGGGTTTCGGTAAAATCTTTATCGAAAGCATTTTAGTTAAAAATATTAATAATGTTGGTGCCTCATTAGGGTTACAAACAACGGTAGGTGAAGTCTCCCTCGCTATGATGATTCCGGTAACCGGGATGATTTTAGGTTTATTGACTGCCGTATTTATCACTTATCGCAAACCCCGTGAATATGCCGTCACCACAGCAGAACCAACAACACAAGACATTGAGCAACACATTGCTAACATTACACCAAAACAAATCACCGCAAGCCTTGTCGCGATTGTAGCAACCTTCACCACACAATTAGTCACAAGCTCTACGATCATCGGTGGTTTAGTCGGTTTAGTCATTTTCGCTGTGTTCGGCATCTTTAAGCTAAAAGAAAGTAACGATATTTTCCAACAAGGCTTACGCTTAATGGCCATGATCGGTTTCGTGATGATCGCTGCCTCCGGTTTCGCCAATGTGATTAACACAACTACCGGTGTAACTGACTTAGTGCAAACCTTAGGGCAAGGGTTACAAAGTAAAGGACTTGCAGCGTTCTTAATGTTATTCGTCGGCTTGTTGATCACCATGGGGATCGGTTCTTCCTTCTCTACCGTGCCAATCATCACCTCAATTTATGTACCGCTTTGTTTGTCTTTCGGCTTCTCACCACTTGCCACAGTGTCTATCGTCGGCGTTGCGGCGGCATTAGGTGATGCGGGCTCACCAGCGTCTGACTCAACCTTAGGGCCAACATCCGGTTTGAATATGGACGGTAAACACGACCACATTTGGGATTCTGTTGTGCCAACGTTCATTCACTATAACATTCCGTTGTTAGCCTTCGGTTGGCTTGCAGCAATGACTCTCTAAACTTAAAGTGCGGTCGGAAAAACAAATAAATTTTCCACCGCACTTTTGCTTTTTTATGTCTATGAACAACATTTCCACACAACGCTTAAAACAAAGCCTTCAGCATTTCTTTGCACGTTATGCCTCGCAAAAAGAAGAGATTGTTTATGCCAAATTTTCACCCAATCTGTTTACGGAAAATTGGCAAAAAACGGCATTTTATTTTGAGCAAATAGAACTCACCTTCGTGCAGCTTGAACAGGTTGAAAGCAATAACATTGGAGCCTGGCAGTTTTATACGCAAAAACTATCCGCACAATGCACCGCACTTTCGGATGCCTTAACGCGTCAACAACAAAATGCGCAGCTCTTTCCGGTTAAAGATAAAGAAGAAAATAAACCGCAAAATAAACGTCAGCATCCCGTACACAGTTTGCCACCGCGCGAACGATTGGCAAAATATTATGAATATTTAGCGTCTTTTAATGAGAAAATTCAGCATGAGCAAGACAGTTTAAGTGAAGCGCAGAGAGAGGAACTTCCATTTAACCGATTAAAACTGGAACAACTAGAACAACGTCGCGCTCGTTGTTTGGAAGCCATCGAAATGTTAGAGGAATATTTAATCTTCCTCGAAAAGCAGAAATAGTCGAAATAAAAAACCTCGCAAACATCGCGAGGTTTTTTCATTCAGATCAGATAAATTAGCCGGTGTAACGGCCTACTCCCAGTTCATCTTCTTTACGGGTGCGGTTAATTACCATTTGTGGCGATTGCAACACACGCAAGCCCATTTGGTCTTCGGTGCGTACCACTTCACCACGTAGGGAGTTCGTGAATACATCGGTGATTTTAATATCGACAAATTTCCCGATCATTTCCGGCGTACCTTGGAAATTCACAATACGGTTGGTTTCCGTACGACCGGTTAATTCCATAATATCTTTCTTCGATGGGCCTTCTACCAACACGCGTTGCTCCGTACCTAACATCGCGCGACTGAATTGAGCCGCTTGATTGTTGATGCGTTGTTGCAACAAATACAAACGTTGTTTTTTCTCGTCTTCAGTCACATCATCTGGGTAATCTGCCGCTGGTGTGCCAGGACGGGCAGAATAAATAAAGCTGAAACTCATGTCGAAATTCACTTGAGCGATCAAATTCATGGTCTGCTCGAAATCTTCATTGGTTTCCCCCGGGAAACCCACAATGAAGTCAGAACTGATTTGAATATTCGGACGTACCACTTTTAGTTTGCGAATAATGGATTTGTATTCAAGCGCTGTATGCCCGCGTTTCATCATGGTTAAAACGCGGTCTGAACCGGATTGCACCGGCAAATGAAGGAAACTCACAAGTTCCGGCGTGTCACGATACACATCGATAATGTCGTCAGTGAATTCAATCGGATGGCTCGTCGTAAAACGCAAACGGTCAATGCCGTCAATGGCTGCCACTAAACGTAATAATTCTGCAAAAGTACAAATTTCACCGTCAAACGTCGGGCCACGATAAGCATTCACGTTTTGACCAAGCAAATTCACTTCACGTACGCCCTGGGCGGCTAACTGCGCAATTTCAAATAAAATATCATCTACCGGACGGCTTACTTCCTCACCACGGGTATAAGGCACCACACAATAAGTACAATATTTATTACAGCCTTCCATAATGGAAACGAATGCGGTTGGTCCCTCTGCACGAGGCTCCGGCAGACAGTCAAATTTTTCAATTTCCGGGAAACTAATATCTACGACAGAGCTTTTTCCGCCACGGATTTGGTTAATCATTTCAGGTAAGCGATGCAATGTTTGCGGCCCGAAAATAATATCCACATAAGGCGCGCGGGTGCGAATGTGTTCGCCTTCCTGCGATGCCACACAACCGCCTACACCAATCAATAAATTCGGGTTATTTTTCTTTAATTCTTTCCAACGACCTAATTGATGGAAGACTTTTTCCTGTGCTTTTTCACGAATGGAACAGGTATTTAACAATAAAACATCCGCTTCTTCCGGCACCTCGGTAAGTTCCAAACCGTGTGTGCTGTGTAACAAATCCGCCATCTTAGATGAATCGTACTCGTTCATCTGACAGCCCCAAGTTTTAATATGTAGTTTTTGCGTCATACTGGCTAAAATTTACTCTAATGGTTCATGAAAATTGACTGGTTATTCTACCGAGTTGCGCTTTTCATCGCTAGTAAAAAAGCAGATTTTTCGGAGATTTTTACCTGTTGGAGGTAGGAACAGTGCGCCCTAACGTGCATAAAAATGGATAAAGAAGGGGAAAAAAGAAAAGGCAGATAAAACACCCTAGAAAAGCAAGCTTCGCCTGAAATTTATCTGCCATTCATCAATACATGGAATGACTTACTGATTCGGTGAGTAATAAAGTTTACCGATTTCAATTTTTTGACGACCGGTTTGTTCGCGCCATTTATTACTATCACGCAAAGAATAAACGCAACCGCAATATTCTTGCTGATAAAAACGCTCGCGTTTACTGATTTCAATCATCCGTTGTGAGCCACCTTCTTTACGCCAGTTATAATCCCAATAGATCACATCGTCATATTTTTCTGCCGCGCGATGACCACAACCGTTAATTTGCTCCATGTCTTTCCAGCGGGAAATACCAAGGCAACTGGTGAATACCGGGAAACCGTGCTCATGAGCATATTCAGCGGCTTTTTCAAAACGCATATCAAAACACATGGTGCAACGAATGCCGCGTTCCGGCTCCCATTCCATGCCTTTGGCACGATCAAACCATTCTTGACGATCATAGTCGGCATCAATAAACGGAATACCAAATTTTTGCGCAAAACGAATATTTTCTTCTTTGCGAATTAAATATTCTTTTAACGGATGAATGTTCGGGTTGTAGAAATAAATCGTAAATTCAATATCGGATGCCAAAATGGCTTCCATCACCTCACCCGAGCAAGGCGCACAACAGGAATGCAAAAGAAGTTTATTGTGTCCTTCGGGCAATTCCAATTTTTCACGAATAAATGGTGCATTCGGATCTTTACGCGTTTTTTGTTTGCGTGTTTTATGTTGAAAACCGACCGCACTTTGAGATTGTTGTTCTGTCATCTTAATAGTTTCTATCTACAGATAAATATGCCAAAGAAATCAACGCTTGTTTATATTCGCTTTCCGGCAAAACTTGAATTGCATCAACGGCTTTTTGCGCTTCTTGTTTAGCACGATCCATTGCGTAATCAAGAGATTTATGTTCTGCCATAATAGCTAACACCTCATCAATGGCCTCACGTTTCCCACCTTGTTCGATGGCTTCGCGAATTAACGCGGCTTGTTGTGCATTGCCGTGGTGCATCGCATGTAATAAAGGAAGGGTCGGTTTGCCTTCGGCTAAATCATCGCCCACATTTTTCCCTAAGGCCTTAGCATTAGCGCTGTAATCTAACACATCATCCACTAACTGGAATGCCGTGCCGAGATAACGTCCATAACTTTGCAGCGCCTGTTCCTGCGCCTCACTGCCGCCAGCAATAATTGCCGCTGCCTGTGCTGCCACTTCAAATAAACGGGCGGTTTTGCTGTAAATCACCCGCATGTAATTCTCTTCACTGGTTTGCGGATCATTAACGTTCATTAGCTGTTGTACTTCGCCTTCTGCCAACACATTAGTGGCATCCGCCATAATGCGCAAAATTTTTAAGGATTCCAGCTGAGCAACCAATTGGAAGGCGCGGGTATAAATAAAATCCCCCACCAACACGCTTGCGGCATTACCAAATTCTGCATTTGCCGTAGCACGCCCACGACGCATATCTGATTCATCCACAACATCATCGTGCAGCAAAGACGCTGTATGAATAAATTCCACAAAGGTGGCACAGGTAATGGCTTTTTGTCCTTCAAAACCTAAAGCTCTTGCCGCCAACACAGCAATTAAGGGACGAATGCGTTTGCCACCGCCTTGCACAATGTAGAATCCTAATTGATTAATCAGCACCACATCTGAGTTAAGTTGGGCTAAAATCGATTCGTTCACTTTTTGCATATCCGCTTGGCTTAACGCCTGGATTGCATTCATATCCATTAAGTTTGTTGTATTCATTTCTATAATTAAGCCACTTAAAATTAGGGGAAGTAGATGAAATTCAAAACGAAAGTGCGGTTGATTCTACCCGATTTTTCCCCCTTTCTGAAATTAAACTACCTAAATTGCCAATTTTTTTATTTTATCGTAAATAAGTTCTTGCTATCCCCTAAATTTTTACGTAGAATTTGCGCCCTATTTATATGAATTTTATGTGCGAAATGAAACAACATTAGAGCACAATTATAGCGGAGTATTTATGTACGCAGTTTTCCAAAGTGGCGGTAAACAACACCGAGTAAGCGAAGGTCAAGTCGTTCGTTTAGAAAAACTTGAACTTGCAACTGGCGCAACAGTTGAATTCGATTCAGTGTTGATGGTCGTTAATGGTGAAGATGTTAAAATCGGTGCCCCAGTAGTTGCTGGTGCAAAAGTAGTGGCTGAAGTTGTAGCGCAAGGTCGTGGCGATAAAATTAAAATCGTTAAATTCCGTCGTCGCAAACACAGCCGTAAACAACAAGGTCATCGTCAGTGGTTCACAGAAGTGAAAATCACTGGGATTCAAGCATAATTTCAGAGGAGATCAAGTAGATGGCAACTAAAAAAGCTGGTGGTTCAACTCGTAACGGTCGTGATTCTGAAGCTAAACGTCTTGGTGTTAAACGTTTCGGTGGTGAATCTGTATTAGCAGGTAGCATCATCGTTCGTCAACGTGGTACTAAATTCCACGCGGGCAACAACGTTGGAATGGGACGTGACCACACCTTATTCGCGACAGCCGATGGTAAAGTAAAATTTGAAGTAAAAGGCGAGAAAAGCCGTAAATACGTAAGTATTGTTACTGAATAATTTTATAAAACAGAATAAAACGCCCTGCTCATGCAGGGCTTTTTTGTAGGTAAAATCATGAAACAACAACCCATGTTAGGTTTTCTTTTTGCCCTCATTACCGCAATGGCATGGGGCTCTTTGCCTATTGCGTTAAAGCAAGTGGTTTCAGCCATGAATGTGGAAACCATTGTTTGGTATCGCTTTATTGTTGCCAGTATTGTTTTATTTTTACTCCTTGGCTACAAAAAAGCATTGCCCAACACATCAAAACTGGGTTACTACAGCAGTTTAGTTATGATTGGCGTACTAGGATTAGCCGGTAACTTTTTCTTATTTAATAGCTCACTCAATTACATTGAACCTTCCATTGCACAAATTTTTATCCATTTATCCTCTTTTGGTATGCTCATTTGCGGTGTTGTGATTTTTAAAGAAAAATTAGGGTTACACCAAAAAATCGGTTTGGTCTTATTAACCATCGGCTTAGGCTTCTTTTTTAATGATCGCTTAGCAATCTTCAGCGGACTAAATGCCTACTCCACCGGCGTTTTTCTCAGTATTAGCGCATCTTTAATATGGGTTGCTTACGGCATGGCACAAAAACTCATGCTAAGAAAATTCAGCTCACAACAAATTTTGCTGATGATCTATTTTGGTTGCACCCTTGTCTTTACGCCCTTTGCTAAATTTTCACAAGTACAAGGCTTAACGCCTATCAGCCTTGGTTGCTTAATTTACTGTTGTTTAAATACGCTATTTGGTTATGGTGCTTATGCTGAAGCATTAAATCGTTGGGAAGTGTCAAAAGTCAGTGTGGTCATTACCTTGGTTCCGTTGTTTACTATTTTATTTGCGCACCTTGCCCACTATATCGACCCAACAGATTTTGCCGCCCCTGAACTAAATACTATTAGCTATATCGGTGCGTTTATTGTAGTATGCGGGGCAATTTTATCCGCCATCGGGCACAAGTTATTCTCTGCTCGCCCAAAAGTGCGGTAGTAATTTTCAGTATTTTGGAGAAGTTGAATGAAATTTATTGATGAAGCTTTGATTCGTGTCGAAGCCGGTGACGGGGGCAACGGTTGTGCCAGTTTCCGTCGTGAAAAATATATTCCCAAAGGCGGTCCGGATGGGGGCGATGGTGGTGACGGTGGTGACGTTTATTTAATCGCTGACGAAAACCTCAACACGCTTATCGATTACCGTTTTGAAAAACGCTTTGCCGCCGAACGCGGTGAAAACGGACGTAGTGCAAACTGTACCGGACATCGAGGCAAAGACATTACTTTACGTGTACCGGTGGGAACGCGCGCTATTGATAACGACACTCAAGAAATTATCGGTGATTTAACCAAAAATGGCATGCGATTATTAGTTGCCAAAGGTGGTTATCATGGATTAGGTAATACTCGTTTCAAATCCTCCATTAACCGTGCGCCACGTCAAAAAACCATGGGGACACCGGGAGAAAAACGCGATTTACTATTAGAATTAATGTTGCTCGCCGATGTCGGTATGCTCGGTCTGCCGAATGCCGGCAAATCTACTTTTATCCGTGCGGTTTCTGCAGCTAAACCGAAAGTCGCTGACTATCCGTTTACCACCTTAGTGCCAAGCCTTGGCGTGGTGAAAGTAGATGACAATCGCAGTTTCGTTATCGCGGATATTCCCGGGTTAATTGAGGGGGCATCAGAAGGTGCCGGATTAGGTATTCGTTTCTTGAAACACTTAGAACGTTGTCGCGTATTAATTCACTTAGTGGATATCAACCCGATTGACGATTCTGATCCTGCAGATAACGTAGCAATTATCGAATCTGAACTCTTCCAATACAGTGAATCCTTAGCGGATAAACCACGTTGGCTGGTGTTTAACAAAATCGATACGATGAGCGACGAAGAAGCTCATGAACGTGCAGAAGAAATTGCTAAACGCTTAGGCTGGGAAGAAGATTATTATTTGATCTCTGCTGCGGCTGGCAAAAATGTTCCTCAACTGTGTCGCGACATCATGGATTTCCTAGAAGCGCATCCACGTGAAACGGAAGAAACGCCGGTAGAAAATGAAGAGGTGAAATTCAAATGGGAAGATTACCATCAAGAGCAATTAGAAAATGCTGATTTTGATGATGAAGATGATGACTGGGATGACTGGTCAGAAGAAGATGAGGAAGGCGTAGAAATTATCTACAAACCTTAATCTGATATAAAAAGTGCGGTCAAAAATCTACGTGTTTTTTGACCGTACTTTTTTATAAATTACCGCAGAGAAAACTAGCCTTTTCGCGCATTTTTCATGATTCGTTCTTTTGCTACTTTCCACTCACGTTCTTTAATATCTTCTCGCTTATCCTGTTGTTTCTTACCCTTCGCTAAACCAATTTTGACTTTTGCCCACGCACCTTTCCAATATAGAGAAAGGGCAATTAACGTAAATCCATCACGATTTGCTTTGCCAAATAAAGAATCCAATTCACGTTGTTTCAGCAATAATTTACGGGTTCGAGTTGGGTCACACACCACATGGGTTGATGCTACGCTTAAGGGTTGAATACTCGCACCAAATAAAAAAGCTTCACCATTTTTAAAAATAACATAACTATCACTTAAATTTGCTTTGCCGGCGCGCATAGATTTCACTTCCCAGCCTTGCAATTCAAGACCAGCCTCAATTTCATCTTCAATAAAATAATCGTGTCTCGCGCGCTTATTTAACGCGATCGTATTAGAACCGGATTTTACTTTTTTCTTGGTCATATATTATTGGAAATTAAACATAAATTGGCGCACATTCTACCGAATCCACACAAAGATAGCAAAAGTACACAATAAGGATAATTTGTCTCCCGCTTGGCAATAAGAGCAACTTGTTGATTTTTAATACTATTAAGGAGTGAAATGTACCCGGTCATTTCCTTTACGTAAAAATGGCCAAAAAACCACCGCACTTTTTTCTTTGGGGATAAAAAAATCAGCGCCCAATGCGCTGATTCCCTTTATTCTAACTCTCCACAGAAGCGATAACCTTCTCCGTGAATAGTCGTGATGATTTCCGGTGTATCCGGATGATCTTCAAAATGTTTTCGAATACGGCGAATCGTGACGTCCACCGTGCGATCTTGAGGCTTAAGTTCGCGTCCTGTCATTTTTTTCAATAATTCTTCACGGGTTTGAATTTTTCCCGGATTTTCGCAGAAATGCAACATGGCACGAAATTCACTGCGCGGTAGCTTACGCTCTTCGCCTTCCGGCGTAACCAAAGTACGACTATTTAAATCTAATGTCCAACCATTAAATTTATATTGTTCGATTTGATGAGCACGCTGATTTTCCTGCATTGTACGCTGTAATAAATTACGTGCACGAATCGTTAATTCACGTGGATTAAACGGTTTAGTAATGTAATCATCGGCCCCAATTTCCAAGCCGAGAATTTTATCCACTTCATTATCCCGACCGGTTAAAAACATCAGCGCGATGTCTGCATTCTCACGCAATTCGCGGGCAAGCATTAAACCATTTTTCCCTGGCAAATTAATATCCATAATGACCAAATTAATGTCTTCTGTTTCTAGAATTCGGTGCATTTGGGAACCGTCAGCCGCTTCAAAAACATCATATCCTTCGGCTTCAAAAATGCTTTTTAATGTATTTCTGGTAATCGTTTCATCTTCAACAATTAAAATTTGTGGTGTTTGCATTAGCAAATCCTTCATTTTCTTAGTTATTACTTCGGTATTCAGTTATTCGACAACACATAGCCTGAATTTTATAATTGCAACATTATTGTAACAACAAAAACGATTAAATGAGAATTTATTCGCATTTGATTTTATGATCTATATCATAAAATCAACAGGATTCGACAAATAAAAAATCCTTCAATAAACAACGTTATTGAAGGACTCGCTAAAGTTACACACAAAGCTAAAGTAGGAGAGAAATCAACGTTTTTTCTTACCACCTTGACGCGCTTTAAAACGCGGGTTTTCTTTACAAATCACATATACGACGCCATGACGACGCACGACTTTACAACCAGGATGGCGAGTTTTTGCTGTTTTTAATGAAGATAAAACTTGCATAAACATTCCTTATTTCGATTTGAAAATGCCGAACTTGCCATAACGATTAGCAAAATCGCTTGCACGCCCTTCATTGGCAACTTGTCTAACTTTACCGGTATAAAATGGATGTGATGCCGAGGACGTATCACACATAAATACCGGATATTCTTTGCCATCTTCCCACTTCATGGTGTTTGTGGTTCTGGCACAAGAGCGAATCAAAAAGCCTTGCTTAGCATTGGAATCATAAAAAAGAACGGTACGATAATTTTCCGGATGAATCCCTTTTTTCATTTTACACAACCTTATTTCTTGATGAAAAATAACAATGCGCGCCATGTTACACAAAAAACGCTGTCCAAGCAAACTTATTTTAATTAGAAAAATAAGATAGTAGAAAAAAAGTGTTGAATCAAGCTTTACATAAGCAAAAACAACTTAGAAAAGCACCCAAGATGCCTAATTAATTTTTATAAAAAACAATGTTATTTTCGACCGCACTTTAATAAAAACCTAATAAGTTCTTATTTCAGGTGCTTGATAGGATTTAATAAACTGTTCTATTTCAAGAAGATCTGTACTGAATAACAATTTGTCAAAATGTGTTTGACTCAAGAATCCCTCACTTACCATGCTTTGATACATGTTTCTGAGCGGTTCATAAAAACCGTCTTGGTTAAATAAAATACAAGGATGAGGATTTTGCCCAATACGCGACCAAGAATACACTTCACAGATTTCTTCTAGTGTTCCCGGTCCACCAGGCAACGCAATACAAGCATCAGCAAATGCCAACATCTTTGCTTTCCGTTCCGCCATAGAATTGACCACGATAATTTCTGTACAACCACTGTGCGCGACTTCCCTTTCTCGTAAAAATGCCGGAATCACGCCTATCACTTCCCCACCATGAGATAATACGGTATCTGCCAACAGTCCCATGAGTCCTACTTTGCCACCACCATAAATCAATCGATGATGATGTTGTGCAAGCCATTTACCTAACTCAATTGTTGCCTGCTGATATGCCGGCACATTTCCCAATGCCGCACCACAATAAACGGTGATATTCATTTTATTCCCTCAATAATATGACTTCGTATAAAGTCGGCTCACTGTGAATTTATTTCACAAAAAACGCGACCATAAGGCGAGATATTTTACAGCAATTTGTTTTCTGTAGTGCTAGAATGTGCCCCATTTTATGGAAAATCATCACTGTATCTTATGAAAAAATATCTTCTTCTCGCGTTCTGTTTACTCACAACATTGAGCCTACAAGCAGCAGATCTCTTCAATAATAAACCGAAATTTTTACCGGTGGATCAAGCATTTCAGCTTCATGCAGAACAGCAAGATGAAACGATTTTGTTAAATTGGCAAATTATCGACAATTACTATCTTTACCAAGACAAACTGGAATTTTCGCTTAACGGCCAGCCAATTGATGTTCAACCGCAATTTTTAAGCACTGCGGAACAATATCAAGATCCTTATTTCGGCACAGTAAATATTTTCAAGCGCCAACTCGCCCTTAAGTTGCCTTTAGCGAATAAGGCTCCACAAGATCTTTTAGACGTTACCTACCAAGGTTGCACCCAAGGCTTTTGCTATCCGCCAGAAATCAAACAATTTATACTCGGTGAAATTCCACAAGTGGCTATGACCGCGCAACTGAAAACGGATGAATTACAAAGTGCGGCAGGAAATTCAGATGTTTTATCATCACAACAAAATCAACTTGCTGACAGCCTATTTCAGAGCAAGTATGCCATGTTGTGGTTTTTTGTGCTTGGTATCGGTTTAGCCTTTACGCCTTGCGTACTCCCAATGCTTCCTTTGTTATCGGCCATTGTAATCGGTAGTCGAACAGAACAGAGTAATACATGGCGAGCCGTGGCGTTAAGTTTCGTGTATGTGCAAGGCATGGCATTAACTTATACTTTATTGGGTTTATTGGTTGTACTCATCGGTTTACCGTTCCAAGTGGCGTTACAAAGCCCTTATGTTTTAATTGGATTGTCACTTGTTTTCACCTTGCTGGCGCTTTCAATGTTCGGTGTCTTTACTTTACAACTGCCCTCGTCGTTACAAACCAAGCTGACTCAGCTGAGTCAACAACAAAAGAGCGGTGCCTTTTTCGGTGTATTTGCCATGGGCGCAATCGCCGGTTTAGTGGCATCCCCTTGCACTTCCGCTCCACTTTCCGGTGCATTGCTGTATGTGGCACAATCAGGGGATTTTGTGATTGGTGCGTTAACCTTGTATTTATTAGCCCTCGGCATGGGTTTACCACTCATTTTGATTACCGTATTCGGCAACAAAATTCTACCAAAATCAGGCGCTTGGATGGAAAACGTAAAAACCGCATTTGGTTTTGTCATGTTAGCGTTACCGGTGTTTTTACTTTCCCGTATTCTTCCTGCCGTCTGGGAACCGCGTTTGTGGGCACTACTCGGCGTAAGTTTCTTTGTCTGGCTAGCCATGCAAATGCGTACCTACGGCATCGGATTATTCTTCCGCATTGTATCCCTCATCGCAGCCATAGCACTCGCTCAGCCGTTACAAACATGGCTATGGCAGAATCATACACAATCGGCAGAAACCCAAAGTGCAGTTCAAAATTCACTTGAATTTCAACAAGTGCACAGCTACGACGAACTTCAACAAGTGTTAGCACAAAATCCTAAATCCATGGCAATGCTGGATCTCTATGCAGATTGGTGTATTGCCTGCAAAGAGTTTGATCATAAAACCTTTGCCGATTCAAAGGTGCAGGCTGCGTTAAAAGACGTTTTATTGTTAAGAATCGATATGACGAATAACAGCGAAAATAACCGCACTTTAATGAAACAGTTATCGGTAACGGGTTTGCCGACATTGATTTTCTTTAATGCCGAAGGCAAAGAAATCGCAGCCCAGCGCATTACCGGTTTTATGGAAAATGAGACATTTTTGCAAACACTCCAAGCAGCTAAAAACGCCAATCATTAATCATTAATGATGAATAAAAATTAACTGTTTTTTTCTATATCAAATGAAACAATAAAAAAACCGCACTTGAGGTTTACTTCAAGTGCGGTGATTTTTATCGGCGTTTTTTCGCAAGGAAATTATTTACCGCTCCATGCTTTAATAGCATCTAAACGCGCTTTCACTTTGCTTTGGGAATCACCTTTGAAATAATCTTTGGCTAAACCGCCTTCCCAGCCACCGTAGTTCGGGTTAGGTAACACAATGTAAGTTTTACCGAATTTCGCTTGGTTTTTCGCCACAAAATCACGACGATCTGCATTTAATTTACCATGTGTTGCATCACCGAAATCATCTAAGTTATCACCGACATAAAGCACGATGTCATAGCCTTGGCTTTCGATTTCAGCAAAACGAGCGGATTTGGCAGATTTATCTTTTTTGAGGTAAAGAGAAGATTCATCAACACCCGTAAAACCTAAACGTTTCATGTCATCAATGGTGCCGGCTTTTTCATTTTTGTCTTTACGATTAGACACATAGAACATTTTGCCTTTGTGTGAATTGACGTAATTATTAAATTCTACCGCACCGGCAATAGCGCCTGATTCTCTCGCATCAACCCAGCGAGTCCAATCTTTGCCATCAAATGGTTTGTTGTTTTGAATTTGCCAACCTGCATATGGGCTGTTATCGATCATGGTTTCATCCAAATCCACTACAACCGCTTTTTTCTTGCCTTTTTTCACTTTAGCGTGATCAAATGCAACTTTCGCCGTATTAAAAGCTTGATACGCCAACGCATTGTATTCACCGGATTCTTGCATCCAGTTAATGCCTAACACTGCTTGTTGTTGTAATTGCGCATCACCTTGTGTCGCATTATGAGTACAACCGGCTAATACAAACGCAGAAACCACGGCAAGTGCGGTCATTTTTAATGTTTTTTTCATGAAATTCTCCTTTGGGTTTGATAAATCGCTAAAAACAATAGCGCCCCTATTTTGAATCAGGGGACTATTTTATTCAATAGCCATAAAAACAAAAAAGCATGTTTAACACATGCCTTTTATTGTTCTGTTTATTTCGCTAAGCATTGGCTATAGCTGTCTGCGGTAAACTGCAAGAAAGCCGCATAAGGGTTGCCTTCCGCTTTGACGCTATCGCCCATCGGGTCAAGGCGTCCGACTTTTACCTGTGTCGCTTTGCTTAAACTTTCAATCACTTTTGGCGTGAACTGCGGTTCAGCAAATAAGCAACTGACTTTGTGTTCAGCAATTTCTTCTTTGATTTTGGCTAAGGTTTTTGCGCCCGGCGCCACCAACGGATTAATGGTGAAATAACCGGTTTGATTTAAACCATAGGCTTGATTGAAATAGCCATAAGCATCGTGGAAGACATAGAAGCCTTTGTCTTTTACGTTTTCTAATTGCGCTTTAATTTTCACACTGGTTTCAGCCAAAGTGCGGTCAAATTCCGCGACGTTTTTTTCAATCAGTGCTTTTTTCTCCGGATATTGTTTTACCAGTTTCGCGGCAATACGTTGTGCCACAACTTTACTGATATCCGGTGAATACCATACGTGCCAGTTAATCGAAGCATCATCGTCATGATGATGTTCATGTCCTTCATGTGCATGGTCGTGTTTATGTTCGGCATGCGCATGTTCGTGTTTGTGATCATGTTCAGCGTGCTCGTGTTTATGATCGTGATCGCCGTGTGCATGTTTGTGGTCATGCCCTTCGTGCGCATGATGATGACCTTCATGGCCGTGTTCATGGGCATCGCCTTCACCGTGATGATGGTGATGTTCGCCTTTCATGAGGAAAGGTTCAATCGCGGCAATGTCTTTAATGGTTAAGACTTTTTTATAATCTAGATCATCAATAGATTTATCCAAAAATAGATCTACGTCTTCGCCAATCCAAACCACCATTTCAGCAGATTTTAATTTTTGTGCATCGGAGGGTTTCAAATTGTAATCGTGTGGAGAAGCGCCTGTCGGCACTAATACATCCACATCTGTTACCCCATTTGCAATCGCGCTAGCAATAAAACCAAGGGGTTTAATGGAAGTGACAATCGTAGCGGAAGCCACTGCAGAGAAAGAAAGAATCGCTGCGGCAATCGCCGTTTTTTTCAAACCTTGTACTAATTGAGTCATTGTATTTCCTTCTATGATGAGATAGGTAAGTTGAACAAAACGCAGCTAGGTTACTCTTTTTTTATTTAGATGACTATCTTTTTTTATAAAAAAAAATAAGTCAATCCTTTTTCTGTAATAACTTATCAATAACACGGGAAACTGCGAAAAATCCAAACGTCGCCGTAATCATCGTCGCAGCACCAAACCCATTGGCGCAATTCATGGTGGCAGACGCAGAGCAGTTTTCCCCCATTTGAGGAAAAATCAGTGGTTGGGTAGAAAAGACCGCCTCGATAGAAAATTTACGTTTTGGATTTTGCGTGAAATGATAATCCTTGCGTAAAACCGACCGCACTTTTGCCAGCAGTGGATCTTGAATGGTGCGGCTTAAATCGGCAATTTGAATTTGACTGGGATCTGTTTGCCCACCGGCGCCCCCCACGGTGATAACTCTGATTTTATGGCGTTTACAGTAGGCAATTAACGCCGCTTTTGTTTTGACATTATCAATAGCATCAATGACATAATCGTAGCCTGCATGAAGATATTGGGATAAATTCTCCGCAGAAATAAAATCATCAATCACATTGACATCGCATTCGGGATTGATCAATTTTACTCGTTGTTGCATGACCTCTGTTTTGAGCTGACCGATATTGCCCGTCAAGGCATGAATTTGGCGGTTAATATTCGTCACACAAATATCATCCATATCAATCATCGTGATTTTTCCCACGCCTGAGCGAGCAAGCGCTTCCACCGCCCAAGAGCCCACGCCACCGATACCAATAACACAAATATGTGCTTGGCGTAAACGGGCTAAAGCCTCGGTACCATATAAACGACCGATACCGCCAAAACGTTGTTCGTAATTATCCACGCGTGCCATTAGCGCAACACCCAAACGCGACCATAATGTTTTGACAAGCCGGCAATATGCCCCGCCTGATCACCGATCCCACGATATAAATCGAAATGGTGTCCGTTCACCGCACCGCCCACATCTAATGCCACCATCAAATGCAGTTTATGTTCTCCCGTCCAGTTGCCCTCATTGTCAATTTGCGGCACTTCGACCAACAAGACACTACCCAACGGAATCACACCACGGTCAGAAGCCACCGAAGCCATTGGCACTAACGGCACACCTGCCGCGCCTTTCACTTTGCCGTGCGGATCATTTTTAAAGAAGACATAAGACGGATTACGCTCGAGTAAACCTTGAACTCGTGACGGATTTGCATTCGCCCAATCACGAATCGCCTGAATAGACATTTTTTCTTTCGGAATCTCACCGTCTTCTACCAACAAGCGCCCCACGGCGGCGTACGGGTAACCATTTTGACCGGCATACGCAAAATAATTCAAATTGCCTTCACCAAAATCGACGTAACCACTGCCCTGCACGCCAAGCAAGAAGTTATCAATCATAGAATCACTATACGCCAGTTCTAATCCTTTGCCTTTCAATGCGCCGGCATAAATTTCAGCGCGGGAAAAACGTTTTTGTGTCGGAAGCGCATAAATCGGTTGGTTATATTTGCCTTGCTGTGTGCGGCGAGCATGAATCACAGGGGAATAATAGCCCGTCATTAACACGTTTTGATAGCCGTCAAAGCCTTTCATCACTTGCGAATGAATCCCAAAATTATTCAATTCGTTAACGTTTGCCCCGGCGAGTACCCAGGCGGTAACCTTGTCGTAAATTGGTGCAAAGTTACTGCTTAATTTGCCGGAATAACTATGAATATTGGATAACTGCGCTAAAAAATCGCCTTGGTTTATGACCGCACTTTTGTTCTCCACTTGATTTACCGGCGCCAAAATCGCTTGCTGATAGCTTCTGCCCTGATAAACCGCCCCAAATTTTTGTGGATCAACATCGGATGCACCCGAATTACGCGACGTTTTGCCGCCATTGGAGGAACAAGAAGCCAAAAGTACAATGGCGGATAATGTTAAAAATGTAGACCAAAGAGTTTGATTAAGGCGCATACAAAATCCTAAATGAAAATAAACAAAATAAATGAGGGGCGAATTTTACACCAATTTATGCTGAATGAATATGCGCCTCGGGTGAGCGATAACAATAAAGTGCGGTAGATTTTCGACATATTTTTTCACATTTAGCCCGACGGAAAAGAGATTTCATGTTTAAAAAAACAACATACCGGCTATTTTTATAACAAACACACATTATTTTTATGTTTAAACTTGCAATTCATTTTCAAACAGGTATAGTTAGCGCCCTCTAACGCGGGGTGGAGCAGCTTGGTAGCTCGTCGGGCTCATAACCCGAAGGTCGTCGGTTCAAATCCGGCCCCCGCAACCAAATTCTAAAAGAAAGGCATTCGTTTTTACGAATGCCTTTTTTCTTATCGCTTAGACCGATTTCTTTTGTAATGCGTCTAACAGTTTCTGATGAATGCCACCAAAGCTGCCGTTCGACATCACCAAAATATGATCCGTCGGTTTGGCTTCAGCAACAATGAGATGAACAAAATCATCCAAATTATCGCTGTCATACGCCGGCTGAGTTAAATGCGCGGCAATGTCCGCCACTTTCCATGGAATGGTGTCCGGTTGGAATAAAAATACCGTATCCGCTTTTTCTAATGCCGGCGCGATGTCCTCTTTATGTACGCCCATTTTCATGGTGTTAGAACGTGGCTCTAACACAGCGAAAATACGCTCATGTGGTCCGACTTTATCGCGAAGTGCGGTCAATGTAGCTTGTATTTCTGTTGGATGATGGGCGAAATCATCGTAAACCGTCACGCCCTGAACATTGCCCTTCACTTCCAAACGGCGTTTTGCGTTAATAAATGTCCCCAGCGCCGCACAGGCATTTTCAATACTGACGCCCGCATGATGCGCCGCCGCAATCGCCATCAAACCGTTTCGCATATTGTGCTCGCCTACAATATTCCAATGTACCTCTGCCACTTTTTCACCGTTATGGAACACGGCAAATTCAGTGCAATCGTGTTTAATGCGTTCCGCATACCATTCTTGATCTTTACCTACATATTGGCATTCAGACCAACAACCCATTGCCAAGGTTTGTTGCACGCTTTCTTCATTTGCAAAAGACAAAATTCGCCCATTGTTTGGAATGGTACGAATCATGTGATGGAACTGACGTTGAATAGCTTTCAAATCATCAAAAATATCCGCGTGATCAAAACCAATATTATTAATAATCAATGTGCGCGGATTGTAATGCACAAATTTAGAACGTTTATCAAAAAATGCAGTGTCATATTCATCCGCTTCAATGACGAAATACGGGCTCTTACCTAAACGAGCAGAAATCCCGAAATTGCCTGCAATGCCACCGATTAAAAAGCCCGGTTGCAAATCGTTTTGTTCCAAGATCCACGTCAGCATCCCGGTAGTGGTGGTTTTTCCATGGGTTCCTGATACCGCCAGAACCCAGCGATCACGTAATAAATGATCATGCAACCACTGTGGCCCTGAGGTATAAGGCAGGTTGTTTGCCAACATATATTCAATACAAGGATTGCCGCGTTTCATCGCATTGCCCACAATCACCATATCCGGCGCCGGTTGCAGTTGGCTTGGGTCAAAGTGCGGTATGATTTCAATGTTGTTTTCCGCAAGGAACGTACTCATCGGCGGGTAAACGTTAGTATCAGAACCGGTGACGTGATAGCCCATTTGTTTGGCGATCATGGCAATACCGCCCATAAACGTGCCGCAAATACCTAAAATATGAACATGTTTGGTTGTCATTTGGAGTCCTTATTCATTCCAATTTCTGATGTAAAGGCGAAAAATGTGTTGTGAATCACAGAAATAGGAATCTTTTTAATCATCTGAAAACGAGGATGTTATAATAAGGCAAGTTACGATTTGAGTAAATTTATTCATCAAATAAGGAAAAAGTATGAAAACGTTAGGCGAATTTATTGTAGAAAAACAAGCAGAATACCCAAATGCTAAAGGGGAATTAAGTGGCATTTTGTCCTCCATTCGCTTAGTGGCAAAAGTGATTCACCGCGATATCAACAAAGCCGGCTTAACTAATAACATTATCGGTAATTCCGGTGTAGAAAATGTGCAAGGCGAAGCGCAAATGAAATTAGACTTGTTCGCTCACAACACGATGAAACAAGCCCTTATGAGCCGCGAAGAAGTCGCCGGTTTTGCTTCCGAAGAAGAGGAAAATTTTATTGCCTTTGATACAGAGCGTGGTCGCAACGCGAAATACGTCATTTTAACCGACCCTCTGGACGGTTCCTCCAATATTGATGTGAACGTCGCAGTAGGCACGATCTTCTCTATTTATCGCCGCGTTTCCCCTGTCGGCACACCGGTCACCTTAGAAGACTTCATGCAACCGGGCAATCGCCAAGTGGCAGCAGGTTATATCGTGTATGGCTCCTCCACTATGTTGGTTTATACCACGGGAAATGGTGTAAACGGCTTTACTTACGACCCATCACTCGGTGTGTTCTGCCTCTCTCATGAAAACATTCAAATTCCAAAAACCGGTAAAATCTATTCCATTAACGAAGGGCAATACCTCAAATTCCCGGTGGGCGTGAAAAAATACCTGAAATATTGCCAAGAAGAAGATAAAGAAACCCAACGTCCTTATACTTCTCGTTATATTGGTTCTTTGGTGTCCGACTTCCACCGCAACATGCTTAAAGGCGGCATCTATATTTATCCAAGCGCAACAAACTACCCGAACGGCAAATTGCGTTTACTCTATGAAGGCAACCCAATGGCATTCTTGGCAGAACAAGCCGGCGGCGTGGCAAGTGACGGTTATAATCGCATTTTGGATATTCAACCGACTGCGTTACACCAACGCGTTCCGCTTTTCATCGGTTCCAGAGAAATGGTGAAAAAAGCCGAACAATTAATGCGTGATTTTAAAGAGTAATCCATTAAGTGCGGTCAGAAAATAAAGCATTCCATTTAAAGAAACGTTCATAAAAAAACCTCCTCAATATTGAGGAGGTTTTTTCTTACCTAAATAACGCATTACATCAAATACGCAAAATTTGCCCACAACGGCAAACTGGCTGTCATGAGTAAGAGAATAAGAAGACTGTTATAAGACAACGCCCATTTTTTGAAAACATGCACTGCCAAAATCGCCGCCATCACTAAATGCAACAAAAGATAAAGCAACAAAGCAAATTCGTTGGTAAAAACCACCGCACTTTGTTGAGAAAGAATGAATAAATTCGCTAATACAAACAGCGCATTCAGTGCCAGAAAGGCAATCGCCACCAACATCAACAACGTAATAAATCCTTTCAGACGATTGCGAGAAATCACTAAAGCTAAATTCGCCAAAATAATCCCTAACAGGATTTGCGCCACGGGGTTAAATTGAATCAGGTTTACTTCGCCAACCAGCATCAAGCCATAGCCAATAACACCCAGCATACCGATGAAACCGGCTATTTTTAATAAGAGATGACGTAATTTAACCTCAAACGGTTGCTTCCATGTGATGATAGTCATTGCCAAACCACAAAGACAAACTAAGTCTATGAATACATTGTGATAGCTTGTCCCTAAACTGAACAACAGCCACACCACCCAAAACAGCCCAAAATAAAGGTTTACCCGCCCTAAACGGGAACGTTGGCCGTTACAAATTTCGCCTTTAATAAAAGCAATCAGACAAATCAGCTGTGCCGTTAATACACCAAGCGCCAAATGCGACATCACATTGGGCTGCGGCTGCAACCAAAAGGCAAAAAGATCAATAACGAGTAACAAGAAAATGGGGAAAAAAGATGAAAGTGCGGTTAAAAATTTAGGTTGTTCTTCGGACATACGATTTCCTTGTGATAAACAAAGACAAAAATTGCCGTGCATTATGCAAGAATTCCCTAAAACGGTCAAAAGCTAGAGCAAAAGTGCGGTTGAAAAACACAACGTTTTTTCAATTCTCACAAGGCAAAATAAAGTTATGATCTAAAATATGGTATTTTGCCCTTTCTCTCTCTAAAATAACGCAAAAATTCACCGCACTTTAAGGAACCTTATGCTGCTCAGCATTCTCTATATCATTGGTATCACCGCGGAAGCCATTACCGGTGCCCTTGCCGCAGGTCGAGAGAAAATGGATATTTTCGGCGTCGTTATTATTGCCAGCATGACCGCTATCGGTGGGGGCTCTGTGCGCGATGTGCTCTTGGGGCATTATCCGCTTGGGTGGGTAAAACATCCTGAGTATTTTATTATCGTGGCCTCTGCCGCAGTATTAACGGTATTTATCGCACCTTTTATTCGCCATTTCATGCGTTATTTTCACACCATTTTCTTAGTGCTGGATGCTGTCGGGCTTATCGTGTTTTCCATTATTGGTGCCCAAATCGCTTTGGACATGGGGCACGGCACGACAATTGCCGTAATTGCCGCCATTATTACCGGCGCATTCGGCGGGGTATTGCGTGATTTATTGTGTAATCGTATTCCACTCGTGTTCCAGAAAGAGTTATACGCCAGCGTGGCATTATTGGCGACAGCTATTTACATCGGTCTACAACATCTACAGGTAGATCAAAACATCGTCATTATCATTACCTTGATTGTCGGCTTTATTACCCGCTTACTGGCAATTTACTTTGAATGGGGCCTGCCGATTTTCGATTATCAGGAACAAGATATTTCAACGCATCATAAAGACGACAAATTACCGAAAAAAACGAAATAGGAGAAAAGATGTCCGTCAATTTAATTGAAATGGGAAAACAGGCGAAAGAGGCAGCCTTTGTACTTTCCCAACTTTCCCAACGCGAAAAAAATCAAGCCTTAGCGTTTATCGCCGAGCAATTAGAACAAGAACAAGCTCGTATCTTAGCCGCCAATGCACAGGACATTGAAGCCGCTAAACAAAACAGTTTATCCGACGCCATTATTGATCGTTTATTGTTAACGCCTGAGCGTTTACAGGGCATCGCTAATGACGTGCGCCATGTGATTTCTTTGGCGGATCCCGTTGGGCAACTTATTGACGGTGGTGTGTTAGATAGTGGTGTCAAAATTGAACGTGTTCGCGTGCCTTTAGGAGTTATCGGCACGATCTACGAAGCGCGTCCGAATGTAACAATTGATGTGGCAAGTCTCTGCTTAAAAACCGGCAACGCCGTCATTCTACGCGGTGGCAAAGAAACACAATATTCTAATAAAATCTTGGTGGACGTGGTGCAAACCGCCTTAGTGCGTGCCGGCTTACCTAAAGCGGCGGTTCAAGCCATTACTGATCCCGATCGTGCGCTGGTCATGGAATTACTGAAATTAGACCAATATGTCGACATGATCATCCCTCGTGGTGGTGCAGCATTGCATCAATTAGCAAAAGAACATTCAACCATTCCGGTGATTGTCGGCGGTATCGGCGTTTGCCATATGTTCATTGAAGAAACGGCCGACTTGGAAAAAGCGTTGCCGGTAATTTTCAATGCAAAAACACAACGCCCAAGCACCTGTAACACCTTGGAAACGCTGTTGGTACAACGCAGCATTGCAAATGACTTTTTACCTAAACTGGCAGAAACGTTGAAAGAGAAAGACGTAAAATTACACGCAGATCCGACCGCACTTTTCTTGTTGCAAAAAGCCGGTGCCAATGTAGTGCCATTAGTGGAAGCCGAACTGAAACAAGAATGGCTGTCATTGGATTTAAATGTGGTTGTCGTCGAAGATTTAACACAAGCCGTCGCCCATATTCGTCAATATGGCAGTCAACACTCCGACAGTATTTTGACCTCTTCGCAAAAGCAGGCCCAGCAATTTATCGCACAAGTGGATTCGGCAGCGGTTTATGTTAATGCAAGTACCCGCTTTACTGACGGCGGACAATTTGGTTTAGGGGCCGAAGTGGCGGTAAGCACACAAAAATTACACGCTCGCGGCCCAATGGGATTAGAGGCACTCACCACCTATAAATGGGTGTGCGTAGGCGATTATTCGATCCGCTCTTAAAAATATAGGAATTTTTTAGATATTATTTAAAAATCAAAATTAATTGTTTGACAAAACTCCGGTAAATCAGTATTTGTAGAGTAAACACACAAATCATACTTATTTATCGGAGTTTTTTTATGTCTCATCTTTCAGTCGCTAAATTCGGTGGCACCAGCGTCGCCAACTACCCTGCCATGCAATCTTGTGCCAACATCGTGATTGCCGATCCTAATACTCGCGTTGTTGTCCTATCTGCTTCCGCCGGTATCACCAACTTATTGGTCGCCTTAGCAAACGGTTGTGAAGAACCGGAACGCAATAAATTGCTGAATGAAGTGCGTCAAATTCAAGAAAACATTTTGACAGAATTAAAAGACGACAGTCGCGTACGTCCAAAAATAGAGGCCTTATTAGCCAATATCACCTCATTAGCGGAAGCCGCTAATTTAGCCACCTCCTTGGCATTAACCGATGAACTAATCAGCCACGGTGAAATGATGTCTTCCTTGATTTTTGTAGAAGTGTTGCGCGAATTACAAATTGAAGCCACTTGGTTGGATGTGCGTACTATTGTTGCCACCAACAGCCATTTCGGCAAGGCCGCACCAAACGATGAACAAACGCGCCAAAACTGCGATAACCTATTGAAGCCCTTAATCGAGCGTGGAGAATTAGTCATTACCCAAGGTTTTATCGGTCGTGATGAGCAAGGTAAAACGACCACCTTAGGGCGTGGCGGTAGCGACTACTCTGCTGCTTTACTCGCTGAAGTGCTCAATGCGCAAGATGTGTTAATTTGGACCGATGTTGCCGGCATTTACACCACCGATCCTCGCATCGTGTCAAACGCACAACGCATTGATACCATGAGTTTTTCCGAAGCTGCCGAAATGGCAACCTTCGGTGCGAAAGTGTTGCACCCGGCAACCTTACTCCCTGCCGTGCGTAGCAATATCCCGGTCTATGTCGGTTCCAGTAAAGCGCCACAAGACGGCGGTACTTGGGTGACCCGCAATCCGCAACCTCGCCCGACATTCCGTGCGATCGCCTTACGTCGTGACCAAACCTTGCTCACACTCTCCAGCTTAAATATGCTGTATGCACAAGGTTTTTTAGCGAATATTTTCACGATTTTAGCTAAACACAAAATCTCCGTAGACACCATTACAACATCTGAAGTTAGCGTTGCCTTAACCTTGGATAAAACGGGTTCAGCCTCTTCTGGCACCGGCTTACTCTCTCAAGAATTAATCGACGAATTAAGCCAATTCTGCACAGTGAAAGTGGATACCGGCTTATCTTTGGTCGCCTTAATCGGCAATGAACTCCACACAGCCTCTGGTGTCGCCAAACGTATTTTTGAAACGTTGGATGCGTACAATATCCGCATGATCAGTTACGGCGCCAGCACTAACAATATTTGCTTGTTGGCAGATAGCGATAAAGCCGATGACATTGTTCGCTTGCTACATAAGGCATTATTTGAATAAAAATATTTAAAAAAACAGACCGCACTTTTAAGTATCAATAAAAACTTAAAGTGCGGTCTTTTTTTAGGAATTTTTTTACAACAATTAGAACGGTAACAAATTTCAGGCACAAAAAAAGCCGCTCTCGCGACTGTTTCTTACTGTTATTTTCTCTACCATAAAATGGTGCCCGAGGCCAGACTTGAACTGGCACGCCTCGAAAGGCGAGGGATTTTAAATCCCTTGTGTCTACCGATTCCACCACTCGGGCTGAGTGATTCACTAACTGCGTTGGATGGTTATGGAGGCGTGTCCCGGAGTCGAACCGAGCTACATGGATTTGCAATCCAGTGCATAACCGCTTTGCTAACACGCCGTTAGTTTGGAGCGGGAAACGAGGCTCGAACTCGCGACCCCGACCTTGGCAAGGTCGTGCTCTACCAACTGAGCTATTCCCGCATCTGCTGTTAGTGCGGTGCATTTTACTGACTTATGACCCGCTGTCAACAAACAATTAAAAAAATAAGTGTGTTTGTTGAAAAAAACTGCAAAAGATTTAAATTCAATAAACAAAAATTTTCATTTGTTCAATCAAACGGTTAGAAAAATCCCCTTTCAACACACAATGCTTTATGCCAAAATGAAATCCATTTTTTCTTAAAGTGCGGTGCAAAATTTTTTTATTTTCTCGGAGAATTTATGACACAAAAATATGCAATTGATACCTTATTAGCCCAAGCAGGAAATCGCACTGACGAACGTACAGGCGCTGTTTCCACCCCGATTTTTCTTTCTACCGCCTACGGCCATCATGGCATTGGTGAAAGCACGGGATTTGACTATACCCGAACCAAAAATCCAACGCGTGCCGTACTCGAAGAAACCATCGCTCAGTTAGAAAAAGGTGAACGCGGATTTGCCTGCTCTTCCGGCATGGCGGCTATTCAATTATTGATGTCGTTATTTACCGCACCGGATGAATGGATTGTTTCCAGTGATGTCTATGGCGGCACTTATCGCTTATTGGATTTTTGTTATAAAAACACCCATGGTGTTAAACCGGTTTATGTGAACACCGCTTCTGTGCAAGATATTGAAGCCGCAATTACCCCGAATACGAAAGCGATTTTTATTGAAACACCGTCCAACCCACTGATGGAAGAATGCGATGTAGATGCGATTGCACAAATTGCGAAACGCCATAATTTACTGCTTATTGTTGATAATACATTTTTAACGCCGGTGCTGTTCCGCCCGATGGAACATGGTGCGGATATTGTGGTTCACAGCGGCACAAAATACCTTGCCGGACACAATGATGTTTTAGTCGGTTTAATCGTAGCCAAAGGAAAAGAACTTTGCGATCGACTGTTTTATATTCAGAACGGTGCCGGCCCTGTGTTATCGCCATTTGACGCTTGGTTAACCATTCGTGGCATGAAAACCTTGGCTCTTCGTATGCAACGTCATCAAGAAAATGCGACCGCCGTTGCTGAGTTTTTACGTCAACAGCCACAAGTAAAAGATGTGTTGTACCCAAACAAAGGTGGTATGTTGTCTTTCCGCTTGCAAAATGAAGCTTGGGTAAATACGTTCTTAAAAGCAATTAAACTCATCACCTTTGCCGAAAGCCTTGGTGGCACAGAAAGTTTCATCACCTATCCGGCGACCCAAACACACATGGACATTCCAGAAGCCGAACGCATTGCACGTGGGATCACCAATGATCTTTTACGTTTTTCCGTTGGCTTAGAAAATATAGAAGATATCAAAGCAGATTTAGCACAGGCATTCGCACAATTTAAATAAACTTAACGTATTGGGAGGGCAAAATGAAAGTTGCAGTATATAGTACGAAAAGTTACGACCGAAAATATTTAGAGTTAATTAACGCTAAGTATGGTTTAGAGTTGGAATTTTACGATTTTATGCTCAGTGAACGCACAGCCAAAATGGCGGAACACTGCGAAGCCGTATGTATTTTCGTGAATGATGACGGCAGCCGAAAAGTGTTGGAAAAACTCGCCGCACTTGGGGTAAAAATTATTGCCTTACGTTGCGCCGGGTTTAACAACGTAGACTTAAAAGCTGCTCAAGGACTTGGTTTAACTGTCGTTCGCGTGCCGGCCTATTCCCCGGAAGCCGTGGCAGAACATACTGTCGGTTTAATGATGACATTAAATCGCCGCATCCATCGTGCTTACCAGCGCACTCGTGAAGCCAACTTTTCTCTGGAAGGTTTGATTGGTTTTAACATGCATGGCCGAACCGTCGGCGTAGTCGGCACAGGGAAAATCGGCCTTGCCGTGATTCGCATTCTCAAAGGTTTTGGCATGCAAATTTTAGCCTACGATCCGTTTAAAAATCCCCTAGCAGAAGAGTTAGGCGCGGAATATGTCACCTTGGATGAACTTTATCATCGCGCTCATGTGATTACATTACACTGTCCGGCGACACCGGAAAACTACCATTTACTCAACCGTGATGCCTTTGCCAAAATGAAAGACGGCGTGATGATCATCAATACTAGCCGTGGCACGCTCATTGATACGCAAGCAGCTATTGATGCGTTAAAACAACGTAAAATCGGCGCTTTAGGCATGGATGTTTATGAAAATGAACGGGATTTATTCTTTGAAGATAAATCAAACGAAGTGATTCAAGACGATGTTTTCCGTCGTTTATCCTCCTGTCACAACGTATTGCTGACCGGACACCAAGCGTTTTTAACAGAAGAAGCACTCACCAGTATTGCTGACGTCACCTTATCGAATATTTACACCATCGGTAAAGGCAAGCCTTGCGACAATGTAGTTTTGCCTTCTTAGCTTTTAACGATTAAACTAATACATGTTATTCCCTATGCGCTATGTTATTATGCGCAAGTTTTAAATAACAAGACATTAACAAATTAAGGAAAGAATATGAGTGAAGTATTACATTCCAGCGATGCGACTTTCGTTGCAGACGTATTAAATTCAGACGTGCCGGTATTATTAGATTTCTGGGCACCATGGTGTGGCCCTTGCAAAATGATTGCCCCAATCCTTGACGATTTGGCAGCCGAATTTGATGGTAAAGTGAAAATTGTGAAAATCAATATTGATGACAACCAAGCGACCCCAATGCAATTCAGTGTGCGCAGTATCCCAACATTACTTTTATTTAAAGACGGTAAACCGGTTGCCACTCAAGTAGGTGCATTACCAAAAAATCAATTGGCTGCATTTATCAATCAAAATATTTAATTTAAACATAAAAACACCAAGCTTTTGCTTGGCGTTTTTGTTTTCTGCCGTTTAAAGTGCGGTCGTTTTTTTCAGTATTCTCAAAATACACGGAAAATCTACCGCACTTTACTTCATTTCACGCAACCGTTTTAAGATCCCTTTCATTTTATCATCCAACTGCGCTGTCAAACGCAACGTTTCACCACTGTGCGGATGTTCAAAACGAATAGAATACGCATGCAAGAATAAACGATTCAAGCCCAATTCCGCTATTTGTTGATCGAATACTTTGTCGCCATATTTACTATCTAAAGCAATAGGATGTCCGGCATATTGCGTATGCACGCGGATTTGATGGGTTCGCCCCGTGACCGGTGACGCTTTAACCAAGGTGGCACTAACATAACGCTCTTCTACAGAAAAGCGGGTTTCCGACGGTTTACCTTGCTCACTGACTTTTACAATACGCTCGCCGCTCGACAGCTCATTTTTCAACAGCGGTGCTTGCACCACTTTACAGTGTGATTGCCACTGACCGCGCACTAGCGCCAAATAATCCTTTTGGATCGTTTTTTCACGCAACTGTTCATGTAAATGACGTAAAGCAGAACGCTTTTTCGCTACCAATAAAATCCCCGAAGTATCGCGATCCAAACGATGAACTAATTCCAAGAAACGGGCTTCAGGGCGGAGTGCGCGTAGTGCCTCAATCACGCCAAAATCAAGCCCGCTTCCCCCATGTACGGCAATACCGGAAGGCTTATTAAGCACCAATAAGTAATTGTCTTCAAAAATAATGTGTTGTTCTAATTGAGCGACTTTAGTGAGTTTATGAGAAACGGCTTCCTGTGCTTTTTCTGCCACACGTACCGGTGGAATTCGCACCACATCATCAGCTTGCAATTTATATTCCGGCTTGCTTCTGCCTTTATTCACTCTCACTTCTCCTTTACGCACAATGCGATAAATCAGGCTTTTAGGCACCCCTTTTAAGCGCGCGAGGAGAAAATTATCCAATCGCTGACCGGCTTCATCATCGCTTATGGTGAGAAATTGCACGTTCGAGTTAACTACTTTTTCATTCATCTTGTGTTTATTACGATCTTTTACAGAAAAATTGGCGTGCATCATAGCATATTGCACGGCGAGTTTGAATGTTGCAAAGAATCGTCACAAAAGGCTGAAACGCCTTGCTAAAAATCCCCATTCAAGCGATAATAATGCGCCTTTTTGAGTCATAAAAAAGGCTTTAAAATAAACACGTTATCATTGATAGAATACAATGCAGCATCCGGCATAAGACATTGTTATTACAATGATTTTTAACCATCAATATGAGCGACGGCTTGCAAACCATTTTTTAACCGGTTTTGTTTTTATTCACATATCAAGATGATATGAGTGTGAATAAGGTTGCCAATGCACCCAGCAGATGACAGTCGGGAAGACGGACATTCTGCGACAGACACGAGGTCGGCGACTAAGCAAAGTGCGGTCATTTTTGATGACGTATTTTTAGGGGATAACCCCTTTCGATAAAAGAGAAAACGAATGAAAAGAATGTTAATCAACGCAACTCAAAAAGAAGAGTTGCGCGTTGCGTTAGTCGATGGACAACGCTTATTTGACCTGGACATTGAAAGCCCAGGACACGAACAAAAAAAAGCCAATATTTACAAAGGGAAAATCACTCGCGTTGAACCGAGTTTAGAAGCTGCTTTTGTGGATTATGGCGCAGAACGTCACGGTTTTTTACCGTTAAAAGAAATTGCACGTGAATATTTCCCTGCAGATTATGTCTATCAAGGTCGTCCGAATATTCGCGATATTATTTCTGAAGGACAAGAAGTTATTGTTCAAGTGAACAAAGAAGAGCGCGGCAATAAAGGTGCTGCGTTGACAACCTTTGTTTCCTTAGCCGGAAGTTATTTGGTGATCATGCCAAACAACCCGCGTGCGGGTGGCATTTCTCGTCGCATTGAGGGTGATGAGCGTTTGGAATTAAAAGATGCCTTGAGTTCTTTGGATGTGCCTGAAGGTGTCGGTTTAATCGTGCGTACCGCCGGTGTAGGTAAATCGCCGGAAGAATTGCAATGGGACTTAAAAGTGCTATTGCACCATTGGGAGGCGATCAAACAAGCCTCAGAAAGCCGCCCTGCGCCGTTCTTAATTCACCAAGAAAGTGATGTTATCGTGCGTGCGATTCGCGACTATTTGCGTCGTGATATCGGCGAAATTCTGATTGATAGCCCGAAAGTCTATGAAAAAGCGAAAGCACACATCAAATTAGTGCGCCCGGATTTCATTAATCGAGTGAAATTGTATCAAGGCGAAGTACCGCTGTTCAGTCATTATCAAATCGAATCCCAAATTGAATCCGCTTTCCAACGTGAAGTGCGTTTACCTTCCGGTGGCTCTATCGTCATTGACGCCACTGAAGCGTTGACAGCCATTGATATTAACTCCGCACGTTCTACCCGTGGCGGCGATATTGAAGAAACCGCGTTAAATACCAACCTTGAAGCGGCGGATGAAATTGCACGTCAACTTCGTTTACGCGACTTGGGCGGTTTAATCGTGATCGACTTTATCGATATGACGCCGGTGCGCCATCAGCGTGAAGTGGAAAACCGCATTCGCGATGCGGTGCGACAAGATCGCGCACGTATTCAAATTAGCCGCATTTCCCGCTTTGGTTTGCTGGAAATGTCACGCCAACGTTTGAGTCCGTCATTAGGTGAATCCTCTCATCACGTCTGCCCGCGTTGCCAAGGCACCGGTAAAATCCGTGATAATGAATCACTTTCACTTTCTATCTTGCGTTTATTGGAAGAAGAAGCGTTAAAAGAAAATACCAAACAGGTTCACACCATCGTTCCGGTACAAATTGCTTCTTACTTATTAAACGAAAAACGTAAAGCTATTCATAGCATCGAAAAACGCCATGATGTCGATATTATCGTGGTACCAAACGAAGCCATGGAAACACCGAACTTCAGTGTATTCCGTGTTCGTGATGGCGAAGAAGTGAATGAGTTAAGCTACAATTTGGCAAAATTACATCAAGATCAAGACGAAACCTTTGCTGCAGAGGAATCGTTGGTTTCTCGTAATATTGAAGCAACACCGGCAGAAACACCGGCGGTGGAAAGTGCGGCAGTTTCTTTGGCCATTACAATGCCAGCACCGGAGCCGGTTGAACGTAAAGCGCCGAAAGCAGCATCTTTGTTAAGCCGTTTATTCGCCGCGTTAAAAGGTTTATTTGTTTCTGAGCCAAAACAGGAAGAGAAAAATAAAAAATCTCGTTCGAATAACAGAAACGGTAATAACCGTAATCGTCGCAATCAAGATCGCCGTAACAACCGTCGTGTTCGCAACGAAAACGTGGAAAACGTTGTTGAAGAACAAAGTGCAGATAAATCTGAGGTTAGAAATCGTCATCAAGATCGCAACGCTAAACGTAATCGTAAACCTGAGGTGATTGAAGAAATCATTAAACCTGAATCTTCTACCCCGGTTACCGAAGAAAAGGCTGAACCTGCACAACGTCGTCAACGTCGCGACTTACGCAAAAAAGTCCGCCTTTATGATGAAACAAATGAGCTTCCGGTTTCTCAAACAGAAAACATTTCCTTTGCTGAAAATACACATGTTGTGCGCGATGCCGAAGAAACTGTTACGTCAGCAGAAGTGGCTGAAATGCCAAACGAAACTGAGCGCAGTCGTGATAATTCCCGTCAACGTCGTTTACCACGCCATTTACGCGTGAATAATCAACGTCGTCGCAACCAACAGGAAAAATCACCAATGCCGTTATTTGCTGCGGTCGCTTCTCCTGAATTAGCCAGCGGTAAAGTTTGGATCGATATGACACAAGTCAATCAACCAAAAGAAACACCGTTCTTATCTGTTGATGAATTGCTTGAACAACAAAATCAATCAACTGCAGAAACCGAGAAAAGCATTACGGTTCCAGCATTAGATATGATCGTTGAGAAAGCAAAAAATGAAGTTCAGCCGTTAACTGAGTTTATTACCCAACCGGCAAATGAGTCTGTTGAGAAAAAAATTCAGGCGTCCTTAGAACGTTTAAACAATAACGTGACGTCAGAACCAACTGCGGCAATCGCAGAACAGCTTGAACCGAAAGCTGAGCATGATGTGAAATTTATGGCCGAAATTGACCGCACTTATGTGTTCAATGGACGTGTTGGAACCTTCTCTGCGGTAGCTCACACTAAAGCGGAAGCGACATTAGCGAAAGCCTCGGATGAGCCAATCACAACATATCCGGTGCAAGAATGGCAAGAATCCCGCTATTATTTCTACGGTAAAGGCGCTGCAGGACATCATACGGCAATTAGCCATGTTTATGCGGAACCAACAAAAGCCGAGTCTGAAAACTAGTCGTTTGAAAATAAAGCAGTTAAATAGAATCTTTTATTTAACTGCTTGACTTGATATAGCAAAGTCCGTATTATTCACCTCGCTCAAAACACGGAGGAATGGTCGAGTGGTTGAAGGCACCGGTCTTGAAAACCGGCGAGGGTTTACGCCCTCCTAGGGTTCGAATCCCTATTCCTCCGCCATATTCAGAAAAGGCGCTAAGTGAAAACTTAGCGCCTTTTTACATGTCTTTTACTTAGCATTTATCTCGCGTTAGATTTACTTCTTAAATTGGCAAAACTCAACCTTCGCTTTGCCAATGATAAGAACTCATCGAGATAAACTTATCCCCTTTCTTTCTTAATTAATTCTTTGACCAAATCCGTCACAAACTCTAACCGCACTTTGTAGTCCGTTAAATCTTTGGTAAAGCGGAATTTATGTGGGCCGTCAAAACGATAAACCGCCGGATTGCGTTGGATTAGCTGTAAAAAGATCATCGGGTCTAAATCGGCGTTCGGTGCAAATTCGATGAATCCGCCCTGCGCATTCGCATCCAAGCGAATGACATTGAGCGGTTTCAAATCCAGTCGTAATTGCGCAATTTGCAACAGATTCCGTGTAGCTTGTGGCAATGTACCGAAACGGTCGATAAGCTCCACTTTTAATTCATCCAATGCTTCGGTATTTTCCGCACCGGCAATGCGTTTATAGAAAGACAAACGCATATTCACATCGCCCAAATAATCTTCCGGCAATAGCGACGGCATCCGCAAATCAATCTCAGTTTGTTGTTGCGTCAGTTCGTCCAATGACGGCTCGCGGCCTTCTTTTAAGGCTTTCACCGCACGTTCCAATAATTCCATGTAAAGAGAAAAACCGATGCTTTCAATTTGTCCGCTCTGCTCGTTGCCTAGCAATTCCCCTGCGCCGCGAATTTCCAAATCATGCGTGGCCAAAATAAAGCCGGCACCGAGGTTGTCTAGGCTTTCTAAGGCTTCCAAGCGTTTTTGCGCATCCTTCGTCATTAGTTTCGGTGGCGGTGTGAGCAAATACGCATAGGCTTGATGGTGAGAACGCCCAACCCGTCCGCGCAACTGGTGCAACTGTGCCAAACCAAAATTATCGGCACGCTCGATAATAATGGTATTGGCCGTCGGCACATCGATACCGGTTTCAATAATCGTAGAACACACCAGCACGTTATAACGTTGATGATAAAAATCTGACATCACGCGTTCCAACTCACGTTCGCGCATTTGCCCATGTCCCACAATCACGCGCGCTTCCGGTACAAGTACGGTCAGTTTTTCTGCTGTATTTTCAATGCTCGCTACATCGTTATGCAAATAATACACCTGCCCACCACGCAAAATTTCACGCAAAATGGCTTCACGAATCACCAACTCATCCGTTTGACGCACAAATGTTTTAATGGTTAAACGGCGTGCCGGTGGCGTAGAAATAATGGAAAGATCGCGAATGCCATTCATCGCCATGTTTAACGTACGCGGAATCGGTGTTGCGGTCAGGGTGAGAATGTCAATATTGGCGCGCAGTTGTTTCATTTTTTCTTTTTGGCGCACGCCAAAACGGTGCTCTTCATCAATAATCAATAAACCCAGATCATGGAATTGCACGTCGCCTTGAATGATTTTATGGGTGCCAATCAGAATATCCACTTTGCCATCGGCTAAATCCTGAATCACCTGTTTCTGCTCTTTCGCCGTTTTAAAGCGAGATAACATTTCCACGTTCACCGGCAAATTGGCGAAGCGGTCTTTGAAATTATCGAAATGTTGTTGCGCCAACAAGGTGGTCGGCACCAACACGGCAACCTGTTTGTGGTTCATCACCGCTAAAAAGGCGGCACGCATCGCCACTTCCGTTTTACCAAAACCCACATCGCCACACACAAGGCGATCCATGGCTTTCGGTTGAGTCATGTCGGAAATCACGGCATTAATTGCCATGAGTTGGTCATGGGTTTCTTCAAATGGGAATGTAGCAGTGAATTGTTGGAATTCCTCACGATCATATTGAAAGGCAAAGCCTTTTTGGGCTTCACGTTGCGCATACACATCCAATAACTCTGCTGCCACATCACGAATTTTCTCCGCCGCTTTACTGCGCGCTTTGCCCCAGGCTTCGGAGCCTAACTTGTGCAACGGCGCGGTTTCATCGGCACCGCCCACATAACGGCTGATTAAATGTAACGATGCCACCGGCACATACAATTTCGAGTCGTTAGCATAATTGAACAATAAATATTCTGCTTTAATGCCGCCGTTTTCTAAACTCACTAAACCGCCATAGCGCCCCACGCCATGATCCAAATGCACAACAGGCTGACCGATTTGCAATTCGGCAAGGTTACGAATCAAGGTATCAGGGTTCACCGTGCGGGATTTATCCCGTTGCCGTTGCTGTACACGTTCGCCAAGCAATTCCGCTTCACAAATAATGGCAAGCGGCACATCCTGCTCAATAATAAAACCATGCTCCAACGGGCTAACCATTAAAGCTAATTTTTCTTCCGTCGCTTGTGGCAACGTATGAATCTGTTTTGGTTTCAGTTTTAGCGGTGCAAGCAGGCTTAACAAGGTTTCACGACGCCCTTCCGTTTCCACAATAAATAAAATATTGCCTTTAAAATGCTCAATAAATTGGCGTAACTGATGTAACGGTTCTTTTTGTTGCGATTGAATGGTCAGTGGCGGTAAGGGCGTAATGGCCAAATTTTTCTGCCGTGCGGACGACCGCACTTTTTCCGTTTTTAACGCAATCGCAGGATAGTGTTTTAAGTGATGATTTACGTCATCAATACGCAGCCAAAGTTTATCTGGCGACAATAACGGACGCATCGGATCGACACGGCGGCTCTCAAAACGCTGTTCTGCATCCGCATAAAAACGCTCACCCTGCGTTTGATTTTGCTCGCCGGTAATAAACAGCGTATTCGCCGGGAAATAATCAAATAAGGTCGCCATTTCTTCAAAGAACAAGGGCTGCCAATATTCAATCCCTGCCGCCAACGTGCCTTTGGTGATTTGTTGGTAAATATGTTCCGGATCCCGTCGAATTTCACCAAACGCCGCGCGAAATTGGCTACGGAAAAATTCAATGCCTTGGCTATCCGTTGGAAATTCATGTGCCGGCAACAAATTGATTTGATCGATTTCCTGCAACGTGCGTTGAGTATCCACATCAAAAGTGCGAATGGAATCAATTTCATCATCAAAAAAATCTAAGCGAAAAGGCACCGCACTTCCCATCGGGAAAAGATCCAATAAGGCACCGCGCACCGCATATTCGCCATGCTCCAACACTTGCTCCACCGCGCGATAACCCGATTTTTCCAATTGCAAACGAAGTGTTTCAATGACAAAACGGTCGCCTTTGTTAATCAGTAATACTCGATGTTGTAAATAAGAGGGCGGACAAACGCGTTGCATTAAGGTGGCAATCGGCAAAATGAAAATGCCTCGCTTGCGTTGCTGTAAATGAAATAAAGCACTCAGGCGGGCAGAAATAATATCTTGATGAGGCGAAAAACCGTCGTAAGGCAAGGTTTCCCAATCAGGGAAAAAAGTGACGTTAAGTGAGCTCAGTTGCGCTAATTCTTTTTCTAAACGCACCGCACTTCGAGTGTCGTTCGTCACCACGACGGTTAGCCCGTTAAACTGCGCCGCAATTTCACTCACGGCAAGGCTATCCGCGCCGGGCAAAATATTGGCTAAAATTTTATGATCTTGTGCTTGGGTTGGAATTTCGATGTGAAAAAATGGAGTTTGCATAAAACGACAATATATTAAAAAAATTGTCGCTAGTTTAGCTCAAACAAGGGGGATTTCCAATAAAAGTCTGTATAAAAAAACAGTGTCATACTTAGGGGAATTCATCCCCTAGGCATACTAATCTTAGCGAGCGCTTTCCTCTTTCTGTTCTTTTTTGTCTTTCGGTTCGGCATCTTCGTCAAACTTCACCACCGGCACGCAGCCACGGCAAGTGCCTTGCTCAATACCCGCTTCTTTACAGAAATCAGAATAGGCTTCCCACGCGCGTTTCACCCAACTTTTTTTGCCTTCTTCGCTCATTTTTGTTTCCTTATTTTTTTTAGCTTTATTTTAAATTGTTAAGAGATTGTTATCATAAAAGGACGGCATTTTTTTGCAACCATTTCCTCACTTCCAAACGACAATTTTCTAACCACGTTTTTTTATTCGGTCTTTTTTCCGGCTGTTTGCAATAATCCACTAACAACGGGAAAGGCAATTCGCCTGCCGATTTGATTAAACGCCGAATCGACGGCAAGACAGAAGATAACGGCAGGAAAAAATCAGCAAAATCGTTTAACGATCGCCAATCCGTGCTATCCAGCATCCAATCTATTTCTGTTCGAGCAAACTGTGTTGCCAACGGATGTAAAGAAAGGGGCAAATTGCGTTGAAATTGTTTTTCCGTCTGTTGCACGAATGCTCGCCCTTCCTCACTCAAGGGGCACAACGCCACCACAGAATAACAGCCGCTGCTGGCTTCTTTGCTTTCGCTAAAATGCACCAAAACAAAACCGCACTTTTGCCAGAATGCGAGCAGTTCCGGCGTGTAACCAAAACTGACGGAAAGAAAATCCACCACATTCTGTTGTTTTATCTGTTGTTTCATCTGCGCAATTAAACGTTGTCCAATCCCCTGTTGTTGCCATTTGGGTTGCACGGCAATACGGGAAATGCGCAGAGAGCACAATTCACACGCCTCTTCCAACCCGGCTTGGAAACACAACATTTGCGCCACCAAATTGCCACGCGGGCGACGTTCGCCACGTCGAATTTGGCGAATTAACGTGTTGTCCTCCATCCCGCCTTCCGGCACCGCCCATACGCAACCAAGCAAGGAATCCTGTGCTTGAGCAAGGTAAAATTGCTGCTGTGGTGCATCCAATAAACGGCGTAAATCCAAAGGCGAGGTTCGATAATGCGCCAAGGTCAGCAAGCCGTAAACGGATTCAATTTGATCATGAGGAATCCGTTCACAATGAGAAATTTGGATCTGCTCCGCAAGCCCCCCATCATAAGGCGGTTGTGGCAGACGATCTTCGCAATTGCACAGCAACAGGTCGTCAATAAACGCTTCCAGTTTGTCATCCGCCTGCCAACGTAACGGCGTAAACAGTTCAAAATGACGCAAAGTGCGGTCGGTTTTCGCCATGAATTTTAATAAGAAGCCTCTGCCCGTGCCTTCGTAGCTGTGAATGGTGGTCGTCAACACAACCCGTTTAAAAGCCTTAGTTAGACGAAATAAGATGTCTAGCGGAATCATCGCCGCTTCGTCCACAAACAACCAATGGGTGGCAAATTGCTGTGGCTCATCGCTGAGGTTTTGGCTGAGTTCATCAGGCGGCATAAAGGTGATTTCCGCCCCGGCAAATTCATTGAAAATATTGACCGCACTTTTATTCGGTGCGGTGAGAATCACTGGCTGGTTTTGTGCCTGTTGCTGTTTGGCAAAGAGGCCCGCCAACGCCGATTTTCCGCGCCCACGTTTTGCCGTCACGATTAAAATCGCTTCCTCAGCTTCTGCCATTTGTTGCAATAAACGGGCTTGTTCTAAGGTTGGCTGACAATGGGTTGAACGGTCTTTTTGAGGTATCGGCAAGGCAAGCGTTAAGGGCATGCTTTGATAAACAGGAAAATTGTATTTTGCGATTTTTTCCTGCAAAAAGGCGATAAAGTTCGGTGTGTTTATGGCGTGTTTTTCGCCCGACCAACGCAGGCTGTCGCTGTCGGGTTGGTTAGCTAAATCTGCCCAATGATTCAACAACAATAATAATAGCAGACCACCGTCCTGCAACGTGCCCGCCGCCATGGCGAGGGCATCCAAGTGAATGCCTTGTCGTGCGTCATAAATGATGGCAGGAAATTCACTGCCGAGCAGATTTTTCGTTTTGCTAAAAGGAAAATAGGATTGGGTGGCAAAGTGCGGCAAAACATCGCCAATCCAGACCGCACTTTTAAGTGAAAGGTTGTGATTTAATTGGTGGGCAAGGAAGTCATCCTCGCCCACTAAAATGAGGAGTTCTCGGCTCATTTCTCGCTCAAATACGGATCCGCAAAGCCCAGCCCCGTCATGATTTGGGTTTCCAGACTTTCCATTTCTTCCGCTTCATTATCTTCAATATGATCATAACCAAGCAAATGCAAGCTGCCATGTACTACCATGTGCGCCCAATGCGCCATGAGAGGTTTTTCTTGTTCCTGCGCTTCACGCTCTACCACTTGGCGGCAAATCACCAAATCGCCGAGTAACGGCAGTTCCACTTCATCAGGGCATTCAAAAGGGAAAGACAACACATTGGTCGGACGATCTTTGCCACGATAATTCAAATTTAATTCATGGCTTTCCGCTTCATCCACAATGCGCACCGTCATTTCCACTTCATCACTCTGCGGTTGTACTGCGGCTGTCGCCCATTGTTCGATTTGTTCTGCTGTTGGCAAACCGGTTTCTTGTTCACAAGCGATTTGTAAATCAATGATCATCTTACCCATGTTGCTCTCCTAAATTCGTTGTCATTTCTGACCGCACTTTTTCTTCTCTCTCAGTTTATTCTTCGCGCTCGGCTTTTTCTTCACGTTCTGCTTTACGTTGCTCCGCCAATTCGCGACGACGAATTTCTTCCTTCGCATCCCAAGCGTCATACGCTTGCACCACTTTCGCCACCACCGGATGGCGCACTATGTCTTTGCTGTCGAAGTAATTAAAACTTAATTCTTCCACGCCGGACAACACTTCAATGGCATGTCGCAAACCGGATTTTTGCGAACGAGGCAAGTCGATTTGGGTAATGTCGCCGGTAATCACCGCTTTCGAATTAAAGCCAATACGGGTCAAAAACATTTTCATTTGTTCCACGGTGGTGTTTTGACTTTCATCCAAAATAATAAAACTGTCGTTTAAAGTTCGCCCACGCATATATGCCAACGGCGCAATCTCAATGACATTGCGCTCCATGAGTTTTTGTACTCGCTCAAAACCTAGCATTTCAAATAATGCATCATAGAGCGGTCGCAAATACGGCTCGATCTTTTGTCCTAAATCGCCCGGCAGGAAACCCAGTTTTTCACCGGCTTCCACCGCAGGGCGGGTCAACAAGATACGACGAATTTCCTGCCGTTCTAAGGCTTCTACTGCAGCAGCCACCGCTAAAAAGGTTTTGCCCGTGCCGGCAGGCCCAATACCAAAACTGATGTCATAACGCAAAATATTGTGCAAATACTGAATTTGATTTGGCCCGCGCGGCTTAATTAAGCCCCGTTTGGTTTTAATCGTTGTACTGTACACCTTGCTTTCAGAAGGGGTTGGTTCGGTATCTTGTTCTAAAATACGGCTTTCCACCAACGCGATGTGCACATCTTCCAAATCTAACTCTTTTATCTGCCCACGCACCGGCGCGGTTTGCGCATATAAATCGCGAATTAAATCCACCGCACTTTGCACGATGTGCTGAACATCTGCCGATGGATTTTCCTCTTGCGGTTGCAATGTAAAGGTAAAACCTCGACGAGCAATGGAAAGATTGAAATATTTTTCGATTAAAGAAAGGTGTTCGTCCCCTGCGCCACACAACGAACGTAAACGCTCGTTATCTTGCGGTTCCAAGGTAAAGGTTTGAGTAACTTGTTCGGTCAAAATTCAGTCTCAATAAATGCACAAAAAGTGAGGAACAATATAGCATAAATTGCATTGAAACGTGTGTCTTTTGCCATGATCGCAAGTATCGAATGTGGCTGTGGCAAAAAACGGTTGTAAAACTAACCGCACTTAAGGTAAACAAAAAGGCGAACCTTCACGTTCGCCTTTTGCGCTATGGGAACATTATTTCAGTTCCGGGAAGAGCATGTTCAGCACATTTTGCGTCACCCGACGGGATTGTCCTGCGTACGGGAAGATGTGCATCATCATCATCGGGTTGAAATTGGCTTCAATCACGCCCCAAGATTGCAGGCTTGGCTCAGCCGGTTTGGTTAAATCGGGAATGATTAAATCCACGCCACACACAGCAGCGCCCATGGCTTTGGTGATGCCAACCGCCAAAGCTTTGTAGCTTGGGTGCATTTGGTCGGTCATATCAATGGAATCGCCACCGGTGCTGATGTTGGAATTGGCACGCAACTGCACCAGCTGATCTTTCGCCGGCACGCTGTCCACGGTTAAGCCCTGCTCTTTTAACTGTAACTGTTCGATGTCGCCCAACGCTATTTTCTTCAATGGTGTACGACTGCCATCACCGCGCAACGGATGATCATTTTTCTGTGCCACTAATTCCGCCACCGTATGCACGCCATCGCCAATCACATTTGCCGGCACGCGCAACAACACGGCAAGGGTTTCATCACCTAGCACAAAGAAACGGTATTCCGTGCCGGTGAGGTAATCTTCTACCATCACTTCTTTGTCTTCACGGAAAGCAATTTCAATGGCTTTGGCAAAATCCTCAGGATCATGCACGCCCTGTTGGAAAATACTGATGCCTAAACCGTAATTAGTGGATTTCGGTTTAATCACCACAGCACGCCCTGCGAATAAAGCATAATTGGCCACGGCTTGTTCCACACTGGTAAATTCCACGCTTTGCGGCACGTTAAAGCCGGCTTTTGCTAAGACTTTTTTGGTCACCACTTTATTTTCCATGATGAGCGGCGAAATGTAGCTGTCATGGGAGGTCATGTTGCCGTTTTTCACATATTCCAAGTGGTCGCCGAATTGCAGACTTAAGAACTGATCGCGCTCGTCTAAAATCTCCATTTTTAAGCCTTTTTGAATGGCATCAAACATCAAGGCTTGGGTGGAAAGCTCCATGTTGTCGAAAGCCGACAACGCATAAAAACGTTCAAAGGCTTGTTTTTTGTAACGAATCGCCAGTTCCGCGCCCAGTTTTTGATACCCCCCATGGGCTTCGATGGCATTGACTAAGCGTGCACCAAGCGTTTGGCTTGGATCAGCAAACTGCGCCAGTTTCTCTTTGACGATCTCGGCCATCTCTGCGTCGGCGTGAATTTCCGCCAACATCGCCAATAATTGCTGTAAAACATGTTCGCCTTCTGCTTGGAAAGCCGTTGCCGACAGCGGATTTTCCCATGCCACTTGGGCTAATTTTTCTTTGCCTAATTCCACCGCACTTGCTAAGGATTCCTCATCTAGCCACGCCATTAGCAAAATAAAATAATGCACAAATTTGGCATCATTTAATGCGATACCATAAGCCTCAAACGGGTTTAGGTCGAACAGACGGAATTCCAAATATTGAATGCCGTTTTGTAGCAATTCACGCGCCTGTTTCGCACCACGCAAACGCACGTTGGAATAAAATTCTTTTTCGGCAATAAGCTGTCCGCTACTCACCGCGTGTTCCAAAGTTATCACATAATCGTTCAAGCTGTCATAAGACACTTTGACACTTGGGTCATTTACATAACCATACCGGCTGGAACGCAAACTACGCACATACTGCCCCGCTTTTAACGGCGTGCCATGACGGAAATAATTGGCATCAACCGTCGGGGTCGCCGCGAACAAATAAACGAGAATCCATTGATAACGCAAGAAATTACGGGCAATTTTCAAATATAAATCGTTCTGAAAATCCACCGCACTTTGGTAGTCATTTTGTCGTGCAAACAGCTGTTGAATGAACGCCGGCTCAAGCTGGAAGTTGTAGTGAATACCACTCACCATTTGCTTGCTTTTACCGTAAGATTTCACCAAATGCTCGCGGTACGCCACATCGACCGGATTGTCCAGTTGGGCGACTTTAATGTGCTCTTCCGGTGGTAACTCGGCCGGCATGCTCAATGGAAAAACATATTCATCTTCCGGCAAAGAGCGCAACACCACTTCGTGAATGGCGGATAACCAACGCAATGTATCTTCAATTTTTTTATTGGGAGGGGTGATTAATTCAAGCTGACTTTCCGCAAAATCCGTTTGGATATAAGGGTGATAAGAACGATTACCGAAGCATTTTGGGTGTTCAGTCACCACAACTGCCCCATCTGCGTGCACACGTTGGCTTTCTTTTTCAAGACCAAATGATCCTTGCTGGAACAACAGTTCCAAGCAATTTTCTTTTATAACCTGCTGAATATTCATAAAATTTCCTTTATTTGCGTAACGCCCAATTCTCTCGAGCCTTACTGCATCAATACCTTTTCAAAAATCGCCACATTATTAAAATTAATCCCCTTAAATGCAAATAAAAAAATCGCATCCCCCATAAGGAATGGTTATAACTTAATGTATTGAAACGAAAATACTTCATTTTGGGGAATAAAGGATCTAAAATTTCCGCCCTTAGAAAAGTACATGAAAAACACCCGTGGTACCTAAAATGAGTCAATTCAAAAAACACCATTTCATCAATAATGACATCACTTTTGCGTTGTTATTATTGATATTTTCCTTTCTTTCCCACATTGCCTTGGGGATTTTGGACAATTATCTGACTAATCTGGTGAGTATTTTTGCATTAGGTTCGCTGCTTTTCACCTTACGGAAACACAGCAAGATCTTATTTTTGATTGGCTTTCTTTTTATTTTCGCCCTCTCTCTCGGCTATCTTCCTTCCGGCTTATTATATGGCCCGGTGTCGATTGGGGTAATTGCCTCGGTTTATGAAACCAATTTCAGTGAAACCATCGGTTTTTTTAAAGCGATTCCGCTTTCTATTTATATTTTTACTTTTTTCTATCTTCTTTTATTTATCGTTATCTTATTGGTTCAAAGACATAAAACCTCAAATAAATCTCCGAAGAAAATCTATGCTGCCGTTTACCTTGGTCTTGTTGCCTTTTCACTTTATACGCCCATTGCAAAAGAAGTGGAAAATACGAATCCCGAAAAAGAATTCAAGCTCTCCGAATTTTTTAAAGCCTCAAACTTTTATCCGGTCAGCTTTATGTCTAACGCCATCAAAGTGAATAACACCTATTTAACGCAACGGGCATTATTAAATGATGCCTTAACCAAAACACCGGAATGGCAAATCCTTTCCGTGGAGCCAAAATATCAAAACTATGTCTTAGTAATCGGCGAAAGTATGCGACGGGATTACACATCCTTATACGGCTACCCACAAAAAACCACGCCATTTTTGGAACAAGTGAACGGCTTGATTTTCAATTTATATGTGGCTGCCGGCCCAAATACGCAACCGTCGTTGCAACGCACGCTGTATCGTTCCATTAATAACAATGAAGAAACGGTTTACACCGATAACATTATCTCGCTTGCCAAACTTGCCCATTACAAAACTTACTGGTTGTCCAACCAAGGCAAAGTCGGCGAATGGGACACCATGGCATCGCGTATCGGCATTCAAGCAGATGAATCGTTCTTTACCAAAAAAGGCGGGTATGATTCGGACAATATTGCCGATACGGCGTTATTAGCGCCGTTGAAACAACTTTTGGCGAAAGATAAAGATCAAACCAAATTAATCGTTTTACATTTAATTGGCTCGCATCCGACCTTTTGCGCCCATTTAAATGGCGAAGAACCCAAATTCCATTTAATTAGCCGAGAAATGTCGTGTTATTTAGATACGTTAAAACAAACGGACAGTTTATTGTCTGAGGTGAATCAAATTCTCAAAGACCAAGGCCAAAGCTATTCCGTCATTTATTTCTCGGATCATGGCTTGGCGCATTTAGGCGCAGGCAAAAATCTGTCTATGCTAAATAATAAGGAATATAAACAAAGTTATGCGGTGCCTTTTGTTCGTTTTTCCAGTGACGACACCAAAAGAACCCTTGTTAAAAACCCGCAAAGTGCTTTTAATTTTATTCACGGCTTTGCCCAATGGTTAGGCATTAAAGAAAGTCATTTAAGCCAGGAAGATTTTTTCAATCCGAAACCGCAGCCGATCAAAGTCTTTAACTGGCGAGCCTTGGTGGACTATCAGTCGTTAAAAGAGGATCCGGCAAAACAAGAACCGTAATAACAGGTTCCAACGACTAAAAGTGCGGTCATTTTTACAGATGAATGATCGCATTTTTATTTTTGCCGGAATAGCCATTCAGCAAACCCAATTTTTCAGGTAGAATAACCGCCGTTTTTTATGAAAGAATTTTGTTCTTGCGGCGCTGTTGGTTCGTCCAATATCAAAAAACTCCGTTTTTTCTGACCGCACTTTTCACCCTATCCTGACTAAATTGAGGAACATATGAGTGTAATTCCTATGGTCGTTGACCAAACTTCCCGCGGCGAACGCGCCTATGACATTTATTCCCGCTTACTGAAAGATCGCGTGATTTTCCTAAGCGGTGAAGTGGAAGACAACATGGCCAATCTTATTGTGGCACAATTGCTTTTCCTAGAATCAGAAGACCCCGATAAAGACATCAATTTATATATCAACTCACCGGGCGGTTCCGTCACTGCCGGCATGGCAATTTACGATACCATGCAATTCATCAAGCCCAATGTGCGCACCTTGTGCGTTGGACAAGCCTGTTCCATGGGTGCCTTTTTATTAGCCGGCGGCGCACCGGGCAAACGTGGTGCCTTGCCACATGCTCGCGTGATGATCCACCAACCGTTAGGCGGTTTCCGCGGACAAGCATCGGATATTCAAATTCATGCCCAAGAGATTTTAAAAATTAAGGGCACGTTAAACGAACGACTAGCATTCCACACCGGACAACCCATTGAAACCATCGAAAAAGACACTGACCGCGACAACTTTATGTCTGCCGAAGAAGCCAAAAACTACGGCTTGATCGATGAAGTGTTTACCAAACGTTAAGAGATAAACATGGCAAAAGATAAAGAATTACATTGTTCTTTCTGTGGCAAAGAACAAGACGAAGTCAATAAACTTATCGCCGGCACCTCCGGTTACATTTGTAATGAATGTATCGAATTGTGTCACGATATGTTGCTCAACGAAGAGCATGGCGAAGAAGCCGAAAGCGAAGACGCAGAAGAAATAAAAGAGCAGGAATTACCCACACCGCACAAAATCCGCGCCCATTTAGACGATTATGTTATCGGCCAAGATTACGCGAAAAAAGTGTTGGCAGTGGCGGTGTATAACCACTACAAACGCCTACGCACCAAACATCAAACCAATGATGTGGAATTGGGTAAAAGTAATATTTTACTTATCGGCCCGACCGGTAGCGGTAAAACCCTCTTAGCGGAAACCATGGCACGTATGTTAAACGTGCCTTTCGCCATGGCAGATGCCACCACCTTGACAGAAGCCGGTTACGTGGGCGAAGACGTGGAAAACGTGTTACAAAAATTACTGCAAAACTGCGATTACGACATCGAACGTGCGGAACAAGGCATTATCTATATCGACGAAATCGACAAAATCACCCGCAAATCGGAGAATCCATCCATCACCCGTGACGTTTCCGGCGAAGGGGTACAACAAGCCTTGTTAAAACTGATTGAAGGCACGGTTGCTTCCATTCCACCACAAGGCGGACGCAAGCACCCACAACAAGAAATGTTGCGCATCGATACATCGAAAATTCTGTTTATTTGCGGCGGTGCTTTTGCCGGCTTAGATAAAGTCATTGAAAAACGCACCAGCGTGGCCACTGCGATTGGTTTCGGCGCTGAAATCAAGAGCGAAAAAGACAAAGCCACGTTGACAGACTTGTTCAAACAGGTGGAGCCGGACGATTTAATGAAATACGGCTTAATCCCAGAATTTATCGGACGTTTACCGGTAGTTGCACCGTTAAGCGAATTAGACGAAGAAGCCCTTGTGCGTATTCTGACCGAACCGAAAAATGCCTTATGTAAACAATATCAAGCGCTATTTGGCTTAGAAAACGTGAAACTAGAATTCACTAAAGAAGCCTTAATCGCCATGGCGAAAAAAGCCCTTGCCCGCAAAACCGGCGCCCGCGGCTTACGCTCCATCATCGAAGGCGTCTTGCTCGACACCATGTACGACTTGCCTTCTTTAGAAGGATTAGAAAAAGTGGTGGTCAACGAAAGCGTCATCAACGACAACCAATCTCCGGAATTGATTTATTCCAACGAATAAAAAAGTGCGGTCAAAATTCATTGTATTTTTTGACCGCACTTTTTTCTTTCCTAATCCCGCGACACCCGAATCGTTTGCTTAATATGTTTGAGATTTGCCACGATGGTAAATGTCATGACGACCAATAACGCCCAAGCGCTCCACTTGCTCACGTGCACCAAAGACCAGGCACCGATTTGATTTGGATAGCGCCAAATGCCAATCAGCGTGCCGAGATTCTCCGCTAACCAAATAAAGAAACCAATCAACATAAAAGACAGTAACAAGGGCATGCGGCGAGGTTTATCATAAGGCGTGAAATATACTGCAGTGCGGGCGTAAAGCCCCAATGCGAACGCAGCCAAATACCACCGATAATCACCAATGTAATGATGGGTAAAAAAATTTAGATAAATGAGAACCGCGGTTAGTGTCGATAAAACATAGGGCGGATGACTGCGAATTTGCAAACTAAACAAACGCCACGCCTGAATGATATAACTGCCTACCGCGGCATACATAAATCCTGTGAACAAAGGCACGCCGAAGATTTTCGTGTAAGCAAAATCAGGATACGCCCAAGATTGAATGGAAGAGGAGGTTTTGAACAATTCCAAAGCAAAACCCACGAGGTGAAACAGGGTGATGGATTTGATTTCATCTAATGTTTCCAGCTTGAAATAAAACATCAGATATTGCACCGCTAAAGGAAAAATTAACAATAAATCGTAGCGGGGAATGCCGGCAATACCATTTTTCGGCATGAGGAACATGGCAATAAAAAACACACCGGCAAATAGACAGGCTCGGGCTTCTTTCAAACCGAAAAACCAGAACTCGACCCAAAAACGTTTGATTCCTTTCAACTGCGGATTAGGCTGATGATTCATCAGCCATAAATCGATTTTATTCAACATGTTATTCTTCTTATTGCATCACAAAATGTCGCTTATTATGCCCGAAGTTCCTCAAGTTGAATATGACTTGCCTATGTGATTTTCGCCTTTTTCAAGCGTAACGCATTGCTTAACACAGAAATCGAACTCATCGCCATCGCCGCGCCGGCAACTACCGGGCTGAGCAACCCCAATGCAGCTAACGGAATGCCCAACACGTTATAAATAAACGCAAAAAATAAATTTTGTTTAATGTTTTTTAGCGTCGCACGGGAAATCAGTAAGGCATCCACCAACTGATTGACAGAATGCTGCATCAGGGTTGCCGACGCACTGTGTTGCGCCACATCCGCGCCATCGTGCATGGCAAAGCTCACATTCGCCGCAGCCAATGCTGGCGCGTCATTCACCCCATCCCCCACCATGGCGACCACGTTACCATTTTCTTGGAGAAGTTTGACCGCACTTGCTTTATCGCGTGGCGACATATTGCCCTGCGCATGTTGAATCCCAAGCTGGTCAGCAATGTATTGCACTACGTTAGGATTATCGCCACTCATGATATACACATTGATATTATGTGCCTGCAAACGCTGGATCGCCTTTTGACTGTCCGGTTTTAAGGCGTCTGCTAAGGCAAACGCGGCAACGGGCTCATTGTTTACGGCAACTGCCACAATACTGGCGATCTGCCACACCGGATCAAGGTTGGTCGGTAAGGTCAAACCGCAATAGGCAGGTTTCCCCACTTTCACCGTGCCGATATGTTCAATCTCGCCTTGAATCCCCTGCCCCACATCGGCCTGAATATGTTGCACCGCAGGCAACGCCACATTTTTTGCCATCGCGGCTTGCACAAGGGCTTTTGCCAGCGGATGCGTCGCGCTCTGTTCAATGGCGGCCGCCAACGCATAAATTTCATCTTCAGAATAGACCGCACTTTGCGCCTGCCAAAAAGCGACCACTTGCGGCTTGCCTTCTGTGAGCGTGCCGGTTTTATCCAACACCACCGCGTTCACATGGGCGGATTCTTCCATAGCGGCAGCATCTTTGAACCAAATGCCCTGTTTCACTGCTTTGCCCATGCCCACCATGATCGCCGCCGGCGTCGCCAAACCCAACGCACAAGGGCAGGCAATCACTAACACAGCAACGCCGTGGATTAAAGCCGTGACCACATCTTGTTGAAGCCACCAAGTGAGTAAAAACGTCAGCAAGGCAATGCCTATTACCGTTGGCACAAACACTGCCGCCACTTTGTCGGCAAAACGGGCGATGGGCGCTTTGCTGCCTTGCGCCTCAGAAAGGGCATTCATCATATCGCCGAGCAACGTTTGGCTACCAAGCTGTTGCGAGCGATAAACCAAACTGCCATCCGTCACCATCGCCCCCGCCAACACATGACTGGTCGTTGTCTTCATTTCCGGCACGGATTCGCCGGTTAAATGGCTCTCATCACACCAGCCTGTGCCCTCTTCCACCATGCCATCCGCTGCAATCCGCTCACCTTGGTTGGCACGTAACAGTTCGCCCACTTGAATTTGATTTAACGGCACGGTTTGCCATTCGCCGTTACGTTGCACGCGTACTTGTTTTGGCGTCAGCTGTAACAATAAACCAAGGCTATTTAGGCTGTGCTTTTTGGTGCGATCTTCTAAGAATTTTCCCAAACTCACAAAGCCCAACACCATGACGGACGCCTCAAAATAAATATTTGCCGAGCCATGATCGTGGCTCATATGTGGCAGATAAAACAGCATAAAAATGGAATAAGCATAAATGGTGAGCGTGCCAAGGCTGACCAATACATCCATATTTGCTAAGCCACCTTTAATACTGCCCCAAGCACTTTTATAAAAGGGAATCGCCAAACCGAATTGCACAATCGTGGCTAACACCATTTGCCACATCGGTGGCAACATCCAATCATGCCGCCCCAGCATCATGCCGAGCATACCGATTAAAAACGGCACGTTAATTAGCCACAATAAAATCAACCGCCACGAGATGTTTTGCTCTTGCGGCAACTCTGCCTGTTCTTGCTTGAGCTGTGCCGTAAAACCGGTCTTTTGAATAATTTGGATCAGCTGTTCAACAGAAGTTTGCTTTTCATCAAAAGTAATCTGCGCTTCTTCACTGGCGAAATTCACGCCCGCCTGCTGCACAAAATCCTTTTTATTCAATACCTTTTCAATCCGACTGGCGCACGACTGGCACGTCATACCGCCAATTTGAATGGAGACTTTTTGCATCACATCCTCTTTTTATTTCCTTTCACAGAAAAGTGCGGTGGGTTTTCAACTTATTTTTACGCTATCAAACAAAGCTGTGTTTTCATGCCACCTTAACAAGTAGAAAAATTACGCTACTGCCGCATCAAACCCGGCATCTTCCACGGCTTCCACCAAGGCTGCCGGTTGCACTTTATTTTCATCAAAACTCACAACCGCTTGCGCTTTTTCCAAACTGACGTCAGCTTGTGCGACACCATCTAATTCACTCAATACGCGAGTCACGCTTTTCACACAACCACCACAGGTCATGCCATCAATTTTTAATGTTACGTTTTGCATCATTTGCTCCTTTAATCATTAAGTTAAACCTTGCCGATTTTTGTCGGTGAGATTACTATAAACCTTAACATTAGGTTAAGGTCAAACACTTTTTATGAATATCAGTCAAGCAGCCAAACTCACCGGCTTATCTGCTAAACAAATCCGTGATTACGAAAAACTCGGTTTACTCAACACCAACGCACGCACCCTTTCAGGCTATCGCTACTATGAAGAAAGCGATCTCGCCCGTTTGCGTTTTATCCGCCACTCACGAGACGTGGGCTTTTCCCTGCAACAAATCGCCCAATTACTTCAATTACAAGACAACCCGAATCGCAACAGCCGTGAAGTAAAACAACTTACGGCACAACATATCGAAACCCTCAATGCACAAATTCATGCACTACAAAAAATGGTATCTGAACTCCAACGTTGGCACGACAGCTGCCAAGGCAACGACTGCCCGGAATGCTCGATTTTGGCAGGGTTGAGTGAATAAGAAAGCGTGAAAAGTGCGGTGAGAATTTAAAATATTTTCTCATCAGAAATACACTTCAAAAAGTCCGCAGATTAATCTTTCTGATGATTTACTAAGGTTTCAATTTGCACGATTTCCGCCACATCCACACGCTCCGCTTTAATCCGCCATTTCACATTCAAGTCATACAACGAAATGCCGTAAAGGCGGTCGGTGGCTTTGCCTTGTTGGTAGGCAGGACGGGGATCTTGTTGGATCACCTCGGTAATAAAACGTTGTAAGTGCGGTCGGTTTTTGCTGTGTTTTTTGACCGCACTTTCCGCCTCCTCGGTAAATTCCACGCGTAGCAACGGTTTGGGCTCGCTTTGAGCGAAACCTGAAATTGCGTTAGGTTCACTGTCCGCGTAGGCAAGATAAGGTTTGATGTCGAGAATCGGTGTGCCGTCCACTAAATCTACGGCACCGAGATGTAACAACACCTTGCCGTTTTTACATTCTACGTGGCGCAATTCCACTTTGGATAAACCAAGAGGATTTGGGCGATGCGTAGAACGCGAGGCAAACACGCCAACCCGTTGATTGCCGCCTAAACGTGGCGGGCGCACGGTAGGATGCCATTTGCCTTGCGGGATTTGATCAAATTGAAAAATCAGCCAAAGGTGGCTGAATTGTTCTAAACCGCGGACGGTTTCCGCTTGGTTATAGGGCGGCAACAATTCGACAATGCCTGTGCCGTCCTGCACTAAATTAGGTTGACGCGGGACGGAAAATTTTTCTTTGTAAGGCGTGTGAATCACAGCCACGGGCTGCAATGTGAGAGAATCGGACATATTTTCCTTAAAACAGTTAAAATCTGCAAAATAACCTTGTAAAATGGCGCCTATTTTAGCTAAAAGTGCGGTAAAAAATCGCCTTATTCTTCGTTATTCGAGTAGACATTATGACAAAAAATACAATAAAAATGTGGATTGAAACAGCGCGTCCAAAAACCCTGCCGTTAGCCTTGGCAACCATTTTAACCGGTTCCGCGCTTGCCTATTGGGCGGGCAGTTTCCATTGGGGAATCACGGTGTTATGTTTACTCACCACGTTATTTCTGCAAATTCTCTCCAACTTCGCCAATGATTACGGTGATCATCAAAAAGGCTCCGACACGGCAGAACGTATCGGGCCATTACGCGGTATTCAGCAAGGCGCCATTTCTGCAGCACAACTGAAAAAAGGGCTTTATGTGATGATCGCCTTGAGTTTCCTTTGTGGTGCTCTCTTAATCGGTATTGCTTACCAAAATGTCAGTGATTTAATTGCGTTTTCCATGCTCGGCGTATTGGCCATTGTGGCAGCTATCACCTACACCGTGGGCAGCAAGCCTTACGGCTATTTGGGCTTAGGCGATATTTCCGTGTTAATTTTCTTTGGGCTATTGGGCATCGGCGGCACCTATTATCTTCAAGTACATGATTTCTCTGCCGTTATTTTACTTCCTGCCGTTGCCAGCGGATTACTTGCGACAGCGGTTTTAAATATCAATAACTTGCGTGATATTGAACAAGATCGCAAAGCAGGTAAAAACACCCTTGCCGTGCGCGTAGGGCCACATAATGGGCGGGTTTATCATTGCTTGCTGCTTTCCATAGCAGCGTTGTTTTATCTCTTGTTTGCCCTCATGAATTTGCGTAATCCGTTGAGTTTCGTCTTTTTGCTCACTTATCCGCTCTTGTTCAAACATGCTTATTTTGTTTTCTCTCATAAAGAGCCGGTAGCCTTGCGCCCGATGCTGGCGCAAATGTCGCTGATTGCATTACTTATCAATGGGCTATTTAGTTTTGGCTTGCTTCTAGGCTGAAACGGACTATACTAGCTCGCAGTATTCATCTTAAAAAATAGGGTCTTTTATGTACATTGATACTTCTGAACTTTGCGATATTTATCTCGATCAAGTCGATGTTGTCGAACCTGTTTTCTCAAGTTTCGGCGGGCTGAGTTCTTTTTATGGCAAAGTCACCACCGTAAAATGCTTTGAAAATAACGGATTAATAGCTGAAATTTTAGAAGAAAACGGTGAAGGACGCGTATTAGTCGTTGATGGCGGCGGTGCAGTACGTCGTGCATTAATTGATGCGGAACTCGCACAATTAGCGGCAGACAACCATTGGGAAGGCATCATCGTGTATGGTGCAGTTCGTCAAATCCAGCAGCTGGAAAATATCGATATCGGCATCCATGCTTTAGCCCCAATTCCGGTAGGCGCAGATGAAAACAACCACGGCGAAACCGATGTTCCGGTCAACTTTGGTGGCGTAACCTTCTTCCCGGAAGACTTTGTTTATGCAGATCTCACCGGCATTATTCTGTCACAAGAAGCCTTAGACCTCGCAGATTTCGAGCAAGACTAATCCTAGCTGCGTCATTATTATTCTAAAAGTGCGATGAAAATATAGAAAATTTTCACCGCACTTTTTTTGCGCGATGTCACAAATCCATAAAAAACTAATTGCTTTTTGTTAACAAAGTGTTAGTTTCCTTAGCATATTGCCTATTTTGGCAATATGTTGATCTTTGATTTTATTGACAGGAATTAAAATTATGAAAGACACAACTCAAAATCAAAGTAAGAATTATAGGAGTGCAATTATCTTTATCTTTGCCGTCGTTCTATTTTTTGTCTTACTCAATACACTACCTTTTGATAAAAACGCCAATAGTGGGTTGGCATTATTAGCTTTAGTGGCCATTTTATGGTTAACAGAAGCCTTACACGTCACCATCACTGCATTAATTGTTCCACTTCTCGCCATTTTCTTGGGATTAGTGAAAACAAGTACTGCGCTGGCCACCTTTGCTGATCCGAATATTTTCTTATTCTTCGGGGGCTTTGCTTTAGCGACAGCGCTTCATATTCAACAGTTAGATAAAATGATCGCCAACAAAATTATGGCTTTGGCGAAAGGCAATTTATTTGTCGCGATCATGTATTTATTCTCCGTTACTGCATTTTTGTCCATGTGGGTAAGTAACACAGCGACCGCAGCCATGATGTTACCCCTTGCCATGGGCGTGCTCAGCCGTTTAGATCGAAATTCAGAACATAACACCTATGTGTTTGTACTCTTAGGGATTGCGTATAGCGCCAGTATCGGCGGTATGGGAACCTTAGTGGGAAGCCCGCCAAACAACATCGTTGCAACGCAATTACACCTCACCTTCGCTGATTGGTTGTGGTATGGCTTGCCTATCATGATTATCTTAATGCCAATCATGATCGGCACACTTTATATTGTCTTCAAACCAAAACTCAATATTCGTTTTGACCAACAATTTGAAGCCATTCCAATGAATAAACAACGTTGGATCACCTTAGCCATCTTCGTCTTTATTGCATTGAGCTGGGTTTTCAGTAGCCAAATCAACCCGATTCTTGCAGGCGCATTAGGATTAGAAGGTAAAATTGCCAGTTTCGATAGCGTTATTGCTTTATCTGCCGCCGTTATCCTTTGTGTTGCCGGTGTAACAAACTGGAAACAAATTCAAGATAACACCGATTGGGGCGTATTAATGCTCTTCGGCGGCGGCTTAACCTTAAGTGCGGTATTAAAAAATTCCGGTGCAAGCAAAATCTTGGCTGACGGTATCGTATTCCTGATTGAAGGTGGTCACTTCTATCTCATCGGTTTATTGGTTGCTGCGTTCATTATTTTCTTAACGGAATTCACCTCCAATACCGCCAGTGCGGCGTTGTTAGTGCCGATTTTCATTTCTATCGCACAATCTCTTGGTATGCCGGAAATCGGTTTAGCCTTAATCATCGGTTTAGGTGCTTCCTGTGCCTTCATGTTGCCGGTGGCAACACCGCCGAATGCCATTGTGTTCGGTACAGGTGAAGTGAAACAAAGTGAAATGGTAAAAGCCGGTATTCTTTTGAATATCGTGTGTATCTTTGTTATCGCGACCTTCGGTTACTTCTTCTGGCTAAATTAATTCGTCCATAAAAAACAGCCCCTTAATAAATCGCTTATTAAGGGGCTGAATTATTTCACATCAGGTTAATCTTCCAACACAATTTCCTTCAAATACTGGAAAATTTCACGGTAAGCTTTTGCCGGTTTATTTTGTTCTTTTTCTTTACTCGCGGTACGAATCAAATTTCGCAGATGTTGTCGGTCTGCCTGCGGATAATCCGTTAGAAAATCCGTTAACGCATCGTCGCCTTTTGCCACCAATTCATCACGCAATAATTCCAATTTGTGCAACATCGCTTGCTGTTGCTGATGTTTGTTCTCCAATTTCTCCAACGCAGCCTGAATCGGTTCCACATCCATCCCGCGCAATAATTTACCGATATATTGCAGTTGGCGGCGACGTGCTTCTTTTTGCAGACGTTGCGCTAAATTTACCGCTTCCAATAAAGCATCTTCCAAAGGAATTTTATCTAATTTTGCCTTTGTCAGCTCAACCAGTTTTTCACCCAGTTTTTTTAATGCTTCCGCATCCCGTTTAATTTCACTTTTGCTGACCCAAATAATTTCTTCTTGCTCTTCGTCCTGCCAGTCAAAATCTTCTTTTTTACGTTTTGCCATCTTCTTTTCCATCGTTCTACTTAAAAGTGCGGTGCATTTTAGCACAGAATCCGTGGTTCGCCTTAAAAAGAAAAATACGCTAAAATTGGCGAAATTTCATTATTGAGAAAAGCACAATGCCACAAAAAACATCTGAAAATACCACCGCACTTTTGCGTCAACAAGAACAACAACTGCGCGATGCTGTTAGCCTTGCCATTGAAATTGCACAAAAAGCAGGCGCAACGGCCGAAGTGGGGGTAACTAAATCCGGCGGACTCTCCGTCTCCACCCGTTTACAGGAAATTGAAAACGTTGAATTTAACAACGATGGCGCACTAGGTATTTCCGTCTATGTAGGACAGCAAAAAGGCAATGCTTCCACCTCCGATTTAACACCGGAAGCCATCAAAAATACCGTAGAAGCGGCTCTTGCTATTGCCAAATACACTTCACCGGATGATTGTGCAGGATTAGCCGATAAAGAATTGATGGCATTTGATGCGCCGGATTTGGATTTGTATCACGCTGCTGAAATTGACGTTGATAAAGCGGTGCAACTTGCTTTGGATACCGAAAAAGCAGCCTTAGAACACGATGAACGCATCGTCAACAGTGAAGGTGCTTCTTTCAACGCCCATACCGGTGTGCGCGTTTATGGCAACAGCCACGGCATATTACAAAGCTATTTATCCAGCCGCTATTCGCTTTCTTGCTCGGTCATTGCCGAACATCAAGACCAGTTAGAACGGGATTATGAATACACGGTGGCTCGTGATATTAATCAATTAGCCCAACCAAATTGGGTCGGTGAAAATGCAGCGCAAAAAGCCATTGCACGCTTACAACCGCAAAAACTTGACACACAAGAGACACCCGTCATTTTCTTAAACGATGTCGCAACCGGCTTAATCAGCCATTTAGCCGCCGCCATCAGTGGAGGGAGTTTATACCGCAAAGCCAGCTTTTTATTGGATCACTTAGGAAAACAAGTATTGCCTGATTGGTTTGAGATCACTGAAAGACCTCACTTGCTCCGTCAATTAGCGTCAACCCCATTTGATAGTGAAGGGGTTAGAACGCAGGACATGGAGATTATTCGCAACGGGATTTTACAAACCTATTTGCTCACCAGTTACAGTGGACGCAAGCTCGGCATGCAAAGCACAGGACACGCCGGCGGTATTCACAATTGGCTGGTCAAACCAAATTCATCCGGAAAACTGACCGCACTTTTACGCCAAATGAATCGCGGTTTACTCGTAACAGAAGTGATGGGACAAGGCGTGAATCTAGTTACCGGTGATTATTCACGAGGTGCAGCCGGTTTTTGGGTAGAAAACGGTGAAATTCAATATCCGGTTGCAGAAATTACTATCGCAGGACAATTACCGGACATGTTACGTAATATTGTTGCCGTGGCTGATGATATTGAACATCGCTCCAATATTCAGATAGGTTCCGTTTTATTAGAAAAAATGAAAATTTCCGGTAATTAAAATAAATGAGAATAATTCTTATTGACAACAATAAAAACTCTGCTAACATAAGCCGCATCTGTTAAGTATTGCAATGAAGATGAATGGTTGTTATTGGAAGTCTGCATAGCACGCCAAACAGGTAGAGTAGAAAGTAAATTCGTTAGGGTACTTAAAAAGACTGAAGTTTAAACTTCAGTCTTTTTTTTGTTAGAATAGCGCCCTCATCATCTGCCAAAGGTAACCTTGAAATGAAAAAACACCACGTCGATATTCTTATTTCCGAACAAGAAGTTCGTTCCCGTATTGCTGAACTCGGCAAAGAAATCACCGCATTCTATCAACAAAAGAAAGTTAATCGCCTTGTGGTAATAGGCTTGTTGCGTGGTTCCTTTATGTTTATGGCGGATTTAGTACGCGAATTGCATTTGCCAGTGGAAATCGAATTTATGACCACATCAAGCTACGGTAGCGGCATGACAACTAACCACGATGTTCGCATTACAAAAGATATTGAAAGCGACATTCGCGATAGAGACGTGCTGATCGTAGAAGATATTATTGACACAGGCTACACCCTAGAAAAAGTGCGTGAAGTTCTCAATTTACGCGATCCCGCCTCGTTGACAATTTGTACTTTGTTGGACAAACCATCTCGTCGTGAAGTGAATGTACCAGTAGACTGGGTTGGCTTCACCATCCCTGATGAATTCGTGGTGGGCTATGGCATTGACTATGCACAACAACATCGCAACCTTGGCTATATCGGCAAAGTCATTTTAGAAGAATAAGAAAAACGGCCTATCACATGATAAGCCGTCAATTTATCTCAAAAAACGACCGCACTTTACGTGCGGTCTTCCTTTTTATTTTCTAAACTCACGTTTCTCTTTAAAAGTGCGGTGAGATTTTTCTTTAAATTTACGATCGCCTTTGAAACCTTTGTCTTCAAAACGACTGCCACGGCGTTTTCCGCCAAAATTATCACCGCTACGCTCGCCTTTGGCTTCGCCGATAAAGGACATACGCATTTGTTTATTCAACACACGCGTTTTCGCAAATTGTTGTAACAATTCTTTCGGCATACCTTGTGGCAATTCAATGGTGGAATAATCATCATACAACTTGATGTGACCGATATAGCGACTATTAATATCGCCTTCATTCGCAATAGCACCAACAATATGGCGAACTTCCACGCCATCTCCGCGGCCCACTTCAATACGATATAAATCCATTGGTTGTGGATTGCCATAGCCTTTACGTTCACCACGGCGTTCTGCTGAACGAGGATTCTCACGACGCTCACCACGCTCATTACGATCACGACGTGCTTTTTTATCCACCACCGGATCCGGTGGAAGAATCAGTTTTTGTTTACCTTGCAACAACATCATCATAGCGGCAGCAATATCTTCTTGAGATTGATCGGCAGTAAACATATCTTCCAACAATTCACGATAAAGCTCTAAATCATGATGTTCCAACTGCGTGGTAATTTTATCTTTGAATTTCTTACGACGGCAGGCTTGTAAAACTTCATGATTCGGCAATTCCACCTCTTCAATATTTTTCTTGATAAGGTGTTCAACATTACGCAACAAACGACGTTCGCGCGGTTCAACGAACAATAACGCACGACCGGAACGTCCTGCACGGCCGGTACGACCGATACGGTGTACATAAGATTCAGCATCAAGTGGAATATCATAATTCACCACAAGACTGATACGCTCAATATCAATACCACGTGCCGCGACGTCTGTCGCCACAACGATATCTAAGCTGCCACTACGCAAACGATCTAAGGTTTGTTCACGTAATTGCTGTGTCATATCTCCATTTAATGCCGCCGCACGGAAACCGTGTTTTTCTAATAATTCCGTTACGTCTAACGTGCCGGTTTTGGTACGGGTGAAAATAATCGCCGCATCAAAATTTTCCACTTCCAAGAAACGTAACAAGGCATCATTTTTACGGAAGCCATGAACATACCAACAACTTTGCGCAATATCCGGCGCACTTTGTTGGGTCGCTTTAATTTTGACTTCTTGCGGATCTTTCATAAAGCGTTTGGTGATTCGGCGAATCGGCTCCGGCATGGTGGCAGAGAAAAGTGCGGTTTGATGATGTTCAGGTAATTCGGCCATCACGGTTTCCACATCATCAATAAAGCCCATGCGCAACATTTCATCCGCTTCGTCTAACACGATCGCTTTAAGTTCAGCAAGGCTTAAGGTGCCACGACGTAGGTGGTCCAAAATACGTCCCGGTGTCCCCACCACAACTTGCGCCCCTTGTTTTAACGCACGTAATTGGATGTCATAACGTTGGCCACCATATAAAGTCACAATATTAATACCTTTGGCATATTTCACGAATTGCTCACATGCATCTGCAACTTGAATAGCTAATTCACGGGTCGGTGCCATCACTAATAATTGCGGGTGTTTTTCAGTTGGATCGATTTGCGCCAAAATTGGCAAAGAGAAAGCTGCTGTTTTCCCACTACCGGTTTGTGCCATGCCCAGTACATCACGGCCTTCTAATAAGTGCGGTATGCAAATTTGTTGAATTGGAGAAGGTGTTTCAAAACCAAGATCGGAAACAGCATTAAGGATGAATTCAGGCAAGCCTAAATCCTTGAAAGTCATTTTAGTTTCAGTCATTAAAAATACTCGAATGTATAAAAAGAAAGCTCAATAGACGCTTTCAGGTTAATCACAATGTGTCGTTTTGCGTCTTACAACGCATCGCCGGTTGAGCTATGCTCACCGTTATTCTGCTTGAGTCTGTTGTCCTAATTTCGATAGCTCAAACACCGCAAAACGATACTCCACAAAGTTATACACCTGATTTGCAACAGCCAGTTTGAATAAGGTTTCTGCCTCATCAATCTGTCCCATATTGAGTTTTTGTTTTGCTAGATAAAAGTAGGTTTCAGTCAGAACTTCTGCGTATTGCGTAGCGGTTTTTGTTGCAAACTGCTGCGCTTTAGCCTGTAGATCCTGAACTGACAATTTGCCCAAATAATATTGGACAATGTAGGTACCCCAATAATCCTGAGAAAGCCCAACAGCACGTTGAGCCAGATTTTTTTGTGCCTCGGCCGGTTTAAATTTTAATTCATTCAAATAGAGCCATAAAACACGGTAAGGATCTGATTTATTGCGTTGATAAAATGCCAAGAAATCCTGCTCGGCGAGGTTATACCGTCCTACATAATAGAAGTCTAATGCTCGATTAAGGAAGGTATATTCATAGTCAGGATCGAGGCTGAAAACCGTATTAAAGGCCTCTAATGCGCCGTCATAGTCTTCATCAAGTAATAAATAAAGCCCTAGATAGTTATACACTGCCGCCATTTTAGGTTGCAATGCAAGAGCTTGAGTAAAGTCATAACGCGCTAAAGCCCAAAGCCCCAAACTATCGTAAAGCACTCCCCGTTCAAAATGGAGAGAAGCACGTTCTTCATTACTCATTTTTCCAACGAGCAACACCTGACTAATCCGAACAATCATTACTTCCTGTTCAAAATGCTGGCTTGGATTTTGATCGGCTAGCACCACTTTATTTTTAGACACAAAACTATTGTTCAAGCCAACACAGCCCGACAATAAAAAAGTAAAAAATAAAATGGGTAAAAACACCGCGAAATTAAACAACCCGTTGCGTTGTGTCATTTCTTTGTAAGCCTTAAAGCAGAGGAATTGCTTATTGAAAAAGAAATGTTACGGGGCATTCCGTCCCGTAACATTAATCCTAAATTTAATTATTCCTGTTCAATAACGTCATCAAAGGATTCTTGAACAGCGTCTTGTTTAGGCGCAAGTTCTTTCATGGTTAAACGGATACGACCTTGACGATCGATTTCTACCACTTTAACCATCACTTCTTGTCCTACTTGTAGATAATCACTGACTTTTTCCACACGTTCTTCAGCAATTTGAGAAATGTGAACTAAGCCTTCTTTATTACCTACGATAGAAACGAATGCACCGAAATCGGCTAAACGAGTCACTTTACCTTTGTAAATGGCACCCGCTTCTACTTCAGCCGTGATGTCTTCGATACGTGCCATCACATCTTGTACGGCATTCTTATCAACCGCAGCGATTTTTACTGTACCGTCATCATCAATATCAATGGAAGTACCGGTTTCTTCGGTCAATGCACGAATTACCGCACCGCCTTTCCCGATCACATCTTTGATTTTCTTCGGATCAATTTTCATGGTGTAGATACGCGGTGCGAAATCAGAAATATCTGCACGCGGCGCCGGAATGGCTTGCTCCATGACACCAAGAATATGCATACGTGCACTTTTCGCTTGGTTTAATGCAATTTGCATGATTTCAGCGGTGATACCTTCGATTTTGATGTCCATTTGAAGCGCGGTCACACCTTGACGGGTACCAGCCACTTTAAAGTCCATATCACCTAAGTGGTCTTCATCACCAAGAATATCGGAAAGCACGACAAATTTATCATCTTCTTTCACTAAGCCCATTGCGATACCTGCAACCGCCGCTTTAATCGGCACACCGGCATCCATTAACGCAAGAGAAGCACCACACACGGAAGCCATAGAAGAAGAACCGTTGGATTCGGTGATTTCAGATACCACACGTACCACATACGGGAATTCTGCTAAGGTTGGCATCACTGCTGCCACACCGCGTTTCGCCAAACGACCGTGACCGATTTCACGACGTTTTGGTGAACCGATCATACCGGTTTCACCCACAGAATACGGAGGGAAGTTATAGTGGAACAAGAAGTGATCTTGACGCTCACCAGTTAATTCATCAATGATTTGCGCATCGCGTTCAGTCCCTAAAGTAGCAACAGCCAACGCTTGAGTTTCACCACGGGTAAAGATTGCAGAACCATGGGTACGCGGTAATACACCAGTGCAAATATCTAATGCGCGCACAGTATCAACGGTACGACCATCAATACGCGGTTCACCTGCGATAATACGTCCACGCACGATTTGGCTTTCAAGTGCGGTGAAAATATCAATAATTTTCCCTTCGCTGACTTCTTCATCTTCAGCAGTAATTTGTGCAACAACGTCAGCTTTAATCGCATCGATTTGCTCATAACGCGCTTGTTTTTCAGTGATACGATACGCATCGCCTAAACGTGCTTCAGCTAACGCTTTCACTTTATTGATTAAATCAGTGTTTGGTTCAGGTGCAACCCAATCCCAACGTGGTTTACCGGCTTCTGCAACCAATTCTTTAATGGCTTCAATCACCACTTGTTGTTGCTGATGGCCATAAACCACCGCCGCCAACATTTGTTCTTCGGTTAAAATATCCGCTTCGGATTCCACCATTAATACGGCTTTGTCAGTACCTGCAACCACTAAATCCAAACGGCTTTGTTTTTGTTCGTTAATGGTTGGGTTTAATACGAATTGATCGTTGATGAAACCAACACGCGCCGCACCGATTGGGCCATTAAATGGCACACCGGATAAAGACAACGCAGCAGACGCACCGATCATTGCCACTAAATCCGGGCTGATTTGTGGGTTTACAGAAACAACCGTCGCAACCACTTGGATTTCATTAAAGAAACCTTCTGGGAATAACGGACGAATCGGACGGTCGATTAAACGGGCAATTAAGGTTTCACCTTCAGATGGACGACCCTCGCGTTTGAAGAAACCGCCCGGAATACGACCGGCGGCATAAGTACGCTCTTGATAGTTAACGGTTAATGGGAAGAAATCCTGCCCTTCTTTCACATCTTTTTTGGCAACTACGGCAACGAATACGGTTGTATCGTCCATGCTTGCCATGACGGCTGAGGTTGCTTGACGTGCAATAGCGCCGGTTTCTAAAGTTACGGTATGTTGACCGTATTTAAACTGCTTAACAATTGGATCCACAATGTTTTCCTTCTTAAATAAATATTCACAATGTTTTATTTTCCAATTTGCGACTAGCAAAAATAATCTTAAAACCGACCGCACTTTTCTTGACTACCACGCGGAAAATCACTTTTGTTAGCCGCACGCTAATTCAGAAAATAAAACGCGGGCATTATACAGGGCTTTTGCCTTGATGGGTAACTTTTTTACGCAATTACGATTTATGACTACCTGAAAAATAAGGTTAATGATAAAATCACTCCAGTTTTTAAAACAAAAAAGGAGGAACCATGTTAATTGGAGATTTAACCCGCGCCGATTTTAAAATCGGCTTACCGAAAGTCATTGCCGAAACCTGTGAGTATTTAAAAGGTTTAGACTTAGAAAAATTAGAGGTTGGTCGTCATGACATCACTGACCAAATTTATATGAACGTGATGGAACCTGAACTGGCTGAAGCTGCGAGCAAAAAAGCAGAATTGCACCATAAATATTTGGACGTTCAAGTACTTATCCGCGGAGCAGAAAATATTGAAGTCGGCGCAACCTACCCTGACTTAAATAAATACGAAGCTTACCACGAAGATGATGACTACCAACTTACCCAAGAAATCGACAACAAAAGCACGATTACATTAGTGCCAAATATGTTTGCCGTGTTCTATCCTTATGAACCGCATAAACCTTGTTGTAACGTGAATGGTCAATCCGCCAAAATCAAAAAACTCGTGGTAAAAGTGCCGGTTGAGTTAATTAAATAAATTTCACTCAATCACATTCAAGAGCCAAATAGGGAATCGACATGATTCCCTCTTTTTCATTCAAAACGCAGAAAAACGCCACCGCACTTTGAAACGCTAAATCTGATAATCCTCGTTGAGCAAATGACGATAGGCGTAAAGATAAGAGGCCCCAACAAATGCCGCCCCACCTGTCACATTACCCAAGAAGACGGGAACCATATTGAAGAAAAACTCTCCCCACGTCACATTTGCTCCGGCAAAAATCCCTGCCGGAATAATAAACATATTTGCCACAAAATGCTGTAGCCCAATCAACACAAAAATCATCACGGGGAACCACATGGCAAGAATACGTCCAGATGTTTGCTTTGCACCAAAATAAAACCAAATCCCCATACACACCATCCAGTTACACGCAATCGCTGAAACAAAAGCACGCAAGAAATCCATATTCACTTTCGCTTCTGCAATAGCAATGGTTTTACTCGCTGCCGCACCTTCAGCTAACCCCACATAATGTCCAAGAAAAAACGCCATAAATAATGCGCCGGCAAGGTTACCTAAACTCACAATTATCCAGTTACGTAATAATTTCTTAAAGCTTACCTGTTTGCTCAATCGCCCCAAAGCCATCATCATCATATTCCCTGTGGCCAATTCGCCGCCTCCGATAAGAATACAAATTAAGCAAATAGGAAAGACAGCGGCCCCCAATAAGGTTGCCAAGCCCGCCCATTCCGCCGGTATGCCACTGACGACTTTTAAATATGCCATATAACCGAAACTCACATAACCGCCCCCTAAAAAGCTAAGAATAGCCAAGGTCTTTACGCTGCCAAGTGATTTTGCATAACTTTTGTCGATGACATCTTGCAAGATTTCATGGGGATAAAGATCACGCTGTTGCATATTTTTCTCCTTGTTTATTAATACGTTGCTAATACTTAAAATCTAACAAAGGGAATTTTAAAAAGAAAAGAATTAGTGACTATATTTAAAAACCATCAGTTATAACAAAAGTGATGTACAAAAAAGGCAGCCCACAAGGCTGCCTAAATACATATAAAAAGGAAATTAAGCGAAAGGCTGAAGTTCCGGGTTAATCGGTGTGTCCGCAAGATTATTTACGTAGTTACATAACGTTGCCAGGCTTACCCCCAACACCACATCAATAGCATTTTCCTTTGTGTAACCTGCATTATAAAAGGCTTGTTGTTGCGCTTGGGTCAGTTTTGCTTTTTGCAAGATGACCGTCAGCGTAAAACGGGCAAGAGCATCCAATTTAGCATCTTGTTCGATACGTGCTATCGAACGAATTTGGTTAACCAGTGGCTCTTCAAGTTTCAATAGCTTTAGGGCAATTTTAGTATGTCCAGCCACACAGAAACCGCAACCATTGACCACCGCTGCCGTAATTTGAACCACTTCTCGTTCTGCGGCGGTTAAACTATTTCGTCCATTAATTCCGCCCACCGTACGGTAGGTTTCTAGCGCTGTCGGTGCATTCGCAAGAACACCGATTAAATTTGGAATAAATCCGTTGACATTTTGCACAGCTTTTAACGCTTCTTTTGCGGCTTCCGGTGCGGTTTCGATGGTATGAATGGGAAATTGTGACATATAAAACTCCTATAAATAAAACGGGTGACGAATTGGTCATCAATATTACGTAGAATTCTGGATATTGAAAAAGAAATAAAGGTTATGCTGTAGATTAAAAAGTTATAAAGTGCGGTCCCAAAATACGTCGAATTTTTATGTTATCCTTGAGCGGATTTTTTGATAATGTGGATAACCCTGTGAATAGTGAGCTAAAAACAGGAAATAATCTGTCATTTCTTTTTCTACCTCCCCAATTCTTTCCCTGTTTCTCGCGCACTTGTTTAAATTTTTCTCATAAATTTTCACCGATTTATACCTCATCCGTTTTTTGCGATTTTTTCAACAAGTTATGCCGAACAAATGCGCATGTTTTCTTTTTTCTATCTCGTGCTTTACGGTTTTTCATCCTCTTGTGAGTTATTCAGTATTTCTGTGGATAAAATTGTGTTTCAACCACGGAATAACTAGAAATAACCTGAAAAATTTCAATTTAACAAATAATCAAAAGAAAATTTATCCTTATTTTTCAATGCAATAATAAAAAAGAAACGGCATTTTCCTGTTAATGAAAAATGCCGCCTTATGCTGTCTATTTATTGTTCAATTTAAATGTTCTGTAAATACCGCTGCCAATCAAAATATTGTCCCGGGTCGATTTTCCGCCCCGGTGACACATCGCAATGGCCCACAATACGCTCTTTGGTAATATGCGGATATGTCCGCATAATTTCCTGTGTAAGTGCTTGTAATGCCGAATATTGTGCATCAGTAAACGGCTGTTCATTACTGCCTTCCAATTCAATACCAATGGCAAAATCATTACATTTTTCCCGTCCCTCGAAACAAGATAAACCTGCATGCCAAGCACGATCAGTGAAATTGACATATTGGGTAATCCGTCCTGTGCGTTCAATCAAACAATGTGCAGACACTCGCAATGCGCTAATTTCTTTAAAATAAGGATGTGCCTGCGGGTCTAATTTTCCTTGAAAAAAAGCATCAATATAACCGCCACCAAATCTCTCCGGTGGCAAACTGATATAATGAATAATCAACAAGGAAATATCCTGTGGCTCAGGACGTTGATCAAAATGTGGAGACAATACCCGTCTTTCATTGACCAACCATCCGTCTTTAATGTGTAACTGTTTTTCCATCATAAGATTTTTATTTTGCGATCAAGATCCCAGAAAAGTGCGGTGTCATTTCACGCTATTTTTCCACTAAGTCAAAATACCTCCGCTTCAAATCAACCTTATTATTTTTCATTGAACAAGGTATTTTTTATGAAAATTCAATCCGTTTTTATCTCTCTGAAATCCGTTAAAAAAGGTTTTACATTAATCGAATTAATGATTGTGATTGCGATCGTCGCGATTCTCGCCACTGTCGCGGTGCCATCTTATCAAAATTACACCAAAAAAGCGGCTATTTCCGAGTTGTTACAGGCTTCTGCGCCGCTTCGTGCCGAAGTGGAACTATGTATTTACAACACCGGCAAAACCGATAACTGCAGCGGAGGACAAAACGGCATTCAAGCAGACGTTACCGATGCCACAAAACAAAAATACGTAAAATCCACCAAAGTGAAAAGTGGCGCTATCACTGTAACCGGAAAAAGCAGTCTCGAAAATATTAGCTACACCCTCAGTGCCTCCGGCACCGCTGCCACGGGGGTAAGCTGGACGGCTTCCTGCGGTAATAATGCAGAGATTTTCCCTGCTGGCTTTTGCTCTTAAGTGCTAATCCAATAGGGCGGTAAAGGAGATGCAACATCCGATGGAACGGCATTATTCGGTCGTCAATCAACAGGGCGATGAATTTAGTATTACGCCTGAGCTCTGGCTTAAAAATCAGCAGCAACAAACCGTCCTCTTACGTTATTTAGCATTACCGTTAAAAGAAGACGCCCAAACTCTGTGGCTAGGATTGGATTCATTAACCAATCTTGCCGCTTGTGAAACCTTTTCCTTTCTCAGTGGAAAGCACATTGAGCCTGTGTTATTGCCTAGCCATGTACTCAAAAGCGCACTACAGGACTTAACAAAACCTGAAAAAGTCGAGGAAAATCAACCGCTCTTTTATTCAACTGAACTACAAGAACAGCCTGATACCCAGCAAATTGATGAGCCGATCATTCAACAACTCAATCAGATTTTTGAAAACGCTACACAGAAAAAAGCATCCGATATTCATTTGGAACCGCAAACCGAGGGATTGCAAGTGCGTTTTCGTATTGATGGCGTATTGCAAGTACAAGAACAAATCTCGCGTTCTTTGGCAAACCGCTTAATTTCCCGTCTGAAATTATTGGCGAAATTGGATATTAGCGAGACACGTTTACCGCAAGACGGCCGCTTTCAGTTTAAAACCACCTTTTCCGATATTTTAGATTTTCGTCTCTCAACCCTTGCGACCCAATTTGGCGAAAAAGCCGTGTTGCGTTTACAGCAAAATCGGCCCGTTCAGTTGGAATTCAGTGAATTGGGCATGACTGAATCACAGCAACAACTTTTCCGTCATGCATTAAGCCAACCCCAAGGGTTGATTTTAGTAACCGGCCCGACCGGTAGCGGTAAAAGTATTTCTTTGTATACAGCATTACAGTATTTAAATACACCGGAAAAACACATTATGACGGCAGAGGATCCCATTGAAATTCAGTTGCCAGGTATTATTCAAACTCAAGTAAATAATCCTATTGGCTTGGATTTCAGCCGTCTCCTTCGTACCTTCTTACGCCAAGATCCCGACATCATTATGCTAGGTGAAATTCGTGATGAAGAAAGTGCCGCCATGGCACTACGCGCCGCACAAACAGGACACTTAGTCCTTTCTACCTTACACACCAATGATGCTCCTTCCGCCATTTCCCGCTTGCAACAGTTGGGTATTCAGCGCCATGAAATCGACAGCAGCTTGTTACTTGTCATCGCGCAACGATTGGTGCGTAAACGTTGCCAAAAGTGCGGTGGAAATCCCAACCATTTTTGCGACTGTCATCAAGGTTACAAAGGGCGTGTCGGGGTATATCAATTCCTACAACCTCAACTACACCATCCGCAAGGCTATGAAATGGATTTCGATGATTTACGCCAAAGCGCCTTAGAAAAAATCAAAAACGGCATAACTGATTTGGCTGAAATTCAACGGGTTTTAGGACAAACATATGACTAAATTAAAACTGTTTCGCTGGCGAGCCATCAATCGGTTACAACAAAAACAAAAAGGACTCATCGTAGCAGAAAGCGAAGCAAAGGCACGGCAGCAGTTAATGGCGCGAGGTTTGCAAAGCATTACATTGCAACAAAACTGGCAACTGAGCAATAAACCGAAAAATGCCGAGATCTGTGCCTTACTTTCACAGCTCGCGACATTATTACAAGCCGCGGTCCCCTTAAAACATAGTCTGCAAATTCTGTTGCAAAACTGCACCAATATCGCACTGAATCAATGGCTCCGTCTCTTATTACGAGACATTGAAAGGGGTTTAGCCTTTTCTCAAGCCTTAGAACAGCAAGGGTTATACCTCACCTATCAAGAACGCCAACTTATTCAAGTAGGTGAAATGACCGGCAAACTTGCTGCGGTTTGTCATGAAATAGCCCAACATAAACAACAAGCACTGGCGTTTCAGCGTAAAATGCAAAAGATCTTGCTTTACCCTGTGTTGGTACTGGGTATTTCATTAACATTGACCGTCCTGCTATTGTTATTCATCGTGCCACAATTTGCGGCGATGTATGACAACAACAGCGCACAACTCCCCACCTTTACACAACTTCTGCTTACGCTCTCCCAAGGGTTACAAAATTATTGGTTGGCTCTACTCATCGTTGTTGTACTCATCGTCATACTCATTCGCTTTCAGCTGAAACATTCGCCCTGGCTTCATCGACAAAAAACACGTTTGTTCAACAACATTCCGCTACTTAATCATATCGTTCGGCTTTCCCGTTTGGTGAGCTTCAGCCGCAGTTTATTTTTGATGTTACAGGCTGGTATTCCACTAAATCAGGCACTTCAATCTTTCCTGCCGAAACAACAAAGTTGGCAAACCAAACCTCAATTACAAGGCGATTTAATATTAATGACGGAAGTACAATCAGCACTCCATTGGATTCAACAAGGCTATCCGTTTTCCGCCAGCGTGAGCGGACAAATTTTTCCCCCTGCAGCCCAACAAATGCTACAAGTAGGAGAACAAAGTGGAGAATTGCCCAAGATGCTGCAATTTATCGCCAACGATCATCAACAACAGCTAGATCATCAAATTGATCTCCTGTCACAAATGCTGGAGCCTTTATTAATGGTGATTATCGGCGGACTTATCGGTTTAATTATGCTCGGCATGTACCTACCGATTTTCAACATGGGTTCGCTAGTACAATGATGTGGCTATTCTTTCTGCTTGCTGGTGTTGTCTGTGGCGGGTTGGTACATAATTATGTAGTGCACTTTGCCCGCAAATTAAGTCATGAGGTTTACATCGCATACATTGAAATTTACCCGGAAAATCCACCGCACTTTATGCCGGGAAAATCCGTTCTCAAGCCACTCCAAAAACAAGCTTCCGCACTGATTTACGGCATGCTGTTCGCACTGTTCTTTTTACTTTGCTATGCCACCAATGACGAGCCATCAAAGGGACTTTGCCTTGCGCTTTATATCACCATTTTGAGCGCAATTTCTTTGGTGGATTGGCACTATCGCCTGATCTCGCCCACATTGTGCCAAGCCTTACTTGCCCTCGGCTTAGGAGCAGCATATTGGCAAATCGGAGCATTATCCCTTGAACAAAGCCTACAAAGTGCGGTCCTCTTTGGAGGCGTTTTTTATGCTATCTATCATGCTGCCAAAGGGTACTACCGACAAGAAGCGTTAGGACGAGGCGACTACTGGCTGGCTCTCGGGTTAGGGGCTTTTCTGCCGGCACAGCAACTCCCCGTCTTTTTATTCCTCGCCTGCCTTTTCGGCTTAACCTACGCGATCTACGCCAAATATCGAAATCGTACACTCAACGTAGTACCATTCGGTCCATTTCTCTCTCTTTCCGGGCTCGTCTGTTTATTGCTTAATTGAACACATGAACGTATGATCGCGCCACTGTTGATTATACAAAGGACATAACATGACATATGTGGTTGGGCTCACAGGTGGGATCGGTAGCGGCAAAAGTACCATTGCCGAATTATTTGCAGAGCTTGGCGTACCGATCGTTGATGCCGATCTCGTTGCTCGCCAAGTGGTAGAAAAAAATTCACCATTATTGGCAGAAATTGCGACCCATTTCGGACCGGAGATTTTACTTGAAGACGGCGCGCTCAATCGTGCCGCCCTGCGAGAAAAGATCTTTGCCAATGAAACGCAGAAACAGTGGCTGAATCAATTATTGCACCCCGCCATCCGTCATGAAATGTTGCGACAACTCGCCGCACAACAGGCGCCTTATTGCATTTTCATGGTGCCATTATTAATTGAGAATAATTTGACCGCACTTTGTCAGCGAATCTTAGTCGTTGATGTGTTAGAGCACACCCAAGTAGAACGTGCCTGCCAACGGGATAACAATCAAGTTGAGCAGATTAAACGCATTATGCAATCTCAGGTGAGCCGCCAAGAACGTTTAAAATATGCCGATGATGTCATTAATAATAACGAAGACCTTATTGCCAGTCTGCCTCAACTCAAACAAAAAGTGCTAGACTTGCACCACCTTTATTTACAACTCGCGGAGAAATTCGATGAGCAATGATATCTTTACTGTTCCTTGCCCTATTTGCCATAAACAGGTTGAATGGTCGGAACAAAGCCCTTACCGCCCTTTTTGTAGCAAGCGCTGCCAGCTTATTGATTTAGGAGAATGGGCGGCAGAAGAAAAGGCGATTCCATGCGAAACCGCCGATTTTGCGGCTAACGGCCTATTAAATGAAGACAATGACTGGGTAAACCACTCATGAAAATTCAGCACGAGCAAAATGCCGAGCAAGGTAGCTTTTTTGTGTTAGACGAAAAACAACAACCTGTTGCCAAACTCACTTATTTTTTCATTGACGACCACACCATCAATGCCAATCACACTTATGTGTCGGAAACATTACGTGGGCAAGGTGTAGCCGACAAGTTATATCAAGCCTTAATCACGTTTATTCGAGAAAATCAGCTCAAATTGGTGCCCACCTGCAGTTATATTGCAAAAAAATGGCAATGCAGCCAACGGCATGATTGAGATCTTAAAATTATATTGCTAGAATTTATCGCACTTTATGTGCAAGCATAAATTGTTCGGACGAAGGTAGCTGGAGAGCGGGGAATTGACCCCACGCCGACGAGGTAAAATCTTTCAGGCGCGATGGCAGGGACTGTTACTGGACGAACCCTTGGAGAGATCCAAGGTACTTTTCAAGTTTGACTTGAAAGTACTCATGGACGCCGAAGGCGCAAAGAAGCGGAATATTCACCGCTTTTCAAACGCTCAGGCAAAAGGACAGGGGCAGAAGATTTCGGTGAATATAACATACTCAATTTATTGAGTTATTTCCTATTTTATCTATCCGTAAAATTCTTTCCGCCTCCTTGTAATCAGGTTATTTACGAGGAACCATCAATGACATTCGAAAATATTTTATCTGCAATAGACTCCTTTATATGGGGTCCGCCTCTACTCATTTTATTATCCGGTACCGGATTATATTTAACCCTTCGCTTAGGCTTTATTCAAATCGTTCAATTGCCTCGCGCCTTGCGCTATTTGTTTAAACGCGATTCGGGTTTACAACAAAAAGGGGATGTTTCTTCTTTTGCCGCCCTGTGTACCGCGCTTGCCGCCACCATCGGCACAGGAAACATTGTGGGCGTTGCAACAGCAGTACAAGCGGGCGGCCCTGGTGCCATCTTCTGGATGTGGTTAGTCGCATTACTTGGCATGGCGACCAAATACGCAGAATGTTTGTTAGCCGTTAAATATCGTGTACGCGACAAAAACGGTTTTATGGCGGGCGGTCCGATGTATTACATCGAACGCGGCCTTGGTTTGGGGTGGTTAGCAAAACTCTTTGCCCTATTTGGCGTACTCGTCGCATTCTTTGGTATCGGCACGTTCCCGCAAGTCAACGCCATCACCCATGCGATGCAAGATACTTTTAGCATTCCCGTCAGTATCACCGCGGCTATCATCACCCTGTTAGTAGGCTTAATTATTCTTGGTGGAGTAAAACGTATCGCGTTGGTGTCATCCTACATCGTGCCATTTATGGCAGTCTTTTATGTTGCGACATCCATCATTATCATTCTGTTAAATTTAGACAAAATTCCGACCGCACTTCAGTTAATCATTCACAGTGCATTCAATCCGGAAGCCGCATTGGGCGGTGCATTAGGTTTTACCGTGATGAAAGCCATCCAATCCGGTGTAGCTCGCGGGATTTTCTCCAATGAATCCGGTTTAGGGAGTGCTCCGATTGCTGCGGCTGCCGCACAAACTAAAGAGCCGGTACGCCAAGGTCTGATTTCCATGACAGGTACATTCTTAGATACGATTATCGTCTGTACTATGACGGGTATTGTTTTAGTCCTAACCGGCGCGTGGCAAACACCAGGCATGGAAGGTGCTGTCGTGACCAACTATGCATTCTCTCAAGGTTTAGGCTCTTCTATTGGTGCAACGATTGTCACCATTGGACTCCTGTTTTTCGCCTTTACGACCATTCTTGGCTGGTGCTATTACGGTGAACGTTGCTTTGTTTATTTGGTGGGCATCCGAGGTATTAAACTCTACCGTATCGCATTTATCGCATTAGTCGGCTGTGGCGCATTTATTCATTTAAATCTCATTTGGATTTTAGCGGATATCGTCAACGGCTTAATGGCGATTCCAAACTTAGTTGCCTTAATCGGCTTGCGCAAAGTGGTTATTGAAGAAACGAAAGACTATTTTTCACGCCTCAATGCCAATCAGTTTGACCAAGACGAAATGACCCAATAATAAAAAAGAAAGCGGATATTAAATATAATATCCGCTTTCTTTAACTTGCCCATCATAGCAACTTATCTCCGCAAAAAAAGCATCTTTTCCCAATTTTCAGACCTGGATCATATTTTTAAACTTTTCTTTTTAAACAACCTAAAAAGCGCTTGAAAATTAAAAGCAAGGTTACTATGTTGTAACTAAGGATTTCAACTGGGTCTCAGACCCCATTCACATAAGAGGTAAATGCTATGACATTAAATATTACCAGTAAACAAATGGATATCACCCCTGCAATCCGTGCTCACGTTGAAGAACGACTTGTCAAACTGAATAAATGGCATACCCAACTGATCAATCCTCACTTTATTTTAAACAAAACGCCTAAAGGCTTTTCCGTTGATGCCTCTATCGGCACCCCATTTGGCAACCTCATTGCCAGCGCTGAGGCAGAAGATATGTATAAAGCTATCAACGACGTTGAAGAAAAACTTGAGAAACAGCTTAATAAATTACAACACAAAGGCGAAGCCCGTCGCGCTGATGAACGTTTGAAAGATTCGTTTAACGAATAAAAAAACACCTGTAAAAATGACCGCACTTTTAAAAGAGTGCGGTTTTTTTGATTATCAATAATCAAATTTTAGGAGAAAAATGAAAATCTTAAAATTCAGTACGCTCGCCTGCTCGATTATGACATTAATCGCTTGCGCTCACGCCAATACCCCAGGAAAAAATAGCGATGGCTGGAATGCGTTTGAAGATATTTCTACCGATGTACATGAACGTCACTACGTTGATTTAGACAGTCAAATCAAATCGATTTCTTTTGAGAAAATTGCCGGCGCATCCGATAGCGATATGAAAAAGCCCGTCTTAAAAGCACGGCGAGGAAGTAAAATTCTTGGTGAAATTTATCAACAAGAATTCAGTGGCAACAGGCTGATTCCGGTGATGTATTTACACAATGGAAAATCAATGAATCCAAGTAACGAACACGATCTGAAGAAATTAGCCAATGCTAAAAAATTTGAATATTATGAATTTGGTCAAGGACGTTTAAGCCATGCTGTTTTTACAACGAAGAACGGTATTTGTCAGGATTTGAAAACACAACAAGGCGTGCATTTTAACATGTCTAGCAATTATTATGATCTAGAGAAAAACACCTCCTCTGTTGATAATTACCTCACGTATCAACTCAACGGGATGTTTGCAAAAGGTACGTTTAGTATTGATGAATACTCTGCGGGTGTCATCAGTGAAGACAATGCCTTTGTGGAAAAATACACCGACTCCATCAAACAAAATGGCGATAAATTGCCTAACGCTAACGCTGCTGAAAAAGGTCGTATGATTGAACAGGTGATTTGCCGATAGTTTTTCCTCTTATAAAAGTGGGGTGGATCATCCAACATAATTTATGCTGAAAATCCACCGCACTTTTTAGTATCCACTAAACAAATCATTTCTAAATGACACGCTTATTGCTAGAATACGCAGCGTTTTTTTGTAATGTATCAAGCTATAAAGGTTTAACCATGTTAAAGAAATTTATTTTTTCGGGTGTCATTTTATTCCTAACCGGTTGCTCATTATTTGGCACCAAGCAGGATCCAATTCCCGGCGAATATGCCGGCGCAGATTATTTGTTATCCGACGATAATGCACAACGTTGGGTATTTGCCAGCAAACAAGCGGAACAATGTATCTATCCAAATTTAACCCGCATTTTGCAACAGCACTTTCCAAAAGAAGATGCTTACATTCATTCACAATATATTTTCTTCTACCCATTAGAAAACGTCATTGGCGAGAAGTATGTAAAAATTATTCAAGACGATGAAAAATCCATGAATTACGCTACTTATCAATATAAGAAATTTAGACAGGATAAAGTGGAAGAGATGGATAAAGCACAATGTGAGCTGTTAAGAAAAAATGCAGCCGATGATTTAGAAGTGGTAAAAGGTCAATATAAAAATGGCATGATCGAAGTTCAGAAAAATCCTGATGGCACCACAAAATCAGCTGATGGCGTGGCAACTAACCAAAATAAATTCTTCTTCGATATTATCAAATGGGGCTCTGCGCTCTTACTCTAGTCAACATAAACAAAAATACCGATGGAAAACCATCGGTATTTTTATACCTGAAAAATGCAGTCAAAACCGACCGCACTTTGTCTCTATTTCCCGATACAAAACGAACTAAAAATATTCGTGAGCAAATCATCAGAGGTAAACTGGCCGGTAATTTCACTTAAAGCATCTTGCACCATACGCAACTCTTCCGCCAACAATTCACCGGCATGGAATTGGGTTAATTGAATGTGTCCCGTCTGTAAATGTTGTGCTGCCTGTTCTAAGGCTTCCAAGTGGCGACGGCGAGCTAAGAAGCCCCCTTCGATACCTGTTTGATACCCCATCGCTTGTTTTAAATGCTCACGCAATAAATCCACGCCTTGCTGAGTTTTGGCGGACAAATTGACGACCGTATAACCGTCTTGCTCATATAAGCGTTCCGTTTCACCGGTTAAATCCGCTTTGTTGCGAATAATGGTAACCGGAATATTGTTCGGTAATTTTGCCAGAAATTCCGACCGCACTTTAGCTAAATCTTGCTCGCTATCACTGCTGTCTAACATCAATAAAATACGATCCGCCTGTTCAATTTCATTCCACGCACGAGAAATACCAATGCGCTCCACCTCATCTGTCGCATCACGTAAGCCTGCGGTATCAATAATATGTAATGGCATGCCATCTAAGTGGATATGCTCGCGCAACACATCCCGCGTAGTCCCAGCAATGTCTGTGACAATGGCTGCTTCACGTCCGGCAAGGGCATTCAACAAACTGGACTTACCTGCATTCGGACGGCCTGCAATGACCACTTTCATCCCTTCACGCAAAATAGAACCTTGTTTAGCTTCGGCACGCACCTGCTCCAACTGCGCAATAATGCCATTCAAATGTCCTTCAATTTTGCCATCGGCAAGAAAATCGATTTCTTCATCCGGAAAATCAATCGCCGCCTCGACATAAGTACGCAAATAAATGACAGAATCCACAAGCTGATTCACTTTATTGGAAAACTCGCCTTGCAACGATTTTAGGGCTGAACGTGCAGCCTGTTCGGAGCTGGCATCAATTAAATCGGCAATCGCTTCCGCTTGGGCTAAATCCAATTTATCGTTCAAAAATGCCTGCTCAGAAAACTCGCCCGGACGTGCGAGTCGAATGCCATCAATAAGTAAAATACGCTTTAGCAATAAATCTAATACGACCTGTCCGCCGTGCCCCTGAAGTTCAAGCACGTCTTCGCCGGTAAAGGAATTTGGCCCTTTAAAATACAATGCAATCCCTTGATCTAACACGGTGCCATCAGCATCTTTAAAGGGCAAATAATCTGCCATACGTGGTTTGGGGCATTTTCCTAATACCGCTTGTGCCACATCAGTGGCCTTCGGACCTGATACACGTAAAATGCCAATACCGCCACGCCCTGGCGCAGTGGCTTGAGCTACGATTGTTTCTTTCATAAGTCTGCTCTCAAAACGTTTAATTTTTTCTTCACAAGGTCGCTTGTTTCCCCTAATTGGGTCGTTGACAGAACCAACAGTCAAAAAGCGTTGCGTTTTGTAACCGCACTTTATGACGCAAAAGTGCGGTCATTTTTTCGTGCATTTTTTAACTAAAATAAAAGGCACAATGCGTGCCTTTTAATTCTCTAGATTTCACTATTTTTTATGACGGGTATGTAACCCTTTTTTCTCTAAACCACGATAAATCAGTTGTTGTTGGATAATCGTGATCAAGTTAGATACCAACCAGTAAAGCACCAAACCTGCCGGGAACCAAAGGAAGAACACCATGAAGATTAACGGCATGAAGTTCATGATTTTTTGCTGCATCGGATCGGCAACCGGTGTCGGAGACATTTTTTGCAACAAGAACATGGAGGCGCCCATTAAGATCGGTAGGATGTAATACGGATCTTGCGCAGACAAGTCTTGAATCCAACCAAAGAACGGTGCGTGACGTAATTCAACGGCTTCCATAAACGTCCAGTACAAGGCAATGAAAATCGGCATTTGTAACAAGAGCGGTAAACAACCACCTAATGGATTTACTTTCTCGTCTTTATATAGTTTCATCATTTCTTGGCTCATACGCTGACGATCTTCACCGAAACGTTCACGCATTTCTTGCAATTTTGGTTGCAACATACGCATTTTAGCCATTGAGGTATATTGTGCTTTTGTGAGCGGATATAAAATCGCTTTAACCACTAAGGTAACACAGATGATCGCCACACCCCAGTTGTGAACTAATTGTTGAATGAATGTCAGCAACCAGAATAATGGTTTTGCAATAAACCACGCCCAACCGTAGTCCACAGTGAGATCTAAATGATCTGCAACTTGTCCCATTTCATTTTGTAATTTTGGACCGGTCCATAATTTGCTGGTTAATTTCTCGGTTGTATTCGGTTGAATCGCAACAACCGGACCGCGATACCCAATTGAGCCGATGTTGTTGGCTTTATCTGTCAAAGTATAAAGTTGATTATCGGCATCTTGGTTAGGAATCCAAGCAGAAACGAAATAATGTTGTAACACCGCAACCCAACCGGCTTTGGTATTCACTGATAAATTGGCATTTTCCATGTCACTGAAACTGTATTTTTTATAATTAGTTTCAGAAGAAGAATAAGCACCACCGGTATAAGTTGGCATCGCCACATTACCGGAGCTATCAACTAAAGTATGTCTTAACTGACCATAAGGCTCAACTTCAATCGTTTTATCACTTTGGTTATTAATTTCATAATTGACCGCAATGTCATATTCACCGCGTTTCAATACAAAAATTTTACGATAAGTCACGCCCTCTTTTTGATAAACCAAAGGAACAATTAATTCATTTTGACCATCGGCTAATTTGAAGTTTTCACCCTCAACTTGATAATCAGCACGACCTGCTTTCGTATCAATACCATCTTTACCGATTAAACCGCTTTGAGCGATATAAACGTGTTCCGGTGTATTTTGTAACAATACAAATGGCATGTTGGAATCTAGTTCAGCATCATATTTCAACAATTCAGAACTAATAACATCCCCACCTAAGGTATTAATTTTCAAACGGAATACATCATTTTCTAATGTAATCACTTTACCTTTTACTTGGGTATCCGTTGCGATGACTGTATTGCTCCCAGTAGAAGAAGCCGGCACATCCGAAGTGGATGTCACGGTTTGCTCAGTTGCCACAGGTTTTGGCGTGTGATAATCAAGTTGCCATTGCTGATAAACAATAAAAGACATAAAAAGTAGTGCAATGACCAACAGGCCGCGTCTTGAATCCATTATTTATTCTCTGTTTTGTTATTATTGATCTTGGGTGGAACGGGATCGTATCCACCCGCGTTTAAAGGATGACATTTTAATATACGTTTAAGCGTAAGCCAACCACCTTTTACCACCCCATGCGTTTTTACCGCATCAATCCCGTAGCAAGAACAAGTTGGTGTGAAACGACAACGGGGACCAATTAATGGGCTGATAACAATCTGATAAAAACGAATTAATCCGATAAGGACTTTTGCGCCAAACGAATGTGTCTTTGCCATAATTTATCCAGGGTTTGCCATAAAGTGCGGTTGTCTAAACGGCCGATTCCCTGTTTTGCTACAACAACAAAATCATAATTCGGTAAGCTATGCTGTGCTAAACGAAAAGATTCACGACATAACCGTTTAATACGATTACGATCATGGGCTCGTTTGAGGTGTTTTTTGGCCACAGTTAAACCTAAGCGAGGATGCTCAAGGTGATTTTTACGGGCAAGAACAGTGATTTCAGGTGAACTGGCGCGGGACGGCTGTTGGAAGACGTATTTAAAATGTTCGGGAGTTAACAAACGTAACTCCCTAGGAAAGTTTAGCTTAACCACATTAATATGCGATTAGGCAGATAAACTTTTACGACCTTTAGCACGACGACGAGCTAAAACTTGACGGCCATTTTTAGTTGCCATACGAGCACGGAAACCGTGAGTACGGCTACGTTTTAATACAGAAGGTTGAAATGTGCGTTTCATTATAATGTACCTAAGTCAAATAGTTTCAGTAACTGTTTCTACTTTAAACGCTGGGAAACGTTTAAATAAACAAAGATTATCAAAAAATAAGGAACGGAATTGTAATCATAAATTCAGCGTTCGTCAAATGAGATTAGGGAAAAAACACGTTAACTCGTTCATTTTTCCATCACTCACAGCATTTAAAAGCGAGGCGATTATACGGTTTTGGCTAAAAATGGCAAGCAACCTTTTTTGCTTTTTTTAGAGCCAGATAGCAGATCTTTTTCCTCTGTTATTGTAAAATAATCACCTTTCCAACCGCACTTTATTGCCGAAAATTCGGCCACCCAATAAGTAATACCTATATAAAACAATAAGATAAAAGGTTGGCAAGGTAATCGAAGGAAAACCATAAACCAATTAACAAGGGATATATTAACGTGGAACACCAGCCGAATTCTCTGTGGCAAAATTGCCTGTTGCAACTACAAGATAAAATTCCTACGGACGATTTCAAAATCTGGCTCTATCCGTTGCAAGCTGAAGTTAGCACAAGCGGTATCTTACTTTATGCATCAAATGCTTTTGTGCAAAAATGGGTAATTGATAACTATCTTCCTTTAATTACTGATATTGCTCGCCAAACCAGTGCGAATCCCAACCTTAGCGTATCGGTTATTGAAGGTATTAAACCCACCGCACCAAAAGTAGAGAAACCTACGAAAAAACAAAGTGCGGTCGGTTTTTCGGAAGAAAAAAGCCCGAATAAAACACCTTACCATTCCAACCTAAATACCAAATTAGTTTTCGAAAATTTTGTTGAGGGGAAATCCAACCAACTGGCGCGCGCAGTGGCGCAAAAGGTCGCAGATAATCCCGGCGAACAAACCGCTAATCCGCTCTTTTTATATGGCGGTACAGGCTTAGGTAAAACCCATTTATTGCATGCTATCGGCAACGGTATTATTGCCAACAATCCGGAGGCGCGCGTGGTGTATATTCATTCTGAGCGCTTCGTTCAACAGGTTGTGACTTATATTCGCGATAACAAAATGGAAGAGTTTAAAAAATTCTACCGCTCTTTAGATGCCTTGTTAGTGGATGATATTCAATTTTTCAGCGACAAAGAAAAAACCCAAGAAGAATTTTTCCATATTTTCAATACCTTATTTGAACGTGGACGCCAAATTATTCTCACTTCCGACCGCTATCCACGTGAAATTGAAAAAATTGAAGAACGTCTAAAATCGCGCTTTGGTTGGGGGCTCACGACAGCCATTGAACCGCCAGATCTTGAAACCCGTGTCGCTATTTTAATGAAAAAAGCGGAAGAAAATAACGTGGATTTACCCCACGATGTAGCGTTTTTTATCGGGCAAAAATTACGCACCAATGTACGTGAACTAGAAGGCGCCTTAAACCGAGTGAAAGCCATGCAGGAATTTAAGGGCGAACCGATCACCATTGATTTTGTGCGTGAAACCTTAAAAGACATGTTGGCGTTACAAGATAAACTGGTAACCGTAGACAATATTCAGAAAGTAGTTGCTGAATATTACCGCATTAAAGTATCCGATTTAAAATCCAAAAATCGCTCTCGCTCAGTGGCTCGCCCACGCCAAGTGGCAATGGCGCTGGCAAAAGAATTAACCAACCGCAGCCTACCGGAAATTGGCAAATCCTTCGGTGACCGCGATCACACCACTGTTTTACACGCCTGTCGCACAATTGCAAGTTTCCGCGACACCGATCCGAATATTCAAGAAGATTGGGCTAACTTAATCCGAACTTTATCCGTATAGGAGTCACCAGATGCAATTTATTATTTCCCGAGAAAATTTATTAAAACCGTTGCAACAAGTGTGTGGCGTATTAAATAGCCGTCCGAATATTCCGGTGTTAAATAACGTCTTATTGCAAATTGAGAATAATCAATTAAGCATTACCGGTACGGATTTAGAAGTCGAACTTTCAACCCAAACGCCATTGCTTCATGCGGAACAAGACGGCAAATTCACAATTCCGGCAAAGAAATTCTTAGATATTTGCCGTAGTTTGCCGGAAAATGCGGAAATTACCGTCACATTTGAAGAAGATCGCGCCATTGTACGCTCCGATCGCAGTAAATTTAATTTATCCACCTTGCCGGCGGAAGATTATCCGAACCTCACAGATTGGCAATCAGAAGTAGATTTCACCCTTGAGCAAGCGACACTACGCCGTTTAATTGAAGCCACTCAATTTTCCATGGCAAATCAAGACGCGCGCTATTTCTTAAATGGTATGAAATTTGAAACGGAAGGTAATTTATTGCGCACCGTTGCAACCGATGGCCACCGTTTAGCGGTTTGTACTATTCCATTAGAACAAGATTTACAGACTCATTCAGTGATTTTACCGCGTAAAGGTGTATTAGAACTGGCACGTTTGTTGGAGCCAAGCGAGCAACCGGCGCGTTTGCAAATCGGCACAAATAACCTACGTATTCAATTAAATAACATCACATTTACATCAAAACTTATTGATGGTCGTTTCCCTGATTATCGTCGTGTGTTGCCACGCAATGCAACCCGCATCGTTGAAGCCAGTTGGGAAACCTTAAAACAAGCCTTTGTACGCGCTGCAATTTTATCTAACGAACGTTTCCGTAGCGTACGTTTACAACTCAGTGAAAACCAACTAAAAATCACCGCAACCAACCCGGAACAAGAGGTGGCAGAAGAAATTATCGATGTCTCTTACAGTGGCGAAGAAATGGAAGTGGGCTTTAACGTCAGCTATATTCTTGACGTGCTGAATGCGTTGAAATGCAATCAAGTGCGTATGCGCTTAACCGATGCTTCTTCCAGCTGCTTAATTGAAGATTGTGAAGACGCCAGCGCAGAATATGTGATTATGCCTATGCGCTTATAATGTATGGCGATTTCACGTTTAACCGTTGAAAATTTTCGTAATTTACAAGCCGTGGATCTGGAATTAGATCACGGCTTTAACTTTTTGGTTGGCAACAACGGCAGTGGCAAAACCAGCTTATTGGAAGCCATTTTCTATTTAGGTCACGGGCGCTCTTTTAAAAGTGCGGTCAGTAATCGGATTATTTCCTACGATCAACCGCACTTTACCCTCTTCGGACAAATTCAAGAACAGCAACACCAATGGTCTGTAGGCCTACAAAAACTACGCCAAGGCAACACGCTCGTGAAAATCAATGGCGAAGACGGCAATAAAATTTCCGACCTCGCACACCTGCTCCCTATGCAAATCATCACGCCGGAAGGTTTAAATTTGCTCAACGGTGGCCCAAGCTATCGCCGCGCCTTTCTGGATTGGGGCTTATTTCATCATCACGTAAGTTTTTATAATCTGTGGGCGAGTTTAAGCCGTTTACTCAAACAACGAAATGCCGCCTTACAGCAAGTTTCCAGTTATCAACAAATGAAAATTTGGGATGTGGAATTAGTCAAACTTGCTGAGCAGGTAAGCCAGCTAAGATCTGAATATGCACAAGCCTTGCAACCGGAAATTGAACAAACCTGCCGTTTATTTCTGCCTGAACTCGACATTGGCGTGAGTTTTCATCAAGGCTGGGAAAAAGAACAAAACTACGCAGAATTGCTAGAGCGTAGTTTCGAGCGAGATCGTGCATTAGGCTATACGGTTTCCGGTCCGCAAAAAGCCGATTTTCGTTTTAAAGCCAATGGATTACCGGTGGAAGATATTTTATCGCGTGGTCAGCTGAAATTATTAATGTGCGCCTTGCGTTTGGCTCAAGGTGAACATTTGATGCAACAAAAACAACGCCATTGTATTTTCCTTATTGATGACTTTGCCTCCGAGTTGGATCAAACTAAACGCAGTCTTCTCGCCGAGCGCCTACAAAACAGTGGCTCACAAGTTTTTGTCACCGCCATTACACAAAATCAGCTCAACGAAATGCAACCGAAAAAGCACCGCACTTTTAAGATCGATTCGGGCAAAATCGAATTGTTGTAAAAAAATTAGCCTCCAGTTTGGGAGGCTAATCATAAGAAAATCGGTTATTTCTGACTACAAACCGCAATAAAATGTAATTTACGTTCTGGGTCATTAAAGGTGCTAAACATTCGCTTAAACTGCTCACGATTTTCTGCTTTTAGAGCATTTTTAATGATTTTTAGTGTGCCTAACACACCTTCGTCATAAATCATGCCTTTTGGCGACAACAGTGTCATCTCACCGGAAAAGGTTTCAATATTACGAAAACCACTGTCTAAAAACACCTGTTTCCAACCGTCTTTGGTTAATGGTGTTACCGTCACATTGATGGCATTACGCATATTTTCCAAAATGGTTTTATGATCATCCCCCACTAACATCACATCATGAGTCAGCAAAAAGCCACCCGGTTTCAATACGCGAAAATATTCAGCAACGGCTTTCATTTTGGCCTCAACAGGCAGCATGGTAAGCATGGCCTCATTAATCACAATATCAAAGGTATTATCTTCAAAAGGCAATTTCATGGCATTGGCGCGTTGCACATGAATTTTGTCCTGCAAGTTATTCGCTGCAATATTGGCCTTGGCTTTTTCCAAGGCGTTTTCATCTAAATCAACACCTTCAATCCGGCAACCATATTGCTTCGCCAATCCAATGGCGGTGGTACACATATTACAGGCCACTTCCAGTACTTTTTTATCTTTATTAAAATCACCGCTTGCAATCAACCAATCGGTGGCTTTACGCCCGCCCGGGCGCAAACGGGTTTTACCTAAACGTGCCAAAAAATTATGACCGACTTCTTCTTTAGCCATCTGATTTCTCCTAAATAAAATAGCAATGATTTCTATTATAAATAAATCTCATTTCGATTAAAGAAAAAAGATAAAAAATTCAAATGTCGTTGATAGTCAATAACATTCTAAAAATGCTCGATTTATGCCTTATTTTAGTTAGAATATAAAAGATTTTTAACATAAAAGGAGTAAACAAATGAAATTTAAAACTCTCTTAGCTGTAAGCATCAGCGCAATCTGTGCTGCAAGCATGGCGAACGCTCATGAACACAAACACGATCACATGGCGCCTGCCGGTGCTTCTATTGAAGTAAAAGTACAACAACTTGACCCAGTTAACGGTAATAAAGATGTGGGTACTGTCACCATTACCGAATCCAACTACGGTTTGGTCTTTACACCAAACTTAAATGGATTAGAAGCAGGCTTACATGGCTTCCATATTCACCAAAACCCAAGCTGTGATCCGAAAGAAAAAGACGGTAAATTAACTGCAGGGCTTGCTGCAGGCGGTCACTGGGATCCGAAAGAAGCGAAACAGCATGGTTTCCCATGGCAAGATGATGCGCACTTAGGCGATTTACCGGCATTAACCGTATTACATGATGGCACAGCAACTAACCCTGTTCTTGCACCACGTATCAAACACCTTGATGACGTTCGTGGTCATTCCATCATGATCCACGTGGGTGGCGACAACCACTCTGACCACCCGGCTCCACTTGGTGGTGGCGGTGCACGTATGGCCTGCGGTGTAATCAAATAATTAATAATGAAAACAAAAAGGCTGACAAATGTCAGCCTTTCTTTTTATAAAAGTGCGGTTAAAAAATCCGATATTTCTCGCTAATCAAATCTATTTACCCTTATCCTCTCTTGTTTTAGAATACGCACCCTTTGAATCTCGTTATAAAATGAAGGAAAGTAAACTATGGAAGAATCTCAACAATTAGAAAAACTCCCCCAAGTGGTCACCGGAATATTAAAAATCGTTTTAAGCTCTGCGCTAATCGCATTGGCACTGGTACTCATTATCGCCCTCGTCAAAATTACATATTCTTTGGCAATGATGGTCTTCAATACCTCATCCATTGTGCCTTATGATGTTGCCGAACAAGCCGTCATGTTTTTCCTCTATTTCGGTTTTATCGGTCTTATCGTGCAATATTTCAAAAGTGGTTACCATTTCCCTCTGCGTTATTTTATTTACGCCGGTATCACCGCCATGTTGCGTCTGATCATCGTAAATCACGAAAGTTCGGTAGATACCCTTCTCTTCGCCTGCGCCATTTTAATTATGGTGATCGCATTATGCTTAGTGCTCTATTCCAATAAATTAAGAAATATCTAAAAATAAAAGTGCGGTCAGAAAACAATTTAATTTTCTACCGCACTTTAAAGATAAAAAGGTGAGCTTATTGCTCACCTTTTTTCATTATTCTTCCATATAACCCAAACTTCGCAAGGCGCGTTCATCATCCGCCCAGCCGGATTTCACTTTCACCCAAAGTTCCAAATGGACTTTATTATCAAATAAACGCTCCATGTCTAAACGGGCTTCTGTACCGATTTTTTTCAATTTTTCGCCTTTGTGACCGATAACGATTTTTTTCTGTCCGTCTCGTTCAACCAAAATTAAGGCATTGATTTCATAAGTTCCGCGCTCGTTCACCTTAAATTGCTCAATTTCTACGGTCACAGAATAAGGTAATTCTTCACCCATAAAACGCATTAATTTTTCACGAATAATTTCCGATGCCATGAAACGTTGAGAACGATCGGTCACATAATCTTCCGGGAAATGGTGCACACCCGGGCGTAAAGACTTACGCACGATGTTCTCAATCACCTCTAAATTATTCCCTTTTTCAGCGGAAATCGGCACGATATCGGTAAACGTAAATTTACTACTGATTTCCGTAATAAACGGCAATAAATCATCTTTATTTTTAATGTTATCGATTTTATTAATGGCAAGCACAACCGGCACATTTGTTTTGCGCAGTTTGTTAAGCACCATTTCATCGTCATCGTTCCAATGAGTGCCATCCACCACAAAAATCACCAAATCCACATCGGTAATCGCACTGCTGGCAGCACGGTTCATTAAACGGTTAATAGCGCGTTTTTCCTCAATGTGTAGCCCCGGTGTATCCACATAAATTTCTTGATATGGACCTTCAGTTTTAATGCCCACAATACGATGACGGGTCGTTTGCGCTTTGCGCGACGTGATAGAAATTTTTTGTCCAAGAATTTTATTCAGTAAGGTAGATTTCCCTACGTTCGGACGGCCTACAATGGCAATAAAGCCACAATATGTTTCAAGTTGTTCTGTCATTTGATGTTTAACTCTTGAAGAATTTGTTCTGCCGCAGCTTGTTCCGCTTTACGACGGCTGGAACCTTTACCGATAAAAGTGCGGTCGTTATCTGAAATGGAACATTCCACGATAAATAATTGGTTATGAGCTTCCCCTTGAATACTCACCACATTGTAAGTCGGTAACGGCTGGCGATTACCCTGTAAATATTCCTGTAAACGGGTTTTGGCGTCTTTTTGATTGTCGCCCGGTTTAATATTTTTGAGGAGCGTTTGATACCAATGATTCACGATCTGTGTCGCATGAGTTAAGCTGCTGTCCAGGGAAATGGCACCGATAATCGCTTCAACACAATCCGCCAAAATAGACTCACGACGAAAACCGCCACTTTTTAATTCGCCTTGCCCAAGGGATAAATAATCACCCAATTGGAAATCTCGGGCAAGAATGGCTAAGGTCGGCTCACGCACCAAGGTCGCACGCATACGGCTCAACTCACCCTCATTACATTTTGGAAACTGGTGAAACAACGCTTCTGCAATGGTTAAATTCAAAATGGCATCGCCTAAGAACTCTAGGCGTTCATTGTGATTATGTCCCGCACTACGATGAGTCAGTGCTTGCTTAAGCAAGGCGACATCTTGGAAATGATAGCCAATTTTTCGTTGTAAACGATCTAAGTTATCTTCTCGCATATTATTGAATTTTTTGGAACAAACGCTCTGTGCGAACGCCGGTTGGCCATTCATCCTGTTCTTTCTTCAAACTCAGCCAAATATAGGTCGCTTTGCCCACAATATTTTGTGATGGTACAAAGCCCCAAAAACGGCTGTCTTCGCTGTTGTTACGGTTATCCCCCATAACAAAATAGTGATCTTCCGGAACAACCCATTCCGTCACATAATTTTCTTGTTTACTAAAGGCTTTATAACGATACCCTTCGTTAATCGGCTGTGGATACCAGTGAATGGCGTGCGCCACATCGCCCGTTTCAACGGTTTCTAACGGTGCCGGGCCATATTGCACTTTTCCACTGTGATCTCGCCCTAAAATGAAACGGAAATTCTCATTAGGTTCAGGTTGGGTATAGCTGAATTCTTTGATATCGCAATCTGCCAAACATTCTTTACCGTCTTTAGCGTAAACCAGGGTTAAATGACGATTGGCTTCATTATAAATCACGCGATCGCCCGGTTTGCCGACAATACGTTTTATATAATCTGTGCTTGGTGATTCCGGCGCTTTAAACACAATCACATCACCACGTTGCGGCTCGCCCATTTTCACAAGAGTATTTTGGAAAACCGGATCTTTAATGCCGTAATCAAATTTGTTCACCACAATGAAGTCGCCAATGCGTAGCGTTGGCTCCATAGAGGAAGAGGGAATTTGAAACGGCTCAAAAATAAACGAACGCACAATTAACACGAACGCAAGCACCGGAAACAAAGACGCAACAAATTCAGAACTTTCGGAAATCGGTTCAATGTTGTTTTTTTCTTCATCACTGAGGCTTTTGCCACTGCGTTGCTCTAAGCGCGAGATTTGTCTGGCGCGCTTCGGCAATACCCCAAAACGTAAATAACACCAGACGGCACCTGAAAGTGCGGTGAAAATAATCAGTAAAATAGAAAACGTATTAGGCAACTGAAAATGATCCAACACTTTCCATAAACCGTATCCAATCGCGATTAAAATAATTGTAAATAAGTTCGACATTGCTACTTCCTTATTTATCTTTTCCTACATGTAAGATAGCTAAGAACGCTTCCTGCGGCACTTCTACGTTACCGAGCTGTTTCATCCGTTTCTTACCTTCTTTTTGTTTTTGCAATAATTTTTTCTTACGGCTCACATCACCACCATAGCATTTTGCCAACACATTTTTACGCAATTGTTTCACGGTGGAACGGGCAATAATGTGGTTACCAATCGCAGCTTGAATCGCAATGTCAAATTGTTGGCGCGGAATTAATTCACGCATTTTTTCCACCAACTCACGACCACGATACGGGGCGTTATCTTTGTGTACGATTAACGCAAGGGCATCCACACGCTCACCATTAATCATAATATCCACGCGAACCATATCCGCTGCTTGGAAGCGTTTGAAACCGTAATCTAAAGAAGCATAACCACGAGAAGTGGATTTGAGACGGTCAAAGAAATCTAACACCACTTCGCCCATCGGAATTTCGTAAGTCAACGCCACTTGATTACCGTGGTACACCATGTGCGTTTGCACCCCACGTTTTTCCACACACAATGTAATCACGTTACCCAAATAGGCCTGTGGCAACAACATGTTACATTCCGCAATCGGTTCGCGAATTTCTGCGATATTGTTCAGCGGAGGCAGTTTTGACGGGCTATCAACATAAACCACCTCGCCATTAGTCAATTCCACTTCATAGACTACAGTTGGTGCGGTCGTGATTAAATCCAAATCATATTCCCGCTCCAAACGTTCCTGAATAATTTCCATGTGCAACAAGCCAAGGAAACCACAACGGAAACCGAAGCCAAGTGCGGTGGAATTTTCCGGTTCATAGAACAGGGAGGCGTCATTTAAACTTAACTTACCAAGCGCATCACGGAAGGCTTCATAGTCATCGGAGCTAATCGGGAACAAGCCTGCGTAAACCTGTGGTTTAACTTTCTTAAATCCCGGTAATACGGAACTCGCCGGCGTGTTGTAGTGAGTTAAGGTATCCCCCACCGGAGCGCCTAAAATATCTTTAATGGCACAGACCACCCAACCTACTTCGCCACAATTTAAGACGGTGGTATCCACTTGTTTTGGAGTAAAAATCCCCAAACGATCTACGTTATAAGATTGACCGGTGGACATCACTTTGATTTTATCGCCTTTGCGTAACATGCCGTTTTTAATACGAACCAAAGACACCACGCCTAAATAATTATCGAACCAGGAATCGATGATTAAGGCTTGTAACGGTGCATTCGGATCACCTTCCGGTGACGGAATTTTCGCCACAATTTCTTCTAATACATCTTCAATGCCCACGCCGGTTTTCGCAGAACAACGTACCGCGTCAATCGCATCAATACCCACGATGTCTTCTATTTCTTCTGCAACACGTTCAGGTTCTGCGGCAGGCAAGTCGATTTTGTTTAAAATCGGCACCACTTCCAAATTCATTTCAATGGCTGTATAACAGTTTGCCAAGGTTTGCGCTTCTACCCCTTGCCCGGCATCTACCACTAATAAAGCACCTTCACAGGCCGCAAGAGAGCGGGATACTTCATAAGAAAAGTCAACGTGTCCCGGCGTGTCGATAAAATTCAGTTGATAGGTTTCACCGTCTTTGGCTTTATAGTTCAGCGTCACGCTTTGCGCTTTAATGGTAATCCCGCGCTCACGCTCAAGATCCATAGAATCCAATACTTGCTCCGCCATTTCACGATCAGACAAACCGCCACAAGTTTGGATTAAACGATCCGATAAGGTAGATTTACCGTGGTCAATATGGGCAATAATAGAAAAGTTGCGAATATTCTTCATAAATTGGTAATTTTTCTCATTCAAAAGTCATAAAATTTAACTGGCGGATTGTACCCGAAAAGCGCGGAAATCGCTAGAAAAGAAAAGGAAAAGTGCGGTCTGTTTTTACCACGTTTAAAAAAAATAAAACCCCGAATTACTTCGGGGTTTCTTTTTTCATTCAAACTGAAATTATAGGCTTTCAGTGAAAGTACGAGTAATCACGTCGCGTTGTTGTTCAGGTGTTAAAGAGTTGAAACGCACAGCGTAACCGGAAACACGAATGGTTAATTGTGGATATTTTTCCGGATGTAATACAGCGTCTTCTAATGTTTCACGACGTAATACGTTCACGTTTAAGTGTTGACCGCCTTCTACTTTCACAGTTGGTGCAACGTTTACCGGTAATTCGCGGTATTCAATTTGACCTAATTCGCTTACTGCTACGATTTGATCTTCTGCGTAATCACCTTTTGCACATAAACAACGTGCTTCACCTTTTTCGCTATCTAACAACCAGAAAGAGTTTAAAAGATTGTCATTAGCCGCTTGGGTGATTTGGATACCTTTAATCATAAAATGCCTCCTAAATTTGGCTTTTCTGTATATTAATTGAACTGCGCGGATTTTATCAAAAATTTTGAAGTTTTCAAATTAATTTGACTTTAATTTGATATAGAACCGAAGTCTTTTTTTAATTCATTTTCAATATTTGACACATATCAAAAGTAATCCATTCTAGGTATGCGCGATTTAACAAAATAAGCCCTATTTAATTACATCTTGATAACAAACAAATCACGCTTATTGCTATGAATTTCACGATGGCTTCATTATAATTCCCGCTACGCAAAATTAGATGGGAACCCCATGATGAAAACCTGGACAGATGTCATTGGGCAGGAAAAACAACAGCCTTATTTTCAACAAGTGTTGCAACGTGTACATGCAGAACGGGAACTGGGGAAAATTATTTACCCGCCCGCACCAGACGTGTTCAATGCTTTTAAATTAACAGAATTCGAACAGGTCAAAGTGGTGATTTTAGGGCAAGATCCTTACCACGGACCAAATCAAGCGCATGGTTTATCCTTTTCCGTTAAGCCCGGTATCAAACCGCCACCCTCTTTGTTAAATATGTATAAAGAATTGTCCAATGACATCGAGGACTTTCAGATGCCAAATCATGGCTATTTAGTGGAATGGGCGCAGCAAGGTGTGTTATTGCTTAACTCGGTATTAACCGTAGAACAAGGTTTAGCTCATTCCCACGCGAATTGGGGTTGGGAAATTTTTACGGATAAAGTCATTGAAGCCTTAAATCAACATCGTGAAAATCTGGTCTTTCTATTATGGGGCAGTCCGGCACAGAAAAAAGGGCAATTTATTGATCGCCAAAAACATTGTGTTTTAACCAGCGTGCATCCATCGCCGCTATCCGCCCATCGCGGCTTTTTCGGTTGCCACCATTTTTCGAAAGCCAACACCTATTTACAACAACATGGTATTGCCCCGATTGATTGGCAATTAAGCGCGCTTTAGCGTTGTTATCAGAACCATTACAGGAATTTTTATGTTAGCGATTATTTCTCCCGCAAAAACATTAGATTTTGAGAATGCAGTGCCCAAAAAACTCCCGCATTTTCAACCGCACTTTTTGGCGCAAAGCCAGCAACTGATCGATATTTGCCGTGAACTGACACCGGCAGACATCGGTTCATTAATGTCAATCAGCGATAAACTCGCCGGGCTTAATGCCGCCCGTTTTGCTGAATGGCAACAAAACCACAATGAACACAATGCCAAAGCGGCGGTTTATGCGTTCAAAGGCGATGTTTACACCGGCTTAGACATTGAATCCCTAAATGAAGAAGACGTGTTATATGCACAACAACACTTGCGTATTTTATCCGGCTTATATGGTTTATTGGCGCCATTAGACTTAATCCAGCCATATCGCTTGGAAATGGGAACAAAACTCGCTAACCCGAAAGGCAAGGATTTGTATGCGTTCTGGCATAATGTCATTACGCCGGTATTGCAACAAGCGATCGATCAACAAGGCGGCACACTCATTAACTTGGCCTCCGACGAATACTACAAATCGGTGCAAGAACACAACCTCAAAGGTAACATTATTAAACCGGTCTTTTTAGATAACAAAAATGGGAAGTATAAAGTGATTAGCTTCTATGCTAAAAAGGCACGCGGCTTAATGTGTCGTTACCTTATTCAACATCGCATTAGCGACGTAGAACAGCTCAAGGAATTCGACCTTGGCGGCTACTGGTTTGACAGCGCCTCATCCACCAAAACAGAATTTGTCTTTAAACGGGATTTGGCGGAATAAACATGATGAAAAAAACACTTGTTATTTTGACCACACTTTTCCTGACCGCGTGCGTTTCCAACTCACAATTAGACGTGCCGCAAAGCATTCAACACAACGATAAAACCTACCAACTTGCGACCCAACAAGATTTGGGCAGTGTTGCTCGTTATGTTTATCTGCTGCCGGGCGAAACGCCGAAAGAATGGCAAAGTGCGGTGGAAATTTTACTCGATCGCAATTTTCAAAACCGCACTTTGCAGGAACGTATTGATTTGCGTAAACGGGTTTATACCAACACCGGCGTGAAAAATTTTCAGCTTTATCGCCAAAACGAAACATTATACGCCTATGTGATTTATGAGCCATCCGAACAAAACAAAGATTGGCAAATCGATATGGCAAAAGGTAAAGAATTGCCGTTTTGTGGCTTTGTGCAATATCAGTATTCCTTGAAAATTCCGAAAAATTACAAACTCGGCAATATGAATAGCAAACGCGTGGTCAACCATCTGAAAAAATATTTGGTTGAAAAAGAAATGAAACAACTGAGCAAAGCGGATTGGCTGTTGGGGTGTAAAGCGTAATGCCGGCTTCTGAATATTCCGCTCAAGTCAAAAAGGCGGCGCATTTTTCCATTATCACCGCCTTAGTGTTAATTATCGTAAAAGGCATTGCCTGGTGGCAAACCGGCTCAGTGAGTATGCTCGCCTCAATCACTGATTCCATGTTGGATCTATTGGCCTCTTTCATGAGCATGCTGATTTTGCGTTTTGCTTTAATGCCTGCCGATCACAACCACTCTTTTGGGCATGGCAAAGCGGAATCCCGGGCTTCTTTGGTGCAAAGTGCCTTTATTTCCGGTTCGGCGATTTTTCTGTTACTGCAAGGCATACACCGTTTTAATTCTCCGCAAGCCTTGAACAATACAATACTTGGTATGTTAGTCACCGTATTTTCCATTTTTGCGACACTATTATTAGTGTGGTATCAAGGTCGTGTGATTGAAGAAACGGATAGCCCGGCAATTAAAGCGGATCGGTTGCATTATCAAACAGATTTGCTGATGAACTTTGCCATTTTGATTTCCTTAGGCTTGAGTGTGCACGGTATTTTATGGGCAGATGCGGTTTTTGCGATTTTAATCTCCCTTTATATTCTATTTAATGCCGCAAAAATGCTGTTTAGTTCAACACAGTTATTGCTTGATCAAATGTTACCGCCTGAGGAAATTGAACAAATTAATGCGGTACTTAACCAAGAAATCTCCCAAGATCGACGCATTCTCGGATTTCATGCGTTACGCACCCGTCGTTCCGGTGCAATTCGTTTTATTCAATTTCACCTCGAATTGGCGGATGAGCTGTCTTTTATCGAAGCGCACGATATCACCGAACATTTGGAAACACGGTTAAAAACAACGTTCCCGCACAGCGATATTGTGATCCATCCGGAACCCACATTTGTTGTACAACAAGAAATGCAGCACATAAAAAAAATGCTATAATTCGCGCACGTTTAACCTAAACAACCGATTTTTAAATTAAAACTTTATGTAAGGGATAACTTATGATTAAAAAAATTGCAGTATTAACAAGTGGTGGCGATGCTCCGGGCATGAACGCGGCAATTCGCGCAGTGGTTCGCGCAGGGTTGTCTGAAGGGTTAGAAGTTTATGGTATCTATGACGGCTATTATGGCTTATACCACAATAATATTAAGCAATTAACCCGTTATAGTGTATCCGACATCATCAACCGTGGCGGTACCTGTTTAGGCTCAGCACGTTTCCCGGAATTTAAAGATCCGGAAGTGCGTGCAAAATGTGCCGATATCTTACGTTCTCACGGCATTGATGCGCTCGTTGTTATCGGTGGGGACGGTTCCTACATGGGGGCGAAATTATTGACCGAAGAACACGGTTTCCCATGCGTTGGTATTCCGGGCACAATCGATAACGACGTTGCCGGGACCGACTATACCATCGGCTACCAAACCGCATTACAAACCGCGGTTGAAGCTATTGACCGTTTACGTGACACATCCAGTTCCCACCAACGTATTTCCATCGTAGAAATCATGGGCCGTCACTGTAGTGACCTCACCATTTCTGCAGGGATTGCCGGTGGCTGTGAATACATTGTGGCCTCCGAGGTAGAATTTAACCGCGAAGAGCTGATTCGCCAAATTGAACGCAGCATCATCAAAGGCAAACGCCATGCGATTATTGCGATTACTGAATTAATCTGCGACGTAAATGAATTAGCGAAAGAAATTGAAGATCGCGTTCATCATGAAACCCGCGCCACTATTTTAGGTCACATCCAACGTGGCGGTACACCATGTGCATTTGACCGTATCCTCGGTTCCCGCATGGGCGTCTATGCTATCGACTTATTGCTCCAAGGCAAAGGCGGTTACTGTGTGGGTATCCAAAATGAACACTTGGTTCACCACGACATCATTGATGCCATCAACAACATGCGCCGTGAATTTAAAGCGGACTGGTTAACCATGTTCAAACGCTTAGACTAAACGCTGTCGTTTTACTCAAAACAAAAGTGCGGTCAAAATCCATTGTGTTTTTTGACCGCACTTTTTATTTATTTCGTTAGAACTGCCAATCAAATTTCATCATGACAGTACGCGGACGTCCGTAGAAATTATTCATCCCGCGAGTACGATTATAGTTATTTTCAAAGTAAGTTTTATCCGCTAAATTCGTTCCAATCAAACTAAGTTTGGCGTGGCGATTAAACTCGTACTGAATATTGGCATCAAACAGAGTATAGCCTGCTTGTTTAATGCCATATAAGCTACTTGTCGGGCTCTGTGCAGAAATACCGGCACCAATCGTCCATTTGCTACTTGGAATTCGGTAACTGGTGGCAAGTCGAAACATCTGAACAGGTGTAAAATTACTAAAGTTGTAAGGATCTTTAGCGCCTTTTGCCCGTTCATTATTAATTTCTTCTGCATTTTTATATTTACTTTTATTGTAAGTATAGCCTGCAAAAAGTTGCCAATTTTCTGTTATATTTCCAGCCAACTCCAATTCAAACCCCTTGCTAACAACGCGTCCGATTGGTTTTGCGATGGTCTGGAATGATCCAACAGCACCATTTTTGCCCGGTATATATCCAAAATCGACAACAGTACGATTTTTTTGCTCAACAGAAAATAAAGCCAAAGAGCTATTTAATTGATTATCAAAGAAAGAGCCTTTCCAACCGATTTCATAGTTTGTACCAATTAACGGAGGTAATACCGTTTTACTGGTAATATCTACGTTGTCTTGCTGTTTAAAAATCTTAGTATAACTTGCATAAAGGCTCTGCTCATTCGTCAAATCATAAGTAATACCGACATACGGTGTAAAATGATGCCCCTTCATTTTGGCAGTATAGTGCTCATTATCCTTATCAATATTTGATTGCGATTGATAGCGCGTCGCTGGCTCACCATTATAAACAGGCGTTTCTTTGCGTTGTGAGGTCTCAAAATGGGTAAACTGCGCACCACCTAATAAATGGAGGCGTTCCGTTGCATTAAAACGAGTGCTCAAAATAACTGCGTGCGTTTCATTTTTATTGAAATATTTAGCATAGTTATAACGAGCTAAAACATGGTCATCCGGCTCCTTCAACATCTTATAAACAATTTCATTTGGATTTCCATAAGCACCATTTTTATACTTAATGTCACCGTTGCTGTCACGTTCCGGAATTTTTTGCCCATTTTTATCTAATTCATACAAAATATTACCGTCTTTATCGACTTTAATTTTATAAGCATGTTGGCAATCTGGTGTATAAAGCATATGGTCACCTTTTTCATCATGCTTGTCCCAATCCGGTTCAGGAAGATTCTTATCAGTTGGAGAATAATAATTTCCTTGCTCATTAGGAACACAACGACCGGCTAAATGCTGATGCACTTGACCAACCTCATCAATAGTACTTATACGATAACGTTTCTGAAAAATTTCAACAAAATCTGATTGAATATTTTCATGGTTATAAGCATAACCTACATAAAAATCATGGTCTCGTTCAAAAAGATTATAGTGCCCAGTTAAATTCAATTTAATCCCGTATTGTTCGTCCTTTTTAATATGTCGAATTGGTGCGAATGTAAATTTTCGATTAGTTGTACCTTTATTGTTATAAGCCCTATTATAGAGATAGTTTGAAAAACGGTTTTCTGCGTCGTTAGCAATACCTGCTTCTTGTAGTTTTTTGTCAATATATTCTTGTTTATCTTTATCAACACCAGGATCTGCCCAGTCATTACATAAAAAATCAAGACCAATATCATTCATGCATTGATCAAACCCTTTTTTACGGGCAGCAAGCCGATCATTTCTATATTGATTAAAGTCGCCTTGGTTAAATTGATTTTGAGCATAATCTGCCTTACGTTGCTCGTATTCTTTCGTTGCTTGATCACGATATTCTTTTAGTTTTTTAAGTGCTTGGTCTTTTGGCTCAAAAGGAATAATTTCACCTTTCTCGGTTAGAAATCCTTGCGCGTCAGAACCGGACAAACCGGCAGCATGTTCATCTTTGATAAAAAATTGCCCAACTTTTGCATCTGAATTATTTTTTGTATAGGACGCTTCAATACTAAACTCCCAATCGTTATCAAAAACAAATTTGGTATTAGCAAATAAGTTATATTTATCTCCCTTCAAACGAGACCAACTCTGTCCTAAATAGGTATTTCGAGGTAGTTTTACTGGATTATTACATGCCGGACGGGAGGCAAAAGGAGCAACTTGGGGATTTTCACAAGGTAATATCACGCCTGAAAAATCCGGCACTTCATTAATTTTCTGATACATACCGCCTAAAGTTAACACGCCAACATTTCCTAAATCCACGTCAGCGACACCATAAATTAGCCCTTTTTTACCATGCACATTATCTTTAAAAGACTTTGCTTTTTCCCCTACACCAACTAAACGGGCACGAATACTATTATCTTGATTTACGCCTCCGGAAACGTCTAGTACCGAACGAGTACTACCTCGGTGATCGACCGTTATTTCTCCTAGGTGTTGGAATTTGTCTGTAGGTCGTTTTCGAATCAAATTAATTGTGCCGCCTGGCTCAGAGTTAGACTGGGTCAATCCTGTCGCACCACGCACAACTTCAATATGATCATAAATAGCTAGATCAGTGCTAGGAGAAACGTCTATTTTGGCGGTATAACCTGAACGCCCACCTACATTAGTCGTAATACCATCTTCACCAATTTGATCTACATAAAAACCACGGGAAAGAAAACGAGTTTGTAACCCTGAATCACGTACAACATTAACACCTGTGGTATTCTTCATTGCTTCTTCAAGAGTATGAATAGCTTTGTCATCTAATTGCTTTTTTGTAATCACACTAACAGATTGTGGCGTATCCTTACCGGAAACTTTTAGTCCAGTAGCTGTTTTCATCGACTTAATTGTATAGCCACGGCTACCCTCAGTGGTATTAGTATCAGTTTCTTCAATAACATTAATCTGCTCTAAACTGTCCTCCGTATATGCGGTTTGGCAAGTACAAAATAAAGAAATAGAAAGTAGACTAAGGTGAAAATAAGATGGAAGTGAAAGATGAGATTGATGCATTTTTGGCTCCTAAATAAGAATTATTTTTATTAAATGATAACAATTATTATTCTTATGCGAAAGAAAAAAGATAACCAAATGACTATTTATAAAATATCTTTTTTATACAAAAGGACAGTATGGCCTATAGAGCCAAAATATAGCTAAAAGTACCTGTAAGCTTCACTTGTGAGCCTAAAAACGGTTTATTTTTTCAGTAATACTAATAGCCAAATCAACAAAACATTACGTTAAGACGTCAATCTCAACAACACCAACACCTCATAATGTGCGGTATGTGGGAACATATCGAACAGTTGGATTTTTTCCAGTTGATAATGGGTGAGCGAGCGCAAGTCTTTCCCCATAGTTTCCGCGTTGCAACTGGAATACAAAATAAAGTGCGGTTGCATTTTATTGAGAAATTCAGCAAGCGATTGACCAATGCCTCGACGAGGTGGGTTGACGATAACCAAATCAGGTTTGTCTGCTTGAGCCAAGGCAAAATTTGCCGCATCTAACGACTGAAAATGAACTTGTTTGTCCAATCCGAGTTGTTGTGCTGATAGTTTCGCGGCAGCGATAGCTGAGGCGGAAATTTCAATGCCCGTGAGGTGAATTTGTTGTTCCGAGTTCTGCATTTGCAACGCTTTCAAGCAATGCAGCCCGAAACCGCCCACACCACAGAACAAATCCCAAAGTTGACGAACTGGCAGATCTTTTACCCATTGTTGTGCCGTACCGTATAATCCTTCAGCAACCTGCGGGTTGGTTTGAAAAAATCCCTGCGGGCGAATAAAAAGTGGAATGCCGTTAAAGGTCTCAGACAACGTGTGTTGCTCCGTCAGGAAAATCTCTTTTTCACCTTCTAAAATCGCGGCATTTTGTGGCTGAATATTCACGCTAATGACGGCAAGTTGCGGCAATTTTTGACGTAATCCCGCCAATTCCCGTTGAATCAACGGCAATTTTGCTTCCGAACGTAACACAAAGCGCAACATGAGTTGGTGGCTGTGTTGGCTTTCTGTCAATAAAAGATGTTTCAATTCGCCTTTTTGCTTTGCCACGTTATACGGCACAAGGCCTGCGCGTGCGATGAAATCTTTAAGAAGAGGAAAGATAGCTTGAAAACGTTGTGGGTAAAGTGGGCAATCGCATAAATCCACCGCACTTTGCGGATCTCGCGGATCCGCTAGAATCCCCAAAATAGGGCGTTCGACGGCACCACTCACTACCATTTTGGCTTTATTACGAAACCCATCAAGGGAAGATTGAAAAGGCGCACCCCAACTCAAATGAGATGTATCTAAACCGTGCAGCTGCTGTTGCAGATGTGCGTTTTTCTGTTCCAGTTGAACAGCATACGGCAGTTTCAACCATTGACAAGAACGACAATCGCCTTGTTGATAATGTTCGCACTGAATCATATTAGTTTTTCGTTGCCAGCCATTGCTGTTGAAGTGCGGTCAGTTTTTGACGATTTTCCAACCAACGGGGCGTACGTTCCAGTTCCGACCAAGTCAGTTTTTTGCATTTAAATAGGCTTTGCAGACGCTGTTGGCGCAACAAGAAGCACGATTGCTTTTCTGAGAGTTTTAAATTGTCTAAAACTTGGATCACACCGTCCCGCTCATTACAAAGCAGCAACAAATCGCAACCTGCGTTAAGCGCCTGTTCGCTACGCACCACAAAATCGCCCATGAATCCCGCACCTTTCATGCCAAGATCATCAGAGAAAATAGCTCCATTAAAATTCAGTTGGGAACGCAAAATGTCTTGTAACCAATATTTAGAGCCACTCGCCGGTTGGTTGTCACATTGCGAATAAATTACATGTGCCGGCATAATGGCTTGCAGCAGATTTTGTTCGATAAGTTGTTGGAACGGCTGAATGTCCTGATTGAAAATATCTTCTTGGCTCCGTTCGTCATAAGGCGTTTCTAAATGAGAATCGGCAATCACATGACCATGCCCTGGAAAATGTTTTCCCGTTGCAGCCATGCCGGCTTGGTGCATACCGCGAATAAAATTGCTGGCCAAATCCACCGCACTTTTTATCTCGCAACCAAAACTGCGATCACCGATGGCTTTACATTGATGTCCAAGATCCAACACCGGTGCAAAGCTCAAATCGATATCAAGTGCGGTCATTTCTGCTGCCATTTGCCAACCAGCTTCAAACGCCATCTTTTGTTGTTCAATAGGATCATTAATCAACGCCGAAAACGCCTGCATTGCGGGAAGTTGAGTGAAACCATCACGGAAACGCTGTACCCGACCGCCTTCTTGATCCACCGTAATCAACAAGGGCTTTTTCACCTTTTGTCGCACAGATTGAATCAATGCTTGTAATTGCGCACGATCGTGAAAATTACGCGTAAAGAGAATTAATCCCGCCACGAGCGGATGTTCCAACAATTCAATTTCTTCTTGTTCCAGCTCGTAACCGGCTAAGTCAATGAGTAGTGTAGACATTTTAGTTTAAGCGAAGATATAAGCGATAATTGTCGCTATTAGCAGTTGGTCGAGCGAATGTGAGCGGTTGTTTTTGCAGTGGTTGCAACGCCAACCTATGCCAAATAACAGGCTCTTCAGTCGTCACTGTCACGCCATGTTTGTCATACCAAAACAGGCGATAAGCCAGGTTAACCGGCTGTTCGGTTTTATTTTTGACCCAAGCACTGTCACGATCAACACTCGCTTCCAGTCTTTCTGCTGCTGGAGCTTCAATATTTAAAATCGGGCTTTGCGTATTTAATAAGGTTGGCACCTTTGCGCTACATCCCGCTAAAAGTGCGGTCGCAAAAAAAAGGGAGATAGACTTTTTCATTATTTATCCAACATTTTACCTAAAGGCTCACCGCCAACGAGATGCATATGTAAATGGAACACTTCTTGTCCGCCGTGTTTGTTGCAGTTGACAATCAAACGATAACCGTCTTGCGCAATGCCTTCTTGTGTGGCGAGTTTGGCGGCAACCGTGAACAAACGACCTAATGTCACTTCATCTTGTTCGGTCACATCGTTTACGGTAGGAATGAGCTTATTCGGGATGATCAAAATATGGGTTTTGGCTTGCGGTGCAATATCGCGAAATGCGGTGACAAGTTCATCTTGATAAACGATATTCGCAGGAATTTCTTTGCGGATAATTTTGCTGAAAATAGTTTCTGCTGCCATGATTTTCTCCTTAAAAAATATTGCGTTTTATGACCGCACTTTTTAACAGAAAACCACTAAAATAGCAATTTATCAAGCTATCTTTGATGTCGTCGAGAAAGGCTGTTTATTACACCGATCTAATTATTGACAAAGAACAAAATTCTCGCATTAAAAAGGAGAAATATTTTTACTTTGCAGGGGAAAGAAAATATAATTAACAAAATTTATAAACTTTCAAATTTTTTTAAGTTTTTAGGTCTTTCCTTGTAATGCAACGTTGTGAACGGCGGTATTTAGGGGTCAAATAATGAAAAGGAATTCTGAAATGAATACCGAAACGTCCAAAACAACGTGTATGGTCTCTCCGGCGGAAATGAGCCAAATTGGCGAAGATGTCGGCGTTTATAAGGCCACTAAGAAACAAATTTTATCCTTTTTCTCTGCTATTCCGGCAGGCGCATTTATCGCTTTAGCATTTGTTTTCTACACCACAACACAAATAGGAAATGTGGGTGCTTCGTGGGGATTAACCAAGTTGGTTGGCGGAATTGTATTCTCTCTTGGCGTGATTATGGTCGTGGTTTGCGGCTCTGAATTATTCACCTCATCAACCATGACAACTGTCGCCCGTGCAAGTGGACGAATCAGTACTTTTCAAATGCTGCGAAATTGGATAGTGGTTTATTTCGGCAATTTCGTTGGCGCACTTTTTATTGTTTTTCTTATTTGGTTTGCAGGTCAAACAATGGCTGCCAATGGGCAGTGGGGACTCACCATTTTAGCGACCGCCCAACATAAGATTCACCATACATGGTTTGAAGCTTTTTGTTTGGGAATTTTGTGTAACGTGATGGTGTGCATCGCCATTTGGATGAGTTATGCAGGAAAAACATTGACAGATAAAGCATTCATTATGATTTTACCTATTGCTTTGTTTGTTGCGTCAGGATTCGAGCACAGTGTGGCGAATATGTTTATGATCCCAATGGGAATTATGGCCGCGCACTTTAGCGGTCCGGAATTTTGGCAAGCAATTAATATCGATCCTCAACAGTTCGCGGATTTAGATCTTTATCATTTTTTGGTGAAGAATTTAATTCCGGTGACGTTGGGGAATATTGTTGGCGGTGGTTGTTGTATTGCATTGACCCTGTGGTCAATTAACCGACCTCATTAATCGGTTCACAAAAAGGAAGGAAACGTAAGTTGTTTGTTTCCTTCCTAAACAGGTTTATCTTTATCAATAATCTAAAAGAGGAATGTTATGACTCAATTAACAGAAGCTCAACAAAAGGCTTGGGAAGGTTTTGTCGGTGGTGATTGGCAAAATGAAGTCAACGTGCGTGACTTTATCCAAAAAAACTATACACCGTATGAAGGTGACGAATCTTTCTTAGCTGATGCAACCCCTGCAACAACTGCGTTGTGGGATAAAGTCATGGAAGGCATCAAAATCGAAAACAAAACGCACGAGCCGTTAGATTTTGACACAGACAACCCATCAACCATCACTTCTCACAAACCTGGCTATATCAACAAAGAATTAGAAAAAATCGTTGGTCTTCAAACTGATGCCCCGTTAAAACGTGCCATTATGCCATACGGTGGTATCAAAATGGTTAAAGGCTCTTGTGAAGTTTATGGCCGCCAATTAGATCCAGAAGTAGAACATATTTTCACTGAATATCGTAAAACCCATAACCAAGGTGTGTTCGATGTTTATACACCGGATATCCTTCGTTGCCGTAAATCAGGCGTGTTAACCGGTTTACCGGATGCTTACGGTCGTGGACGTATTATCGGTGACTATCGTCGTTTAGCCGTTTACGGTATCGACTATTTAATGGCCGATAAGAAAAAACAATTCGATTCACTCCAAGCAAGACTAGAGCGTGGTGAAGACATTCAAGCGACTATTCAGTTGCGTGAAGAAATTGCTGAACAACATCGTGCATTAGGCAAAATGAAAGAAATGGCCGCCTCTTATGGTTTCGATATTTCTAACCCGGCGACTAACGCACAAGAAGCTGTTCAATGGACTTACTTTGCTTACTTAGCAGCGGTGAAATCACAAAACGGTGCGGCAATGTCTTTCGGTCGTATTTCTTCCTTCTTAGATATTTATATCGAACGTGATTTGAAAAACGGCAAAATCACCGAACAAGAAGCACAAGAATTAATCGACCACTTAGTCATGAAACTTCGTATGGTGCGTTTCTTACGTACACCTGAATACGATCAATTGTTCTCCGGTGACCCAATGTGGGCAACCGAAACCCTTGGTGGTATGGGCTTAGACGGTCGTACATTAGTGACCAAAAACAGCTTCCGTATTTTACACACCCTTTACACCATGGGCCCATCTCCGGAACCAAACTTAACTATCCTTTGGTCTGAAAAATTACCTGAAGCATTTAAACGTTACTGTGCCAAAGTGTCTATTGATACCTCTTCAGTACAATACGAAAACGATGACTTAATGCGTCCGGATTTCAACAGCGATGACTATGCAATTGCTTGCTGTGTATCCCCAATGGTGGTGGGTAAACAAATGCAATTCTTCGGTGCCCGCGCGAACTTAGCAAAAACCTTGTTATACGCAATCAACGGTGGTATCGATGAGAAAAACGGTATGCAAGTCGGTCCGAAAACCGACCCAATCAAAGACGAAGTGCTTGATTTCGACACCGTAATGACCCGCATGGACAGCTTCATGGATTGGTTGGCAACACAATATGTGACTGCATTAAACATCATCCACTTCATGCATGACAAATATGCTTATGAAGCCGCATTAATGGCATTCCATGATCGTGATGTTTACCGCACTATGGCTTGTGGTATCGCTGGACTTTCCGTTGCTGCTGACTCTTTAGCCGCAATTAAATATGCGAAAGTAAAACCAATTCGTGGTGACATTAAAGACAAAAACGGCAATGTTGTGGCTTCTAACGTGGCAACAGACTTCGAAATCGAAGGCGAATATCCGCAATTCGGTAACAATGATTCCCGTGTAGATGATATCGCATGCGACTTAGTTGAACGTTTCATGAAGAAAATTCAAACCCACAAAACATATCGCAACGCGACTCCGACACAATCTGTGCTTACTATTACTTCTAACGTGGTATATGGTAAGAAAACAGGTAATACACCGGACGGTCGTCGTGCAGGAGCGCCATTTGGACCAGGTGCAAACCCAATGCACGGTCGTGACCAAAAAGGTGCGGTTGCGTCTTTAACTTCCGTAGCTAAACTACCATTTGCTTACGCGAAAGATGGTATTTCTTATACCTTCTCTATCGTCCCAAATGCGTTAGGTAAAGAATACGAAGCACAAAAACGCAATCTTGCCGGCTTAATGGACGGTTACTTCCACCACGAAGCAGAAGTGGAAGGTGGTCAACACTTGAACGTTAACGTGATGAACCGTGAAATGTTATTAGACGCAATGGAAAATCCGGAGAAATATCCTCAATTAACCATTCGTGTTTCCGGTTATGCCGTACGTTTCAACTCGTTAACCAAAGAGCAACAACAAGACGTTATCACCCGTACATTTACACAATCAATGTAATTTGGTGATAAAACTGTGTTAATATTTCAGCCGCTTACCGCAAGGTAAGCGGTCTGATTTTTTTTGGGGATATCCCAATTTTGTAAGCATGGCTAGGTCATTAAAAACATTTACAAAAACGACCGCACTTTTAACGAATAACGTGACGAATTATTGAGGAATACATGTCAGTTGTAGGAAGAATCCACTCTTATGAATCCTGTGGCACCGTTGACGGCCCGGGCATTCGTTTTATTCTGTTTTTGCAAGGCTGCTTAATGCGCTGTAAGTATTGCCATAACCGCGATACTTGGGATTTGCATGGTGGCAAAGAAGTTACGGTGGAAGAACTGATGAAAGAAGTGGTCAGTTATCGTCATTTTATGAATGCGTCAGGCGGTGGGGTGACTGCTTCCGGTGGTGAAGCAATTTTACAGGCGGAATTCGTGCGTGATTGGTTCCAAGCCTGTAAAAAAGAAGGCATCAGCACCTGCTTAGACACTAACGGTTTTGTGCGTCATTACGATCATGTGATTGATGAACTCATTGATGCAACAGATCTCGTTTTACTTGATTTAAAAGAGCTCAACGATCAAGTACATCAAAACCTTATTGGCGTTTCCAATAAGCGTACGCTCGAATTTGCCAAATATTTACAAAAACGTAACCAACCGGTTTGGATTCGTTATGTTGTCGTACCGGGTTACACGGACTCTGACCATGACATACATCAGCTCGGTCAATTTATCGAAGGCATGACGAATATTGAAAAAGTAGAACTTCTTCCTTATCACCGTCTTGGCGCACATAAATGGGCGGCCATGGGGGAAAAATATGAATTGGAAGAAGTAAACCCGCCAACGAAAGAATCCTTGGAACATATCAAAAACATCCTCGAAGGCTACGGCCATATCGTCAAATATTAAGTTGGATCGGGGCAACCCGATCTTCAAAAAACATTCCTTTTTATGACCGCACTTTTAACCACAAATAAAATGCCTTTCACATTTACGCTACGCTAAAAGCGCACTACAATAATCTCTAATCTATTTCCTCAAGGATTTCTTATGCGCTACATTCTCATTGCGCTGTTTTTATGGAGCAGCTCTTTTGTTGCCGGAAAATACGCCTATTCCATGCTAGATCCGGTGTTAATGGTACAAATGCGTCTGATCATCGCTAGCTTTATTGTTTTCCCTATGTTTGTACGAGTTTGGAAACGCGTTCCCAAAACAGTTCGCCCACAAGTGTGGTGGCTTGGGTTTCTCAATTATCCGGCTATTTTCCTTTTACAATTCATCGGATTAAGCCATACATCGGCGTCTAGCGCCTCTACAATGCTCGGTTTAGAACCTTTCCTCGTGGTACTTATCGGACACTTTTTCTTCGGCGACAAAGCCAAAACACATCATTGGATCTTTGGACTTGTTGCATTTTTAGGTGTTGTATTATTAATTTATGGGGGAGAAGAAACCGGCAATATTAGCCTTTTCGGTTGCAGTTTAGTGTTACTCGCCGGCATCGTATTTGCAGCTTGTCTGCGCTGGACACAAAGAATTATTGTGCAACTGACCGCACAAGTTTACACCACCAGCAGCATCGTGCTCGGCACCATTACTTGTCTCCCATTCACCCTATGGCTCACTCAAAGCTGGGAAATTCATTGGAACTGGCTGGGGCTCGCAGGTCTGCTGTATATTGGAATCGGTTGTAGCTGGCTTGCTTATTATCTATGGAATAAAGGCATTAATAGTGTTGACTCTAATCTCGCCGGTATTTTAGTTTCCTTAGAGCCGGTATTTGCGATTATATTGGCGGTGTTATTACTCGGTGAAAACATCAGCCCACTTTCTTGGTTAGGCATTTTAGCCGTCGTCAGTACTACCCTAATTTCCAGCATTTATCCGCGTTTGCTACGCCGTGCAAGTTAATCTAAAAACAACCAAAAAAAGAGCCGCACTTTATTTCTAAATATAAAGTGCGGTTCTTTTTTTTATATTTTTATGTTATTTACTGCACCAACATTAATCCCATGCAGCCTTTATCCGCCAACATTAAATCAGACGCGCCAAAAGTAAAAGGATAGTTATTAGAGGAGGTGTTATCGAATTTCACCAAAATAGCCACTGTGCCATTAATCAACACGCTGTCTTTCCAGCTGATTTCGCTTTCTTCCAACGCTTTACCGTTAATGGATTCCACAATAAATTTTGCGCCTCGTAACGCAAATCCTACTGCTGCGGAAGCGGTTAACGTCCAACGTTCAACACTGCCTAGTTTTGCTGACACATCTAAACGACGCGGGTCAAAACGGTTCCGGTTAATGGTGGCATTAGTGACATCCACATGAAATGCTCGTTCCTGTTGCACCTTAGCAGACAACAGACTTGGCGCATCGGTGACAAATTGCCATGTTTGTTCTTTTTGTGCGAATGCACCGGCTAAGCCGTCCGGACGTAGTTCCAAAACCGTATTGTCAATTAACTCCCCTTCGGAGCCGAAGAAATAACGAATGTTATCAATAAAATCACGCTTTTTCCCCACGATGAGAGAAACGTTGTCGCCGTCATTCAAATCAACTAAAAGCTCAACACGCTCACTCGGTGCGACTTTAATCACATTTAAGGTTTTGCCTTGTGGTAAAAAACCAAGATCTTGTGCAATCAATGTAAACGCTCGCTCATCCTCAAAACGAAGCTCATAAGTGCGGGAAAGAGACGCATTTAAAATACGTAAACGCACTAACCCACGCGGTACATTGAAATAAGGAGCTTCCTGCCCATTGACTAACAATCGTTCACCAAGAAAAGCCCCTTGATTCTGCTGAAAAAGTTGTGCGCCATCACTATTGAGTTGCATATCTTGCAAGATTAACGGGATGTCATCCACGCCATATTTCTGCGGCAATCCCAATTTGACACTCTCCTTATCCTCAATCAGCCACAAGCCGACCAAGCCACGATAAGTTTGATACGCTGAATTGGCAAGGGTGCAAGCATGATACCAGCAGGTTGCAGGGGCTTGATTGATCGGAATAATCGGTGCCCAAGTTTCACCTTTTTGTAAATTTTTACCCACACCACCAATAAGCTCGCCCGATGCCTGTAAGCCTTGGATATTCATCGCAACAAATTGCGGTAAATTGTTTTTCCAGTTCAGTTTAGCAAAGTCATCTTTCTTAATTTTAATGGTTGGCCCTAAATAACTGCCGTTAAACCCCCACACTTCGGTACGTTTTCCAGACACGAGAGAAGTTTGGGTATTTTGCATATTCAGAAAAATCGGCTTACCCCGTCGAACTTCAAAGAGTGGCGGAATTTTCAAAGCTGGGCGTGTTGCCGCCAACAAAGGCGTCGGCACACTGAAAAGTGCGGTAGAAAATAACGTTGTTTTGAGTAGCTGACGACGGGAGCAATGTTTCATTTAAGCCTGCTTATTCTCGTTTTTCTGTTCAATTGCTTTTTGTGCCACTTCACGGTCCAATTCAGCGATGTGATTTTGCATCACATCATGGCAATATTCCGCTAATTCGCGCACATTTTCACGGCTGTAGCCGGATACATTAATAGGTTCCAGCATTTCACAAATCACCGTGCCATTATCCCAACGGTTTAAATCGATTTTATTGTGTGTTGTAGAGCAAACGACAGGCACAATGGGTACACCGGCGGCAATGGCGGCGTGGAATGCTCCGGTTTTGAACGGCAATAACCCGCGCCCGCGACTACGCGTTCCTTCCGGGAACATCCAAATGGACAGATTATCTTCATTAATACGACGAGCCAGTTCCGACATGGTGTTATGCGCTTTAGAACGATTATCACGATCGAGAAAAATATTGCCCGTTGCCCAATATAAAATACCGAAAAACGGCACCCAAATCAGACTCTTCTTACCAACGCTCACTGTACGAGACATGACCATGTAAGAAATGGTCACCATATCGTAGTTATTTTGATGGTTGCCGATATAAATACAACGACCCACTTTATCGGCATTCGCCGGGAAACGATGTTCCACTTTCAACCCAAAGAGAGGATGTAACCGTCCAAACCAACGGGCAAAAATGCCCACATTACTCGGATTACGGAAACGAATGAAAGAATAAAGCGTACCGAGGATACAAATAAGAATACAACAAATAACAATGATGAAAATTCTGGCGATTTTTAGCATGATAAAGCCCCTTAAAAATTTGCGTAAGTATAACGAAATTAGCCCGTTAAGTGTATTCATAACGATGAAATGTGCTAATCTAATCAAAAATTTTTTAATTGAATTTCTATGCAAAAAACCTATTTTATTGCGGATTTACATCTCTCCGAAAATCGACCGCACTTATTAGCCCTGTTTCGTCAATTTATGCAAGAACAAGCGCCAGAAGCAGAAAAACTCTATATTTTGGGCGATTTATTTGATTTTTGGATTGGCGATGATGAACAATCCGATCTCATCAGCGAAGTGCAACAGCTCATCAGACATCTGACAGAAAAAGGCGTGCCATGCTATTTTCAGCACGGTAACCGGGATTTTTTGATTGGCAAAAAATTTGCTAATGCGTGCGGGCTGACGTTACTGCCAACGTATCAAGTCATTGATTTATACGGCACGCCCACCCTTTTATGTCACGGCGACACCCTTTGCGTGGACGATGTGAAATATCAACAATATCGCAAAAAAGTTCATCAAAAATGGCGCCAGTGGCTGTTCTTACATTTGCCGTTAAAAGTGCGGTTAAAAATCGCAGAGAAAATTCGCGCGAAAAGCCGCCAAGATAAACAATTAAAATCGACGGAAATCATGGATGTGAATGCCGCTTTTGTGCAGCAAATTTTTACACAATTTCATGTGACGCAAATGATTCATGGGCATACGCACCGTCAAAAACACCATGAAATTCCACCGCACTTTCATCGCATCGTGCTGGGTGATTGGGGAGAAACCTCTTCCCTTTTAGAAGTCACGCCCCATTCAATCGAATTTATTAATGATATGTTAAGGAGAAAAAATGGCTGATCCGCATATTAAATCGCCTATGGATCGTTGGGATTACACAACAGTAATCATTTATCGCTTGGGCTTTGTCCTTGCCGTTCCAATGTTGTTTATGCTGCCTTGGTATCCCACAACAGCACACTTTGGTTTGCTTATCGCAGCGACGTTATGTGCCGCTTGCGTGCATTTATATATGAAAAACTTCCGTTATATTTTTCAATTTGCCATGTGGGTGGGCTTGTTATGCCAAGTGTTAGGTTTTCCACAACTGGCACTGGGAGCGGCATTTTTAGTCCTCGGCGGATTAAGTTATAAAGAATATTTTTGTTTCCGTGTCTTTGCCTTAAATCTACAACCGATATTTTTTGCGGTGTTATGGTTTGCCTTATTATTCAATATTACTTGGTTAAGCAGCCTATTATGCTTTATCACCGGGCTTTTAATTTTGTTATTAAGCATTCAAAAATGGCGCATGCCGTTGCATTTTGATATTGGCGATAAAAGCAAATATCAGGTTTGATAAATTTCAGATAAAAAAATAGCCTACATCATGTAGGCTATTTTTATGCAAGCAAAAATTATTTCACACGAGAAACGTATTCGCCGGAACGGGTATCAACGCGAATCACTTCACCGATTTGTACGAATAATGGCACTTTCACCACAGCACCGGTGCTTAATGTTGCCGGTTTACCGCCAGTACCTGCAGTATCACCTTTAAGACCTGGGTCGGTGTCAACGATTTCTAATTCAACGAAGTTTGGCGGAGTTACTGTGATTGGTGCGCCATTCCATAAGGTAACGATACAATCTGCTTGGTCTAACAACCATTTTTCCGCATCGCCTACGGCTTTCGCATCCGCAGAATATTGTTCAAATGTTTCCGGGTGCATGAAATACCAGAACGCATCGTCTTTATAAGAATAAGTTAAGTTTAAATCCATTACATCAGCAGCTTCAACAGAAGTACCGGATTTGAAGTTTACGTCCAATACTTTGCCGGAAATTAATTTACGAATACGGGTGCGGGTGAACGCTTGACCTTTGCCGGGTTTAACGAACTCATTTTCAACGATCACGCAAGGCTCGCCGTCTTGCATAAATTTTAGACCTGGTTTGAAATCACTGGTAGTATATGTAGCCATATTATCCTCAAGAAAAAAGATTGTTTTTTTAAAAGTGGCTATTCTACATCAAAACATCCCGATTAGAGAAGAACAAAGTTGGTTAGAACATCTCGCAAACGGAATTTCAGACCCGAAAATTTTATTGCAACACCTCGAACTCCCTCTTGAATCATTCAAACAAGACATTGAAGCGCGCAAATTATTTGCCATGCGGGTACCGCTGCCTTTTGTAGAAAAGATAGAAAAAGGCAATCCACACGATCCCTTATTTTTGCAAGTCATGTCTTCTGCGGATGAATTTTTACAATCAGAAGGATTCAGCAAAGATCCGCTGGAAGAACAAGAAGAGAAAAATGTCGTACCCAATATCTTGCACAAATACCATAATCGCTTGTTATTTATGGTAAAAGGCGGTTGCGCAGTAAATTGTCGCTATTGTTTCCGCCGTCATTTTCCTTATGAAGACAACAAAGGCACCAAGCAAAATTGGCAAAAAGCGTTGCAATATATTGCGGAACGCCCTGAAATTGAAGAAGTGATTTTTTCCGGTGGCGATCCGCTGATGGCAAAAGATCATGAGCTCGAGTGGCTGATAAAACACTTAGAAAACATACCGCACTTAAAACGCCTTCGTATTCATTCCCGCTTACCGGTCGTTATTCCGCAACGGATAACCGATGCGTTTTGTCGCCTTTTAGCGCAAACCCGGTTGCAAAAAATTTTGGTCACCCATGTCAATCACGCCAATGAAATTGATGAAACTTTTGCCCATGCTATGGCGAAATTAAAGAATTGCGGTGTCGTTTTATTAAACCAATCGGTTTTACTCAAAAATGTGAATGATGACGCACTAATTCTGAAAACATTGAGCGACCGCTTATTTTCAGTGGGTATTTTGCCTTATTATTTGCATTTGCTAGATAAAGTCGAAGGCGCAACGCATTTTTATCTGGATGACACCCAAGCCCTGAAAATTTATAAAGAACTACAACGCATTAGCTCCGGCTATTTAGTGCCGAAACTTGCCCGTGAAATCGGCGGAGAGCCGAATAAAACCTTATATTCGTCTTGAGAAGACGGTATCAAAAAAGAAAAAGATGTTTTAAAATAGGCGCGATTTTTTACTTATCAATTTCTATTGTAATAAATTCGATTTCTCACTTCGTTCATCACCTAAAAACGTTGAGAAAAACAACCGCACTTTATGGCAGAGCATCATTCATTAATCAGAGGTATATTGTGGATTCTGAAAAAATAACCCCGGAAAATGAAAATAATCCGGCGCAAAATGAATTGGATTTAGGTTTTAATCAAATGGAACCAATCACCCCGAAAAAACCGACAAAACCGGAACCGTCCTTCTTTGAGAAAGCGAAAGGCATGTTCGCTAAAAAAGAACAAAAAAATACAGAAAATCAATTTGCTACCCGCAAAGAACCGGTATTCGGTGATTCAGCACCTACTGATGTAGCCGCAGCAAGTTCAAATGTAGCAGAAGAAACCATTATTGCAGAAGAATCCATCGAAACCACGAATGTGGTTGTCGAGCCTGTACTTGATACCGCAACAACCGAAACAAAACCACAAGCAGAAAGCGTAGAAAAACCGGTCGTCAGCCTTAAAAACCCTGAAACCTGGCCAATGTTAGCGATGCTACCGCAAAAACATCGTCGTCTTTTTGTCACCATTTTGGCCCTGGTGCTACTACTTATGTTCATTTTATGGATGAAACCAAGTTCAGATACGGTGCAATCTTATGAACAACAAAGCAACAATGACGTACCAATTCAATTCCAACAACTGGATCAATCACAAGTGAACGAGCCAACTGTGTTGGATAACCCGACCAGCACCGGTACACAGCCAAATACTGCTGAAAATATTGTTCCTGCACAAAGCAATGAACCGATGGCAAATACCCCGGCAGCAGAACCTCAAACAATGAATTCGGTTTCCGAAAACAAACCGGCGGAACAACCAAAAGCCGTGGAACCGGCTAAACCACAAGAAATGGTTAAGCCGCAAAGCACACCACATGAAACAGTGAAAAAATCGGAACCGGTGAAAACAAAAACAGCCGAAAAAGTGCAAAAAGCTGAAACTAAAAATCAACCGGCAAAAGCCCAAAGTGCGAAAACCGAAAAACAAGTGGTTGAGATTTTAGAAGCGAAACCGGCAACAACTAAAACAGTTAATACGAGTGCAGGAAGCAAAACCTTAGTCGTTCCACAAGGCGTCTCGTTAATGCAGGTATTTCGTAATAACAACCTACCAATTGCCGATGTGAATGCCATGACAAAAGCCAATGGCGCCGGCAACGCTCTAAGCAGTTTCAAACCGGGCGATAAAGTTCAGGTGACAGTAAACGCACAAGGTCGTGTTAACGAACTTCGCCTCTCCAATGGCGCACGCTTTGTTCGCCAAGCTGACGGTAGCTACCAATTTAAAAAATAATCCGTAAAATTCAATAAGCGTAGTCAACACTACGCTTATTCCATTTAGAAGGGTACACATTATGTTAAGAGCGAGCTTTATATTACTGACGTTACTGGGTATTGCTGCTTGCACCGCCAAGCCGATGGAACCTAAAGTCTCCGAAAAACCGCCACAACCGGTTTTACAAAAAGCTACTCAAAAAGGGGAAATGAAGGAATACCTTTGTAAGGACGACAAAATCGTTCGTATTGTGTTTCACACTACCAAGCACAAAAAAAACAAAACGCGTTCCATCAGTTTAACGTTTAACAATGTGACCCATAAACTAAGCCCGACAATTGCGGAAAATGGGCGAAATTATGCCAACATTCATTGGGTGTGGTTAGAACGCAAAGATGTTTCCACTTTAAAAACCAGTGTTGGGGAAGTTCTCGCAGAACAATGTGTGCCACGTTAATAGCGTGAAAACACCGCAAAAAACCACCGCACTTTTTGTTCAATAAACCGGATACTCCGGCTTATTGAGTTTTTATCTCACACAAGAACTTTATTAAAAACGCCATTATGTCAACGCTGCCCCAAATAAAAAACGCCATTATGTGCGATCCGCAAAATCAACCCTTCACTGAACGTGGCATAGAACCACTCTTTGCAGCACCAACGACAGCACGCATTAACATTGTCGGACAAGCACCGGGCACCAAAGCAGAACAAACGCGTTTGTATTGGAATGACCAAAGCGGTGATCGCCTACGTGAATGGTTGGGTGTCGATCGTGAAGTGTTTTATCACTCCGGCTTGTTTGCAGTGATTCCAATGGACTTTTACTATCCGGGAAAAGGCAAATCAGGCGATCTGCCGCCGCGTAAAGGCTTTGCAGAAAAATGGCATCCACAAATTCTAGCAGGCCTACCGAATATCGAATTAACCATTTTAATCGGGCAGTATGCACAAAAATATTATCTGCCGCAGAACAAACTTAATGTGACAGAAACCGTAAAAAATTACCGAATATTTCTACCGCACTTTTTGCCGCTCGTGCATCCTTCCCCTCGCAATCAGTTGTGGTTGGCTAAAAATCCTTGGTTTGTGCAAGAAGTCATCCCGGCATTGCAACAACGGGTTAAACAAATCCTCGCCCCTTAAGTGATGTAAATAAGGCATACAAAAAGCCTGTCAAATGACAGGCTTTTTACCAAACATTATTTTGCTTTCCTTTATTACACTTCAATGCCGTCAAAAAGTGCGGTACTTAAATAACGCTCTGCCGCAGACGGTAAAATCACCACAATCAGTTTATCTTTAAATTCAGGCAGTTTCGCCAAGCGATCAGCCGCAGCGACAGCCGCACCGGAAGAAATACCGGCAAGAATCCCTTCTTCTGCCATCAAACGACGGGCAGTCACGATCGCCGTTTCACTATCAATCGTTTCCACTCGATCAATTAAGGAAAGATCGAGATTTTTTGGAATAAAGCCTGCGCCGATCCCTTGAATCTTGTGTGGACCCGGTTTAATTTCTTCACTGGCAAGAGTTTGAGTAATCACCGGTGATTCAGCCGGTTCTACGGCAACGGAGATAATTTGTTTACCATGATCTAATTTAATGGCACGGGAAATCCCGGTGATGGTACCACCAGTACCCACGCCGGCAACCAATACATCAATTTTGCCTTCAGTGTCTTTCCAGATTTCTGGACCGGTGGTTTTACGGTGAATTTCTGGGTTTGCCGGATTTTCAAACTGTTTTAACATCACATAACGACTTGGATCAGATGCCACAATTTCTTCTGCTTTGGCAATCGCGCCTTTCATGCCTTTAGCACCTTCGGTAAGCACTAAATTCACGCCCAAACCGCGCAATAAACGCTTACGCTCATTGCTCATAGTTTCCGGCATGGTGAGCGTAATTTTATAACCGCGTGCCGCTGCTACATAGGCCAAAGCAATGCCGGTATTCCCGCTGGTCGCATCCACGATTTCTTTATCTTTCGTCAAAGAACCATCTTTTTCTGCCTGCCAAACCATGTTCGCGCCGATACGGCATTTCACGCTGAAGCTTGGGTTACGCCCCTCAATTTTCACCACGATATTACCGCTGCCAAAATGTTTTAAACGCACCAACGGCGTATTGCCAATAGAATAAGAATTGTCGTTATAAATAGTCATACTGTTCTCCAAACCATAAGGAATATTTTATGGCGCTAGTTTTAACACGAGAGCTCGCAATAAAAAAATAGCTATTTTTTATAAATAATAACTAAAAGCTATTTAGTCACGATTTGTCCGCCAACATCATGAGCATGATGCAAGCTCACTTCCGTGCCGGTTTTGTCTTGCGAAGAGCGCTTAAATAAACGGCGATATTCATTCACCCACATTGCCGTTGCGCCACACACCGCGACAGGAATAATCACTAAATTCACGACCGGTACAAACGTGCATAATGAAACCAAACCACCGAAAGTAACGGTTACATTACGCTTAATGGCCAACTCATTTTTCATTACGTCAAAAGGAATCTTGTGATTATCAAAAGGATAGTCACAATATTGAATTGCAAACATCCACGCGGTAAATACAAAAGTGGCAATCGGAACCACAGTTTGCCCGAGTAACGGCACAAACTCTAATAAAAACAAGGCGATAATTTTAGGCAAACTATAAACCAACTTTTGCCATTCACGCCCTAACATACGAGGCACATCTTTCAGAAAATCCCATAAAGACATTTCCTGCAAATCTTCCCCTGTCAGCATTTTTTCGACTTTTTCTGCCAATAAACCATTAAACGGCGCTGCGATAAAACCCGACAAGGTCGTAAAAATAAAGTAAAACAGGATTAAAATCATCAAAATGGAAGCCAGCAATAAAATGCCGCTCAGCCACGCAAGCCAATCAGGAACATAGGACATAATGCCGTCAATATAACCACCTATTTGACTCACAAACATCCAAAATAAGCCGCCTAACAACAGTACGTTTAATAAAATCGGCAGGATCACAAAACGGCGTAACCCCTTTTGTAAAATTAAGTGCCAGCCCATCACAAAATATTCAAAACCGGCTTTTATTTCTTGCTCTTTCAACATCACGTTCTCCCCCAAGGAAAAGAGGCCCAGAATACAAAGTGCGGCGAAAAAAATCAAACGTTGTCTCTCATCAATTTTGTAAAAATATGATAAGCTTACGCCCACTTATACATGAGTTTTACATGATGGGAGAGTCGGCAATGGATTTAAATACTATTTTGATTATCTTGGGGGTTATCGCCCTATTGGCATTGATTGCGCACGGCATTTGGTCAAACCGTCGCGAGAAATCCCAATATTTCAAAAACGCCAATACTTTTTCACAAAATCATCAACCCAATCGTTTTAATGCGCCACAATCGGCACAGCCGATAACAGAAGCACTGATTGCCGACAAACCGGAGCATTCATTTGTCGAAGAAACGCCTCCACAACAGCAAGCATTGGATTTTGAAGCTACTGCCACACCAAGCATAAACGAGCCTCATTCCATTGAGCGTGCCGTCGATGAAATTAAAATTACCTTACCGAATGGAACCTCCAACACAACATTGAATAACGTTGAATCAACGGCGTCCTATTCCTTTCATGACCAACCGACTCAACCTATTCAACCCGTGATGGTACAAGCTAATACACCGTTCCAATCTTATGATGAACAGTCTTCTTACGCTGAACCAAACACGGCTTCTCTGGCTGAAAGCAACTCACGTCACACAGAAAACGAATATGTGACGCCAACCGTTTCATTAAACCAGGCAAATGAACAACACTCGGCGACTAACCAATCAACAACCTCTGCGGGGGAAATGGTCTCAGAAAATCAACGTACGCCTGACTTCATTATGTTATATGTAGTTGCGCCGGAAAATCGTGAATTTAACGGTGGACGCTTAGCTCAAGCACTCGATGGCCTAGGTTTTATTTTTGGCGATCAGCATATTTATCATCGCCATTTGGATTTAACCGCTGCCAGCCCAGTATTGTTCAGCGTGGCAAATTTACAACAGCCCGGCACCTTTAATCCTTACGACATGGACAATCTGGTCACCGTTGGTATTGCCATTTTCATGCAATTACCTTCACCGGGCAATGACATCGTCAATCTGAAAACCATGATTCGCGCCGCCCGTAGTTTGGCGGATGAACTTGGCGGTTTCGTCCTCACGGATAAACAAGAAATTTTCAATGACCACGCCGAACAGGAATATTTGTCCAAAGTAGCTTAATTCATCACGCGGCTTAAAAACGTTTGCAAAAACGACCGCACTTTTCGCTCATTGAGCACCTCAAAAGTGCGGTCGTTTTTTTCAGTATTTTTTATGGAATAATAATGACAAGTTCAACTCAACAAGAAATTGAAAATCTCTTAAAAATCCTACGTTGCTATACCAACAAACCAATTTGTAAGTTAATAATTATTCTACACACTCTCATAATCAAGAAACTAATTCAGTTACTACATGATCATGCTAATAAGAAAGTCGATGACCTCAGAAAAACCTTACGCCACCACGAATATCAGTATCACGTTTTAGACGATCCGCAAATTCCCGACAGCGAATACGATCGCCTGTTTCATCAGCTCAAAGCTTTGGAACAACAACATCCGGAACTCGTCACCGCCGACTCGCCGACCCAACGGGTGGGCGCGCGCCCGTTGTCGGAATTTGCCCAAATTCACCATGAAATCCCAATGCTTTCGCTGGATAACGCCTTTTCTGATGAGGAGTTTTTGGCGTTCGTGAAACGTATTCAAGATCGTTTAGGGCTTGTGCCCGAGCCATTAACATTTTGTTGCGAACCTAAATTGGACGGATTGGCGGTCAGTATTTTGTATGTGAATGGCGTGCTGACCCAAGCGGCAACGCGCGGTGATGGCACAATAGGCGAAGACATTACACAAAACATTCGTACCATTCGCAACATCCCCTTGCAGCTATTGACGGACAATCCGCCAGCACGCTTGGAAGTGCGCGGTGAGGTGTTTATGCCGCACGAGGGGTTCGAGCGCCTAAATGAACGCGCCTTGGAACAGGGAGAAAAAACCTTTGCTAACCCGCGTAATGCGGCGGCAGGTTCCTTACGCCAATTAGATCCAAAAATTACTAGCCAACGTCCATTAATGCTTAACGCGTACAGCATTGGTATTGCTGAAGGCGTCGATTTGCCGCCAACGCACTATGAACGCCTGCAGTGGTTGAAATCCGTCGGCGTGCCGGTAAATAGCGAAATTCGTTTATGTGATGGTGTTGAAAACGTTTTAAATTTCTACCGCACTATGATGGAAAAACGCAGTTCCTTGGGCTATGACATTGATGGCACGGTATTAAAAGTCAATGACATTGCGTTGCAACAAAAACTGGGCTTTATTTCCAAAGCACCGCGTTGGGCAATTGCTTACAAATTTCCTGCTCAAGAAGAACTGACGGTATTAAATGACGTGGAATTCCAAGTCGGTCGCACCGGTGCCATCACGCCTGTGGCTAAACTACAACCGGTATTCGTTGCCGGGGTAACGGTAAGTAACGCAACCTTACATAACGGCGACGAGATCGAGCGCCTCAACATTGCTATCGGCGACACGGTGATTATTCATCGCGCCGGCGATGTGATTCCAAAAATTATTGGCGTCGTACACGATCGCCGCCCGGCCAACGCGCGCCAAATTGTCTTTCCAACGCGCTGTCCGGTATGCGATTCCTTAATTGTTCGCATTGAAGGCGAAGCGGTGGCACGTTGCACCGGCGGGTTATTCTGTGCAGCACAACGTAAAGAAGCGCTAAAACATTTCGTATCACGCAAAGCCATGGACATTGACGGCGTAGGCGCCAAACTGATTGAGCAACTGGTGGATCGCGAATTGGTTCATACCCTGGCAGATTTGTTCAAGTTGGATTTAACCACACTCACCCGCTTGGAACGTATGGGGCCGAAATCGGCTGAAAATGCGTTAGCCAGCTTAGAAAAAGCCAAACACACGACCCTCGCCCGTTTTATCTTTGCGTTGGGTATTCGTGATGTGGGTGAAGCCACCGCATTAAATCTGGCGAACCATTTCAAAACCTTAGAAGCGTTGCAAAATGCCGATTTAGAACAGCTGCAAAAAGTGCCTGATGTGGGCGAAGTGGTCGCGAATCGCATTTTTGTGTTCTGGCGCGAAGAACACAATGTTGCGGTGGTGAATGATCTCATCGCTCAAGGCGTGCATTGGGAAACCGTTGAAGTGCAGGACGTGAAAGAAAACCCGTTCAAAGACAAAACCGTGGTACTCACCGGCACCCTTTCCCAAATGGGACGCAACGACGCCAAAGCACTGCTACAACAACTCGGCGCCAAAGTCAGTGGCAGTGTTTCAGCCAAAACCGACTATGTTATCGCCGGTGAAGCGGCAGGTTCCAAACTCAGCAAAGCGGCAGAATTGGGCGTGCAGGTGTTGAGTGAGGAGGCGTTTTTGGCATGGGTTAATGGATAAAGTATAAAAACAAAAAAATAAGGACAGGCATAAAGCCTGTCCCTACAAAAAAACCTAAAAAAACAACCGCACTTTGAAACCATCTATTCAGCCATGCGTTCTTTATAATGCAATCGGCAGACCGATAAATAGCTGTCATTGCCGCCAATTTGAATTTGATCCCCTTGTTTGACGACCTCGCCTTGTTCATTTAAACGCAATACGAAATTGGCTTTACGTCCGCAATAACAAATAGTCTTAAGTTCTTCCAACTGATCCGCCCATGCCAACAAATAGCGACTCCCTTCAAAAAGTTCTGCTTGAAAGTCAGTGCGCAAGCCATAACATAAAACAGGAATATTCAGTTTATCCACTACATCGCTCAGTTGATAAACCTGTTCTTTGGTTAAAAACTGTGCTTCATCCACCAAAATACAATGCAACGGCTCTTTCGTTACGTGTTGTTGAATTTCTGCAAATAAATCCGTGTCACGTGCGAAGGTGTTCGCCTGTTCACTGATCCCAATACGTGAAGTCACGCGCCCGGCGCCGAAACGATCATCAATCGCCGCCGTATAAACCAGCGTGTTCATATTGCGTTCACGGTAGTTATAGGAAGATTGCAGCAAAGTTGTCGATTTTCCTGCATTCATAGTGGAATAATAAAAATACAACTTAGCCATTATTTGAGTACCCATTTCCAAAAGTAATAGCAAATAAAACCGGTCAGCGGCGGTAACGAAGCAAGAATGAAAACACCGATGGTGGTTCGCCCACCTGCCATTTGGCCAATCTCTGTTAAGAAATCAATCAGCTCATTTGTCGGTGTGGTAAATACAAAGAAACCGATAATCGCTAACATAACGAAACAGCCGATACCGGCAGCACGCATTGCTCTAAATTTAATGTTGTCCATAATGTATCCTTAACTGAAGTGCGGTCAAAAAAACGTTTAAATTTTTGACCGCACTTTGATTTGATATCGAATTAAACAGCAGTTAATTCGGTCATTGCCCAGCGGGGACGCACTTCGATGGCAAGATCTTGCTGCTGTCCTTGTTTTAAACGTAAGAAGCCGGCGTAAGCAATCATAGCGCCGTTATCGGTACAAAATTGCGGTTGCGGGTAAAACACTTCACCGCCCAATTGTTGCATCAGCTCCGCCAAGGTTTGGCGCAACTGTTTATTGGCGCTCACGCCACCAGCAATTACCAAACGCTTCAAGCCTGTTTGCTTTAACGCACGCTTACATTTGATGGCGAGCGTGTCCACCACAGCCTCTTGGAACGCATAAGCAATATCCGCTTTGCTTTGCTCGGTTAATTCCCCTTCTTCTTGCATCACTTGATGAAGCGTATTGGCAGCAAAGGTTTTTAAACCGGAAAAGCTGAAATCCAAACCAGGACGATCGGTCATTGGGCGAGGGAACGCAAAACGATTCGGCGTACCATTTAACGCTAAGCGGGCTAATGCCGCTCCGCCGGGATAATCCAAGCCGAGTAATTTTGCCGTTTTGTCAAACGCCTCCCCTGCGGCATCATCAATAGATTCGCCTAATAATTCGTAGCGTCCGACGCCGTCCACACGCACTAATTGGGTATGTCCGCCGGACACCAACAACGCCACAAAAGGAAAGTGCGGTGGATTTTCTTCCAACATTGGCGCCAGTAAATGCCCTTCCATGTGATGTACACCGATGGCAGGGATATTCCACGCATACGCTAAAGAACGTGCTACGGTAGAACCTACTAACAATGCGCCGACCAAGCCGGGACCGCTTGTATAGGCTACGCCGTCAATGTCTTTCGCAGTAAGATTGGCTTCTTGTAAGGCGGCTTGTAATAATGGCGCTAATTTCCGAATATGATCGCGCGAAGCCAGTTCCGGCACAACGCCGCCGTAATCGGCATGTAGCGCAATTTGCGTATGGAGTTGGTTAGCAATCAAGCCTTTTTCTTCGTCATAAATGGCAACGCCCGTTTCATCACAGGACGTTTCAATGCCTAAAATTCGCATTTTTGTTCTCTTTATATGGGATTTAATTGGGGCGAATTTTACCTTTTTTACAAGGGTTTAACCAGTTTCTCAAAACGGATTTCAGGAAAAGGTGAATCTTCCCTTTACTTTTCCTGTGAAGTTGGATTAAAATTGCGACCTTTATTGAATCTGCCACGACTTGTGGCAACAAGTAAAATTTAAATTGCAATTAAATTAATTAAACTCATTGAGGTGATTGGCTTATGCCTGTAATTAAAGTTCGTGAAAATGAATCCTTTGACGTAGCATTACGTCGTTTCAAACGCTCTTGCGAAAAAGCTGGTATCTTAGCAGAAGTTCGTGCTCGTGAATTCTACGAAAAACCAACGACAATTCGTAAACGTGAAAATGCAACTCGCGCAAAACGTCACGCAAAACGCGTTGCTCGTGAAAACGCTCGCAATACACGTTTATACTAATTAGCAGTATTTTTAACTCGAGTTATAAAAACCGTGAATCTTCCAAGGCTCACGGTTTTATTTTCTCTCAATCTCATCAGTTAGGCTCATATTTCGTTCACAATAAGAGGCAAAATACTCGATGAAAGGTTCCATTCCCCGCACATTTATAGACGATATTTTAACCAAAATTAACATCGTCGATTTAATTAATTCCCGCGTAAAACTGAAAAAAGCCGGCCGTGATTATCAAGCCTGCTGCCCGTTTCACCATGAAAAAACGCCTTCTTTTACCGTCAGCGATAAAAAGCAGTTTTATCATTGTTTCGGTTGTGGTGCGCATGGCAATGCTATTTCCTTTTTGATGGAATACGACAAGCTGGAATTTGTGGAAGCGGTGGAAGAACTGGCAGGTTTTCTCGGTTTAGAAATTCCCTACGAAAAACGACCGCACTTTAACGATAACGGCAAGCGAGTTGGCTATCAAACCAAACGTAACCTGTATGAACTTATGCAGGAAATTGCTAAGTTTTATCAGCAACAATTACCGTTAAATATTCCTGCACAAAGTTATCTGCAACAGCGTGGTTTATCAGCGGAAATCATTGAACGTTTTCAAATCGGTTATGTGCCAAACGCCATGGATACCGTTTATCGTCAATTTGGTAAAACACGTGAAGAGCAACAAAAACTGTTCGATTTAGGCATGCTGTCGCGCAATGATCGTGGCAATGTGTACGACAAATTCCGTAATCGGATTATGTTCCCTATTCGCGATCGTCGCGGGCGCACCGTAGCTTTCGGCGGACGCGTGTTAACCGATGAAAAACCAAAATACTTAAACTCGCCGGAAACCGTCACCTATCACAAAGGCAGTGAACTTTACGGTTTATTTGAAGCCTTACAGGCGGATGATTCACCACAAAAATTACTGGTTGTAGAGGGCTATATGGATGTGGTGGCACTCGCCCAATTCGGGGTCAATTATGCCGTGGCGTCTCTCGGTACGTCCACTACCTCGGAACAAATTCAATTACTTTTTCGCTCCACGGAACAAGTCATTTGCTGTTATGACGGCGATCGCGCCGGGCGTGATGCAGCATGGCGTGCACTGGAAAATGCGTTGCCTTATATGGAAGATGGTCGCCAACTGAAATTTATCTTTTTACCTGATGACGAAGACCCGGATAGTTTCATTCGTCAATATGGTAAGCAAGGCTTCGAGGAATATATTGAGAAGGCGCAATCTTTAAGTGAATTTTTGTTCGCTCACTTAACCCCCAAAGTGGATTTTTCTTCAAAAGAAAGCAAAACTAAACTTGCTGCCCTTGGAATACCTTTAATTGAAAAAATCCCTAGCAAGGCATTAAGGATGGAGCTACGCCATCTATTTGCTAAAAAACTAGCTATTGTAGATCCAGCACAATTAGAAAGTTTACTTCCGGAGAAATTACAAACGGATAACACTCCGATTACACAAAAAATTCAATTCAAACGAACCCCCATGCGGATTTTAATTGCGTTATTGTTACAAAACCCGGAGCTGGTGAAATTCGTGCCGGATTTGGAACCTCTCAAAAATTTGGATGAACCAGGCTACGATTTACTCGTAGAATTGACCGCACTTTGCCGCGAAAAAGTAGGCATCAGTGCAGGGCTGTTACTGGAACACTGGCGTGATACAAAACAACAAAAAATACTTGAAAAACTACTGGCGTGGAACCACTTGATTGAAGACGATAAGATCGAGGACACGTTCCGCGAAACATTACGTTACTTTTACCTGCAACTGGTTGATAAACGCATCCATTGGCTCATCGCTAAAGATCGTGCGGAAGGATTGGATCTCAACGAGAAAAAAGAGCTTTCACATTTGTTGGTAAAAAAACAAGAAAAGAAATAGTTAAACCTGAGTAAGAATGTTAGAATTCCTAGCATTTTATCTTCTCCAAATAAGTAAGCAAGGCGGATATCAAATATGGATCAAAATCCACAATCTCAATTGAAACTACTCATCGCTCAAGGGAAAGAGCAAGGTTATTTAACCTATGCCGAAGTGAATGACAGCCTCCCTGAAGAATTAGTCGATGCGGATCAAATTGAAGATATTATTCAGATGATCAACGACATGGGGATTCAAGTGTTGGAAACCGCACCGGATGCGGATGATCTGATGCTCAATGAAAATATCACCGATGAAGATGTCGTTGAAGAAGCAACCCAAGTATTATCCAGCGTGGAAGCAGAACTCGGTCGCACGACTGACCCGGTGCGTATGTATATGCGCGAAATGGGTAGCGTAGAATTGCTCACCCGTGAAGGTGAAATTGATATCGCTAAACGAATTGAAGAAGGCATCAACGAAGTTCAAAGTGCTATTGCCGCTTACCCAGAAGCCATTACCAATCTCATTGAACAATATGATTTGGTGGAAAGTGGCGGCGTTCGTTTAGCCGACTTAATTACCGGTTTCGTGGATCCAAACGTATTAAGCGAATCAGAAACGGCCGAATTAGATGAATTCCATGCAGAAGAAAGCGAAGAAAACGTAGCTGCTGCTGAAATGGATGATGAAAGTGAAGATGAAGAAGATAGCGAAGAAAGCAGCAGTGATGACAGCGATAGCGATAACAGCATTGATCCTGAGGTTGCACGTGAAAAATTCACCGCACTTAGACAACAACATCAAAAAACGCTAGAAATCATTGCAAAACACGGTCGAACCGGTAAAAAAGCCAAAGATGAAATTCAGGCATTATCGGATATTTTCACTCAGTTCCGTTTAGTGCCAAAGCAATTTGATACCCTTGTTTTATCCACGCGAGATATGATGAAACGTGTTCGTCATCAAGAGCGTCTGATTCAACGTCTTGTGGTGGATAACGCTAAAATGCCAAAATCCAGTTTCCAAAAAAGTTTTATTGGTCATGAAACCAGCGATGTATGGTTGGTAAAAGCGCTTGCCGCCGGTAAGTCTTGGTCTGAAAAACTCGTACAGTATGAAGATGAATTGCGCCAAGCAATTGCTCATTTAGTTCAAATTGAACAAGACACGAATTTAACCATCCCGCAAATTCGAGAAATTGGTGAACGTATCGCACAAGGCGAACTCAAAGCCCGCCGTGCGAAAAAAGAAATGGTGGAAGCGAACCTTCGTTTGGTGATTTCCATTGCCAAAAAATATACCAACCGTGGCTTACAATTCCTTGATTTAATTCAAGAAGGTAACATCGGTTTGATGAAAGCCGTAGATAAATTTGAATACCGTCGCGGTTACAAATTCTCTACTTATGCCACCTGGTGGATTCGTCAGGCAATTACCCGTTCTATCGCAGACCAGGCACGTACCATCCGTATTCCGGTGCATATGATTGAGACCATCAACAAACTCAATCGTATTTCTCGTCAAATGTTGCAAGAGATGGGACGTGAAGCAACACCGGAAGAATTAGCGGAACGTATGGGCATGCCGGAAGACAAAATCCGTAAAGTGCTGAAAATTGCTAAAGAGCCGATTTCCATGGAAACCCCAATCGGTGATGACGATGATTCCCATTTAGGTGATTTCATTGAGGACTCTACCTTAGAACTTCCTCTCGATTCTGCCACCGCACAAAGTTTAAAAGCGGCGACACACGAGGTGTTGGAAGGCTTAACGCCACGTGAAGCGAAAGTGCTTCGTATGCGTTTCGGTATCGACATGAACACCGATCACACATTAGAAGAAGTCGGCAAACAATTTGATGTGACCCGTGAACGTATTCGTCAAATCGAAGCCAAAGCGCTACGCAAATTGCGTCATCCAAGTCGTTCCGAAACCTTACGCAGTTTCTTGGACGAGTAATTTTTAATACAAGAAAAAAGGATAAGTCAAAAGGCTTATCCTTTTTTGTTTAAATTAAACACACACAAGATGGCGCGGCTAGACTTTAACCCGATATTTCCCTATAATCCTACCGCAACTCTTACCGCCCCCATAGCTCAGTCGGTTAGAGCAGTCGACTCATAATCGATTGGTCACAGGTTCAAGTCCTGTTGGGGGCACCAAAAAACTTATCACGCCCCCTCGCAACCCATCAAAAACACTAATCAAATCCAGTATTTATAAGAAGTTATAGCATTTTATCCTATCGTACTCCCTCGTAAATAATCGCCCTTAACCGCTCTTTTTTGTAACCACGATTGTAACCATGTGCTAATATCCCTTTTCCGTGGTTACATAAAATTGCTAAATGGTTACCAAATATGCCTAAAATTACTAAACCTCTAACCAATACCGAGGTAGAAAGATCTAAGCCGAAAGCCAAAGAATACACCCTTACTGATGGCTACGGATTATTTCTATTAGTCTTGCCTACCGGCGTTAAATCATGGCGTTTTAACTATATCCGCCCACTTACTAAAAAACGTACTAAAGTTTCTTTAGGAACTTATCCCGCTTTATCTTTAGCTCAAGCCCGTTCTATTCGTGAAGAATATCGCTCTTTGTTGGCTCAAGGCATAGATCCACAAGAACATAAAGAACAAGAACAGAAAGCTGCTATTGAGCATATAGAAAATAGCTTGCTATCTGTTGCTAATCGTTGGAAGGCCAAGAAGGTTCAAAAAGTAGAAGCTGAGACATTAAAAAAAGATTGGCGCCGCATGGAAATCTATTTGTTTCCTTTTATTGGTGATATGCCGATAAATGAAATCTTGCCAAAGGTTGTTATTGAAGCATTAGAATCACTCTATAACCAAGGCAAGGGCGATACATTAAAGCGCACCATTCGGCTATTGAATGAAGTACTTAATTTCGCTGTAAACTACGGCCTAATTGCCTTTAATCCTTGCTTACGAATCAATGAAGTATTTAACTTTGGAAAATCCACCAACAACCCGGCAATAACACCAAAAGAACTACCGGAATTAATAAAAGCCGTGATGTATTCCAGTGCGGCCATTCAAACAAAGTTATTATTCAAATTTCAGTTATTAACCATGGTACGACCTGCTGAAGCAAGTAACGCCACATGGTCTGAAATTGATTTTAAAAAATCTTTATGGACTATCCCGGCTAACAGAATGAAGAAAAGGCATCCTTTTGTAATTCCTCTTTCTTCCCAAGCTATGGAAATTCTAAACAAAATGAAAAGTATATCTGTGAAAAGCGAATATGTTTTTCAAAGTTGGATTAAGTCTAACCAACCAATGAGCAGTCAAACAATCAATAAAATGCTAGTTGATTTAGGCTACAAGAATAAACAAACAGCTCATGGATTAAGAACAATCGGACGCACTTATTTAGCTGATCAGCGTATTGATTATGAAGTGGCTGAAATGTGTATTTCTCATAAGACGGGTACGCAAACAGGCAAGATTTACGATAGGGCTGATTTCCTTGAACAACGTAAGCCGGTGATGCAACTTTGGGGCGATTATGTAGAACAATGTGAACGTTAAAAGTGATGTGCGTGGAAAATATTTAAAAACTGCCTTCACTCGTTCACCGATTGCTTTTCCCTTGTTTTTCAATTGGTTACAAGGTGAAGGGGAAGTCGGTGTTGTTCACCTTGGCATTCACCTTTTTAGATAAAAAAAGCGCGGTTTTTATGCCGCGCCTTTCACTATCTATTTGATTTTATGTACTCATTATAAAACTCGTCAAAGTCTTTAAAGTGTACGTTAGTGATATATCTTCCTTTTTCCGCACCGGAAGTAATTCGCCTGCGGGTGTATGGATATTTATTTTTATGTTGTGCCAATCCTTGTCTTAATGATTCGGTAAAGTTATTCAGTGTTAAAGCATTTTGAATATTATTGACTTCAGTAAATACCAAATAAGCAGGGTAAAGATGCGTTCTTGGAAGTCCGGTTTTCGTGTTGCCAATTCCTAGCCCGTTACTTTCTTGGGAGGTTAGGAAATAACTACAAAACACCGTTAAATGATCTGAGTTCATTTTGATTTCTAACGCTTCGGCGCTTTCCTGTTGTTTGGTTAGCGCTTTTTTCGCGTCCAACGGATTTTTAAAAGCCTGAATCAGTTTATAAATAATTCCGCCAGCTTCGGCTTCTATCTTATCCATTAAGCGCGGATCGCGTTTACTTTCCGGCACCACCTTATCAAAGTGAAAAATCACTCGGCGGCGTTCAATACCTCCGTTTCTTTCTGTGAAGCGTGTCGGCTCATTGTTTACGATTAGCACAATCGCGGGAATGACTGCTTTAAACTTGCTTTTGTGCTTCGGATCGATATTGACTAAATCACCCGCACTAATGCTTTTTAGTCCGCCACCATCACCACCATAGCGGGATTGTTCCGGGCATAGAATGAGCGTTTTATTCACAAAGTTTTCACGGCCGCGCGGTTCGTCTAAATCGACTAATCGCCCACTTTCCGTGTTTTGTTCGCCGGCTAACATTGTGGCAATTTGCGCAAATACCGATTTTCCGCTGCCACCATCACCGGTTACTTCAAAGAATAACTGCCAGTTATGGCGATTCGTTAAAATTGCGTAAAGTGCGCCCAAGATGGCTTGCTTTTTATCTTCCTTACTATCAGCAACAAAATTCAACCAATTATCAAAGTGCGGTGTATTTTCTTCCTGATTCGTGTAATCGTGCGGAATAAAGGAAGTGAGCCAGTTTTCCCTGCAATGCGGGGAAAATTCCAAGGTCGAACGATTTAATACGCCGTTTTTAAAGGCTAATAGCTCCTTGGATTGTTCCCCCATTTTGGCCGCTTGAATCTTCGCTGTATCAATCATTGAATCAATAGAACGGGCGCTATAAGTAAATTCCTGTTCATCGTAAAACTGAACGGCTTTAACCTCTAATTCCGATCTCGGTAGAATCTCCCAATTTGCGCCGGTGTAATGATAAAGCTCCTTATCTAAACTGTGTTGAGCAATATCTAGATCCAACCATTTTACGAATGCCCGGGCTTTTACGTTGGTGCCGTCCTTTTCTTTCAATTTCGGTGGCGGAGCAATTTTATCCGCAATTTCTACCGCACTTTTATCCGTGCGTAGGCGTTGAATGTAACCACTTAGATTTTCCTTCATCTGCGCGGCACCATCATATAAAACGACATGATCGGCTTTTGTATGCTTTGCTAAATTATGGCAAATACCAGTGATTTCGGTCGGTTCTAATTCACCACATTGGAAAATCATGATTGAGCGTTGTTCCGGGTCGGCTAGTCTGATTCCTGAAATATCTTCAAGCTGCTGTTCGGCAAGAATCACTGGCTTTTGTCTAGCGTCCATACCTTCCACCAATGAACACAACAATAACCATTCTTCGCCTTTTCCTTTGTTCCATGCTTGCCAAGCCTTACGCCCGGCAAGAATGATTAACGCTGAATAAGGTTCTTTCGGTTGATCCGCTAAATGTGGTGCATTAATTAAGTGCGCCATGATTTACCCCCTCAACTGCGCCTTTCTCAATTATATGAATGCGCATGGCAACTGTTTTTTGAAAATAGGAAAACGCGCTTACCAAAGAATTCACTACACAATGTTTTAATAAACCATCTATCAGTTCATCATTGGATAGCATTGCTGCGGTTTCCTCCGGCGCTAAAGAAGGCGGTTTTGGTGCCATTGCTAATAAATGCTTATTGATAGCCAGTAGTTCATCATGAATAATTTTTAGCCCACCGAGATATTCAGCGGGATAATCAATAAACTGTTCGGCTAATGCCAAAATTGATTCGGTGGTATAAGGGAAAGACGAATTAAAGGCTTCATCTTTAGGTTTTCCCATGTTCTGATGACTGATTGAAATAGCATTCAATTCAACGGCATTTAGTTTGGAATAATCCATTTTTTGATTGAGATCCATTATTTCACCCCCGTGATTTTCAATCCTGCTGTAGTTGCTCGTTTAATTGATTTCAGCGCGTCTGTTGCTCCTTTTAAATGTCCGTTGTGAATGTAGTCTTTGGCAAAGCTAAGATAAAATTCAGTCTGTTTAATGGCTTTTACCAACTGTTCCCAATCCGGCAAGCGTTCTTCCTCAAATAGGCTCGGGCGATTCTTGCTTACTTTGGTTTTTAACTTACGCATTTGCCACCACCTGTAATCGTTCAATTTGTGTTACTACTTCGGAGAATTTAGAAATTAAATAGCCGTTTGCCTGGTTAAAGTCTTTTAAAAGGGTAGTCTGTTCTTCTGTTAAATCGGCAGCTTTCGCCAATTCGTTAAATAACTTTCCGCCGCCTTTCAACCGTTCTACTAAATCCGCACATTCGCCACGCATTTTTAGTTTGTGATGGAAATCGTCCGGATAAACTTCAAGGCATTTGCGGTTGCTATCATGAATTAGCTTAAATTGGCGGCTGATTTGCGCATATTCCGCGTGTAAAGGATTGAATGAGAGTTTCCCATGAATCTTAGGCTTAACCGTGCCTTGTGTTTGCTGTTGTGCCATCGGTTTAATCATTTTCATCATCCTCGCCTAATCCGTCGGGGTTGCTAATTCTGATTTCTGAATGAACATCTTTATTTTTTAAAAATTCAGCAGCTTTATAGGCTTGTTCGTATGTAGGATAATGCCCCACAAAATCAATTTTGCCCTGTTTGTCCAATATCACTAATTTGTAAGGTGAATTAGTCATCTTCGCCCTCCAATAATTTATTCAAAGCCGAATAATTGCTTTCACTTACTCTAAATGCAGCGACTATTGCCGCCTGAATTTCACATTCATTTAATTTTGAATAGTCGGTTTCAGATAAAGCCAATAGCAATGATGAAAGCTGATGGACTTTCTCTAAAAGCCCTTCTAATTGCCATTTTTCAAGAGTGATTTTTTCTTTATTAAGATTGCGCATAGCTCACCCCTTGATAAAAGTGCGGTCGTTTTTCACAGCGTTTTGAAGATTGATTTTGCCGGTAAGTACAAGAACAAAATCACGGGCGAATTGGGCGCGCGCGGCTTGTTCTGTGTCAGCGGTGATGCGGATTTTTTGAATGTGATTGGTTAGATCGGTACGGCGAATAGCCGCAAAAATGAATTGATACATTTGCGTAGATTCCAATTGTAAGTTTTCAGAATCTACCGCTAGACTTCTCACGGTCGGGCGGTAGAACGTAACAGGGTGAGAAACTGCTACAATTGGAAAGCAGCCCGTCAAAGACGGCCCATTACGCTCTACCATTGAGAGAATGATCGGATTTAGATTAAAAACAAAATCCGCATATTCTTTAGGTGTGCGAATGTTACGAACAAAAAAAGCACGGTTAAAAGGCGTGCTATCGTTCGCCAATTGTAAATAGTTCAGCTTCTCACGGCTGGCCTTAGATTTTGCTAAGGCGCGAACATAGTCGCAAATTTGACCGCACTTTGTAAAGTGAAATGCATTGTAATTATTTTCATATTGTTTATAATTAACGTGATTTAAATTCATATTAATTCCTTTTATGGATTTAGATCGGGAAACGTGGCGTGTGCTTTGTGTTTGGCTCATGGTCGCTAAAATCATTCATTAGCGTTCAAAGTGTGTTCCGCAGTTTCCGCTCTCATGTAATTTAGGTTATCTACCTTCTGAGCGATTCTTAAGGTAGGGAAATGCGCCGCTTGGGTTGAGCCTTGCGGCGTTTTTCTTTTAACGGAATCGAAAGTAGGCTTGCTGTTCTTCATGCGTAGTAAGCTCACCTCCCTTAGCCTTGTAAATGGCAATCACCTGTTTTAACTGTTCGGCATCTGAGATTTCATAGCGGTAATATTGCCCCATTCCATCTGCAGTCTTTTCCGTTGTACGTTTCACTTTGCCGGTTAAATGATTGCGTTCAAGTTCACTGATATAGTTACGCGCTGACGTCATGCCCATTGAATAACCATCAATGCCGCTAATACTAGAAAGAATTAAGCGGTGTAACACTTTTAAGAATTGCGTTGGTTTTCTTGCTTCGTTCATCTTCCATCACCTTAAACGCGTGCGGCTTTTTGTTCTTCAATCCACGCATTCACTTCTTCTAAGTCCCAACGGACAAAGTTTTGTGAAAAGCGGATTGGTTGTGGGAATTGTTTAGCTCTTACAAGCTCATTGAGTTTGGTGCGGCCAAAGCCGATCATTACAGTGACTTCGGCACCGGTGATAAGCTTTTTAGATTGGGTTTGAGATTGGCTCATAAAAAATACCTCTCGTTAGTTTAACTATGTGGAATAGCGTCCTATTCCGTTGAGTTGTTCGAACGATAGGGATGTTATGAATAAAACACTTTTAATTCAAAGACTTAACTTCCTAATAAGAAATGATTGCTTAAATCGAAAGAAAAAGCCCCTTAAATCGAAAGACTAAGAGGCTTTTATAGGAAACTATGATTTTTTAGGTGGGAAAATTGCTTTTATAATGTCGTTTGATTCATCAATTAACTTGTAAAAAGTATCAGCAGAAATATCGGTATTTCTAATTTCTGAATCTTTTAGATCTGCGTTAATAACATCAAATAACTTATTTCTGCTATCAAGTTTTGGATAACATTTTTTAACCAATAAAGCGAACAGTTGCTTTTGTGGAGAACTTATTCGGCCGCTTTGGTTTGTTAAACTAAGAGAGTCTATTATCTTTTGCTTTTCCTCTAACTCGGATTTTAATCTTTCTATTTCTTGGTTTAATTCTGGCACTGATTCAGCTTTTTCCTTTTGAAGTGGGATTAAATCAACATTTTCCACATCAGATAGATTTTCTATGTGAGGGATTTTTGCTCCTATCATATTTTCTATCTCATCTCTGCGAAAGTAGAACTCTTTATTGTCAAATTTTATACTTTCATTTTCACAGGAAATCTCGTATGCAGTCATAGCATCAGGGTTATATCTGAAAGAAGTAGTGTCAATCTGCGTATAAACTAAATATTCCAAATAAGATATTAAATGAGAGTATTCGACTTTATCTAATGATTTAGTTATCGGATGCAATAAATAGCATCTTGGAATATTATTTCTGCCTTCTTCTCTTTTAAATAAAGCTAAAACATCTTGGGCGCAAGTTACTCCATAGAAATTCTCTTCATTAATTCCTTTCGTTTTGCCTTTATCTAATTTTGATTTATAAATGAAAGCTCTTAAATGTTCGAGTGATAAATATTCTTTCAAATAGTCGTCTTGAATAGAAGATAGATCTAACATAAACGCCCCTTTCGCATTCATCCTTATTGGTAAGAGCGCATCAACAAGATAAGGTTTCTTGCTTTCGGGGATCAGCCTAGATGCGCTTTATTTGGTTATTTAGCTAATGTAATAGATTCTATTTCCCATCGATTTCCTTTATATCTTTTTTGTAGAAATATCATAGATTTAGTTCTAGCGTCTCTTTCATCTAATGCATCTATGGATATAATGCCGCTATCAATTTCATTCCCATTATTGTCTATTACAAAAAAACTTAGTAGATATTCTTTATTTTCCATGTTAGTCCTTAGCTTTTATGGTCACAGAAATATTAGAAAGTGTAGTTTCTTTACCGGTGTTGCCGTCTATCCAGTTTATCGTGCCGGTGATAAATGGCTTATTTTCTTTCTGCTTCTGTAAAGTCTTTTGAATAATCGGACGATTAATTTCATGTTCTACCCAACTATTCTTTCTTTTTTCTCGCTCGTCCACCAACCGTTTATTTTCTTTCCGGCGCTTATATTCATCGTAAATAAGCCAACCGATAGTAAATGAAAGCCCGCCGGCTAAACCAAAGGCCACAATAAACCACCAGTCTTGAAAGGTAACTATTGCTAATACGACAAAAAAAGCAGCAACCATACACTTTATTGCAACTAGTATCAGACCCATAGTTCCCCCTTATTTTTACTGATTATTATAATAAATAACATAGTAACAAAGGAGAAAAGATTCAATAGTGTAAGGGAAATATTTTATTCTTCATCGCTTACCGGCATTGATTCTTTTTTGCTGTTTTAGCATGGCATCAAGCTGTTTCTTGGCAATAAAGTAAATCGTTTCTAGCGCGTCTATATTCGGGCTATTTGGTCGGCTGTCTATTTCTCGCTTGGCTGCATTACATTTACATTTTAATGCGTGAATAACTTCACTGATTGGATAGGGTTCTTCATCATCATAAAGGCTGACAAAGGTAAAAAGTGCGGTCGATTTTTTATAGTGATTCACCGCTGAAAGAAGTAAATTTTGCTTTGCTTGTTTACATCTCATAAATCAATCCCGTTAAATTGTTCCAATGCCTGTTTGTGTTCTTCCGATAACTCAAAAATCAGATCGCCATATTCAAGTTGATAAGTGCCGAATGACATCAAGAAAGCCACTGCCGGATCGATTTTGTTTGCGGCCTTTTTCTTGTTTGGTTTTATGTTGGCGTTCGCATCGGTTTCCATCACAACGTTGGATAATGCCCACGAAAGCACCGGATCGCCGTGGTGTTCTATCACTTGGCGATTTATCAATACTTCCGCACTTTTGGCCACCGGGCTAAATCTTTGGTAGGTTTGCGGGAATGGTTCTACTTCCAAACCTGCTGCCTGTAATTGCGTGCGTAAATGCGTGGCGTTCCAAACATCAAAGCCAATCACTTTGATATTGAAGTTTTCTGCGTCTTTTAAAATATCATCGCGGATTTTGTCATAGTCGATACAGTCGCCCTCTGTGGCAATAAGCCACCCTTGGCGCACCCAGTTTCGATAGATTGCTCGATTCTTGTTGGCCACGTTGTTAAGCTGAAATTCAGGAATATAATGCCGGGTAATCAACCGCACTTTTTTCCCTTGTGGGAAGGTGTAACAAAGGCTTGTTAAGTCGTTGGTGCTAGATAAATCCAAGCCTAAATAGCAATCTTGGTGAAGTAGGTCTTTTTCGGTGTAATCTCGTGCGCACTGCGCCCAATTGCCTTCGCCTAGCCATGGTGTCGTTCCTTGGCACCAAACATTAAAACGCTTGGTGAGCATTTCCACCCACTCGGAAGGAATCCCTCGGGCTTTCTTGATCGTGTTTTCAAAATCAAGGTAAGGAATGGATTTACCGATATTCGGATTGGCTTTTATCCAGTTTTTCGGATTATCAATTTCGCTTTCTTCGTCTAATTCAAAAATCAGTACAAATAGGCTGTCGTTTTGTTCGTTGCCTTCCAGTATTTGTGCGCAATAGTCATAGTGCTGTTTACAAGCGGAAATAACGTTACTTCCCGCGGTGGTAATGGCAAACAGTAAACCTTCAGGGCGTGCGCCTTGCCCTAGTTCTAATGCGCTGTAAACGCTGTTATCGGTGTGTAGGTGATATTCGTCCACAATGGCCAGACTTGGGTTAGTTCCCTCAATGGTTGAGGATTTAGCCGCTAACGGGCGCATTAAGCTATTTGATTTCGGATTAATCAGTTTATGCTGCTGAATATTGAGCCGTTTGCGCAAAGGCGGGGAGAGTAGGCACATTTGACGCGCATCATCAAACACAATGCGGGCTTGGTCTCGGCTTACGGCTGCTGTGTAAATATCTTGTTGGCCCGATTCCATCAGTAGGAACCAATTAGCCAACACGGCGGCCACGGTGGACTTGGCATTTTTCCGCGCCACTTGGATATAAGCGGAACGATATTTCCTCAAGCCGGTATCAGTGCGCTTAAAGCCTAACAGATTAGCGAATAGAAACGTCTGCCAGTCTGAAAGCTCGATTGGTTGCCCGCGTAAATGCCCCTTAACGTGCGGGCATAGGCGGGAAAAAGCCAAGAATTTATTTACCGCACTTTCATCAAAGAAATAAGCGGGGTTCGCTAAATCGTCAAAATAACGTGCTACGGCTTGTTTTATCTTACGACAAGCCATGATTTCACCTGATTGAACTTTCTCCGCGTACTCGTTCCAGATTGCCATATTTGCCTACATCGCCAAAATGCCATCAAGCGCATCCGTATCTTCGGTTTCTACCGGATTTTTACGGCGGCTCACCGGGTCAAAGCCCAAAAGTGCGGACATCTTGATCATCACTTTTTCCGCATCGGCTTTCGCTGAAAGTGCCGGATTGCGTGACTGTGTACCTTGGCTATTTACGATAATGAAGCCATTTTTGGCTAAATCCGCCACAGAATGACGCCAAATTGCGTAGTTTTCGCAATAAATTTCAAGGTTTGTTAAATCTTCCGACTTAATATCACCACGTTCTGAAAGTTGTTTAATGCGAGCTTTCCATTGGCTTTTAGCAATATCATCCAAGAAATCAGGTGTCTTATAACTTTTTCGTTTGCCCATTCACTTTCCTTATTTTCTAAAAAATCACTTTGCGTAAAAATTTGATTGGGCGGGCGGTTCCGTAGGATTTTGCTTTTCTTTTTGAAACTGCCCCCACCTGTTCAAATTGTCTTTTTGTAATCGTTTAATTTGTTAGCTCAGTTATGGTCATATCACCACAACTCAACTGTGTACATATGTACATCCTTCAGTTGTTGCGATATCGAAACGGTTCACTTCTTCGCACCAAATCCGCGTTGGTCTATCACTCGTGTTTTATAGCTGTGACAATCACGACATAAAGGCTGATGATTGCTTGCTACCCAAAACAATGGATCGGCTTGCCCATTCTCTACCGGCTTGATATGGTCTATCACTGTTGCTGGAGTATATTTGCCTTGCTCTAAGCACATCACACAAAGGGGATGATGCTTTAAGTATTGCTCGCGGTATTTGCTCCACTTGTGGTCGTAACCGCGGGCGCTACTGCTTGGGCGGGTGTCCTTGGGCTTATGCGCCTCGCATCTACCGGACTTTACTTTGTTTCTACATCCGGGATAGCTACAACGTCTTAAGGGTTGATAAGGCATAGCTATACCCTTAGTAAGCGCACGGTTCTCTATACACTTCCCACAATGCGGAAATCGTCATTGGTGCCGGTTTAAGGTTGGCTAAGTCTGTGACGGCTTCTCGGTTCGTGTAGAGATAGGCGATATACATTAAGCAACCAATCTTAATCGCCGGGGTAAAAGGGATGGTCTTTTCCGTTTCTTCTTCCCCAAAGGTTTTGCCAATATGTTTTTGGCATACTTCCAATGTGGCTGCCTTATAGGCTTCCAGTAACTCATCATCTAAATCATGATCAAGATTTAAGTGCGCTTTGATTTCATCAATGGTTAAGTCAATATTCGCCATACGCTTCACCCTCTTTACACATTAGCTGCAACTCTCTGTGAGATTCCATACTGTCAATAACCGAATAAATATCAAATAGGCGTTTACCGTATTTAATCCGCATTTTGTTTGTAATGCCTTCAAGGTAACGAATGCGAACGCGGATAATGTTTTCACCCATTTGAAAAGGGCCGCTAAAATATTCTCTCCCTTGTAACGGTTCTACACTGGCGCGCACGGTGGCGACATTCTTCCAAATTGGTCTTGAGTTTCCGTATGGGGTGCTGTTTCGCTCTTTGTCATAATCCCGTTTTTGTAAGGTAATCACCTTGTTATACTTTCCGGCCTTAATCATGATTGCCATCGCTTGCCCCCGGTTCTTGCTCATCACCGCGTTTTACTTCTACGGTTTGTTTCCATGCTTGGCTAAATTCTTCTCCCCCCTCATAAGGCGGTAAACCTTCACGGCGGCGAACTTCATTCGGGCACATTACACCGGCTTTAATTGCCACATCGTAACTCTTGAAGCGCTCGCTTTGACTTGTGCGCAATAAGTCGCTTGTATCAAATTCAATTAAGTAACGTTTCTTGCTGTTGCTGCCTAAATCAATCATCAAGGCATCTTTTAGCTGTTGTTCAAAATTGGTTAGCCAAGGGCGCAAGGTTTGCGATAAAAAGGCTCGACTGGCTTCACTAAAGTTTGAATAACTGCTATTGGAATAGTCTTGTAAGAAAATAGGGCTAATGTTGTAGATTCTGGCAATATCGGAAATTGTGAACGTACGGCTTGCTAGCCATTCCGCGTCTTGGTTTGTCATGCCTAACTGTTTATATTCCATTGAGCCTTCAAGGATGGGTGTTTTCCCTGCGTTCTTTGCGCCTTTGTAACGTTCAAGGGCTTTTACGGCTTTTTGTGCTTTGGCATCATCCAACCATTCGGCGGTAGTAATTAATCCACTCGCCATTAAACCGTTTTTCATCACTGCAGATCCGTGTTTCTGTTGAGCAATGCCCAAGCCCACGGTTTCACGGCAAATCGTAATTGGCGAACGACCCATAAAGCCATCAAGGGATGAATGGCGTAAATGTAGGATTTCATCTTGAAGATAGTTTTTGCTGTTGCCGTCTAAATCGGTAATTTGATAGATATACTCGCCGCCAACTTTGCGATAGATATTGACCGCACTTGGTTCGTACGGGATAAGGCTGATTGGTTCGCCTTTGCTGTTCCATTCAATCACCGCATAAGCGTTACCGTTTAATAGGCAGTGACGCATCATGGTGTATTTAAATTGATACGGTGTTTGGCTACGGTTTGGCATTTCATTTAAGAGATAGTCCACCGGGTGACGATAAACGCGCTCGCGGCCATCGTCTTTAAGCTGATACAAATAACAAGGCATACTGACTACCGCTTCAGAAATAACAGTAACGGCACTCATCACCGCCGGTAAACTTTCTGCCGTGTTCGGGCTGACAAATTCCCCTGCGCCGGTATTTGATACGCCAAGATAAGAAAGCAACTCATTAATTGCCATCGGTGCGCTGCGTTGTTCTTTTCGTCTGAACGGGTTCTACATATTACGCCTCCGCCACATCAAGCCACTGTTTCAAAAGTGCGGTGGATTTTCCTTGCGTTTTTCCCTTCGCGGTTGCCATTGAGCGTTTGGCAATCTCAACGCTACTTTCAGGATAGGCGGGAATACTTGTAACGGTGATTTCAAATAATTCCGCTTTGGCTACTGTGCGTTGACAAGGCTCTACATCAAAATTCCATGTTTCTTCTTTAGCCCAAAAGCCGAAAGACATCCCGCTAATATCGCCGCGTTCAACACTTACCAATAAATCACGCCCTAAGGTGGTATCAGGTGGCATTAATTCAAAACGTAAGCCTATTGTATCTTCTTCCAGTTTTAAGGTTCCCGCGCGGGTTCGCCCTAATAGTTTGGAATGATCGTGTTCAAATAATGCCCGTACATCGGCACCGCTGCTTAAACTTTCACTAAACGCATTCGCACTGAATTGTTCTACAAAATCGCAATAAAGCACTTCAGAAGGGCTGTCCCACTTCACCACATAGCCAACCAGTTTTTTATTCTCGCTGTCTGCGGTGATTTCGGATGAACGGATTTCAAATTCTTTATTCATACTTTCCCTTTTAACAAAAAGGGGGCTTAATTGCCCCCGTTGGAATTTGACGATTAAGCCGTAACTTCAATGAACTTGATTGCGTTACTATCTACCACGCCACCACCAAGATATTTATCGGTATGGACTTTATAGAAGCCCGGTTCGGTAATGTTATCAGGGCGGGTTCTTACGCCGGTTTCGTGATCTACAATGAAGTAACCGCGTTTGAAGTCACCAAAGGCAACTACCGGTTTATTGGCACCACTTGCCGGCATGGTTTCAAGGAAGTAAACCGGACGACCTAAAAGGGTAGAAGGCGCATCTACGGTTAAACCATCACGCCAAATAAAATCGCCGTTTTTGTTTTTGAGTTTTTGTAATGCCGCCGCAATTGTGGAAGACATCACCCAAACGGCATTTTTACGGTATTTGCTGTGTAAGGTGTAGAACAAATCAATGAGCGTATCGGCGGTGATTTTGTCGGCACCGGCAACGTCTAATTTTTGTAACTTACCAAAGGCGCGTACTTTGTCCGCTTCGGTAGAACGTTCATAGGATAAGAAGCCTTTTGATTTCTTCGTGCCGTCACCGCCGGTTAAATCGGTTTCTTCGGTTTCGGTGAAGCTTTCGGAAATTTCATCGGTCAACCAACCTAAAACATCAATACTGGAGAAGTCCAAGATTTCTTGAGTGGTTTTCGGATAAGCATAGATAGGGTTTAACGCAATGGTGACTTCATGGAGTTTCGGTGTGGCGGTGCCATTGCGTGCTTGACCTTCCTCACCATGGGCCACTACTGCACCACCGGCGGAAACAAGTTTTTTGTATTCTTTCGCACCAACCGGCAAGCGGACCACGTTACAAATTTGACGCATCACGCTATCATCGGTTAAGCGTTTCATTACGTCTTTATCCAATTGTGGGATCACGGTATAACCGCCATCTTCTTGACCGGTGGTGGAAAGATTTCGTAATTCACCCGTTTTAATGTAGTGGCGTAGTTCGTCATTGCTGAAGGTTTTACCGCGTGTTTCTACCGGCTTGCCTTTGTCGGCAATGTTACGTTCTTCATCGGCCACTGTTTCATAACGGGCGATTTCATCGCTCAATTGCTTAACCAAATCTTTCAACTTTTCAAAATCAACGTTTTCGGTTTCGGTCAATGAGCGGTTTTCTTGTTCCGCTTTGTCTAACATAGCGCGCATTGCTGCGACTTTTTCCGCTTTTTGTTGGCGTAGTTCTAACAGTTTTTTAAACATAGTTAATCCTTTTAAAATCATCTTAATTAAGACGGCTTATAAAAAGCCCATAGAACAATATATACACAAAAAACAGGAAGTAAATTGCTTAAAAATTAATAGTTTAGCTACGTTAGGATACGTTGAGTGGGTGAAATTTGATTGCTTGTTTTTTATACAAACATAGATAGGAAAATATAATTTAGATAGGATTTTTTATCTATTTTAAAGAGTGAACACTGGTGAATACCTAGTGAACACCTTATTCACTATATAACTATATGATAAATAAAGAAATATAATATATAGTGAACAGGTGAACACCTTTTTATATAATTTTGAATGTTGATAGAAATTAAATCTTTTTTCTCATTGGTTGTTCTTTAATGTAACCACGATAGTAACCACAGCATTTCAAGTAAAATCCAACACTTTGATAATTAAAGAATTATTTAATAATTTCAAGTCCTGTTGGGGCACCATCCTAAATTTCCTCTAAAATTGATAACTCAAGCTGAACACGATGGTTCGTCCTCTAGCATAGTTATTTAAAATAGATTGCGTTTTTCCACCATGGCCATCCGTATGGCATAATTCTCCCGGTGAGCAAGGCTGTGATGGTGCGCTACTTACGCTACTGTAATAACGTTGTGTTGCCGCATCATTACCGGCATCCAGCGGATCAATATACTTCTTATCAAACAGATTCTGAATTTCTGTTTTTAAAACCAGATTTTCAATCGGCTCATAACTGACATATAAATCAAAAATCAACGGTTGTTTTTCAATGGTTTCCGTTTCTTTAATTGCATGATGATGACGTCTTAATGCATTCTTCTCAAACGTTGTACCATCAATATATTTTTCCTCAATGGAGGCCCGTTTGCTTTCACCATAATAACGAACCGCTCCGCCAACCGTTAATTTTCGATCAAACCAACGGCTACCAAGTTCAAGGCGACCATAATCTCTTGGTAGAGCTGAAATTCGAGTCAAACCGTAACCTTGTTTTAAAATATCTTCTTTTGAAGCATTATTTGGACGAGGGCTGGCATCGCTATAATTCGTCGGCTGATTGGTTCGTTGATAAGCGTAAGATAGATTCGTAAAGAATCTGCCCATATCATAATTTAACTCTAATTCTACACCGCTCTTTTTCACCGTTTTAGCATAATTACGGTGTGCAATGGTAAATTGAAAACCGTTGCTTTCTGCCCAAGTAGGCACACCGCCTTGCCACCAGTCGCCCCAAACATTATGAATATAATTTTTAATGTAACTACGATACCCGACAACTTTTATTCCCAACACATCATCATTTTTCCAAATACCTTCCTTAAAGGTATTAAAACCCAATTGATAAGTCGAAGCGCGCTCCGGTTTCAAATCGGTATTGACGCCTGCATCAGAGACTTGAGAAAAATACATCTCTTGAATATTTGGCATGCGGTGCGTTCTGGCATAGCCCACGAAAGGCGCAAAGTAGTCATGAAGATGAGCGCTGAAAATCGCGGAATGGTTCATTGCTGTTTTGTGGCCTGCTCTTCTCTCTAAAGGTTCATAAATTTGACAACCGCCGTTAGGATCACAATATTTTTTATAAATTTGAGAATCCTTGCCAAAGGCTTTTTCAAAATCTTCAGGAGAATTATAGTAACCCGCGTATTCCCCGTTAAATTTATACTTGATCAAATTCACGCTGTAATCCAATCGATAGATATCGCGAGTCAGTGACGTATCTAAATAAAACGTATGAAATTTTTGTTCGCCGGAAGGGTGCAAAATACTCGATTTTTGTGGCAATAGCCCTTTTGAACCTTTATAACGTCCTAGGAAATCGTATAAACCGCCCTGCTGTGAAGAACCGTCGTAAAATAAACTAAGCTCTTCAGGGAATCGATTTTTGCTATATTCATTTTTGAAGAAGTTAAAGCCCAACGTGGTTTTTAAGTCCACTTCTTTCGGCAGAGTAAAAGTATAACTATTGCTTATATCAAAAATATCGGCGGCATTCTTCGTTTCTAAATGTTTCAATACTTCCCAGCCGGTAAAACGTGAACCTTTAGGATATTTTGATTTACCCACGTTATGCGCCAGCAATACATTCATATCAATATAACCATTATTATTGAAATTATAGTTCAGTTGATAGTTACGATTTTCAATTTTGCGAGTACCAATAGCATTATCCAAAGCACGTAATTGTAGATTTAACGTATGGCGATCATCAGCATACTCAAACTTGACTAAATGACTATGAGCGCTTTGACGAATACTGCTTGGATCCAATGGCGCCAAACGATATTGGTCGTTATTGCGCTCAAAAGCAGCGTTAGTTTCATCAATTTGTTTTTGTAATTCAGGAGAGTGTTCCGGATCCTGTAAAATTCGTCTTCGCTCCGCATTACGATAATAACTGCAAGGATAGGCCTCCGGTTGTGATGGTGTGGGTGCGTTACAAGCCCACATATTTTTATTCATATCCGGCATCCAACGGCCTTTAGCTTGATCAAACACAAACCCGGCTTCGGTAAATTGTTTATTTTTTTGTTGTTGCAAAAAGTCATCACCGACATCAGCGATTTTCTGACCACCTCCGCCGATTTTATAATCTTGCGACACTTCTCGACGGCTATATCCATATAACATGCCTACATAACCGCCGTTATCCAACCATTTTCGGGTGGCTGCCATCGCCATATAGTTGGATTTTGTTGCATTAGTTCCGGTCATTCCTTTGATAATAAAGCCTAGGCTCTTATCCCCTGAAATCACATCGTTGACACCCAACGTTCTGAAATTCGCCGAACCGTACAAGGAGTTCACACCGCTTGCCCCGCTAAAATTCCCCTTCGTTAAATCAATGCCGGCAATAAAATTCGGATCTAATGATGCCCCAAATTGCGAATTCCCGCCGGCTTGCCCGGAGTCCATCGATGTGGAATAAAATGTTTGTGTAATGCCATCCACCATGGTGTTTGCCCTGCCGAATCCCGTTTCTCCACGAATATTTAACGACAACACACCGGAGCCTTTATCCTGTTGGGTAAACGCCCCCGGCATACTCCGTACCACGTTATCAATGCTTTGCGTTTCTTTAAAAACATGCTCCCGCGTGCTTTTTGCTTTCGCTTCGGTAAACGGTTTTTTCTCATTGGTAATGATTTTTTCAACCACATCGATTTGGTCTAATTGTTCTTCGGCATAGGTAATATTGATAACATTTAAAAGACAAAATGTTATCAAGTTCAACTTGATAGATTTCTTCATTTTTTCTCCTCAGGTTCTTCATTATAATTTTATCAAATGATAAGCATTATCATTATTAATCAATTTATGGACAAATACAACATCATCATATTAAGATTTTTGCTAAAACGTATTTGCAACAAAATCAAAAAGATAAAAATCTTTGAATGCATAGATGATTAATAAATACACATATTTATCTATTTAACAAGACACCTTATTTTATTCTGAAAAATAAGTGTCGCGCAAATAAAAAATAAAGAAGAGAAAAGACAAAAAAAGTGCGGTGATTTTTCACCGCACTTTTATGCCGAAAATGAAGGAAAAAGGTGTTTAAGATCTAGCAAACCACAAGGTTCACATTCTTATTTTTTAATAATTCATCAATGCTTGGCGGAACATCCGAGTCGGTGAAGACATATTCCACATCCGTAATAGAACCCAGTTTGACCATCGCGCGTCGACTAAACTTAGAATGGTCTGTTACTAACAAGGTATTACGCGAATTTTCAATGATCGCACGTTTTACTTGCACTTCATGATAATCGTAATCCAACAACGTACCGTCCAAATCAATGGCGCTGATACCTAAGATCCCAAAATCCAAACGGAACTGTGATAAAAACTCCACCGTTGACTCACCAATAATGCCGCCGTCTTGACGCAAAGACCCACTGGCGATGGTGATATCAAAAGAGTCATTTTGCATGAGAATATGTGCCGCGTTGAGGTTATTGGTCACAATACGCAGTTTTTGATGGGCTAATAAGGCAAAGGCAACCGCTTCAGAGGTCGTACCGATATCAATAAACAGTGAAGCGCCGTTAGGAATAAGCTGCACCACTTGATTAGCAATGCGATTTTTTTCTTGAGAGAAAAAGTGTTTGCGATCGTGATAATCGCTATTTTCCGCAGTAGAAGGTGATGCTGCGCCACCATGATGACGGCGAATCACGTTCGCTTCTGCCAGTTCATTTAAATCACGTCGAATTGTTTGGGGGCTCACATCAAATAACGCCACCAACTCATCTGTACTTAAATATCCTTTTTGTTTAACCAATTCGACAATTTTTTGATGACGAAGAGATTGTCTCATGTGTATTCCTTAGTTGTTAAAATAACACTTCGGGCTGTTAATTTATCTTATTTTTACTCGAAGATCACGACTTTACGCGAATATTTCGATCCAAAAACGCCACTAACATTCCCACCAATAAACCGGAAATATGCGCTGTGTTGCCAATATTGATATCCACTAACGGGCCGGCAAAACCGAGCAAAATCCCCACCACTAACATATAAAAAAAGCCATCCGGCACTTCAAAATCGGTTTGCTTATTCAATTTATCCAATACAAACACATAGCCCAACACGGCATATACCACACCTGATAAACCGAAAAATGCCGGTCCGCTTGCGACGTTTTGCGCCACGCCGGTAATTACACCGGCAAGTAAATAAATCTGAAGTAATTTAATGCTCCCTAACTGCCGTTCAATCGCTCCACCAAAAATCCACCACCAGGTGAGATTAAACAGAATATGCATATTGGATAAATGCACCAACGTATGGCTGAGATAACGCCAAATCTCGTCTTCTTGCTCCGGTTCAGCCGGGAAATGGGAGAGTAATAAAAGCGGTTCGGCAAAGCCTAAAAACATCAAAAGGTAAATCAAGGCACAAAGTGCGGTCAGAAATACGGTTATTTTTTGCTGTTGGAAATAAGATAAAAAAGAAAAGCGGCTATTTGCCTGAGAGTTAGCGGAAGGCACTTCATGAGGAACATTGATCGGACTGACACCGTTTTGCCACGCTTGTGCATTTTTTCGTTCCAGCCATTCTGTTAGAAAAACCTCTGTTTCCTGTTCAATCGAAAAAAAGTGCGGTGTGTTTTCCGACAGAAAAACATCATAGACCGCCTTGCCCTGCGCATTCCGGTTTTCTTCAACAAGCACGTCCGCGTGATATTTCGTACGAATATGCGCCTGAAAATCACGCACTAAGTCAGGGATTTCACTACCAAACAAATGCTGCATTTGCTATATTCCTTTTCCAAAATTTAATCGACGGAGAAAAAATGAGAAATTCAAATTTGCCTCAGGGATTTAGCCCGTTCAGTTGGGCAATTGCTCTCTTTTGTTTGCCTATTTTACTTTGGCCTTTGGCACAATTGGTTTCACCGCATTTATTGAATAATCCGCACCTCAGCGACATTCAAGTCCGCGTCATGTCAATTTTTCTCTGGTGTTATCCATTGGCATTAGTCATCCTAGCGCGGATTTTTTATCGACTACATCAACGTAAACCGGCTTTTGCACGTCGAGGTTTAGCCTTAAGTGCGGTCATATTTTACGGCGTTTTAGGTTATATCATCGCCGTTGGATTTAATTAATATGCCGTTTCCAGCGGTAAGTTAGCGTCCACCCAAGCGGCGAATCCGCCCTGCACACTATAAACCTTTTCATAGCCACGTTGCAGTAAAAACGTGGCAACACTGCGACTGCTCACGCCATGATAGCAACTCACCAAAATCGGCTGATCGTAGTCATATTCCGCTTCAAAATCCGGCCAAGTGTGTTCTGTTAAATTCACTGCACCTTGAGCATGAGAATAACTGAAGCGCGCAGAATCCCGCACATCCGCCAACACGGCATTTTCATCCTTTTGTAACATTTCCCACGCTTGTTGTGGCGTGATTTCAATAAAATCTGTCATAACATTTTATTCATTAATACGTATTGAAGCTTATGTCGTAAGGTATTTAGCCGTATATATCAACAACGATGTTTAAGCACTACCTTTCACCATAAAGTAAAAATAGTAACGATTGACTTACGAATAAACGATTTTCTTCCAAATATCAGTATAAAAGGTGGGCAAAATTAACCTTTTTCAGCCAAAAACTCAACGTTTTTTTAACAAATAAAATAGCGTTCAAAATCCTCACCTCAGACAAAACCGCCCCTATTTCTACCTCACTTTTTTTGTTTTGCGATCAAGCTCCCAAAAGTGCGGTCGTTTTCTCGTGCATTTTTTCGATTTTCGGCAAAGTACGCCCGTTGATTAATTCAACGTGTATTTAACTTTAGTCTGAAAAGGAATCACTATGAAAGTAATGAAACATCTTTTGGCTTCTCTGTTCGTGTTAGGAACGGTGTTTACCGGCACTGCCATGGCAGCAGAAAAGGCGGCAGAACCAGCAGCGCAAACAGAGCAACCAGCCGCAACGACCACCGTTAGCCAGAAAGTCAACATCAACACCGCCTCCGCCGCTGAAATTCAAAAAGCGCTTGTGGGTATCGGGGCGAAAAAAGCGGAAGCCGTTGTGCAATACCGTGAAAAACACGGCGCGTTTAGTGCTATCGAGCAATTATTAGAAGTGCAAGGCATCGGCAAAGCTACGCTCGAAAAAAATCGCGATCGCATCGCACTGTAATCTCTCTCCTCTACTTTGTTTTTATGTAAGACGAGGCAATGCGCCTCGTCTTTTTTATTGGGTGCGTTATAATACGAGGCATTTTTCAACCGTACTTCACAAAACAAGTAAGAGAGCAAGCATGAAACAAAAAATTATTTTAGCCACCGGCAATCAGGGAAAAGTCAGAGAAATGGCAGATGTGTTAGCCAATTTCGGTTTTGAGGTTATCGCCCAAACCGACTTAGGCATCGACAGCCCGGAAGAAACCGGTCTGACCTTCGTAGAAAACGCCATTTTAAAAGCCCGCTATGCAGCGGAAAAATCCGGTTTACCGGCGATTGCAGACGATTCCGGCTTAGTGGTTGACGCGTTAAACGGCGCGCCGGGCTTATATTCCGCACGTTATGCCGGCGTAGATGGTGAACAGGCTGATGCGAAAAATCGTGAAAAATTGTTAGCGGAATTGGCGAATGTGCCAACCGAGCACCGCAGTGCGCAATTTGTTAGCACCATCGTCTTATTACAACACCCAACCGATCCGTCTCCGATTATTGCGCAAGGCGCATGTCACGGTGTCATTACTTTTGAAGAAAAAGGCGACAATGGCTTTGGTTATGACTCACTCTTTTTCAGCCCGGAGACAGGTTGTACCTTTGCCGAACTGGAAACTGCCGAGAAAAAGAAAATTTCCCACCGAGCCCGTGCATTAGCCGTACTTAAAGCCAAATTGGGCGCCTAAAGTGCGGTCAGTTTTCACAATGAATTTTAAAAAGTAAAAGATGATTATTACCACCACGCCTCACATCGAAGGCAAACAAATTGTCGAATATAAACAACTGGTGTTCGGCGAAGTGGTTGCCGGTTCGAATTTTATCCGCGACTTTTTTGCCGGCATTACCGACATTATCGGTGGACGCTCCGGCATGTATGAATCGCGCATTACCAAATCGCGCAAAGAAGCATTAGATGAAATGCAAAAAAACGCCCACGCATTAGGCGCTAATGCCGTTGTGGGCGTAGAAGTCAATTACACCACCATCACCTCCGATGCCAAAAGCATGTTTATGATTGTGGCAAGCGGTACCGCGGTGGTCGTTCGCTAATGATAACACCGCCGTTAAATCCGTTGCGGTTACCACCGCTGAGTTTATACATTCATATTCCCTGGTGTGTGCAAAAATGCCCGTATTGCGATTTCAACTCGCATGCGCAAAAAGGCGCCATTCCCGAGCAGGAATATGTGCGTCATTTACTTGCCGATTTAACGGCGGATTTATCACGTTATCAGGAAAGCGTGCAACAGCGCCCATTACATTCTATTTTTATCGGTGGCGGTACACCGAGCCTGTTTAGCGCAGAAAATATCGCATTTTTATTACATCAAATCGAGCAACGCATTGCTTTTGCACCTCATATTGAAATTACCCTCGAAGCCAATCCTGGTACGGCTGAAGCCGAACGTTTTTTAGGTTATGTACAAGCCGGCGTCAATCGTATTTCTATGGGCATTCAAAGTTTTTCCGATGAAAAATTGCAAAAACTCGGGCGCATTCATAATGCTGCCGAGGCGAAAAGTGCGGTAGGTTTTGCCCGTGTTTCTTCTCTGCGTAGTTTTAATTTGGATTTAATGCACGGTTTACCCAACCAAACATTAAACGAAGCCTTAGATGATTTACATCAAGCCATTGAACTGGCACCGCCGCATTTGTCTTGGTATCAGCTCACCATCGAGCCGAATACGATGTTTGCCTACCGTCCACCGAAATTGCCTGATGACGACGAGTTGTGGGATATTTTTGAGCAAGGCCATCAGTTATTAACGGCTGCGGGCTATCAACAATATGAAACTTCAGCCTACGCCAAACCGGGCTTTCAGTGCCAACACAATTTAAATTATTGGCGCTTCGGCGATTATCTTGCCATTGGTTGCGGTGCACACGGCAAACTCAGTTTTCCAAACGGGAAAATTTTGCGTTACAGCAAAACCAACCACCCAAAAGGCTACATGCGTGGCGAATATTTATATGAAGAACGGGACGTCAGCGCTGAAGATCGCCCTTTTGAATTCTTTATGAATCGTTTTCGCTTGTTGGAAGCCGTGCCGAAAGGTGAATTTGAACAATTCACCGGCTTGTCATTAAGTGCGGTAGATAAGACGATGGCTTGGGCGCTGGATCAAAAATTCATCACGGAAACCGACCTCACTTGGCAAGTCACCGAGCATGGAAAACTGTTTTTAAACGAGCTATTAGAAGCCTTTTTGCCGGAATAACGTATCTCTACTTGTTTATGCCAAGGAAACTGATTAAAGTAAACGCAATCGTTTACGCGATTTAACCGCGTAATTTTGTGATGTAAGGAGAAAAAATGAATCAACTTGAAATGAAAAAAATCGCCGCGCAAGCGGCTTTGCAATTTGTGAAGCCGGATATGATCGTGGGCGTGGGTAGCGGTTCGACCGTGAATTGTTTTATCGAAGCCTTGGGAACGCTAAAAGATCAAATTAAAGGCGCTGTAGCAGCGTCGAAAAATTCAGAAGAACTCCTCCGCCAGCAAGGTATTGAAGTTTTCAGCACGAATGACGTTTCCAGTTTAGATATTTATGTGGATGGCGCGGATGAAATCAATCCACAAAAAATGATGATCAAAGGCGGCGGCGCGGCATTGACCCGTGAAAAAATTGTGGCTGCACTTGCAAAAAATTTCATCTGCATCGTGGATAGCAGCAAACAAGTGGATGTGTTAGGCTCAACCTTCCCATTACCGATTGAAGTCATCCCAATGGCGCGTTCACAGGTGGCACGTAAATTAGTCACACTTGGCGGCGCACCGGAATACCGCGAAGGCGTCGTGACCGATAACGGCAACATCATTCTAGACGTACATAATTTTGCTATTATGAATCCGGTGGAAATGGAAAAAGAATTAAATAACATTGCAGGCGTCGTTACTAACGGCGTATTCGCTTTACGCCCGGCAAACACCGTGATTGTCGGCACACCGGAAGGTGCAAAAATCATTTAAAAATAATCGGAGACAAATATGACATCAAAAGTTTCATTAGATAAAAATAAAATCAAATTTGTGTTGTTGGAAGGAGTTCACCAAAGCACTCTAGACACCTTGCACGCCGCAGGTTACACCAACATTGATTACTACAAAAAAGCGTTAGACGGCGATGAACTCAAAGAAGCCATCAAAGATGCCCACTTTATCGGCTTACGTTCGCGCACCCATTTAACTGAAGAAATGATCGCAGCCGCACCGAAATTGATCGCCATCGGCTGTTTCTGTATCGGCACCAACCAAGTAGATTTGAACGCAGCGAAAATACGCGGTATTCCAGTCTTTAATGCACCGTTCTCCAATACGCGTTCTGTGGCGGAATTAGTGTTAGGTGAAATCCTATTATTAATGCGCAACATTCCGCAAGCCAATGCCGATGTGCACCGTGGTTTATGGAATAAATCGGCGGTGGGTTCACACGAAGTACGAGGCAAAAAATTAGGGATCGTGGGTTACGGCCATATCGGTTCACAACTCAGTATTATTGCTGAATCCATGGGTATGGATGTTCACTTCTATGACATTGAAAACAAACTGCCTCTTGGCAACGCCAAACAAGTTCGTAGCTTGGAAGAATTGCTCGGTTCTTGCGATGTCATTTCCCTGCACGTACCTGAATTGCCATCTACCCGCAACTTAATCAGCGCAGAACGTATTGCCCAATTAAAACAAGACGCCATTCTGATTAACGCGGCACGCGGAACCGTTGTGGACATTGACGCGTTAGCCAAAGCATTAGAAGAAGGCAAAATACGCGGTGCGGCAATCGACGTATTCCCGGAAGAACCGGCATCCATTAACGAAGAATTTATTTCACCGTTACGCAAATTCGATAATGTGATCTTAACGCCGCACATCGGTGGTTCTACCGCTGAAGCACAAGAAAATATTGGATTTGAAGTCGCCGGTAAATTTGTGAAATATTCCGACAACGGCTCAACCTTATCTTCCGTTAACTTCCCGGAAGTGTCTCTACCGGAACACGAAGGCTCCAAACGCTTGTTGCACATTCACGAAAACCGCCCGGGTATCTTGACCAAAATCAACCAAATTTTCGTTGAGGCAAATGTTAATATCGCTGCGCAATATTTACAGACCGATCCGAAAATCGGCTATGTTGTAATTGATGTGGAAACCGACGATTCCGCACTATTGATCGATAAATTGCGTCATATTGAGGGCACAATTCGCACACGCGTGTTGTTCTAAAAATAAAATAAAAAAAGTGCGGTGGATTTTGAACCTGTTTTTAAACCCACCGCACTTTTTTGTTACCTTTAACTAGGAATTAACCCATTCCACAACATCTTTCGTTAATCGCCCAATTTCCTGCCAATTTTTCGCATTAATCAGATTCTTCTCAACAAACCAAGAACCACCACATGCCAATACATTTGGAATCGCCAAATACTCCTTAATATTCTGGAACCCAATACCTCCTGTAGGCATGATGTCTAACTGAGAATAAGGCCCCAACAAGGCTTTGATCATTTTTACTCCACCCGAAGCCTCCGCCGGAAAGAATTTCACGGTTTCGATCCCCATGTCTAATGCCGCTTCAATAGCCATCGGATTATTCACTCCCGGCGTGATCGGGAAGTCTAAATCTTGGCATAATTGCACAATTTTCGGATTAAACCCCGGTGTGACCACAAAATCAGCACCACTGTTTTTCGCGGCGACGACCTGCTCGGGGGTTAATACCGTCCCTGCGGCAATCAAAAAATCAGGTCGTTGTTGGCGCAGTAAACGGATGGCTTCCGCAGCGGCTGGCGAACGAAATGTAATTTCCGCTACCGGTAAACCATTGTTTGCTAACGTATCTGCCAGTGGCAAAATATCTTCTGCTCGATCCAAGGCAATCACCGGCACGACTTTAAGTTCGCGAAGTTGCTCGGTAATTTGGGCTAACGTCAAAGACATACTCTCTCCTTTTTTATCTTTTATTATCCGGCTAGTGTTTAATTTCAATGCCTTCGAACTCCCGAATTTTATTCAGCGCCTCCGCCAAATCCGCCGTGAAATTAATTTTTTTAATTTCCGGCAAGCTACCGGATTTCACGATAGTACGTAACGGTTGGAACTGCATATTGCACATATAAAGCTGTTGATGTGGAAGCATATGTTGCACAAAACGCGTAAGTGCGTGAATCCCTCCGGTATCCAATACCGTCACCGCATCACATTGTAAAACAATGTGTTTAATTTCGTGGTCGGTGTGTACGGTCTTATCATGTAAATCAGCAAACAAATTATCCGCTGCAGCGAAAAAGAGCGGTCCACTAATACGATAAATTAAGACATCGTTCAAATCCTCCGGCACAGCAATACTGATGGATTTAGTCATTTCAGCGATGGTGCGAATAAACAGCAAGCTTGCCAACAATACGCCCACAGAAATGGCGATCACCATATCGAATAACACGGTCAACACCAAGCAAACCAATAACACGGTGATTTCATTACGTCCGGAGCGACGAATTAACTGAATAATTTGTGGCAAGTCCGCCATGTGCCAGGCCACCACCAGCAATAACGCTGCCATAGACGACAACGGCAAATAAGAAAGCGCCGGCGCAAAAAATAACAGGGCAAACAACACTAATAGCGCATGCATCACACCGGAAAGTGGTGACACCGCACCGGATTTAACGTTAACGGCTGAACGAGCAATTGCCGCAGTGGCCGTTATACCACCGAAGAACGGGGAGGCGATGTTGCCTAAACCTTGCGCCAATAATTCGTTATTGGAATGGTGCTTAGTATCCGTCATGTTATCTAACACAACAGCACATAAGAGAGATTCAATGGCACCTAAAACCGCCATGGAAAAAGCGGCTGGAAGTAGGCGTTGGATAGTATCGAAATTCCAGTCAATGACGTTGCCATGAAGATCGGGAATATTCCACGGCAGTACAAATTCAGGCAAAACATTTGGAATACCAAAACCGGTGCTACCATCAGAAAGCGTGTATTGGAATTCGGTTCCGATCGTCGCCACAGAAAAACCGAAATGAGTTAAGCCTAAAGATAACAACGTGGCAATAATGACTGCCGGTAAATGACCCGGAATCGGTAAACGAAGTTTATGCCATTGGGTTAATACGATGAGTGTGATAATGCCAACCGCAGTATCTGCCCAGCTGATACTTGGAAATGCGGTCAAAATAACTTGTACTTTTTCAAGGTAATGAGAAGGTATTTTTTCAATGCTTAAACCGAGAAAATCCTTAATTTGCAACGTGGCAATTACAATACCGATTCCCGATGTAAAACCGAGTGTCACCGGCAACGGGATATATTCAATTAGTCGCCCTAAACGGAACAGCGCCATTAATACTAAAATAATGCCCGACAATAATGTCGCCATCAACAAGCCGCTTAGCCCGAATTGTTGCGTCACAGGATATAAAATCACCACAAACGCCGCGGTAGGCCCAGAAATATTAAAACGCGATCCGCCGGTTAATGCAATAATCATCCCGGCAATAATCGCTGTGTATAGACCGTGTTGCGGCGGCACACCACTGGCAATCGCCAATGCCATGGAAAGCGGAATAGCAATAATCCCCACAGTCAAACCGGCAATAATGTCTTTAACCAAATGACGCGAGGTATAACCCGAGCGAAAGCTGTCTTTCAACGCACTGAAAGGTTTCACCGCAAGAAACACATTTTTAGAAAGAAACCATTTTTTTAACATAATTCATAATCGTAGATGAGAAATTGAATGGAATAACCATGAGTGGATGCTTATTTTACCTGATTATTGGCGAAATTTTTATCGTCTGATGGGGCAAATCACAAAAATACTTGACGAGGCTCAATGAAATCCTTATAGTTCGCACGTCCTAATCACGGTGAGATGTCCGAGTGGTTGAAGGAGCACGCCTGGAAAGCGTGTATGTGGGAAACTGCATCGAGGGTTCGAATCCCTCTCTCACCGCCATTCTTAATGAATTTTCTTTTTTAATCTTTATTTGTTCCAATCTATTTCAGTTATACTGAGCAACATTTTCAACAATAAAAACACGTTAAAAAATCACCGCACTTTTATGTGTTGGCATCTCCTTTTGATGCTTGAATTTACGGAATCCACCCCAATATTAGGCGAAATCAGCGGAATTTAGATAAGAGAGTACATGATGAGAGCAAAAAAATCAGAATTACAAACCATACCGGTATTGCCATTGCGCGATGTCGTCGTGTTTCCTTTTATGGTCATGCCGTTATTTGTAGGCAGACCAAGATCCATTAGCAGCCTTGATGATGCCATGAATAATGGCAAACAGTTGTTATTGGTTTCGCAAAAACAGGCAGAATTAGAAGAACCGTCCATTGACGATTTATATGATGTCGGTACCATTGCCAATATTATCCAATTGCTCAAACTTCCTGATGGCACCGTGAAAGTGTTAGTGGAAGGACAACAGCGTGCCAAAATTCATCAAATTGAAGATTCCGGTGAACATTTTCAAGCACAGGTAGAGCCGCTTAATAGCACGCTTGGTAATAAAAAAGAATTACAAGTTGTTCACAAAGCCGCCTTAGATGAATTCCAAAACTATGTGAATTTGAACAAGAAAGTACAGCCGGATATTCTTTCCGCACTTCAACAAATTGAAAATTTGGAACAATTAAGTGACACCTTAGCCTCCCATTTACCGGTTTCCGTTGCCCAAAAACAAACCGTATTAGAAATGACCAATGTAGTGGAACGTTTTGAGTATTTGCTGGGTTTAATGCAGTCCGAAGCGGATCTATTACAGGTGGAAAAACGCATTCGTAGTCGCGTGAAAAAACAAATGGAAAAAAGTCAGCGCGATTATTACTTAAACGAACAAATTAAAGCCATTCAAAAAGAACTTGGCGAAGAAGAAAATGCGATAAGTGAAATTGAACAGCTTCGTCAAAAAATTGAAGAGGCAAGAATGCCTTTGGAAGCACGTGAAAAAGCCGAAGCTGAATTGCAAAAACTGAAAATGATGTCGCCAATGTCGGCTGAAGCCACTGTTGTGCGCAGTTATATTGACTGGATGATTCAAGTGCCTTGGCATAAACGCACCAAAGTGAAAAAAGATCTCGCTAAAGCACAAGACATTTTAGATGCCGATCACTATGGTTTGGAGCGCGTGAAAGAGCGTATTTTGGAATACCTTGCCGTGCAAACCCGTTTAAATCAATTAAAAGGGCCAATTCTTTGCTTGGTAGGCCCTCCTGGTGTCGGTAAAACCTCTTTAGGACAATCTATTGCCAATGCAACAGGGCGTAAATATGTGCGTATGGCATTAGGCGGCGTGCGTGATGAAGCAGAAATTCGTGGTCACCGTAAAACCTATATTGGTTCCTTGCCGGGCAAATTGATTCAAAAAATGGCCAAAGTTGGTGTAAAAAACCCGCTCTTTTTGTTAGATGAAATCGACAAAATGTCTTCTGATATGCGTGGCGATCCGGCTTCTGCTTTATTAGAGGTATTGGATCCGGAACAAAACGCCCATTTCAACGATCATTATTTGGAAGTGGACTACGATTTATCCGATGTCATGTTTGTGGCAACCTCAAACTCCATGCACATTCCAACGCCATTATTAGATCGTATGGAAGTGATTCGTTTATCCGGTTATACGGAAGATGAAAAACTGAATATCGCCACGCGCCATTTGATCAACAAACAAATGGAGCGCAACGGGCTAAAAACCGGAGAATTAACCATTGATGACAGCGCGATTGTGGATATTATCCGCTATTACACTCGTGAAGCCGGTGTGCGTAATTTAGAACGTGAAATTTCAAAAATCTGCCGTAAAGCCGTAAAAACGTTACTGTTAGATAAGAAATTAAAATCCATCAAAGTGACGGCGAAAAATCTACACGATTATCTTGGCGTGAAACGCTTTGAATTTGGTCGTGCAGGTACGCAAAATCGTGTTGGCGAAGTCACTGGTTTGGCATGGACGGAAGTCGGCGGCGATTTACTGACGATTGAAACCGCCTCAGTACTAGGGAAAGGTAAACTCAGTTACACAGGCTCCTTGGGGGATGTGATGAAAGAATCCATTCAAGCGGCAATGACTGTCGTACGCGCTCGTGCAGATAAATTAGGTATTAATCCGGAATTCCACGAAAAACGCGATATTCATATTCACGTTCCGGACGGTGCGACACCAAAAGACGGCCCGAGCGCAGGGATTGCCATGTGCACCGCATTGGTATCCTGCTTAACCGGTAATCCGGTGAAATCGGAAGTCGCGATGACGGGTGAAATCAGCCTGCGCGGCAAAGTATTGCCAATTGGCGGTTTAAAAGAAAAATTACTGGCAGCCCACCGTGGTGGCATTAAAACGGTGATTATTCCAAAAGATAATGTGAAAGATTTGGAAGAGATTCCGGAAAACGCCAAACGTGATTTGAACATTCACGCGGTAGAAACCATCGATGAAGTGTTAACTATTGCATTGGAAAATCCGCCAAGCGGTGTTGAGTTTGTCAAACTTGAACCGATTTCTGCGGTGAAAAGCAGTCGTCGTAAGAAAAGTATTTCTCCAAGTGCGGTCAATTAATTAAACATTTTTTAAAAGCCAAATTATCGTCGAATAATTTGGCTTTTTTTATTTTGCTAGTGCGTGTAAAGGCGCTTTAGATTATAATCGTGCAAATTTTTGCTTTATTTTTATAGGATACGTTTCATGGTAATGGAAAAACTACACGGGGCCTCAACTAACTGGGCTTCCAAGTTTCTTTTTGGTTTTATTACTGTCACATTTGTTATCAGCTCGATGGCGGGTTATCTTTATACCCGAGTGGATAACTCAGCAGCAAAAGTGAACGGAGAAGAAATTTCACAACAAGCGTTTCAAAATCAATACAATATTGCATCACGTAATTTAACGCCTCAAGAAATCGATTCACCTGCACAAGTGGCCAATCTTAAACGTCAAGTACTTGCTTCTTTAATTGATCAAGAACTACTACGCCAATACGCTAACGAACTTAAATTAGGTGTTAGCGATGCACGTATTAAACAAGAAATCGTCACCACGCAGACTTTCCAAAATAATGGCAAATTTGACAATACGCTATATCAACAAACACTACAAAATAATGGCATTTCTGCTGAAACTTATGCCGGTTATGTTCGCGAAGCATTACGCCTAGAACAATTACAAAGCGGTTTAGGCACTACTACCTTTATCGTCCCTGCTCAACAAGAAAAATTAGCAAAACTTTTCTTCCAAAGCCGTCAAATTCGTTTAGCAAATTTATCTTTAGCTAATGAAATTGCCAAACAAGAAGTTAGCGATGAAGAAATTCAAGCTTACTATGATGCACACAAAGCTGAGTTTACGATTCCGGAAACCGTAAAAGTACAATACCTCGACTTATCCGGCGCGGCGATGGAGAACAATATCAACATTACTGATGTAGAAATTGCACAATATTATCAAGATAATAAACCTCAATTCACGACCCAAGGACAACAACGCTTAGCCCATATTCAAGTAAAAACAGAACAGCAAGCACAAGATTTATATCAACAGCTACAAAATGGCGCTAATTTTGCAGATTTGGCAAAAAATCACTCGATTGATCCAACCAGTGCAGAGCGCGGTGGGGATTTAAGCTGGGTAAGTGCGGGTGAATTTCCAAAAGTTTTTGAAGATGCTGCAAATGCCTTAGCTGTTGGTCAATATAGCCAACCGGTAAATCTTGACAATCACTACCATATTATTTTGGTGGAAGAACGCAAAGAGCCACAGTTACAACCATTAGAAAGCGTAAAAGCGCAGATCGCGGCACAAATCCGTCAAAACTTAGTCAATACACAATTTTATTCCGTTGAAAAACGTGTTGCAGAAAAAGCATTTGAAGATCCTTCTTCATTGAATGCGGCTGCAGAAGTAGGCGGTGTTAAAGTACAAGAAACGGCATATTTTTCTCGTGATGATATTCCTGCTGAACTGAATTATCCTAATGTCGTTTCTGCGGTTTTCGATTCTGATCTTTCCCAAGGCGGTAGCAACTCTGAACCGATGAACGTGGGTGAACAACATTCTGTCGTCGTTCGTGTGCTTGATCATAAACCTCAAAGCATCAAAACATTAGATGAAGCCAAAGCTGACATTACCGCACATTTAAAACATCAAAAAGCAGAAGCAGTCGTATTAGCTCAAGCAGAACAAATTGTCCAAAATTTATCTGAAGGCAAGTCTGTTGAAGGCGTAAAATTTGGTGCAGAACAAACTTGGGTCTTTGCCGAAAATAAAGATCCTGTGTTAAACAATACGGTATTTTCTATGGCGAAGCCGGAAGAAGGTAAAACTACCTATAAAGCCGCTAGCAATGCAAATGGTGATGTCGTTATCATTGCATTAGATAAAGTGGTTGATGGCAAATTAACCGAACAAGAGCAAAAGCAATTTGCCGTGCAAATTGAGCAACTCTCTCAAGTGAGCTTACAAAACAGTTTATTAAATGCACTACGCACTAAAGCGAAAATTGAGATAAACGACTCATTTATTAACCAAGAGCAATAATCAAGCGTAATGCCTATGATGTCATAGGCATTATTTTTGAGCTAAATTTGAGAAGCAACAGGCTTTGATATATTATTCCGCGATTTATTTTTTCGCGGCGAACCGTCTAATATTAAGGAGATAAAAATGAAATTAGTTGAAGTCAAACACCCTTTAGTGAAACACAAATTGGGTTTAATGCGCGCAGCAGAAATTAACACGAAAAAATTCCGTGAATTGGCAACAGAAGTCGGAAGTCTATTAACTTATGAAGCGACATCCGATTTAGAAACGGAAAAAGTCATTATTGACGGTTGGTGCGGTCCGGTTGAGATTGACCAAATCAAAGGTAAAAAAGTCACTGTTGTACCGATTCTACGTGCAGGCCTTGGCATGATGGACGGTGTGTTAGAGCACGTTCCAAGTGCGCGTATCAGCGTTGTCGGTATGTACCGTAATGAAGAAACCCTTGAGCCGGTACCTTATTTCCAAAAATTAGCCAGCGATTTAGATGAACGTTTAGCTATCGTTGTTGACCCAATGCTAGCAACCGGTGGTTCCATGATTGCAACCATCGATTTGCTCAAACAAAAAGGGTGTAAACACATTAAAGTCTTAGTATTAGTTGCCGCACCGGAAGGTCTTGCTGCATTAGAAAAAGCGCATCCGGACATTGAATTATACACCGCGGCAATTGATGATCACTTAAACGAAAACGGTTATATCATTCCGGGTTTAGGTGATGCAGGAGATAAAATTTTCGGTACGAAATAATCCTGAAACCGGAAATTTTATTAACACGTTAGGCGGATTTTTATCCGCCTCTTTTGCGGTCAAAAGAAATGAAAATGTTTCGAAAAATGACCGCACTTTTTAAGTTAATTCAGACAGAGAGTTGAAACTTACATGACACATACAACACAAGCTCCAATTACGGAGCAACAGAGTTCCGTTAAACAAGCATTTGTGGGTTTACAAATGCTATTCGTTGCCTTTGGTGCATTGGTTTTAGTACCGTTAATTACCGGATTAGATACCAATACCGCCTTGCTCACCGCCGGTATCGGTACTTTATTATTCCAACTTTGCACCGGCAAACAAGTGCCGATTTTCTTGGCATCTTCTTTTGCCTTTATTGCCCCGATTCAATATGGTGTCGCCACTTGGGGTATTCCTGCCACAATGGGCGGTTTAGCCTGTGCAGGCTTGGTTTATTTAGCGCTGAGTACATTAGTCAAATTACGTGGTGCTGCGGCATTAGAACGCATTTTTCCTCCTGTGGTCGTAGGCCCTGTTATTATTATCATCGGTATGGGCTTAGCGCCGGTCGCCGTCGATATGGCACTCGGTAAAAATAGCGCTTACCAATACAATGATGCTGTTTTAGTGTCTATGGTAACCCTCATCACAACCTTATGCGTGGCCGTCTTCTCCAAAGGTTTAATGAAACTTATCCCAATTATGTTCGGTATCACCGTCGGTTATGTTCTATGCCTTTTCATGGGGCTCATTAATTTCCAACCGGTTTTAGATGCACCTTGGTTTAGTTTGCCAAACATCACCACACCTGAATTTAAATTGGAAGCCATTTTATATTTACTGCCAATTGCCATTGCGCCCGCCGTGGAACACGTAGGCGGCATTATGGCGATTAGTTCCGTCACCGGCAAAGACTTCATCAAAAAACCGGGCTTACATCGCACTTTGTTGGGTGATGGTATCGCAACGAGCGCAGCATCATTATTAGGTGGTCCACCAAATACCACTTATGCAGAAGTCACCGGTGCGGTCATGCTAACCCGTAATTTCAATCCAAATATCATGACTTGGGCGGCAGTCTGGGCAATTGCTATTTCTTTCTGTGGAAAAGTCGGTGCCTTTTTATCTACCATCCCAACCATCGTGATGGGCGGTATCATGATGTTGGTATTTGGCTCCATTGCTGTTGTGGGTATGAGCACCTTAATCCGCGCCAAAGTCGATGTCACCGAGGCACGTAACCTTTGCATCATTGCGGTGGTCATGACATTTGGTATCGGTAACATGTTCGTTGATGTCGGCGGCGTGTCCTTAAAAGGGATCAGCCTTTGTGCCGTGGTTGCCATCATTTTGAACTTGGTATTACCTAAAGCGAAAAACGAAGCCGCATAAAACGCATATGTAACAGTCATTAGCGGAAAGGAAAAATATCCGCTAATGACTTTCTAATTTTAAAAATTTCGTTTATTCTTACCGCACTTTATTTCAGCATTTTCGGTATTTGATTTGAGCGAGCCATATTTCCAACTTCCTCTCCCCATTCATCAATTTGATAATGACACCCTGGAAAATTTCTACGCGGAAAACAATCAGCTTCTGCTCAGCTCGCTACAAAAAAACTTTTCCCAGCTCAGCCAACCTTTTTTCTATCTTTGGGGTCAGCGCGGCTGTGGAAAAAGCCATCTGTTAAAAGCCATTTGCCATCATTACTTAACGCATCAACGACCTGCGCTATACGTGCCTTTGAATAAAGCACAATATTTCTCTCCGGCAGTACTGGAAAATCTAGAGCAACAAGAATTAGTGTGTTTGGATGATTTACAAGAAGTGATTGGCAATCCGGATTGGGAAGTGGCTATTTTCGATTTAATTAATCGAATCCGAGAAACTGGAAAAACGCTTTTAGTGATCAGCGCGGATCAATCGCCGACCAATTTATCAGTACATTTACCGGATTTAGCTTCCCGCCTTACATGGGGCGAAGTGTATCAATTAATGCCGTTAAATGATCAACAAAAAATAGCTGTCTTACAACTGGCCGCACATCAGCGCGGTATTGAATTACCTGACGAAACCGCCAATTTTCTCTTCAAACGTTTAGAACGGGATATGAAAACCTTATTTAATGCGTTAGAAAAACTCGATCAGGCCTCATTACAGGCGCAACGTAAACTAACGATTCCCTTCGTTAAAGAAATTTTATCTTTATAATTGCTGTCACAACCATCTACGCGTACGCTGGCAATAGTCTGTAAACGTAGCCCCAAATAAACGCTTGAGTCCCTCTTCCTCCGGTTTAATTTGAAACTTGGTGACATACCAAATAAATAACCCCACGCCAAACAACGCCGACAGTGAGCCGAGATAAACCATCCAAGCCAATAAAATAAAAACAAGGCTGAGATACATCGGATTTCTACTCAAGCGATAAATGCCACCGGTGACTAATTGAGAAGCCGTTTCAAGTTGAAAGGGATTCAAGGTTGTTTTCGCCAATAAAAACTGCAAAACACTGGCTGCCCCAATGAGGCAACCCATTCCGCCGAATACAATCACCAACCACAAAGAAGAGGGAAATTGCAAAACAGGCGGAAGGAATTTCATCAACAATGCACAAAAAACAAAAATTAATGGCGGTGGAACAGGGATGTGGCGTTTATTCGATGTCATGGGAATTCCTTATTCAGGGCAAAAGAAAGGCTTGGGAAAACCAAGCCTCAAAAAAACTATAAATTATTTAACCGCACTTGAATGAGTTGTTGCTCTAACGGCGTAGCATTCTGTTGGGCTTGTTGATAAGCGCTTTTCGCGGCATCCTTATCGCCTTTCGCCAACTGAATATCGCCGACCAACATATTCTTAGCGCCATTCCAAGCCTGATCTTTCACTAACTTCAAACTTTCCAACGCAGGATCAAATTGCTCAAGTTGGAATTGCACCGCAGCCAAACGTAATGCACTGACAGAAGATAAAACATCATCCGTTGATTGTGCTACTGCCTGTTTTAACGCGTCTTCAGCCTGTACAAAATCTTGATTCTCTACCGCAATCTTTGCTTTATCTAACAACGCTAACACCGCATAGCCGGTTTTCTCATTATTTTTAATAAATTGAGAGAACTGCTCTTCTTGTGCTTTCGGATCTTTTGCATAGTTAAACAACACTTGCTCATACTCGGCAGAGGCATTGTGGATTTTCTGTAACTGATAAGATTGCCAATAGTTCCAGCCGAACACACCGCCGAAAGCAATCACAAAACAGACAATAATAAACTTATAGTTTTCTTGCCACCACGCTTTAATCGCACTGAGTTCTTGTTCTTCTTCAATGGTATACGCCATGTTTTTTCCTTATTTGAATGTGTTTTGAATATGATTGATGATATCGCTTAATGCCACAACCGCTTGTTCACTATGTTGCAACAAGTTTTTGACCACCACTTGTTGGTTTTTAACTTCATCCTCGCCGATGACTAAGGCTAACTTCGCACCACTTTTATCGGCTCGTTTAAATTGTTTTTTGAAATTCCCACCACTGCAGTGTAAAAGCGTACGTAAGTGCGGTAATTCTGAACGAAGTTTTTCCGCCAAATTAAAGGCTGCTACGGTAGTGCCTTCGCCTTGATAAACGATGTAAATATCCACCGCACTTGGCAAGGTAATCTGTGTATTCACTTCCTGTACTAACAGGACCAAACGCTCCAAGCCCATAGCAAAGCCAACACCACTTGTGGCATGACCGCCTAGCTGTTCAACCAACCCATCGTAACGACCACCGCCACAGACGGTACCTTGTGCGCCTAAAGCAGATGTCACCCACTCAAACACCGTTTTATTGTAATAATCTAAGCCACGCACCAATTTTTGATTGATTTCATATTGAATCCCTAAACTATCAAGCAAGGCGCATAATTGCGCAAAATGCTCACGGGAATCATCGTCAAGATAATCATGTAATTTCGGTGCATCATTTAACACCTCTTGAACACGTTGATCTTTACTGTCCAAAATCCGTAACGGATTGGTGGTTAAACGACGCTTGCTGTCCTCATCTAAAATATCAATGTGATTTTGTAAAAAATCGACTAAGGCTTGACGATAATTTTTGCGCGCCTCTAATGAACCAATGGAGTTTAGTTGAAGCGTCACATGATCAAAAATGCCTAAATCCTTCCATAAACGGGCGGTTAAGGCGATAAGCTCCGCATCAATTTCCGGGTTAGGAATTCCAAAAATCTCTACACCCACTTGATGGAACTGACGATAACGGCCTTTTTGCGGACGTTCATAACGGAACATCGGCCCCATATACCATAAGCGTTGTTCTTGGTTGTACAACAAACCGTGCTCAATACCGGCGCGAACACAACCTGCCGTGCCTTCCGGACGCAAAGTCAAACTTTCTTCATCACGGTCATCGAACGTAAACATTTCTTTTTCCACCACATCGGTGACTTCACCGATAGCGCGGGCGAATAACGGTGTGCTTTCCACAATTGGCATACGGATTTCCGCGTAACCATACGCACTTAAAACCGACCGCACTTTATTCTCAACCCATTGCCATAGTGGGGTTTCTGTTGGTAAGCAATCGTTCATTCCACGAATTGCCTGAATAGTTTTTGCCACAATAACTTCCTGTGTTTATTAAAAATTAAAGAATACGATTTTTAGGATCTTGCTGCGCAACACGAGCGCGGATTTTTGCTTCTAATTGATTAATCAAATCATCGTTATCAAAACGCTCTTTCTGGCGCTCACCGTCAAGATAATAGCCGCTTTTCTTATTACCACCGGTGACACCTAAATCAGACACCAACGCTTCTCCAGGGCCATTGACGACACAGCCGATAATTGACACATCCATCGGCGTAATAATATCTTCCAAACGTTGTTCCAGCGCATTGACTGTGCCAATCACATCAAATTCCTGACGGGAACAAGTTGGGCAAGCAATAAAGTTAATGCCACGAGAACGGATACGGAGTGATTTTAAAATGTCAAAACCGACTTTGATTTCTTCTACAGGATCCGCAGCTAAAGACACCCGTAACGTATCACCAATACCTTCAGCCAATAACATACCTAACCCGATGGCAGATTTCACTGCACCGGCACGCGCACCGCCGGCCTCGGTAATACCTAAATGCAAGGGCTGTTTAATGGCTTTCGCAAGTAAACGATAGGATTCCACCGCCAAATACACATCGGAGGCTTTAACGCTCACTTTAAATTGATCGAAGTTCAAACGATCTAAAATCTCTACGTGACGCAATGCCGATTCCAACAACGCTTGTGGCGTCGGTTCACCGTATTTTTCCTGAATGTCTTTTTCCAGTGAACCGGCATTCACCCCAATACGAATTGGGATATTTTTATCTTTCGCGCAATCTACTACGGCGCGAATACGATCTTCACGTCCGATATTGCCCGGATTGATACGCAAGCAGTCCACACCATATTCAGCGACTTTCAACGCAATGCGATAATCAAAATGAATATCAGCGACTAATGGCACGCTTACTTGCTGCTTGATTAATTTGAAGGCTTCCGCGGCTTCCATCGTCGGCACGGACACACGCACAATATCGGCACCCACGCGCTCTAACGATTTGATTTGCGCGACAGTGGCTTCAACATCGGTAGTTCGTGTGTTGGTCATAGACTGTACTGCAATCGGTGCATCACCACCGATGGGTACATTCCCTACATAAATTTTCGTGGATTCTCTACGATGAATTTTTGGCTTTTCTAACATTATTCGCCCATTATTGAGGTAATTTAAATTTTGCGACACGCCCGTCAAGTGTTAATGGGAAAGCTTCGCCTCTATAAATAATTTTGACATTCCCCGGAGCACCGATAATTAAAGAATAAGGCTCTTCTTCGTTGAAACTTAACACATCGCCTTGCTTATATTCTTTTTGTGCTAACACCTTACGATTTTTGTCTTTCACACTGATCCAGCAATTACCGATCACTTCAATGTATAAATTATCATTTGTCGCGACCGCAGAAACATTTGGATTTTCCACCGCACTTTCAGTTGCGGAAGATGTTGTAGGTGTAGTTGCAGCTGCAATTTCCATTGGTGAACTTTCAGGCATGGCTGCCGTTTGCTCTGCACCGTTGATTTTGGTCATTTCCGATTGCAACACATTTGCCGGTGCGACTTCTGTTTCAACAACTACTGGTGCCACAACCAAATTCTCTTGCGGTTTAACTTCAACAGTAGCCTCAGTCGATACTGGTTCAACAAGATGATTTTCTGCCTGACTGATTGGCTGCGTGACCACAGACACATTCTCAACATTGGTTACTGCAGCTGGCGCTTCTGCTGACAATTGGGTGTAAGAATTCACTAAGTTATCGCGCTCTGCATTAGATTGCTTATAGTTTTCCCACCACCACATGACCGTCATACCAAGAACAACCAATACAACTAAAGCACTAAAATAACCAACCCAACGATTATGAGAAGAATATCGATTAACGGAGTTCGTTGCTCGTGCATTTTTACCCAAGTCATTCTTCTGTTCATCACCAAAATCAATCACATTCAGCCATTCATGGTCTGCAATTTTAAGAAATTTTGCATAGCTACGCACATAACCACGAACAAAGGTCGCGGGCGTTGAGCGATGAATAAATCTGTTATTTTCAATATCTTGAAGAATTGAAGGACGTAATGCAATAGCTTGAGCGACAGATTCCAATGAAAGATTTAGAGCTTCTCTTGCCAAACGAAACTTATCACCGACAGTGATTTCTTGTGCATTATTTTGCGCTTCTTGAATTGTTTTAGGTGTATTCATAGGAATGGTATTTTTAGCTAAAAATTAAGTGCTAAAGTTTAAGGTGGTAAGGCTGGTTTTGCAACAGTTATATGGCGTTATTGTTATCTGACATGGAAATTGTCACACTGTACAAAATCAATTTTAAATGGCATTTTCACCTATTTTAGGAGAACAAAAGCAATCTCAAAATAATGGGCTAAAAACACCGACAAAAATGACCGCACTTTGATCGGCTATTTAGCGCGTAACGCTAATTTCTTTGCCCGTTCCGGTTCCATTTTTTCAAGTATTAACAGATTTTCCTGATAAGCCGTTAAATCCTTTGCTGATAAAGCACAGAGTGCAAGATTTTCGTAAGTATCAGTCTGCCGATAATAATTAGGCGCCTTTAATGCTTTATGGAATTGCTCATAGGCGGCAGAATATTTACCTTGCAAACAAAGAAAGGTACCGAAATTGTTGAAAACATCACCTTGTTTTTTATCTAACTTAATGGCAGTCAAATAGGCTTGTTCTGCCTGAATCACATCGCCCAGCTGCTGATAAAAATAAGCGCGCGCCGCATGTACTAAATAATAACCTGGCGCATAAGAAATCGCCCTGTCTAAATTTGCCTTTGCTTGGTTGTGATCCCCTTGCTGCAAATAGCCTAATGCCAATTCAACACGGGCTTTTGCTGCTTGTTGTTTATCAAAATCAGATGAAACTTGTTGGGAAACACAGGCAGAAAAAAGAAAGGGGAAAATAAACGGTATGATTCGAGTAAAGAACGAGAAATGAACCATTTATTTTCCTCCGAGTTTGAATGGTTACTGAACTTGAACGGCAATCGCCTCACCAAAACGTTTTTTCTGCGCAGTACGTTTGGTTCGGTCAATCACATCACCGGCTAATTGCCCGCAGGCAGCATCAATGTCATCGCCACGGGTTTTGCGTACAATCACCGTTAAACCGTATTCCATCAAGGTTTTTTGGAATCGGTCAATACGCGTATTAGAACTTTTCGCATAAGGCGCTTCCGGGAACGGGTTCCATGGAATCAAATTGATTTTACATGGCGTATTTTTTAACACTTCCGCTAATTGATGCGCATGTTCCACATGGTCATTCACATGATCCAACATGACATATTCGATCGTCACTTTGCCGTGGTTGGCGTTGGAAACACTTAAATAGCGATTCACCGAATCAATCAAGGTTTTAATATTGTATTTTTTGTTTAGTGGCACGATTTCATCACGCAATTCATCGTTTGGTGCGTGCAAGGAAATCGCTAATGCCACATCAATCATTTTGCTTAAATTATCAAGCGCCGGCACCACACCTGAAGTGGATAATGTCACGCGACGTTTAGATAAACCGTAAGCGAAATCATCCAACATAATTTCCATCGCCGGCACCACATTCGCCACATTCAATAGCGGTTCGCCCATGCCCATCATCACCACATTGGTAATCGGGCGCACGCCGGTCACACCGAAATTACCGATAATTTTCGATGCGCGCCATACTTGCCCAATAATTTCCGACACCGTTAAATTACGGTTGAAGCCTTGTTGTGCGGTAGAACAAAAAGTACAAGCCAATGCGCAACCAACCTGTGAAGAAACGCATAACGTTGCGCGATCCGCTTCCGGAATGTACACGGTTTCCACTTGCTGATCGCCGACCTGCATCGCCCATTTAATCGTGCCATCGGCAGAACGCTGTTCCACCGCCACTTCCGGCGCTTTAATTTCTGCCACGGACTTTAATTTTTCCCGTAACTTTTTATTTAAATTGGTCATATTGTCGAAATTATCTTCACCAAAATGGTAAATCCATTTCACCAACTGATCGGCGCGGAACGGTTTTTCACCTAATTCGGCAAAAAATTCACGCATCTGCGCACGGGTTAAATTCATTAAATTGACTTTTTTTGCCGGTTCGGCAACAGCTTGTGCTGATACTGTTTGTTCTGACATGGAGCCTCGTTATTACACATTACGGCGGATACCGAAATTTCTTGGTTATATTTTAAACAATAGAAAAAATAAGGGTGCGATTGTACTGATTTCGGTTTCATTAATCTAGCGATTTTGTATGCGCCATACAAACGTTCAGAAAAATGACCGCACTTTTTTGTGAAGTCGATCGAGAAACGAGAAAAAAGAAGGTGTTTTTTAAAGGGAATGAGTCACAACGACGTAATAAACGGAACTGTCAATTTTCTTCATTTTCCAGCCCAATCCAATTTAATTGGGTTTTACATTTTCGACAGAAATACACCGCACTTTCACGCTGAATTTTATTATGACGACGGATACTGAGCTTATGTGTTTGACAAGCACAACGGTATGTAAAGGTTTTTCCCTGCACGGAGGATAAATCAAATTGGTGGTAAGTTTCCGCAGGCAAATGGAATATCTCTTGCATCACAAATTGCCATTCTTTGCCGTGAGGTTGCACATGGCCGTAATGCTGATAAACCACAATATGGGCCAACTCATGCAATACCACTTGCTGAATAAATTCTTCCGAATTTTCCAACAATAAAGTGCGGTTAAAATTGATGGTATTTCGTTGCAAATAGGCAACACCAGCCTTGACACCTTTTAATTCATAATGAATTTGAGGAGGTATAAAAACTTGTTTGAAATATTCTTCCGCCACCTGTAAACCATATTGAATACGGCGGAGAATTTGCATTTTTACAATGCGAAAATGATGTTCAGTTTGCATATCGACAAGGTGCAATTAAAAACTAACTCACCTCTTTTACCCGCAATTCTTTTGGCACTTCAAAGAACATATTTTCTTCGAGCCCCTGTAATTCTTCTACATCCGTGACGCCAAATTCTTTCATACGAACAATCACTGATTGCACTAATTCTTCCGGCGCGGAAGCACCTGCGGTGACACCAATGGTTTGCACGCCGTTAAACCAATCCGGCTGAATATCATTCGGATCATCAATTAACTTAGACGCCACCCCCATTCGAGAAGCCAACTCAGCCAAACGGTTAGAGTTCGAGGAGTTTTTGGAGCCTACCACGACCACCAGATCCGATTGTTTTGCTAGTTCACGCACTGCCTGTTGACGGTTGGTTGTGGCATAACAAATGTCGTTTTTATGCGGGCCTTGAATCGCAGGATATTTTTCTTTTAACGCGCTGATGGTTTCTGCCGTGTCATCTAAAGACAGCGTGGTTTGCGTCATAAAGGTTAAATCATCGTTTTGAGCCACCGGCAAATTAGCAATATCTTCGATGCTTTCAATGAGATAAATGCCGCCCTCTTGGTTGCCGTATTGCCCCATGGTGCCTTCCACTTCCGGATGGCCTTTGTGGCCGATTAAAATCGCTTTCGTCCCTTTTTTACTGGCACGCGCCACTTGCATATGTACTTTGGTCACCAACGGACAAGTTGCATCAAAGACTTTCAAGCGACGATCTTTGGCTTCTTGGCGTACTGCTTGAGATACGCCATGGGCGGAGAAAATGACTATCGCGCCGTCCGGCACTTCACTCAGTTCTTCGACAAAAATGGCACCGCGTTCGCGTAACCCATTCACCACAAAACGATTATGCACCACTTCATGACGGACATAAATCGGCGCACCATGAATTTCCAACGCCAATTCAACAATACTGATGGCACGATCGACACCAGCACAAAAACCGCGTGGATTGGCTAAAATTATCTTCATTTTTGACCGCTCTTTTGTTTGTTTTTATCGCCTTTAAAGGCATCTAATGCGAGTAAACCGGCGCCGATACAAATGGCAATGTCCGCCACATTAAACACCGGATAATGATAAATATCCCAATAAAAATCAAAGAAATCCACCACAAAACCGTTGTAGGCACGATCCACCATATTAGCAAGTGCACCACCAATAATGAGCGCGTAGGCGGCATTTTGTAATGTTTGATCAGCACGATTTTTCTTCATGAAATACGCCAGCATCAGAGAAATACCAATCGCCAACAGAATAAAGAAATATTTTTGCCAACCATCATGATCTGCCAAAAAGCTGAATGCCGCGCCATAATTGCGCACATAAGTGAGATTAAACACCGGCAAAACATTCACGCTTTCATACAAATCAAATTTTTGTACCACGATATATTTCGTCAGCAAATCAAGCAAAAAAGCGACCGCACTTAGCCAGAGAAAAGAGAGTCCGGATTTTTGTTGGGACATAGTTTTTCCTAAATAAAATCATTATCAAAATTAGGTCGCCATTCTAGCACAAGGCAAGGTTTTATACAGAAAAACTGATTTGAAACATCATGAAAGAACAGAATTTCTCTATGACGGGGATCACAAAATTGAACAGCGCAATTTGTTTTTCCTGCTCTTTTTCGATAGACTTTGCGCCATTATTAGTCGGGGTGCCATTGGCTGAGATAATACCCGTGAACCTGAAACAGTTAACACTGACGTAGGAAACTAAATCATGTCTATATTGCCATTCTTTTTAAAAACATTCTTAAAATCCACCGCACTTTTCGGCCTCTCGCGCTAAGTTAGCCTGCGATGTATTGCCTTGATATCCAACATCTATGCTTGCAATTCGATCACAAGCCATTGTTTGTCGATCTTCATTTTCGTGTAGAACAAGGGGAATGGGTTGTGCTACTTGGGCGCTCCGGTGTAGGGAAATCCACCTTACTTCGCGCCATTGCAGGCTTGGAAAAAACCGCAATTACCCAAGGGCATATCCAATTTTCCCCTCACACCAAAGCGGCTTGGTTGGCACAGCAAGACAGTTTATTCCCATGGCTTTCTGTGTTGGATAACGTGCAGTTGGCGCAGCACCTTAGCAGTCAGAAAAATGCCAAAACCCAAGAGAAAGCCAAAGAACTATTACATGCCGTCGGCATGGCGGATCATTGGCATAAACCTTGTTATCAACTTTCCGGTGGACAACGCCAACGGGTGGCATTGGCGCGCACTTTAATGCAAGATGCCGATTTAATTTTAATGGATGAACCCTTTTCCGCCTTGGATGCGGTCACCCGTTTACAGTTACAAAATCTTGCCTGTGAACTACTGAAAGAGAAAACTGTGATTTTGGTGACCCATGATCCGCAAGAAGCCATTCGTTTAGGGGAAAAAATTTATGTGTTGCAAGGTCAACCGGTACAAATAAAACAGGTTGCCCAATTGGATGCCATAAAACCCCATCAGCTAAACCAAGAGGCGCTGTGGGCGCTGCAAAATAGACTTATCGAAGAATTAATGGCGGAGCCAACATGAAGAAAATCGCCCGTCTTATCTTATTAAGCGCCCTGTTCATTGCGTTCTGGCAAGGCATTATCAGTCTGTTTGATGTGCCGCCCTATTTATTGCCAACCCCACTTGCTGTATGGCAACGATTAATGACGCAAGCGGACTTGCTCTTCATGCATGCCCAAATTACCTTGCTGGAAATTTTGTTAGGCTTAGTTTTCGGTTTTCTATTCGGGCTATCTTCTGCGCTACTGCTTACTCTTTCCCGTAAAATCTCGGCTTTCTTAATGCCATTATTAGTGATTTCACAAGCCATTCCAGTGTTTGCCATCGCACCATTGCTCGTATTATGGCTCGGTTATGGCATGACCTCTAAAATCACTATGGCGATTTTGATTATCTATTTTCCCGTCACGGCAGCCTGCTATGACGGCCTACGCAACACACCGAAACCCTGGCTTCAACTTGCCCAAACCTTGCGTATTTCACCTGCGGCAATGCTATTTAAAGTGCGTTTACCGGCGGCATTGCCCGCATTGGCGTCGGGATTACGCATTGCCGTCTCCATTGCGCCCATTGGCGCCATTGTGGGGGAATGGGTCGGTTCTTCGGAAGGCTTGGGCTATTTAATGCTACAAGCCAATGCCCGCATGCAAATCGACTTGATGTTTGCGGCGCTATTTTTACTTTTACTCATGGCGCTTTGCCTGTATTTCGTCGTGGATAAATTACTGCGCAAAGCCCTGCCGTGGGTAAGTTATGTGCATTAGGAGGAAAAATGCTCAACCAACTGATTAAAAACGCCCAGCCTTATTGGCAACAATATATAGAACATGACTTTGTCAAACAATTGGCAAATGGCTCGTTGCCGCCCGAATGCTTTCGCCATTATTTAAAACAGGATTACCTTTACCTGTTTCATTACAGCCGTGCGTTTGCCTTGGCTATCTTTAAAGCCAAAAACTTTAGCCAAATGGAAATACCTCGAAAAAGCCTGGACAGTATTTGTCAGGAAATTCAATTGCATTTGGCCTATTGCCGAAAATGGGGCATCAGTGAAGCGGAAATATTTGCGACCCAAGAAAGCGCTGCTTGTGTTGCCTATACCCGCTATTTATTGGATTGCGGTGCTACCGGCGGTTTAGCGGAAATTTATGCGGCCATTACGCCTTGTGCCGTAGGCTACGCACAAATCGCACGCTATATCACAGAAAACTACCCACGCTTAGCCAATAATCCGTATCAAACCTGGATCGATACCTATGCTTCGGAGGCTTTTCAGCAAGAAGCGGAAGAAACATCCGCCTTTTTGACCGCACTTTGTGCCGACTTTACCCCGACTCAACAAAATCATATTCAACACATCTTTACGACGGCCACCCGCATGGAAATTGCCTTTTGGCAAATGGGCTTGGATCTCGCTTAACCACAAAAAGGAGCTACTATGAAAAAACACATTCTTTCAACATTGATTATCGGCGCGCTTTCGCTTAGCGTTCAAGCCGCTGAAAAACAAAAACTATCTTTAATGCTGGATTGGTTTGTCAACCCGGATCACGCGGCGTTGATCGTCGCACAGCAAAAAGGTTTTTTTGCCGAACATAATCTGGAAGTGGATATTATTGAGCCTGCCGATCCATCGCTACCGCCTAAATTGGTCGCCGCCGGCAAAACAGATTTAGCCGTAGATTATCAACCACAACTGCATATTCAAGTGGATGAAAAACTACCTTTAGTGCGTATTGCGACATTGGCAGATTCTCCGCTAAACAGCTTGGTCACGTTGGAAAACAGCGGCATCAAAACCTTAGCGGATTTGAAAGGAAAGAAAATCGGCTATTCCGTTAGCGGTTTTGAAACGGCGCTGTTGGATGCCATGTTGAAGTCAGCTAATTTAAGTAATAAAGATGTCCAACTGATTAACGTGAATTGGTCTCTCTCCCCTTCTTTAATTAGCAAACAAGTGGATGCGGTTATCGGCTCGTTCCGCAATTTTGAATTGAATCAATTAGCCATTGAAGGTTATCAAGGCAAGGCATTTTTCCCTGAACAGTATGGCGTGCCAACCTATGATGAATTAATTATCGTCGCCAATAAAGACAAGATTCATGAAGCGAAATACAAAGATTTTGTCAGCGCGCTACAACAAGCCACGGATTACCTCAACGCACACCCGGAAGAAAGTTGGCAGCTTTTTGTCAGCTATAAACCAGCAGAATTGGATAACGAACTCAACCGTCGAGCTTGGAAAGACACGCTGCCTTATTTGAGTAAACAACCGGGCAGCTTTAATAAAGCGAACTATGAAAAAATGGCGGACTTCATGTTGCAACAAGGATTATTGAAGTCCAAAATGGCGATAGAACATTACGCTACGGAGCTGAAAAAATAAGTAAATGCTTTACGATCAAAAAGTGCGGTCAATTTTGACCGCACTTTTATTTAGGCTCTACTACATGATTAAGCGAAACGTCTCACTTCGCCGTTACCTGCAACGTTTTCTACGCAACGCGGGCAAAGTGTCGGATGTTCCGGATTCACGCCGATTTTGTCGGAATAATGCCAACAACGTGGGCATTTTTCGCCTTGAGAACGGGCAACACTTACTGCGATGCCATCTAACTCACCGTTAGCCACATCTGCCGGTTTGTCTGCTAATGCTTTCACTTCCGCTTTTGAAGTAATCAACACGAAACGTAATTCATCGCCTAATTGCTCTAACAACGCACGATATGCATCGTCAGCATAAACAGTCACTTCCGCTTCTAAGCCACCACCGATGACTTTGTCGTTACGAGCAATTTCTAATACGCGGTTCACTTCGGAACGTACTTTAATCAATTGTTGCCAATAAGCATCATCTAATTTTTCGTTCGCGCCTAAGCCGAATAAGCCTTCGTAGAATTCTTCAGTGAAGACGAATTCTGCACGTGCAGTTGCCGTTTGTGGCAAGTAGCCCCACACTTCATCCGCCGTAAAGGAAAGAATTGGTGCCATCCAACGTACCAATGCCTCTGCAATGTGCCATAAGGCGGTTTGGCAGCTACGGCGCGCAAGGCTGTCCGCTTTGGTGGTGTATTGACGGTCTTTGATAATATCAAGGTAGAACGAGCCCATTTCCACCGAACAAAAACGCATTAAACGTTGTACCACGGCGTGGAATTGATAGTTATCGTACGCGTCTTTGATTTCGTTTTGAGCGTCTAATGCACAAGCCACCGCCCAACGATCCAAGCTCATCATTTCTTCCGGTTTCACTGCATCACGTTGTGGATCAAAACCGTTTAAGTTCGCTAATAAGAAACGTGCCGTGTTACGAATACGACGATAGCTGTCCGCCGCACGTTTTAAGATTTCATCAGAAACGGTCATTTCACCGGTATAGTCGGTAGAAGCCACCCATAAACGTAAAATGTCGCCACCGAATTTATCCATCACTTCTTGTGGCGTCACGATGTTACCGATAGATTTTGACATCTTACGGCCTTGACCATCCACGGTGAAGCCGTGGGTTAATACTTGTTTGTATGGTGCTTTGTTGTCTGTCGCGGTAGAAAGCATTAAAGAAGACATAAACCAACCACGATGTTGGTCGGAACCTTCCAAATACATATCGATATCTTGACCATTAAATTCCAGACGATTCGCTACCACAGAAGAATAAGTGGATCCTGAGTCAAACCATACGTCAAGAGTATCAGGCACTTTGCGATAGGTTTCTGCGTCCGCACCTAATAATTCTTTTTTGTCTAAATCCCACCATGCTTGAATACCGGCTTTCTCCACGCGTTTAGCCACTTCCTCAAGCAACTCTAAAGTACGTGGGTGTAATTCTTCGGTTTCTTTGTGCACGAATAAGGTCATTGGCACGCCCCAAGTACGCTGACGGGAGATACACCAGTCCGGGCGGTTTTCCACCATTTTTTCTATACGTGCTTGACCCCAATCCGGAATCCAGCGAACTTGTTTGATTTCACCTAAGGCTTGTTGGCGTAAACCTTGTGTTTCCATGCCGATAAACCATTGCGGAGTCGCACGGAAAATAATCGGGGTTTTATGGCGCCAGCAGTGTGGGTAGCTGTGTTTGATTTTCTCCACTTTTAATAAGTTGCCCACTTCTTGCAATTTTTCAACAACCAATGGATTGGCTTCAAATACGCCTTTACCTGCAAAGAATTCAGTGGTCGAAATAAACTTACCGTCATTAGATACAAGACCCGCCATTGGTAAATTATATTTTTGTCCTACAATAAAGTCGTCCAAACCATGATCCGGTGCAGTGTGTACTAAACCTGTACCGCCATCGGTAGTCACGTGATCGCCTAAAATCACCGGCACAGTGAAATCATAGAACGGATGGTTAAAGCGTACTAACTCAAGCGCTTGACCTTTTACGGCCCCTAAAATTTCAACGTGTTCTACACCCACGGCTTTCGCCACAGATTCCACTAATTCAGCGGCTAAGATCACACGCTCATCACCAAGTTGGACTAGGTTGTAGTCTAATTCTGCATTTACCGCAATCGCACGGTTAGATGGCATTGTCCAAGGCGTTGTTGTCCAAATGACTGCAGATAATTTGCCATGGCCTTTGCCTACAGCGTTAAATTTCTCTTCAATTTCTACCGCACTTACCGCCGGGAAACGAACATAAATGGACGGAGAAACTTTGTCTTCATATTCCACTTCCGCTTCCGCTAAAGAAGAGCCGCAATCCAAACACCAGTGCACCGGTTTGGATCCTTTGTATAAGTGGCCGTTAGCAATCACTTTGCCAAGCGTACGAATAATGTGTGCTTCGGTATCAAAGTTCATGGTCAAATAAGGGTTATCCCAATCGCCCAACACGCCTAAACGGATAAAGTCTTTTTTCTGCCCTTCTACCTGTTCCGCGGCATATTCACGGCATTTCGCCCGGAATTCGGCCGCAGAAATTTTCTCATTTGGTTTGCCCACTAAGCCTTCTACTTTTAATTCAATCGGCAAACCGTGACAGTCCCAACCCGGAATATAAGGCGAGTCAAAACCTAATGCGGTTTTGGATTTCACGATAATATCTTTCAGAATTTTATTTACGGCATGGCCGATATGAATGTTGCCGTTCGCATACGGAGGGCCATCGTGCAAAATAAAGGATTTTTTGCCTTTTGAGGTTTCACGAATTTTTTGATAAAGGTTTTTTTCATACCAGTTTTTTAACATCACAGGCTCGCGCTTGGCTAAATCACCACGCATTGGAAAGCCCGTTTCAGGGAGGTTAAGGGTATTTTTATAATCAGTCATTTTATATTCCAGTGTTATGTAAAAATTAAAATTTGTGTTCTATAAAGTGCGGTCAGTTTTGAAAACGTTTTTCGCCGTTTCCACGTCCTTCGCAATTTGTGCTTTTAAATCGTCAAAAGAGGGAAATTTCATTTCATTGCGGATTTTATGACAGAGTTCTACATCCAACCATTGACCATAAAGATCGCCTTGAAAATCGAATAAATGCGCTTCTAATAATTGATTCACACCGTTAATGGTCGGGCGGGTGCCGATGTTCGTGACCCCATTAAAAAACGCGCCGGATTTTAACCGCACTTTGACGGCATACACGCCTTTGACCGGATTCACCTGACGATGCAAGCGAATATTCGCGGTCGGAAAGCCGATGGTGCGACCAAGCTCATTGCCATGAATCACGCGACCTAAAATGCGATAAGGACGTCCAAGTAATTTTTCCGCCAACGTTAAATCATCATTCGCCAACGCCTCGCGGATCGCTGTACTACTGATTCTCAATTCATCTAAGCAAAAGCTACGGCTATCTTCTACAGTAAAACCAAACTTTTCCCCAGCTTGTTGCAACAGTGCAAAATTACCTTGGCGTTTGGCACCAAATTTAAAATCATCACCAATGCTTAAAAATTTCACATTTAATTTGCGTACCAGCCAATCTTCAATAAATTGCTGCGCCGGTAAATTGGCAAAAGTGCGGTCGAATTTTGCCACAATCACCATGTCCACGCCTGCCTGTTTGAGATAACGCAATTTATCGCGTAAACGCATTAAGCGCGCAGGGACATTTTCCGCACAGAAATACTCGCGTGGCTGCGGTTCAAACAACATCACCACCATGGGTAAATGCAACTCATCGGCTTTTGTCCGCAAATGACGCAAAATGGCTTGATGTCCCAAATGCACGCCGTCAAAATTGCCGATAGTCAACGCGCAAGCGTGCAAATTTTGCGGTAAATTTCCCAAGCCACGAATCAGCTGCATTGTTAAATTTGTTCCATTTAATTTCAGTGAAAAAAGATTTCGGTATTATACGCATAAATTAAGGCGTCACAAAAGCGAATTTCATGCGGTGTGCACGCCCATCAAATCCCGTTTACGAATACCTAACAACACTAATATTCCACCATAAATGATTGCCGCTAAAACGATCAGCCATGCGAGCCAATGCACACGGGTAAGAAAACTCATGGCATTCCATTCAATGAGTGTTGGGCTGTTATACCAAACCAACAGCCCCATCATGGCGGCGGCACAAAAAACTTTCAGAAAAAACACCGCACTTTGACGGCTGAAATGATAAACGTCCGCTTTCGCCAAACCGCGATAAAGCAGATAGGCGTTTAAGGTTGCCGACATGGCAGACGCCATCGCCAAACCTACGTAACTGAAAGGAATCGCTAATAAATTGAACGCCATGTTGCTCACCATGGCAATGATGCCGATTTTCACCGGCGTTTTGGTATCTTGACGGGCATAATAACCGTTCGCCAAAATCTTGATTAACATGAAACTCAGAAGCCCTGCGTTAAAGCCCCACAGGGAATAAGAGGCTGATTGCACATTGCTAAAGGTAAAGCTGCCGCGCATAAACAGCACGAGCAACATAGGCTGAGCCAACACAGCGATACCAATCATGGCAGGTACGCCAAGCAATAAAATCATGCGTACGCCCCAGTCCATTGTGTTGCGAAAATCCACCGCACTTTTGGCATTATCGTCACGGTTCACATGATGACGGGCAAGGGTCGGCAAAATCACTGTAGAAATGGCAATACCGAACAAACCAAGAGGAAACTCTAACAAGCGGTCGGAATAATACAGCCAACTGATGGAGCCCGTCATTAAGAAACTAGCGATAAAGGTATCAAGCAGCAAGTTGATCTGGCTCACAGAAACACCGAATAAGGCAGGAATCATCAGTGTGCGGATTTTCTTCACGCCTTCGTCATGCCACGCCCATTTGGGTTTTACTAATAATTTGGCTTGATATAAGAAAGGCAGTTGAAACAGAAATTGTAATAACCCGCCGAGAAAGATCCCGATAGCCAAGCCTAAATCCGGATTTTCCAACTGCGGAGCCAACCAAAGTGCCGTGGCAATCATGGCAATATTGAGCAACACCGGCGAGAACGACATCACACCGAATTTGCCGATGGTATTCAGAATTGCACCGGACAGCGCAACGAAGGTCACAAACCATAAATAAGGAAAGGTAATTTTGAGCAGCAACGAGGCTTGCGTGAATTTTTCCGCATTTGGCCCGTCATTCAACCAATCCACAAACCAACCTGTCCCGAAAATGGCCGCGACCACCGGCGAGCCGATCATCGCCAATAACGTAACGACGGTAACCAAGCCCCCCAAGGTGCCGGACACTTTGCCGATAAATTCACGGGTTTTGGATAAATCACCGGATTTTTGATACTCCGCCAACACAGGCACAAACGCTTGTGAAAACGCCCCTTCGGCGAATAATCGGCGGAGGAAATTAGGAATGCGGTTAGCAAATAAAAACACGTCTGCCGCTGCGCCCGCACCAATTAAATTGGCGATCACTACATCGCGCACCAAGCCTAATACACGCGAAACAAGCGTCATCCCACTCACGATCATGCCGGATTTTAATAATCTTTTACTCAAAACGAATTACTCTGAATGATAAAATTTGCCTAATTGTATAGAAATTTCGTTTTTACGCTATATTCTAAGGGAAAAAACTGTTAAAATCCCGCTCACATCGTTTGTGTGAGCCCATTTAGGAAGCACTTGTTAAGAATAACGATGCTTACTTTCGGTTGTGTCTCACCGAAATCAACACAAAATTCCCGTTGACAAATGTATAAGAAATCGGCATATTTACGCCCCTATTTTGTCACTATTAACTAACAGAAATTTTTAGGAGTTTGACCTTGGCTAATATCAAGTCAGCAAAAAAACGTGCGGTTCAATCTGAAAAACGCCGTCAACACAACGCAAGCCAACGCTCTATGATGCGTACTTACATCAAAAAAGTTTATGCTCAAGTAGCAGCGGGTGAGAAAGCAGCAGCTGAAGCAGCATTCGTTGAAATGCAAAAAGTTGTTGACCGCATGGCTTCTAAAGGCTTAATCCACGCTAACAAAGCAGCAAACCACAAATCTAAATTAGCTGCTCAAATCAAAAAATTAGCCTAATTTTTGCCTTACCATTAAAAAAGAAACCGCTCAAACGAGCGGTTTTTTGTTTTTGTGTATTTTAATTTTTCCTAAAGAAAAAACGATCATAAAAGCCACCACACTTCCCTATCGCATTCGTCTCCGACGCTGATGAAACGCTTTGCTCGTGGATGGCATTGTTTTGTTACTTGGCGTAGGTGTTTTTTCCACAACATGAACATGCTTACGGCTACGGCGATAGTGGCTGAGGAAATAATGAAAACTGCTGGCAAACAGAATTCCAACGAGAAAAACAATGACAATTTCACCATATAATCGATAAAAAATTTGATTAATTTTACTTTGGGTGGTCTGCCCATATTTGGCATCAAAAGTCACTCGTAAAAAGCCTTCCAGGCCGTTTGGGGAATAAATAGGTTCCACAATTTGCTGAGAATCGGCTTCCTTTTCTTCTTTATCCAAGCCCAACAAACTGCGTATATCCGACGAGTTGGTGCTTTGTGCTAATAATTCACCATTACGCGCATACACTGCCGCATCCAGTACAAATTCTTCTTTGGTGAAATTATCCAAATTTTCCACTAACCGTTCTGTTTTCGCATTATTCACCAACAACATCGAAAATAAATTGGCTTGCTGGCGTGCCAATAAATGAGAAATATTAGCGACCTGATTTACACTGGCTAGCTGTGAGCCTATTTTAAATTGTTGTACGCCAAATAAAATGATTGCCATGATACCCACACACAACAAAATGATGCCGAGAAACATCATCACCTTAATCATTTTTTCTTTTGTTAAATGCAAGTTATTTTCCCCAAAGTTTAATAAGTAAGCTAGAATACTGTGCTTTTAAAAACCGCCACAATTTACAGGATTTTTATGCAAACACAAAATCTTAACGCCATTATGGCGCATTTTTCTGAACTTCCTGCACCATTTATTGCTGACAAGCCCTATCATTCGGATCAGGCGTTTATTCTCTATTCCGACAACCTAAACCTCACAAAGTTACAGGCTTTTCAGCAAAAGTGCGGTGAAAATTTTTTGTGTTTTTCCGCGTGGAATGTGTTGCATAATACCGTGGTATTGCTCAAAGGTGAGTGGAAAGCAGAATGGATAGGCATTGCCCATGAATTAGCACTGGATATTGCGCCGCTAAACTTTCACGCCAGTTTGAAGCAAGCGGGATTATTGGTGATGGACATGGATTCCACCGCCATCCAAATTGAATGTATCGATGAAATCGCCAAACTTGCCGGCACCGGTGACATGGTTTCCGCCATTACGGAACGCGCCATGCGTGGCGAGCTCGATTTTAGCCAAAGTCTGCGCCAACGGGTTGCCACCTTAAAAGATGCACCGGAAGGCATTTTACAAGAGGTTAAACAGCATTTACCGTTGATGCCGGGATTAGTCGAAACAGTCAAAGAACTCAAAAATCACGGTTGGAAAGTGGCTATTGCTTCCGGTGGATTTACCTATTTTGCCGAAGTATTACAACAAAAACTCGGCTTAGATTTCATTGCTGCCAATCAATTTGAAATTATTAACGGCAAACTCACCGGCAACGTACAAGGCACCATTGTGGATGCGCAATACAAAGCGCAAACCTTACAACAGTTGGCACAACAATTTAACATTGCCACTGAAAACACCGTTGCCATCGGCGACGGCGCCAACGATCTCGCTATGATGCAAGTTGCCGATGTCGGCGTGGCTTATCACGCTAAACCGAAAGTACAACAATTGGCGCAAGTTATCGTCAATTTCACCGATTTAACCGCACTTTTATGTATTTTAAGTGCAAACGACAAAATGAAATAAGGAGAAAACCATGCCATCATTCGACATTGTTTCCGAAATCAGCGGACATGAAATCCGCAACGCCGTAGAAAACGCCAACCGCGAACTGACTAATCGTTGGGATTTCCGCAACGTACAAGCCGCAATCGAATTTAACGAAAAAAACGAAAGCATTAAAGTCAGCAGCGAATCGGATTTCCAAGTGGAGCAACTCATCGACATTTTACGTAACGCGTGCATTAAACGTAACATCGAATCCACTTCGTTAGATATCCCTGCTGACTATGAACACAGCGGCAAAACGTACAGCAAAGAAATCAAGCTGAAACAAGGCATTGAAACCGACATGGCAAAAAAAATCACCAAGCTGATCAAAGATTCCAAAATCAAAGTCCAAAGCCAAATCCAAGGCGAGCAAGTGCGCGTTACCGGTAAATCCCGCGATGATTTACAAGCCGTGATTCAACTCGTCAAAACAGCCGAACTGGGACAACCATTCCAATTCAATAATTTCCGCGATTAAAAACGCGTTCAAAAATGACCGCACTTTAGATAATTAAAGTGCGGTTTCCTTTTCCCTTCATTGAGAAAAAACCGACTTTCCGCTACAATACGCCACTATTTTTATTCACGTAAACAGACTATGTCAGAAATTAAGTTAATTGTTGGGCTTGGCAATCCCGGCGATAAATACGCAGACACCCGCCACAATGCCGGAGAATGGTTAATTGAGCGTTTAGCACGGCGGTTTAATGTCACATTAAATGCGGAAAATAAATTTTTCGGGAAGGTGGGAAAAACGCTGATGAACGGCAAAGAAATCCGTTTTTTGGTGCCGACAACCTTTATGAATTTAAGCGGCAAAGCGGTAGGCGCATTGGCGAATTTTTATCGTATCAAACCCGAAGAAATTTTAGTCCTGCATGATGAGTTAGATTTACCACCTGGCAGCGTTAAACTGAAATTAGGTGGCGGACATGGCGGGCACAACGGCTTAAAAGATATTGTCGCCGCATTGGGCAATAACAACAATTTTTATCGTCTGCGCATTGGGATCGGTCACCCGGGACATCGTGATTTAGTGGCAGGTTATGTGTTAAACAAACCCTCACCCAGTGAGCGCGAAGCACTTGAAAAAGCCTTGGATGAAGCGGCAAATTGCGTGGAACTGCTTTTCAAAGATGGCATCGTCAAAGCCACTAATCGACTGAATAGTTTTAAAATTTAACCGAAAAGTGCGGTCAAAAAACAGGGTAAATTTCAACCGCGCTTTTTCTTCACCAATAAGGAAAAATTATGGGATTCAAATGTGGTATCGTGGGCCTGCCGAATGTGGGCAAATCCACACTTTTCAACGCCTTAACCAAAGCCGGCATTGAAGCGGCAAACTATCCGTTTTGCACCATCGAGCCAAATACCGGCGTGGTGCCAATGCCGGATCCGCGTTTAGATGCCTTAGCGGAAATCGTCAAACCTGAACGCGTATTGCCAACTACCATGGAATTTGTGGATATCGCAGGTTTGGTTGCAGGTGCAAGTAAAGGCGAAGGTTTGGGTAACAAATTCCTCGCCAATATCCGTGAAACTGACGCCATTGGCCATGTCGTACGTTGTTTTGAAAACGATGATATCGTACACGTTGCGGGCAAAATTGATCCGTTAAACGATATTGAAACCATCAACACCGAACTGGCGTTAGCCGACTTAGACAGCTGTGAACGCGCCATTCAACGTTTGCAAAAACGTGCAAAAGGCGGTGATAAAGACGCAAAATTCGAACTTTCCGTGATGGAAAAAATCTTACCGGTACTTTCTGAAGCAGGCATGATTCGTTCCGTGCCGTTGGACAAAGACGAATTACTAGCAATCAAAAGCTATAATTTCTTAACCTTAAAACCGACCATGTACATTGCCAACGTGAATGAAGACGGTTTTGAAAATAACCCATACCTCGACAAAGTCCGCGAATTTGCCGAAAAAGAAGGTTCTGTCGTGGTGCCGGTGTGTGCCGCAATCGAAGCGGAAATCGCTGAATTGGATGATGATGAAAAGCTCGAATTTTTACAAGATCTCGGCATTGAAGAGCCGGGCTTAAACCGTGTCATTCGTGCCGGTTATGCTCTTCTCAATCTGCAAACCTACTTCACTGCCGGCGTGAAAGAAGTGCGCGCATGGACGGTTTCTGTTGGCGCCACCGCACCGAAAGCCGCGGCTGTCATCCATACCGACTTTGAAAAAGGCTTTATCCGTGCAGAAGTGATTGCCTACGAAGATTTTATCCAATTCAAAGGCGAAAACGGTGCTAAAGATGCCGGTAAATGGCGTTTAGAAGGGAAAGATTACATCGTACAAGACGGCGATGTGATGCACTTCCGCTTCAACGTGTAAAACAGTCTAAAAATGAACCGCACTTTAAGCAACTAAAGTGCGATTTTTTTTATCTCTTTTTTAAGGAATTTACATGTCTTCTTCAATTAAATATCGTGCTGAAATAGATGGACTTCGTGCCATTGCGGTGATTTCAGTGATCATCTACCACCTCAATGCAAATTGGCTGCCGGGTGGTTTTCTTGGCGTAGATATTTTCTTTGTTATTTCCGGCTTTCTCATTACCGGCATCATCATTAATGAGATACAAGAAAATCGTTTCTCTTTTAAAGACTTCTATACCCGCCGTATAAAGCGAATTTACCCGGCATTTATTGTGGTAATGGCCCTTGTGTCTTTGGTTGCTTCTGCATTATTTATCTATAATGATTTTAACCAACTCAGAAAGACCATTGAGCTTGCCGCTGTATTTTCCTCCAACTTTTATTTAGGGTTTAAACAAGGTTATTTTGACCTTAATGCGACAGAAAACCCTGTTTTACATATTTGGTCATTAGCCGTTGAGGAACAATACTACTTAATTTTCCCTTTATTTTTATTATTTGTATATAAAAAAGCAGGGGATTTAAAATCTATTTTTAGATTTACACTAATACTCTTTATCCTGCTGTTATTAACCTCATTTATTCCTAACACTTTTTATAAAGATGTATTACATCAACCGAATACTTATTATCTTTCTAATTTACGCTTTCCAGAGTTACTTATTGGATCTTTATTAGCCATTTACAATATTAATCCACGAGCAAATCATACTTTTAACAAAAAGCTTATTGGGAATTTCAGTTTTTTATTATTACTGGCTTGCCTATATTTTTATCATAACAAGTTAATCTTTATTCCCGGAGTAAGTTTAGTTTTACCTTGTTTACTTGCCGCCCTTGTCATTTACACCACAACGCAAGATAGTATTGTCAAAAAACTGCTTTCCACCAAACCAATGGTATTTATTGGAAAAATATCTTATTCACTCTATTTATACCATTGGATATTTATCTCTTTTGCCTACTATATTACGGGCACCAAACAAATAGATAATCAAATTGTATTGTTAGTCACGGCGTTAACCGTACTTTTCTCTATCTTGAGTTATTACCTAATTGAGCAGCCAATTAGAAAATCAAAATTAAGTTTCAAACAGGCATTTTTATATCTCTATGTGATCCCTTCTGTTTTAGTGATTGGATATAACACCTATGAAAGAAAACAGATCAAAAATGAGAAAACACAAATCAATCAAGAAATACTATTAACAGATGTAAATACAGCTCTTCCAGCAAAAATCTTAACGATTGGCGATTCTCATGCTGATCATTTAGCCTATTTCTTAAATTATGTTGGTGCACAAGAAGGCTGGAAAGCCGATATTTTGAATATAGGTATCGATTGCCTAGCATTGGTGAATAAAGATGGGGAAATTACACCAGAATGCCAATCATATTGGGATGAAATAGCCAAATACGATGTTATTTTTATTTCTGAGTTTTATGATCTTCGAATGGAAGGGCAACCGGTTCCACGATTTGAAGCAGAATCCTATTTAGTCCCTGACTTTGAAATCAGATTCAAAAAAATGGTGGAAAAACTCGCCACAGTAAAACCTGTTTATGTTTTTGCCAATAACAGTTCGATTAACCGTTCCCCTATTCGAGGACATCTCCTCGCTAAATATGGGTTAGATAAATATCTCGAGCCAATTCGTAGAATGGGCGATATTGATGCGAGCAACCAAATCATTCATGATTTAATTAAAGATATCCCGAATGCATATTGGGTTGATGCACAACAATATCTACCTAAAGACAGTGTGATGGCAGAAGGAAAATATCTCTATGGAGATCAAGACCATTTAACAAACTTTGGTGCTTACTATTTAGGGAAAGAATTCACCAAACACCAAAGATTGCTCTCGCCTGAACAGGTCGAAAAAATTATATAAATAGTTCGATCTTGTAAGTATTTGTCGAATCTACCCTGTTAACAAAAGTGCGGTTTTTCTACCGCACTTTTTATTACTGTTGTTCTTTATTAAGCAACAACCGTTCCGTTTCAAAATCATGATGTAGCGGTTCGATATCGGGCATTGTTTTGTTGGCTTTGGCAGAGAGTGCTTTAAAGCGTTCCACTTTGCCCATCAAGCCCTGTTGCCCCACTAACGCAGTAACAGCACTGTTGTAGTGCGAACTGACGGTGGAAAGGCTGTTTCCCACTTTCGCTAAACGCTCTGCGAGTAAGCAGATTTGGTTGTAAATCTCACCGGCTTTTTCGCTGATTTCACGCGCTTCCGCATTACCGCGCTCCACCCTCCACAGGTTCGCTACCGTGCGCAAAATCGGCATCAGCGTGGTGTGTGACACCATAATGACATTTTTGTCATAGCCATAACCGAACAAACTCGGATCCATTTTTAAGGCTTCAATGTAAGCCGGTTCCACGGCAATAAACATCAACACGAAATTCGGGCTACGTATGCCGATAAGGTTGCTGTAATCTTTGCGGGATAAGTCGTCGATGTGATTCCGCAGTGCTTTAATATGCTCACGCAGAAACGCCTGACGCTCTATTTCATCTTCAGCACTGACCGCACTTTCATAGGCGTTAAGCGACATTTTGCTGTCGATAATCAAATGTTTCTCATCCGGTAGGTTAAGAATAAAGTCGGGATAATTGCGTTTGCCTTCTTCGTTTTTGAAATGCGCCTGTGCCGTGTAATGTTCATCTTCCACCAAGCCGGCAGATTGCAACGCCCGCTCCAACTGCATTTCACCCCAGTTACCAAGGGTTTTCTTTTCCCCTTTCAGAGCGGAAGTCAAATTGTTCGCTTGTTGCGACATACTCAAACCAATTTCCAGCACTTTCTTAATTTCCGCCTCCAAGCCTGCGTTGCCCTTAAGGGATTCCGAGTGAATTTCATTCACTCGTTTTTGGAAACTCTCAATTTGCTCACGGAAAGGCTTTAACAAGCTGTCCATCGACGCTTGGTTCGTTTGCTGAAAACGCTGGCTTTTCTCTTCTAAAATACGATTGGCGAGGTTTTGAAATTCCGTATTGAGCTGCTGTTTGGTTTGTTCAACATGTTGTTGCTGCTCGACAAAATGCTTTTCTTTTTCCGTTAACGTGGTTTTCAATTCCGCCAGTTCCTGCGAAAGTGCGGTGTGTTTTTCCGTTAAATTTGCCAGCGATTCTTCTTTGCGGACAATCTGCGCTTGGCTTTGCGCAAGTTGTCCGCGCAAGCTGTCCGCCTGTGCCGATGCCACACCAAAACGTTCTTTCAGCGTCGTTATTTGTTCTGCGATGGCGGAATGGCGAGCCTGTTCTTCGTTCAGTTCCGTTTGCAAATACTGTACTTTTTCATCCCGTTCGTTTAAGCGAATTTGTAGCCCATCCACCGTGGTTTGGGCTTTCACTACCTCTTGTTCTAATTGATTTTTACGGGCAGTAACGGCATCAAATTTTTCTAATAAGCGATTAAAATCTTCAATGTTTTTATTTAAATCTTGTTGTAATTCAACGCTATCCCGTTTCCGGCGCGCGCTGACAAAAAGCAAAATAAGGCAAAGCACGCCCAATACGACGCAAACGCCCAATAACACATTTAAATCAATATCCAATGCAAACATGTTCCCTCCTGATATTGGGCGTTAGTATAAAGGAAATCCGTGGCCTTTGCCGACCTTTTGCTTTTTCATTTCATGGGTGGAAAAAGGCGCAAAACTTACGGTAGAATGGCGCTTGAAGCATTTTCATATTTGTCGAGAAAAATCACCGCACTTTTAGGGCATGCCATGAATCAACCTTTATTTCAGCCTACCAAACACGAGGAACACTGCCCGCAGTGCGGTGCGTTGTTGCAAATAAAACAAGGCAAAAAAGGGCTGTTTCTCGGCTGTTCTGCCTATCCGCAATGTGATTATTTGAAACCGTTACAGGCTTCCAACGAAGTAAAAATCCTTAAAATATTGGAACAAACCTGCCCTCAATGCAGCCATTTATTGGCGTTAAAACAAGGGCATTTCGGCATGTTTATCGGTTGTAGCAATTATCCGGAATGTCATTTTGTGGTGCATGAGGAAGCAGAAGAGGAAACGGAAGAACACGTACCTTGCCCGAAATGTAAAGAAGGTCAGTTAGTGGCGCGGCGTGGACGTGCCGGCAAGCTATTTTACGCCTGCAACCGTTTTCCGCATTGTAAGTTTTCCGTGCCAACTAAACCTTATTTAGTGGATTGCCCGCAATGCTACGGCAATGTAGCCTTATTAAAAAAACAACAGGGCGAACAACGCACTTGGCAATGTGTGAATAAAACCTGCCGCCACATTTTTACAACCGAGTAACCTCATGAATTTACAAGAGATTGTTAACCATTTAAAAAATCAGCAAGTCGTTGCCTACCCTACCGAAGCGGTTTTCGGCTTAGGTTGTAATCCAAACAGCCAAAGTGCGGTGAAAAATTTACTTGTTTTAAAACAGCGCCCCATGTCAAAAGGGCTAATTTTAATTGCGCCGAGCTTGGATTTTTTGTTGCCTTTTATGGATGAACGCCATTTGATGGAAGCACATTGGCAACGCTTAACCACGCAATATGATCGGCCAACGACATGGGTCGTCCCGGCAAAAACAACGACACCCAAATTTCTTACCGGCGATTTTGACAGTATTGCGGTGCGCATCAGCCAACATCCAGCGGTTAAGCTGTTATGCGAACAGGCGGGCTTTGCTCTCACCTCCACCAGCGCCAACTTAACCGGACAGCCGCCTTGCCGCACAGCACAAGAAGTGACACAGCAATTCGGCACGGATTTTCCGGTGCTGGATATGCCTGTGGGCGGTGCGGTAAATCCATCCGAAATTCGCGACATTTTCACCAACCAAGTTTTTCGTCAAGGATAAATCATGTTATATGCCGTTTGGGGCAACCCGATTATTCAAAGCAAATCGCCGCAAATTCATCGCATTTTTGCCAAACAAACCGCCCAAGACGTGCAATACGATGCCATGTTAGGCGATGAACAGGATTTTGAACGGCAACTATTGGCGTTTTTTGCGCAGGGTGCGGCGGGATGTAATATCACCTCGCCTTTCAAAGAACGCGCGTTCAAGCTAGCAAATGCACACAGTGAGCGTTGTCTGATGGCGGAAGCCTGCAACACATTGAAGAAATTAGACGATGGCACACTGTATGCGGACAACACCGATGGCGCAGGATTGGTGACGGATTTGCAACGATTGAATTGGCTTAAGCCGAATCAAACCCTACTCATTTTAGGGGCAGGCGGTGCCACAAAAGGCGTGTTGTTACCGCTTTTACAAGCTCAGCAAAACATTGTGATTGCCAACCGCACTTTAGCCAAAGCGCAACAGCTGGCAGAGAAATTTTCGCCTTATGGCAACATTTGCGCTGTAGAACTGAGTCAACTTCCCGTGCAATCCTTTGATGTGATTATCAATGCGACCTCCTCAGGTCTGCACGGCGGTACGATACAAATTAACGATGATATTCTGCGAGCAGCAAAAGCGGTTTATGACATGCAATATGACCGACAAAAAGACACGCCGTTTTTAGCACGCTGTGGTGCGTTAGGTGTACAAAATCGATGTGATGGTTTCGGGATGTTATTGGCGCAGGCGGCGCATTCATTTTATTTATGGCGAGGCGTAATGCCGAACATTACACCGTTATTTGAGCAGTTATAAGGCTATTGTCGCGTTTTCGCTTGTAGAATGCCATCCGTGATAATCAAAAGCATGGCAAGAACCAAACAAATAAACAGCGGATAACTTTGCGCATCAATTTCTTCACCGATTAACAAAGAAACTCCCACCATCAGGCAAGGCTCTATATAACCAAGTAAGCCCAACAGATTCATCGGCAAATGGTTACTGGCAAGAATATAAGAATTGAGCGCCGTCCCGCTAATTAAGCCGAGCAGTAGCAACAAAACCAAAATATTTGGATTACTTTGTTGTACTTGGGCAATATCCACTTGCCAAGCGAAATAAATACAAAATGGCAAAAGGGTCAACATTTCTAAGAAGAATGCCGCAAGATCGGTCATTTTCCACATTCGACGTACCACAAAGTAAGTGGTATATCCCACGCAAATTACCAACGCTTCCCAAGAAATTTTCCCTTTTAAGGCGATGTTGGAAATTACCCCCACGGCAGCAATCAATACGGCTAAAAACTTAATGCGAGAAATCCGTTCTTTAAAAATAATTCGCGCCGCCGCCACCATCACCAAAGGCAATAATAAATAACCGAAAGAAACGCTGAGCGAGCTGCCGTTATTAGGTGCCCACAAAAATAGCCACATTTGAAAACCCATCAACGCGCCGGTAAAGAGAAAAGCCAACGCAAAGTGCGGTTGTCTTTGAATGCGTTTTAAATGGGCAATCAATGCCATTTTTTGTTTAAACAAAAACACAGCCGCCGCCACAAAAGGCAAGGTAAATACAATGCGATAACCGAAAATATCTGTGCCACTCAAAGGCAGCAATAGCGTAGAAAAATAATACATGTAGCCAAACAGCAAAGAGGCAAATAATGAAAACGCAACGCCTTTTAGCATAAAAACTCCTTAAATCATGACCGCACTTTACGCTAATAACTGCCAAAATGCACGCACTAAAGAGCGCTCTAAGGCAGGCTTCAAGGCGCAAACACCGAGTTCAAAAGGGGTAACCGGCTCCTCTAACTGCAAGGTAGAAATTTGGCTATTCAACGGGCTGTTCTTAATCACCACATCAGGCAATAACGCCAAACCACAGCCCAGTGCCACCATGGACACAATGCCTTCATGCCCCGCCACGGTGCCATAGATTTTCGGGTGTTTGATGCCTTTTTGTTTAAACCATTCTTCAATCCGTTGCCGTGCCATGCCGTCTAATGGCAAGATAAAAGGAACCTGTTGCCAATTAATCGGTTCTTGTTGCAGTAATTGTGTTGCCGAACATGCCACACGGGGCGCAATCATCGACAACGCAATATCATCGATATAATGAAACGTCACCGCACTCGGTAATACCGGCGGTTTCCCTGCCAACGCCAAATCCACCTGCTGCGCCTGCACCAAATGTACCGCCTGCGCCGGATCGCCTGTGGTCAGTTGAATTTCCACTTTCGGATAATGTGCTCGAAATTTCTCCAAAATCCCCGGCAAATGACTATATGCCGCCGTCACCGAGCAATACAACTTGAGCTCCCCGCTAAGCTCTTCCTCTTGGGTATGCAACTGCTGTTGAAACAACATCCAATTCTGCCACTGCTGCTGTGCAAACGCCAAAAACACCTCACCATTCGGCGTTAACGACACCTGACGGTTATCCCGCCATAAAAGCTGCTGCCCCAATTCCTCTTCGATTTTTTGAATTTGGCGGGACAAGGTTGACGGCGACATATGGTGCAACGCCGCCGTTTTGGCAAAGTTTTGGGTTTGGGTGAGGGTGATGAAGATTTTGAGATCGTTAAACGTCATAGCGGTTTATTTTATAAAGGTGAGTTTAAATTTACCCATTCATAAGCAAAGGGATTTAAATTGCAAAAAACGCAATACAACATTTCAATAATATCACTTTACGCAACATACCAACACCCTATAATCGTTTGAACTTCTACAAACACTCCCACACAAAAGGAAAACATCATGGCTAATTATTTCAATACCTTAAACTTACGCCAACAATTAGATCAATTAGGTCGTTGCCGTTTTATGGATCGCAGTGAGTTCGCAACGGAAGCAGATTTCTTGAAAGGCAAGAAAATCGTTATCGTCGGTTGCGGTGCACAAGGGTTAAACCAAGGGTTAAATATGCGTGATTCCGGGTTGGACATCAGCTACGCATTACGTCCGGAAGCCATCGCAGAAAAACGTGCGTCATTCCAACGTTCCAGTGAAAACGGCTTTAAAGTGGGCACTTATGAAGAACTTATTCCAACCGCCGATTTAGTGATTAACCTCACCCCCGACAAACAACACTCCAAAGTGGTTGCAGATGTCATGCCATTAATGAAAAAAGGCGCTGCATTGGGCTATTCCCATGGTTTAAACATTGTTGAAGTAGGCGAGCAAATCCGTTCTGACATCACCGTCGTGATGGTGGCACCAAAATGCCCGGGTACAGAAGTACGTGAAGAGTACAAACGTGGTTTTGGCGTGCCGACCTTGATTGCTGTGCACCCTGAAAATGACCCACAAGGCGAAGGTTTAGAAATTGCCAAAGCTTGGGCGGCGGCAACCGGTGGTCATCGTGCAGGCGTGTTGGAATCCTCTTTCGTGGCGGAAGTCAAATCCGACTTAATGGGCGAACAAACCATCCTTTGCGGTATGTTGCAAGCAGGTTCTCTCATTTGCTACGACAAATTAGTAGCTGACGGCAAAGATCCGGCTTATGCAGGCAAATTAGTACAATACGGTTGGGAAACCATCACCGAAGCCTTAAAACAAGGCGGCATCACGTTGATGATGGATCGCTTGTCCAACAGCGCGAAATTGCGTGCGTTCGAGTTAGCGGAACAAATCAAAGAAGAATTGGCGTTTTTATTTGCCAAACACATGGACGATATCATCAGCGGCGAATTCTCTCGTGTGATGATGGAAGACTGGGCAAACGGCGATGCCAACCTCTTAAAATGGCGTGAAGAAACCGGCAAAACCGCTTTTGAAAACGCACCGAAATACGATGGCAAAATCAGCGAGCAAGAATATTTCGACCATGGCGTGTTAATGATTGCGATGGTGAAAGCCGGTGTTGAATTGGCATTCGATACCATGGTGGCCAGCGGCATTTACGAAGAATCCGCTTACTACGAGTCCTTACACGAATTGCCGTTAATCGCCAACACGATTGCGCGTAAACGTTTATATGAAATGAATGTGGTGATTTCCGACACCGCAGAATACGGTAACTACTTATTCGCTAACGTTGCCGGCCCGATTATGCAAAAAGCATTGGTGCCGACTTTACGCAAAGGCGATATCGGCGAACCAACACCAACTGTGGAAATCGACAACATCACTTTACGCGATGTGAACGATGCAATCCGCAATCATCCAGTAGAATTAATCGGTCAAGAATTGCGTGGTTACATGAAAGATATGAAACGCGTGTCATTGCAAGGTTAATCAAATACCATTATATTAAGCCGATTTTTTAAATCGGCTTTTTTATATGAAAAATTAAGGAATCAGTATGAAAAACAATAAAAAATTTAACCACACTTTTCAGTTAAGTTTGGTTGCAACAACATTAAGTTTAGCAAATTTGGGATGGGCAACGGATCTCACTTGTAATACAACAACAGGTTGTAAATATATTCAAGGACCAGGCAATACGTGGTATATCAACGATACAGCGACTCAACTCGCCGATGCTGTAAATGTCACCGTTGAAGCAGGAAATTACCAAAACAAAGCAAAAACAGAAACGGGTGCTAGTTATAACCTAGGCCGACCAAGTCAATCATCTGATGCTTTATTTCATATTTTCGATCTAACAAAACAAGATAATGTCATTACACTAAAATCAGGCGTTAAAGCAACGCTTAAAGAAGATTATACGTCCAGCCAATTAGTTCATGTCAATGGTGCAACAGCAAATTTAGAACAGGGTGTAAAACTCATCGTTGACAAAAACTATTCTCAAATTCACAACATTCCTGATGCTAATGGTCATTTTGATGGCAATGCTGCCATTGAATCCCGTAATTCAACAATCAATACTGAAGCAGATATTGAGCTCAATAATGACGGTTCAAATGCAATTGAATCGCAAGAAACATCTACCATTAACTCTTCTAACCATCAAATCACCATGAATGGTGAAAACAACGGGGCATACACGCTTTTCGGAAAAGACATTGTAAATATTAAAAACGTCACTATTACTGGAAATAAAGATTTACAATCTGTTTTTGATATTGGAAATGATCTCTCTGAAACACAAATCGTCAATGCTAAAAAGTTAAACGCTACGTTAAACGATAAAAGTATCTTCATGAACCTCCATGACAGCGGCACACAGACGGTTACCTTAAGCGATTCTAAGATTAAAGCCGGTTATGGATTGCATGCTGTACCGTTTGGGGACGAACATACCGTTACTCTGAACTTACATCTTACATAATAGCGAATTAAATACCACTCGAGCACTCATTTCCATCAATGATCCGAATTTCCCACTTGACGAGGAAGACGAGGAAGAAATTGATGCAAATGCAGCAAGCACATTCCATTTGCACCTTAGTGCTGATAACAACTCAAAACTGACCGGCGCAATTATTGAAAATCCACAAAGACCGGCAAAAACCGAAGTAAACGTCACATTAGCCAACAGCCAGTGGAATTTTAATCAATCGAGTATTCTTCATCACTTGAATACGCAAAATTCAACGGTCAAATTTGAACCGACATCGGAATATAAAACGTTAACGATTAAAGGTGATCTTTCCGGCTCCACCACATTTGATCTCAATACCAATATCGCTGAAAATAAAGCCGATAAAATCGTTGTGAAAGGAAAAGCGGAAGGTGATCATCACCTTAATGTGACGGATCACGGCGCTCATGTGGCAAACGGTAAAGTAACCTTAGTTGAAACCAACACCGGAAATGCAAAATTTTACTTAGCGAATGCCAATGGTTATGTGGCACTCGGTGCTTATAAATACTTCTTAACCCCTGAAGGAAAAAATTGGGTGTTAGCGCACTCACAAAGCACAGTCACACCACAACCTCAGCCACAGCCACAGCCACAGCCACAGCCACAGCCACAGCCACAGCCACACCCACAGCCACAGCCACAGCCACGTATTACACCATCGTTACCGGCGACCGCACAACTACTTGAGAGCGCAAACGCACAAGTGTCTCTTCGCCAAGCGGAATTACTGATGGTCGAAAATGAATTAAACGGCATTCACCAACGTTTAGGTGAAATAAGAATCGGTGAGAAAGGCAATATTTGGGTGAGAAACGTCAATTCACACCAAAAACTCACCGCACTTTCGACGGGTGAAAGTCAAACTTCCGGCTTTAAGCAAAACGTACATAGCTTACAAATCGGTGCGGATGCAGCGGTAACGGATAAGGTGCGTTTAGGCGGATTTGTCGGACACAGCCAAGCCAATATTGACTTCAACGATCATTACGGCAACGGAAAAGTGAAAGGACAAGCCATTGGGGTTTACGGGACTTACATGGCTGACAATGGTATCTATTTAGATAACATCGCGCAATATAGTCGCTTAACCGCCGACTCGAATCATACGGAAAAACACCATTACAACGCTTACACGTTAAGCAGTGAAATCGGCAAACAATTCCAATTAGCCGGTGCATGGACCGTGACCCCACAAGCGCAATTAGCTTGGACGCATATCAACGGTAAAGAAAAAGAAGATAGCTTATCTGCCATTTCTTCTCGAATCGGTTTACGCCTTGCCAAAACCTTCGAGTTGAGCCAAGGATGGAAACTTCAACCTTATGCCGAAGCGAATGCGATCACGACACGCCACAGCCACAGCGACATTAACTACCGTGGTACTCAGCTCAATGTAGAAAGTTATCGCGGTCGTTTCACAAGTGCGGTCGGTTTTAATGCAGGTTTGGGCAATCACCGCATTGGTTTAGAAGTGAATCGCTCCGACGGTAAACACATCAAGCAACCATTTGGCGTACAAGCCGTCTATCGTTTCCAATGGTAGTTTAAAATAAATAAAAAATGCGCTTAATTTTAAGCGCATTTTTCTTTTTTAGATTAACTCATTACTTATGTACTAATCTTACCCACTGCACTGATAAAGCATCATATCCATACCTTCACAAATCCACTGTTTCCCTTACATTTTAATAAGCTACCCAGATAATTTCAGAGAGGCACAGATTCTTTATTGTTCAATAGTTTTTATTTCTGAATAAATTAATATTGATGATTATCGTGCTACTTTAAATACCTAAACAGAACAACAATAAAATCTAAGTTAACAAGGCCATTTTTTAAATAATTTTTACGCAATCAAAACAAAATAGGAAAGCTAGAATCAGTTGACAGCCTACGCTTTGAAGATTAAAATCTCTGGTCTGTTCTTGTATGGACAGATTTTGTAAAACAACATTCTTTAATGAATTTTTATTAAACTGGAGTTTTTTAATGGCAACAATCAACCAGCTAGTACGCAAACCGCGTGTGAAAAAGGTTGTAAAAAGTAACGTTCCTGCATTAGAGGCTTGCCCGCAGAAACGTGGTGTATGCACCCGTGTATATACAACTACACCTAAAAAACCGAACTCTGCATTACGTAAAGTATGCCGTATTCGTTTAACCAATGGTTTCGAAGTAACCTCATACATCGGCGGTGAAGGTCACAACCTTCAAGAGCACAGTGTTGTGCTTATCCGTGGCGGTCGTGTTAAAGACTTACCGGGTGTGCGTTATCACACCGTACGCGGCGCATTAGACTGCGCTGGCGTAAAAGATCGTAAACAAGGTCGTTCTAAATACGGCGTTAAACGTCCTAAAGCTTAATGGTTCTCCGTTAAGTAAGGCCAAACGCTAAATTAGTAAAACTTATTTAAATCACAAACTCCAGTATCTAATTAGCCCCTTATATCAAAAGTGCGGTTAATTTTTATCGAGTTTTGGGATACCCTGAAGATTATAAAAACGGAGAAATTCGCAATGCCACGTCGTCGTAGTATTGAACAACGCAAGATTTTACCGGATCCGAAGTTCGGTTCAGAATTGCTTGCTAAATTTATTAATGTCATCATGGTAGATGGTAAAAAATCTATCGCAGAATCTATCGTTTATAACGCGTTAGACACTTTAGCTCAACGTACCGGTAAAGAAGCTTTAGAAGCTTTTGAAGCGGCATTAGAAAACGTACGTCCAACTGTGGAAGTAAAATCCCGTCGTGTTGGTGGTTCTACTTACCAAGTGCCGGTTGAAGTTCGCCCTGTGCGTCGTAACGCATTAGGTATGCGTTGGATCGTTGAAGCCGCTCGTAAACGCGGTGATAAATCCATGGCTTTACGTTTAGCTAACGAATTATCTGATGCATCTGAAAACAAAGGTGCAGCAGTTAAGAAACGTGAAGACGTTCACCGTATGGCTGAAGCTAACAAAGCGTTTGCTCACTACCGTTGGTAATATTCGGTTAGCAGTTACGTTTTTAGGCTTCATCTCATTTTTTATGCGATGAAGCCTCATTCATTTATAAAATTTCGTATTTAATTTTAAATAAGAAATCGTCAAGGAAATAATAATGGCTCGTACAACCCCTATTGAAAGATATCGTAATATCGGTATTAGTGCGCACATTGATGCTGGTAAAACTACTACCACTGAACGTATCTTATTCTACACTGGTGTAAGTCACAAAATTGGTGAAGTACACGATGGTGCAGCAACCATGGACTGGATGGAACAGGAACAAGAACGTGGTATTACCATTACCTCTGCGGCAACAACCGCATTCTGGTCCGGTATGTCACAACAATTCCCACAACACCGTATTAACGTTATCGACACCCCGGGACACGTTGACTTTACTGTTGAAGTAGAACGTTCTATGCGTGTTCTTGATGGTGCAGTAATGGTTTACTGTGCAGTTGGTGGTGTTCAACCACAATCTGAAACTGTATGGCGTCAAGCGAACAAATATGAAGTTCCACGTATCGCATTTGTTAACAAAATGGACCGTACCGGTGCAAACTTCCTACGCGTAGTTGATCAATTAAAAACCCGCTTAGGTGCAAACGCAGTTCCTCTTCAACTACCTGTTGGTTCTGAAGAAAACTTTACCGGTGTTGTTGACTTAATCAAAATGAAAGCAATTAACTGGAATGAAGCTGACCAAGGTATGACCTTCACTTATGAAGACATTCCTGCAGATATGCAAGCAGCTTGTGAAGAATGGCGTCAAAACCTTGTTGAAGCAGCTGCAGAAGCTTCTGAAGAGCTAATGGAAAAATACCTTGGTGGTGAAGAATTAACTGAAGAAGAAATCAAAGCAGGTCTTCGTCAACGCGTATTAGCGAATGAAATCATCTTAGTTACTTGTGGTTCCGCATTCAAAAATAAAGGTGTTCAAGCAATGCTTGATGCTGTTGTTGAATACTTACCTGCTCCAACTGATATTCCTGCAATTAAAGGTATCAATCCAGATGAAACAGAAGGTGAACGTCATGCAAGTGATGAAGAACCATTCTCTTCATTAGCATTCAAAATTGCAACTGACCCATTCGTAGGTAACTTGACTTTCTTCCGTGTATATTCCGGTGTAATTAACTCTGGTGATACCGTGTTGAACTCTGTACGTCAAAAACGTGAGCGTTTCGGTCGTATCGTTCAAATGCACGCAAATAAACGTGAAGAAATCAAAGAAGTTCGCGCAGGCGATATCGCTGCTGCGATCGGCTTAAAAGATGTGACGACAGGTGATACATTATGTGCTATTGAAGCGCCAATTATCCTTGAGCGTATGGAATTCCCAGAGCCGGTAATCTCTGTTGCAGTAGAACCAAAAACGAAAGCAGACCAAGAAAAAATGGGTCTTGCATTAGGTCGTCTTGCACAAGAGGACCCTTCATTCCGTGTTCATACTGATGAAGAATCTGGCGAAACCATTATTTCCGGTATGGGTGAGTTACACCTGGATATCATCGTTGACCGTATGAAACGTGAATTCAAAGTGGAAGCTAACATTGGTAAACCACAAGTATCTTACCGTGAAACAATCCGCTCTCGTGTTAACGATGTGGAAGGTAAACACGCAAAACAATCTGGTGGTCGTGGTCAATATGGTCACGTGGTTATCGACTTATACCCACTAGAGCCAGAAGGCCCAGGCTATGAATTTGTTAACGAAATCAAAGGTGGTGTTATCCCTGGTGAATACATCCCTGCAGTTGACAAAGGTATTCAAGAGCAACTTAAATCCGGTCCATTAGCAGGTTATCCGGTAGTTGATATCGGTGTTCGTTTACACTTCGGTTCATACCATGATGTGGACTCCTCCGAATTGGCGTTTAAACTTGCAGCCTCTTTAGCATTTAAAGCAGCATTCGCAAAAGCAAACCCAGTTTTACTTGAACCAATCATGAAAGTTGAAGTAGAAACTCCACCTGAGTATGTAGGTGACGTAATCGGTGACTTGAGCCGTCGTCGTGCGATGGTAAACGGTCAAGAAGCAAATGAATTCGTTGTTAAAATCGACGCTGAAGTTCCGCTTTCTGAAATGTTCGGTTATGCAACTGACTTACGTTCCCAAACTCAAGGTCGTGCTTCCTACTCAATGGAACCATTGAAATATGCTGAAGCTCCGAAAAACGTGGCTGAAGCAGTTATTGAAGCTCGTAAAAAATAATTTTGTTTAACTAAATCCACAAGCCATTCCGGCTTGTGGACTTATACATTGAGGAAACTTAATCGTGTCTAAAGAAAAATTTGAACGTACAAAACCGCACGTTAACGTGGGTACAATCGGCCACGTTGACCATGGTAAAACC
>NZ_NRCW01000019.1 GCF_003130075.1 Aggregatibacter segnis | reverse complement strand
AACGTGGTCTCGGACAGTGTCTGGTGGGTAGTTTGACTGGGGCGGTCTCCTCCCAAAGAGTAACGGAGGAGCACGAAGGTTTGCTAATCACGGTCGGACATCGTGAGGTTAGTGCAATGGTATAAGCAAGCTTAACTGCGAGACAGACAAGTCGAGCAGGTACGAAAGTAGGTCATAGTGATCCGGTGGTTCTGCATGGAAGGGCCATCGCTCAACGGATAAAAGGTACTCCGGGGATAACAGGCTGATACCGCCCAAGAGTTCATATCGACGGCGGTGTTTGGCACCTCGATGTCGGCTCATCACATCCTGGGGCTGAAGTAGGTCCCAAGGGTATGGCTGTTCGCCATTTAAAGTGGTACGCGAGCTGGGTTTAGAACGTCGTGAGACAGTTCGGTCCCTATCTGCCGTGGGCGTTGGAGAATTGATTGGGGCTGCTCCTAGTACGAGAGGACCGGAGTGGACGCATCACTGGTGTTCCAGTTGTCTCGCCAGAGGCATTGCTGGGTAGCTACATGCGGAAGAGATAAGTGCTGAAAGCATCTAAGCACGAAACTTGCCAAGAGATGAGTTCTCCCTGTCTTT
>NZ_NRCW01000018.1 GCF_003130075.1 Aggregatibacter segnis | reverse complement strand
CTCAACGATGCCCTTGAAGTGATGGAAGATGAAGCCTTAACCGATGAATACGATACTGAGATTTATTCGTATCGAACCTACAAACATAGATTCCGTGGAAAATTAAGACCAATGGTCTTAGCGGTACTCAAAGCCCAACCCGACCATTATTTCACGGTCAATGAAATCACTGAGATTGTCTTAATAAAAGACAGACAAGACCCTATCGTTCGTCCGAAGCATACGGTTTCGGTGCGTGGCGCGTTAAAACATTGGCTGACAAAAGGCGTAGTAGAACGGTTAGAAAGAGGCGTAACCGATGTCAAATGGCGACTGAAACAAAAATAGCGGATAAATACCGCTATTTTCTATTCCAAAGGCTTTAATCGCGAAGATCTGAAGCAACGTTCAATAATTCCTCTTTTACGCAATTTAACCAGTATTCGATTGACAGTCTTATAGTGCTTATCGCCCATACCAACAAATTGTGGTTTTCCCAACAATGCTAAGGTCTTTTCAGCGATCTCCCCACAAAACATCCAATCGGGATTTTCGCGTAAGACTTGAGCGACTAATCGCATCGTAATCAAGGGCTGCGGTTTTGGTTCTTTCGGCATATAAGGTTGAGCTAATGCGTTAATCTCTTGTGACAAACACTGCATTTGCACCGTCAGCTCATCTTGCTT
>NZ_NRCW01000017.1 GCF_003130075.1 Aggregatibacter segnis | reverse complement strand
ATGACCGCACTTTATTTCACTAAAGTGCGGTCATTTTTTATTGTGTTTTCATCAGATTCGTTTTATCAACATAATGAAAACAAAAAGGCGCATCATTCGATACGCCTTTCTAATCAGGTTTATTATCAATTATTTGATAATTTTAGCTACCACGCCAGCACCTACAGTACGGCCACCTTCACGGATAGCGAAACGTAAACCTTGGTCCATCGCGATTGGGTGGATTAAGGATACGGTCATTTTGATGTTATCGCCAGGCATAACCATTTCCACGCCTTCCGGTAACTCGATTGTACCGGTTACGTCAGTTGTACGGAAATAGAATTGTGGACGGTAACCTTTGAAGAATGGAGTATGACGACCACCTTCTTCTTTGGATAATACGTACACTTCAGATTCGAAATCAGTGTGTGGAGTGATTGAACCCGGTTTAGCCAATACTTGACCACGTTCGATTTCTTCACGTTTGGTACCACGTAATAATGCACCGATGTTTTCACCTGCACGACCTTCGTCAAGTAATTTACGGAACATTTCAACACCGGTTACGGTAGTTTTCGCAGTCGGTTTGATACCAACGATTTCAACTTCATCACCGGTACGGATGATACCACGTTCAACACGACCTGTTACTACTGTACCACGACCAGAGATAGAGAACACGTCTTCGATTGGAAGAAGGAACGGTTGGTCGATAGCACGCTCAGGCTCAGGAATGTAAGTATCTAAGTGGCTTGCTAATTCAAGGATTTTTTCTTCCCATTCTGCTACGCCGTTTAACGCTTGTAATGCAGAACCACGTACGATTGGTGTATCGTCACCCGGGAAGTCATATTGAGAAAGAAGTTCACGAACTTCCATTTCAACTAATTCTAATAACTCTTCGTCATCTACCATGTCGCATTTGTTTAAGAATACGATGATGTAAGGAACACCTACTTGGCGACCTAATAAGATGTGTTCACGAGTTTGTGGCATAGGACCATCAGTTGCTGCTACTACTAAGATAGCACCATCCATTTGTGCCGCACCGGTAATCATGTTTTTAACATAGTCGGCGTGTCCCGGACAGTCAACGTGTGCGTAGTGACGTGTTGGAGTGTCATATTCAACGTGGGATGTGTTGATGGTGATACCACGCGCTTTTTCTTCAGGCGCGTTATCGATTTGGTCGAATGCACGAGCTGCACCACCGTAGTGTTTTGCTAATACGGTTGTGATAGCTGCTGTTAAAGTGGTTTTACCATGGTCAACGTGGCCGATTGTACCCACGTTAACGTGCGGTTTTGTACGTTCAAATTTTTCTTTAGACA
>NZ_NRCW01000016.1 GCF_003130075.1 Aggregatibacter segnis | reverse complement strand
ATATTTCATATTTTTTTCTTTTTAAATATTTTTATTTCTATCCTTATTTTCATAATATCTTTTAATCTTTTAGACTTCTATTATTTTATACTTGTAGGCTTGTAGGCTTGTAGGCTTGTAGGCTTGTAGGGACATTTTTTGTTCCTTATTGAGTTAATATCAAGTTAAATATTTATTGTTTATTAGAAATTTCTTTGAAAGAAATTGAGAAAGCATCTTTTAGGTTTTCAGGCATTGAGCGGTAGTCTGCAATCAATTTTTCTTCTTGTGCTGAAATCGAACTTTCTTGAGTTGCTGCTTGAAACATTGATCCATTTCCTGTGAGCAGCCAAGTTATACTAATTTCAAGCCCTTTATGAATCTTCACTAAGGCATCCACATTCGGATCACGCCCTTCATTTAAGTAATTCATTGCGGAACGATACGAGATCCCTGTTACGTTAGAAAATTCAGTAACAGTCATATTTTTAGCATCTAAGACCTGCTTTAAACGTTCTGATATGCACATTATTTCACATTCCTATTGAAAAAAGTGAATGATTGTGATACCTTATGCACAATCAATATGAATAATATTTCATATATTAGTTTAATAAAGGTGTGACCTCAATACTATGACCCAGAATTTTCTTCTCAGCAGCAAAGCCCGCACGCTTTCGCCTATCAAGATGGCACAGCTATCTGATAGCGAAGCTCGGGCATTGCTATGCCAAATTCGTTGGGGGAGTGAGGAAAATGTGGTGTGTCCAAAGTGCGGTGTGCAGCATATTGCTTATCGCATTGCCAGTCGTAATCAATGGCGGTGTAAACATTGCAACCATACCTTTAGCGTTACATCAGGCACGATTTTGGCTAATCGTAAGCTACCGATTCAGACTTACCTTTATGCCATTGCCTTATTCGTTAATGCTGCTAAAGGCTTGTCTGCTTGCCAACTCTCGCGTGATTTAAACGTGCAATACAAGACGGCTTTTACGCTCGCCCACAAAATCCGTGAAAGCCTACAAATTCAGAAACAGTTGTTTCCGCTTTCAGGTGAAATTCATATCGACGGCACTTATGTTCATTCTGCCCCACGTCCTAAAAATAAGAAAAGTGAACGCGTTGATAGACGGTTGAAAGAAAATGCTAATCCGAATAAACGGTCAATTTTGGTGATGCGAAGCCGTTATACCGAAGAAGAAACCGCAGAAAACCCGTATTTAGTGGGCGCAAAGAAAACCTTAACCTTTCCGATTTTATCGGAAAATAGCCAAGTCGTGAATAAACTGGCAACAAGCTATATTAAGGCAGGCAGTCGTATTCACGCAGACGAAAACTCCGCTTATGACGAATTGATGATTCACTACGATTTACGCCGTGTGAACCATCAAAAAGAGTATCGCAGTGATGAAGGTATCACTAACAATCTTGCAGAAAGCTATTTCAGTCGCTTTAAGCGTATGATTATTGGCACACATCATAAAATCAGCAATAAGTATCTTGATAACTATGCCAACGAATGTGCTTATCGGGAAGATAATCGCCGCGTAGATAATCTGAACCTATTTAACAGCACACTCGGGCAATGTCTTGCTACCGACAATACAACAGACTGGCAAGGCTATTGGCAGGGTAATCATAGACAAGCAGAAAGGCTGATAATGTAATGGGAAATAAAATCTACTTTAGCCAAATTAAGGCAAAAATTGACCGATTGCAGCGTGAACGAACACAGGTGCTAGAACATCTCGAATTAGTCGAAAGAAAAATCCAAAAGCTCAACGATGCCCTTGAAGTGATGGAAGATGAAGCCTTAACCGATGAATACGATACTGAGATTTATTCGTATCGAAC
>NZ_NRCW01000015.1 GCF_003130075.1 Aggregatibacter segnis | reverse complement strand
TGTTCTTTAACAATCAATCAGACAAACTGTGTGGGCACTTGAAGATTCGTTTTTATCATTAAAGATTTTAAAATTGAACTGAATAGTGCTACGAAGATTCGTTTATTTATATAGATGATTAATTAAGTCAGCAGTATTGAGCGATTAAACTTTTTGAACTGAAGAGTTTGATCATGGCTCAGATTGAACGCTGGCGGCAGGCTTAACACATGCAAGTCGAACGGTAACAGGAGAAAGCTTGCTTTCTGGCTGACGAGTGGCGGACGGGTGAGTAATGCTTGGGAATCTGGCTTATGGAGGGGGATAACGACGGGAAACTGTCGCTAATACCGCGTAGAATCGAGAGATGAAAGTGCGGGACCGCAAGGCCGCATGCCATAGGATGAGCCCAAGTGGGATTAGGTAGTTGGTGGGGTAAAGGCCTACCAAGCCGACGATCTCTAGCTGGTCTGAGAGGATGACCAGCCACACCGGGACTGAGACACGGCCCGGACTCCTACGGGAGGCAGCAGTGGGGAATATTGCGCAATGGGGGCAACCCTGACGCAGCCATGCCGCGTGAATGAAGAAGGCCTTCGGGTTGTAAAGTTCTTTCGGTGACGAGGAAGGCGTGATGTTTAATAGGCATCACGATTGACGTTAATCACAGAAGAAGCACCGGCTAACTCCGTGCCAGCAGCCGCGGTAATACGGAGGGTGCGAGCGTTAATCGGAATAACTGGGCGTAAAGGGCACGCAGGCGGACTTTTAAGTGAGGTGTGAAATCCCCGGGCTTAACCTGGGAATTGCATTTCAGACTGGGGGTCTAGAGTACTTTAGGGAGGGGTAGAATTCCACGTGTAGCGGTGAAATGCGTAGAGATGTGGAGGAATACCGAAGGCGAAGGCAGCCCCTTGGGAATGTACTGACGCTCATGTGCGAAAGCGTGGGGAGCAAACAGGATTAGATACCCTGGTAGTCCACGCTGTAAACGCTGTCGATTTGGGGATTGGGCCTTGAGCTTGGTGCCCGAAGCTAACGTGATAAATCGACCGCCTGGGGAGTACGGCCGCAAGGTTAAAACTCAAATGAATTGACGGGGGCCCGCACAAGCGGTGGAGCATGTGGTTTAATTCGATGCAACGCGAAGAACCTTACCTACTCTTGACATCCATGGAATCTTGTAGAGATATGAGAGTGCCTTCGGGAACCATGAGACAGGTGCTGCATGGCTGTCGTCAGCTCGTGTTGTGAAATGTTGGGTTAAGTCCCGCAACGAGCGCAACCCTTATCCTTTGTTGCCAGCGATTAGGTCGGGAACTCAAAGGAGACTGCCGGTGATAAACCGGAGGAAGGTGGGGATGACGTCAAGTCATCATGGCCCTTACGAGTAGGGCTACACACGTGCTACAATGGCGTATACAGAGGGTGACGAAGCCGCGAGGTGGAGTGAATCTCACAAAGTACGTCTAAGTCCGGATTGGAGTCTGCAACTCGACTCCATGAAGTCGGAATCGCTAGTAATCGCGAATCAGAATGTCGCGGTGAATACGTTCCCGGGCCTTGTACACACCGCCCGTCACACCATGGGAGTGGGTTGTACCAGAAGTAGATAGCTTAACCTTCGGGAGGGCGTTTACCACGGTATGATTCATGACTGGGGTGAAGTCGTAACAAGGTAACCGTAGGGGAACCTGCGGTTGGATCACCTCCTTACCAAAGATAGAATCGACTTTAAGTGTTCACACAGTTTGTTTGATGGTTGTAGACAAGGAAAGAACAAAATATCGAAGACAAAATCCTATTGGGTCTGTAGCTCAGGTGGTTAGAGCGCACCCCTGATAAGGGTGAGGTCGGTGGTTCAAGTCCACTCAGACCCACCACTTAGACTGGTGAGTTTGGTAGATTAGTTTTTATTACATTAACTAATGTTAAACATATCAAGCCGCTATGTGTGAGTGAAAGCCAAGGGACGTGATTGGGGATATAGCTCAGCTGGGAGAGCGCCTGCCTTGCACGCAGGAGGTCAGCGGTTCGATCCCGCTTATCTCCACCAATATCGTCATAGTTAAGTTTATTAAAGTATATTTTTTATCATTTTATTTGATAGTATTAAATATTGCGTTGTGTTAGTTAAAATGAATTTAACTATGATGATAGTAAGTAAGTTAACTTACATTGTCTTTACTGTTCTTTAAAAATCTGGAAACAAGCTGAAAACGAGACTTTCAAGAAAGTCTGAGTGAGAGTGATTGATAAAAGGCGATTGCTCTTAATTAACTGTTATTAATCGTAGCTGAAGTGTTTGAGGCTTATTGTTTAATGTTATTTAAATAATAAGGTAAGAATACTTGAGGTTGTATGGTTAAGTGACAAAGCGTACAAGGTGGATGCCTTGGCAATCAGAGGCGAAGAAGGACGTGCTAATCTGCGAAAAGCTTGGATGAGTCGATAAGAGGCGTTTAATCCAAGATGTCCGAATGGGGAAACCCAGTGGGTGAAGAACCCACTATCATTATCTGAATTCATAGGATAATGAGGCGAACCGGGAGAACTGAAACATCTAAGTACCCCGAGGAAAAGAAATCAACCGAGATTTTGTGAGTAGCGGCGAGCGAAAGCGAAGGAGCCTGTTAGTGATAGCGGAAGTGTTAGAGGAATTGGCTGGGAAGCCAAATCGTAGAGGGTGATAATCCCGTACTCGAAAATACTTTTGTGGTACTGAGTTAACGATAAGTAGGGCGGGACACGTGATATCCTGTTTGAAGATGGGGGGACCATCCTCCAAGGCTAAATACTCCTGATTGACCGATAGTGAACCAGTACTGTGAAGGAAAGGCGAAAAGAACCCCGGTGAGGGGAGTGAAATAGAACCTGAAACCTTGTACGTACAAGCAGTGGGAGCCCGAAAGGGTGACTGCGTACCTTTTGTATAATGGGTCAGCGACTTATATTTTGTAGCGAGGTTAACCGAATAGGGGAGCCGAAGGGAAACCGAGTCTTAACTGGGCGAATAGTTGCAAGGTATAGACCCGAAACCCGGTGATCTAGCCATGGGCAGGTTGAAGGTTGGGTAACACTAACTGGAGGACCGAACCGACTAATGTTGAAAAATTAGCGGATGACTTGTGGCTGGGGGTGAAAGGCCAATCAAACCGGGAGATAGCTGGTTCTCCCCGAAATCTATTTAGGTAGAGCCTTGAGCGGACACCTTTGGGGGTAGAGCACTGTTTCGGCTAGGGGTCCATCCCGGATTACCAACCCGATGCAAACTACGAATACCAAAGAGTGATACTCAGGAGACACACGGCGGGTGCTAACGTCCGTCGTGGAGAGGGAAACAACCCAGACCGCCAGCTAAGGTCCCAAAGTCTATATTAAGTGGGAAACGAAGTGGGAAGGCTTAGACAGCTAGGATGTTGGCTTAGAAGCAGCCATCATTTAAAGAAAGCGTAATAGCTCACTAGTCGAGTCGGCCTGCGCGGAAGATGTAACGGGGCTCAAATATAGCACCGAAGCTGCGGCATCAGACGTAAGTCTGTTGGGTAGGGGAGCGTTGTGTAAGCGGATGAAGATGGTTCGAGAGGACTGTTGGACGTATCACAAGTGCGAATGCTGACATAAGTAACGATAAAACGGGTGAAAAACCCGTTCGCCGGAAGACCAAGGGTTCCTGTCCAACGTTAATCGGGGCAGGGTGAGTCGGCCCCTAAGGCGAGGCTGAAAAGCGTAGTCGATGGGAAACGGGTTAATATTCCCGTACTTGGTAAAGCTGCGATGTGGGGACGGAGCAGGTTAGGTTAGCGTGCTGTTGGATATGCACGTTTAAGTTGGTAGGTGGGGAGTTTAGGCAAATCCGGACTTCCTTAACACTGAGAGATGATGACGAGGCTCTACGGAGCTGAAGTAACTGATACCACACTTCCAGGAAAAGCCACTAAGCGAAAGGCTTTACTAAACCGTACTGAAAACCGACACAGGTGGTCAGGTAGAGAATACTCAGGCGCTTGAGAGAACTCGGGTGAAGGAACTAGGCAAAATAGCACCGTAACTTCGGGAGAAGGTGCGCCGGCGTAGATTGTAGTCCCTAGCGGGCGAAGGTTGAACCGGTCGAAGATACCAGCTGGCTGCAACTGTTTATTAAAAACACAGCACTCTGCAAACACGAAAGTGGACGTATAGGGTGTGATGCCTGCCCGGTGCTGGAAGGTTAATTGATGGTGTAATCGAAAGAGAAGCTCCTGATCGAAGCCCCAGTAAACGGCGGCCGTAACTATAACGGTCCTAAGGTAGCGAAATTCCTTGTCGGGTAAGTTCCGACCTGCACGAATGGCATAATGATGGCCAGGCTGTCTCCACCCGAGACTCAGTGAAATTGAAATCGCCGTGAAGATGCGGTGTACCCGCGGCTAGACGGAAAGACCCCGTGAACCTTTACTATAGCTTGACACTGAACATTGAATTTTGATGTGTAGGATAGGTGGGAGACTTTGAAGTAGTCACGCCAGTGATTATGGAGTCGTCCTTGAAATACCACCCTTTAACGTTTGATGTTCTAACGAAGATTACGAAACGTGGTCTCGGACAGTGTCTGGTGGGTAGTTTGACTGGGGCGGTCTCCTCCCAAAGAGTAACGGAGGAGCACGAA
>NZ_NRCW01000014.1 GCF_003130075.1 Aggregatibacter segnis | reverse complement strand
GTGTAAAAAAATAGGCTAAAGCCTTATTCTATCGTTCTAAGTTTTGCCGATTATGCCACTTATTTGTAACTTTGACACTTCATTTGTTCTTCTAGCCGCTTGAAGTAGTTTTGTGAAATTTCTTCGGGGGCAAAGGCTTTCATTCCGATTAACTCACCTTGACGGTGATTTCCTTGCCAGTAACCGACCCACTCTTTAAGTGGCAATACCCACAGGCAACGCTTGAGGACATCTTCAAAGAGTTCTCTGTTGGAGTTACGGCGATTATCTGACAGATAAGCCGCATAGTTTGCGTAGTGTAAGGCATATTTGTTATCGGTTTTGTGATGTGTACCACGCATTAAATCACGCATTCTGGCATTAAAGGATTCTGCCAGATTATTATTCACGCCACATTTGCTATACGCCTCTTGGTGGTTCACAGCATAATGCTCGTAGTGCAATTTGAGATTGTTGTAGGCAGGATTTTCATCTGACATCACGCAACTTCCTGCTTTGACAAATCGCTGATTCATTATGGTAACAAGTGCGACGTTCTCGGTGTAATCCATGGCAACGAGTGTTTTGCTTGAGCCGTTCATTATTTCATCGTTGCAGGCACATTGGCTGAAATTAATGATGCAGCGTTTGGTTGGACGAAATTTTAGAAAACGGCGACCTTTTTTATCTTTCTTTTCTCTTTGCTTGTCTCGATTGTTGCGGAAATTGGCAGGTTTTAGCCGAAAATTAATCCAAGCGCCGTCCTCGTGGATTTCGCCTGACATTAAGGTTAAATCTCGGGTTTTGAATAAGACTTCACGCAGTTTATGCAGTAGGGCGTAGGCAGATTTGTAATTGATATTCAGTGCCCGACTGAGTTCAATGGCGGAAAGTCCTTTCACCTTATTAACAAAAAGATAGATAGCTGCCAATAAATCTACAAAGGAAAGTTTGTGATAGGCAAGTGCGGTTTGGCTCGTTACGGAAAATTCACGCCCACAATCAGACTGAGCGCAACGCCACCGCTTGCGACTAGATAAAAAGAAAGCATGGTGGCGCTTACCACAATGCGGACAAATTACATCACGCATATCCTCGGCATTGCCCCATCGAGCTGTTTTAATCAAATTAAAGGCTTCGTCATTAGAAAGACGGTAGAGCTGTTTGAGGGAAAGCGCACGAGAGCGTGCGGATAAAAGGAAGTGTTGTGCCATAGAAACAAAAATCCCCTCATTAAAACTCTGAAATTTTCAAGCCTTTTTAGGCTTAAAAAACAAAGTCCTAATGAAGGAACTATTCTCTGTGGGCAAAAAGGTATTATTTTATAGGTTACTTGTCAAGCGTTTTATTTTGTCAAGTGTTTTTTTTAAAATTTCGGTATTTTTGAATTATATCTAGATAGAGAAAGGGAAGAGTTATGTCAAGGGAATTTTTTTCAAAAGTTTGATTGCTTGTATTTTTATCATTTATAGAAATGATAATAAAAAAGCAAGCTACCCAAAAGATAGAGGCATATAGATGTAACAATAATTGTTAGCATATTTTGCAAATAGATAATATTGATGGTTACAAAACATGTCAATTTACAGAGCCTAAAATATGTGAAAAACTACCTGTAGTTCAAAAGATTTCAATCAATTTGAGATGTTAAATCATATAAATAGTGTATAAGCACACTTTAATAGTTTGTTGCGTTAAGTTGTTGAATACATAAATGTTAAACAATTAAATTATTACGTAATTTAATATACCCCTGAACTTTAGAAGTTACTATATGAGGCGGTAACTCAAAAATTGTAGTTATGTTATCAAGAAAATCTCTATGATTACTCTCTATATTATGCTTATAATTCACTTTTCCATTTTCTGAAATGGTAATAATATTAGAATCAAATAATTTATGATGATTTTGACACATCCACAGACCATTCTCTCCATCTGTGGCATGAGAAATTTTTTGCTCTAAGCTTAGATCTCTTCTATTTTTTATCTCAGAAACAGGCCATAAATGTACTCCCTGAATAATTTCACTAATTTCACAACCACATAGAACACATTTCTTTTCACCAAGGCGATCAAGTAATCTAGCATTAAACCTTGGAGATCGGAGACTATTATTTTGTCTAAGTTCTCGAATTTCTAATTCATCATCAATATTAATAATATTGATATTTCCCATCATTCTTAAAACATTTAAGCTTGATTCTGGAAGTTCTGATAAATCTTGTTCATTATATTCAAATAAAGTTATAGAATCATTCTTTTGTGCAATAGAACAAATTGCATAACAAATTAAACTTGTATCGTACTTATTTGCTCCGTATGTTTTTCCATATATATCATAAGAATTATAGCTATTTTTTACTATATATGTAGAATTATTCCCAGAGTTTTTATTTGCGTTTTCCCTCCTAGATAGAATTAGATCATCTATTGAATTAAATGGCTTAATAACACCTCTTAACTCATTTGGTATGTTTAAAAATGAGAACCCAATGCTAGCCATCAATCTATACATAAATATATGATAGCTAGTAGTATTATTAATAGAATTAGGTAAAAAGTAAAAGTATAATTTTTTGTTTTTATGTTTATTTGTAAAATATAAGTTAAACGCGGTAGGAACACTCTGTAAAGCAGAGTTACGACCTTTATTCGATATATCAGAAAAACTAATATAAAATACTTTATCGTAATATTTCAAAATTCCTAACCTTCCTTTATTGTAGGATCTAGAAAGAAACTCATCCTCATATTCATTACTAACAAATTCATATAAAAAATTATTCTTCCCCGTTAAATTATAACATATAGTAGAAAGATCATCTTCGGAAATTATATCTTTAAAATAAACCCCTGTAATTGTTGATTTTTGCATATTATTTTTGATAAAGAATTTTGGTAAATCATAACTTTTCATAACTATAGACCATTATAATTAGTAATTAAAATTTCTTTTCTATTTTTACCGGATATATAAGGTAACTCAATTAAATTATAGTTATTCTTATTAATCCAACTAATAAGTTCATTGTTACATTTCTCTTTATGCTCTGATACATAGGACATCATAAAGTATGCTCCATGGTTATGAATTTCATCTGCAAAATCAAAGAGAGCGCATTCATGAATCTTCGTCCAGCCACTAAATCCTCTTTTACCATCATTGTAAGATCCCAATGTCAACATGTATGGTGGATCCATATAATAAAAGTTTTCTGTACTAATAAACTTACTGAACTCACAAAAGTCATAGTTTAAAAACTTAATATTTAATGTCTTAATATGCCTAGAAAAGCTAATTAGTTTTTCTAAAACTTTATCGTTAAACCAACGCATTCCTGTTGGATTATTAAATTCTAAATTACCATTAAATCTAATTTGTTGATTAAACCCATAGAGTATAATTGTATAAAGCAATCTAGGATCTTTATTACATTCTGGCAATGAATTATAATGTTCTCTTATTTTTAAATAACTTTCTTTATCCCCAGCTTGCAGCTTAAACTTTTTTATATTTTTTCTTACAAACATTATATAATCATAAGTATTATATTGATAAAATGATCTAACTAACTCAACAACTTTATGATTTATATCATTGAATATAATTTCATTCGATGAGATATTAATGCCGACATTAAATCCTCCAGCAAAAACATCAATAAAATTTTTAGTTGGCTTAATTCTTTCCTTTATTTCTTTAATAATCTTATATTTGCTACCTATATAATTTAATGGCGATTCGTATCGTATATTAACTAAATCTTCTTTCTCTATAAAAAATAAATACTCATAGTGTCCTTCTTTATTTTTAGATTTATGATTAGTATATTTTTTATAATTAATATTTTTACATTGAAAACTTCTAGTCTTACCATAGCGCTTTAGACAAGCTTCAATGAAAGATTTAGACATAATTCCATCAGAACTATAACTAAATAGAATATACTTTGCTTTAGTCTCAAAAATAATTTTATCCAACAGAATATGAGCGCACAGATCTTTAGACCAAGAAGATCTCATAGGGCCAGTTGGACGACTTCCAGTAATTTTACTTATAGGGGGGTTATCATTTAAAATCAAAGTTTCAAGTAAGTGATATTGTGTCCCATACTGGTTTTGGGTATATGGAGGATCCAAATATAGTATATCGCATTCAACTTTTGAAATTATATCTTCAACCTTTTGATTAAAAATAGTAAATTTCTTAGAAATCCCTTCATAACTATTCACAGGTAAAAACTCGATCTTCTTCAGAGCTCTACTATCCCATTTTTTTAAGAATGCTCCATATACTCCAGCCACGTTTGCAACTTTTGATACAGACTCTAATAGGCTAGCTAATAAATATGAATATTCATTCTCATTAATTTGATGGGATATATACCACTCTTCTATCTTCTCTCTAAAGAAATCAATTTTTCCAGCATTCTCTTCGGTAAAATACATTCTTTTAGCTTTAGGTGAGTAGTTGTTATAAAAGAACCCCTCACGAAGCTCATTTGATTCATTAAAAAAAACTATTGGGTTGAATCCAAGTTTATTAAATAATTTTTTCTTTTCTAAAATCCTTCCTTTGGCGTAATGTGTACACCAATTTAGTGAATCATTTAAGATTAAATTAAAATCATTTTTTAAGTAATCAGACACTGTTCCTGTACCACAAAAAGCATCAAAAAAAGTATAATCCTGATTTAGTAATCCTTGGTGATCTAAAAAACTTCTTATTTCATCTACTATAGATTCTTTATTACCTAAAAATCTCAAATTTTTCTCCTAAATATTAATAATTAAAGTTACCCAAATAATGATTAGCAATATAGAAAATTTTATTAATAATATTAAAGTCTTTACTGATGTTACTTTTTATTCTCTTGAATGTTTTTAAACCCTATATTTTTATTTATCAAGTAATTTATTAATTAGAAGATATTTCTTTAAAAACAATAGTAAAAGCTTCTTTAATGTTTTCAGGCATCATACGATAGTCTGCAATTAATTTTATTTCTTGCTCTGACATTGCACTTTTTTGTGGTTCAGACTGAAACATTTCACCTTCACCACTCACGAGCCAGTTCAAATTCACGCCAGCTTTGGCGATACCAGTCATACCTTCCGCATTTGGCTCACGTTCACCACCAACATAACCTTGTAGGGTGCGGTAAGCAATTCCTGTTTGCTCTGCAAAGTCTTTAATTTTCCAATTCTTAGCTTCACAAACTTGTCTTAATCTTTCTGATATGCACATTTGAGCGTTCCTTTTCAATTTAGAATTGACAAATAACGCAAACGAGCGTATATTTGGCGTTAATTTAATAATATTTTATCACGTTTGAGCATAAATTGAATGCCCTAGATTGAATATCCTGTAAACAAATTTTTAGACAATTTCAAGACTTTTAGATAACAAAAAGAAAACGCAACTATGGCACAACACTACTTCCTCTCAAGCAAAGCCCACACGCTTTCGCCTATTAAGATGGCACAGCTATCTGATAGCGAAGCTCGGGCATTGCTATGCCAAATTCGTTGGGGGAGTGAGGAAAATGTGGTGTGTCCAAAGTGTGGTGTGCAGCATATTGCTTATCGCATTGCCAGTCGTAATCAATGGCGGTGTAAACATTGTCATCATACCTTTAGTGTCACATCAGGCACGATTTTTGCCAACCGTAAACTGTCTATTCAGACCTACCTTTACGCGATAGCCTTATTTGTTAATGCCGCTAAAGGCTTATCCGCTTGTCAACTCTCGCGTGATTTAAACGTACAATACAAGACGGCTTTTACGCTTGCTCACAAAATCCGTGAAAGTTTACAAATTCAGAAACAGCTATTTCCGCTTTCAGGTGAAATTCATATCGACGGCACTTATGTTCATTCTGCCCCACGACCAAAGAATAAGAAATCGGAGCGCGTGGATAGACGACTGAAGGAAAATACTAATCCTCACAAGCGGTCAATTTTGGTAATGCGAAGCCGTTACACTGAAGAAGAAACCGCAGAAAATCCATATTTAGTAGGCGCAAAGAAAACCTTAACTTTCCCGATTTTATCGGAAAATAGCCAAGTCGTGAATAAATTGGCAACAAGCTATATCAAGGCAGGAAGTCGTATTCACGCAGACGAAAACTCAGCTTATGACGAATTGATGATTCACTACGATTTACGTCGCGTAAACCATCAAAAAGAATACCGCAGCGATGACGGTATCACTAACAATCTTGCAGAAAGCTATTTCAGTCGCTTTAAGCGTATGATTATTGGCACACATCATAAAATCAGTAATAAGTATCTTGATAACTACGCCAATGAATGTGCTTATCGTGAAGATAATCGCCGTGTGGATAATCTGAGCCTATTTAACAGCACACTCGGGCAATGTCTTGCTACCGACAATACAACGGACTGGCAAGGTTATTGGCAGGGTAATCATAGACAAGCAGAAAGGCTGATAATGTAATGGGAAATAAAATCTATTTTAGCCAAATTCAGGCAAAAATCGACCGCTTGCAGCGTGAACGAACACAGGTGCTAGAACATCTCGAATTAGTTGAACGAAAAATCCAAAATCTCAACGATGCCCTTGAAGTGATGGAAGATGAAGCCTTAACCGATGAATACGATACTGAGGTTTATTCATATCGAAC
>NZ_NRCW01000013.1 GCF_003130075.1 Aggregatibacter segnis | reverse complement strand
TCAATTTTAAAATCTTTAATGATAAAAACGAATCTTCAAGTGCCCACACAGTTTGTCTGATTGATTGTTAAAGAACAAAAAACGACGCGCGGTTTTATGCTTTACAACGGCGCGTCGTTGTGGGGGCGTATTATAGGCATTTATCATGACCTTGCAACCCCTTTTTGCGTTTTTTTGCAAAATATTTTTAATTGATTATTTTTTAGATCTTTTGTCTAGAAATCAACCTTGGCAGATCCGCTATGGAATCTAATACATAGTCTGCCGCACTTTCCCCCTCAGGCGTAATCTCCTTGCCGGTTCGCACTAAGATATTTGTGTTAATCTTTGCCCCTTTCCCCGCAAGTAGATCATCAACTTTGTCACCGATCATAATCGATCTTGACGGTTCAATTTTCAGTTCTTCAATCGCCTGCAATAACATCCCCGACTTCGGCTTACGGCAATCACAATCCTGTTTAAACTCCGCAAGTTTTGCCTCCGGATGATGAGGGCAGTAATAGATGCCATCCAAATCAACACCACGATCAGCCAACGACCAATCCATCCACTCCGTCAACTGCAAAAACTGTTCCTCGGTAAAAAGACCTCGTGCAATTCCAGATTGATTTGTCACCAGAACCAACAAATAGCCCATTTCTTTGAGTTTTTTTAGCGCCTCAATACTTCCCTCAATAAAATGAAAATGATCAATGTCGTGCACATAACCGTAATCAATATTCAACGTACCGTCTCGATCTAAAAAAACCGCTTTTTTCATCTTTGTTATCCTGTCTATCTATGTATAGCTGTCGATTATCTTCTTTATTTCCATCTCGTGCAAACCTTCTGCCGTTTTGTTCTATAGAGGAACAAATAATTATAAGAATGTCGCGGATAAATATTGACATAGCATTCTAGACGTCTAGAATACAAAAATTCTTTTCGATAAAAATTAAACAGCAAAAGGGCTTATATGATTAAGCTAGAGAATGTCAGCAAAATTTTTGACGTTTCAGGTAAAAAACTGACCGCACTTGATAACGTTTCTTTAGATATTCCGAAAGGGCATATCTGTGGCGTTATCGGCGCATCCGGTGCAGGCAAAAGCACCCTGATTCGTTGCGTCAACCTATTGGAAAAAACCACTGTGGGTTCTGTCATTATTGACGGCAAAGATCTCACTCAACTTAGCGATGCGGAACTTGTATTAGAACGCCGTAATATCGGCATGATTTTCCAGCATTTCAATTTATTGAGCTCCCGCACCGTCTTCGGTAATGTCGCGCTGCCTTTAGAGTTAGAAGGCACACCAAAAGAAAAAATCGAAGCGAAAGTCAACGAATTGCTTTCTTTGGTAGGCTTAAGCGATAAAAAAAATGTGTATCCGTCTAATTTATCCGGCGGTCAAAAGCAACGCGTCGCCATTGCACGTGCACTAGCAAGCAATCCAAAAGTGTTATTGTGCGACGAAGCCACCAGTGCGCTTGATCCGGCAACCACACATTCCATCTTAAAATTATTAAAAGAAATCAACCGCACTTTAGGGATCACGATTCTCTTAATTACCCACGAAATGGATGTCGTGAAGCGGATTTGCGATTTGGTGGCCATTATTGACCATGGCAAACTGATAGAACAAGGCTCGGTAAGCGACATCTTCTCCAATCCGAAAACTGAACTGGCACAACAATTTATTCGTTCGACCTTTAGTGTCAATTTGCCGGATGAATATTTAGATAACCTGTTGCAAACGCCGAAGCATGCCAAGTCTTACCCGATTATCAAATTCGAGTTTACCGGACGCTCCGTGGATGCCCCATTGTTATCCCAGGCCTCCAAAAAATTCGGCGTAGAATTAAGCATTTTAACCTCCCAAATTGAATATGCCGGTGGCGTGAAATTTGGTTTCACCGTAGCAGAAGTGGAAGGTGATGAAGATGCTATTACACAAACAAAAATCTATTTAATGGAAAATAACGTACGCGTTGAGGTATTAGGCTATGTGGAATGATTTTTTAACGCAACTTACACCTCAAATGTGGCAAGCGGTGTGGGTTTCCACCTATGAAACCGTGTATATCAGCTTTGCATCCACCCTGTTAGCTGTGCTCATCGGTTTACCTTTTGGTGTGGTGACGTTCCTCACCGGCAAAGGCGAAATTCTTCAAAACGCACGGTTAAATCTCATTTTGAACATTGTGATTAACATTGGACGCTCCATTCCATTCATTATTTTGTTAATCATTTTGTTACCGTTTACCCGTTTCATCTTGAATACAACGCTTGGTACAACAGCGGCAATTATCCCGTTAAGCATTTGCGCAATGCCGTTTGTGGCACGTTTGACTGCCAATGCCTTAGTAGAAGTGCCAAAAGGCTTAACGGAAGCCGCAAAAGCCATGGGTGCGACAAACTGGCAAATCATCCGTAAATTCTATTTACCGGAAGCGCTACCAACCTTAATTAACGGTATTACACTCACTTTAGTTACCTTAGTGGGTTATTCCGCGATGGCGGGTATTGTCGGCGGCGGCGGTTTAGGTAGCCTCGCCATTAACTACGGTGAATACCGCAACATGGTGTACGTTAAATGGGTCGCCACAATTATTATTGTCGTATTCGTCATGATTTCACAAAAACTTGGCGATGATTTAGCAAAACGCGTTGATCATCGTTAATTCACTTAGCATTAACATTAAAAGAGGATCTTTTATGAACTTAAAAAAATTACTCGGCGTAGCAACACTTGCCTCCGTATTTGCGTTAACAGCATGTAACGAAGAGAAAAAACCGGAAGCGACAGCAGAAGCTCCGGCAAAAATTAAAGTCGGCGTAATGGCTGGCCCTGAGCACGAAGTGGCTGAAATCGCTGCGAAAGTCGCGAAAGAAAAATATAACTTAGACGTAGAATACGTTTTATTTAACGACTATGCCTTACCAAATACAGCGGTTTCTAAAGGCGATTTAGATGCTAACGCTATGCAACACAAACCGTATTTAGACAAAGATTCCCAAGCGAAAGGCTTAAACAACCTTGTTATCGTGGGCAACACCTTTGTTTATCCGTTAGCGGGTTATTCCAAAAAAATCAAAAACGTAAATGAGTTACAAGATGGCGCGGTGGTTGCTGTACCAAACGACCCAAGTAACCTAGCACGTGCGTTAATCTTGTTAGAAAAACAAGGCTTAATTAAATTAAAAGATGCCACAAACTTGTTCTCTACTTCCATGGATATCATTGAAAATCCAAAACATTTACAAGTGAAAGAAGTGGATACCTCCGTTGCGGCACGCGCATTAGACGATGTGGATTTAGCGGTTGTGAATAACAACTATGCTGGTCAAGTAGGCTTAAATGCACAAGATCACGGTGTGTTCGTAGAAGATAAAGATTCTCCATATGTGAACATTATCGTGGCACGTACTGACAACAAAGACAGCAAAGCAGTGCAAGATTTCGTGAAAGCGTACCAAACTCCGGAAGTGGAGCAAGAAGCGAAAAAACACTTTAAAGACGGCGTAGTAAAAGGTTGGTAATTTGAAGCCCCTGTAAAAACACCGTAAAATGAGACCGCACTTTTAAGCCATAAAAAGCAAAGTGCGGTCTTTTTTTTACACGTTTTTTACGGAGGAAATCAAGATGAAAGTCACCAGTTCAGCCATTGAAAACGGGCATTACGCCGACAAATACGGCAAACGAGGCTCGCAGTTTAGCCCAAATGGCATGCCCACCTACTCCATTCCTTTTGAAATCACCGATGCGCCTGCCGGCACAAAATCCTTTGCTGTTGTACTAGAAGACAAAGACGCCATCAGTGCTGCCGGCTTTGTTTGGACGCACTGGCTCATTGCTGACTTGGAACGCACTTCCGTGCAAGAAAACGAAAGCCAAACAGCAACAGATTTCGTGCAAGGTGCAAACAGTTGGGCAAGCGCATTAGGCAAGTTTGACATCAAAGAAGCCTCTGCTTACGGCGGCATGGCACCACCGAACTCAAACCATCGCTATGAACTTTATGTCTATGCGTTAGATACCAAACTTAATCTTCCGCAAGGCTTCCGTTTCAACGAACTCCATTACGCCATGCAAGAGCATATTTTAGATCAAGCCTATTTAGTAGGTTGGTATAACGTTTAATGCATCGGTTTAAGAAAAATCCTCGTCACATTGACGAGGATTTTTTATGAGCGCTTTTAGACACCCTGTTTTGCGCCTATAATAAGCCGTTTATTTTCATTCAATCGAGAACATCATGTTAGATATTGTTTTATACGAACCGGAAATTCCACAAAACACCGGCAATATTATTCGTTTATGCGCCAATACCGGCTTTCGGTTACATTTAATCGAGCCACTGGGTTTTACCTGGGACGACAAAAAATTACGCCGCTCCGGCTTGGATTACCACGAATTTGCCGACATCAAAAAGCACAAAACTTTCGAGGCATTTTTACAAAGCGAGCAACCCAAGCGTTTGTTTGCTTTAACAACAAAAGGCACGCCTGCACATAGTGAAGTGCAATTTGAATTGGGCGACTATTTAATGTTCGGCCCGGAAACCCGCGGTATTCCAATGGACATTTTAAACAACATGCCGGTGGAACAAAAAATCCGTATTCCCATGACTGCCAACAGCCGCAGTATGAACCTCTCCAACTCGGTGGCCGTCACCGTGTATGAAGCTTGGCGCCAGCTGGGATATCAAGGTGCCATCAATTTAAACCGATAACAAAAAGCCCATCGTCTGATGGGCTTCTTTTTAAGTGCGGTCGTTTTTTCTCGCATTTTTACAAAAAATGTCTAGCGGACGTTTAATGCGGTTGCCATATTTTCCTGTAATTGTTCCAACATGGCATAGCGTTTACGGTACATAGAACGCTTATTGCTTGGAATATCGTCCATATTTTTGGTTTCAAAATGCAGCGGCAATTCCCAATAGTCTTTTAACGTGCCGGCAGATTCCGCGAAAATCGCATCATAGTCCACCACATAACGTTTGCTTTGCACGAAACGAGATTTGTTTTGATATTTATGCGGAATGCCCCACAAGGCAGAATAACCTAACACATTGGTCAAGGCTTTCATGGCTTCCACCATCAAATAAGCCGGACGCAAACCATGGCATTTCTTGGTCAGCAATTTAACCATTTCTTTTGAACCTTCAAAATTCGGCCCTTGAATCACCGCAATTAAAAGCGCCTGTTGCACTTTGCCGAAGGTCAATAAATAAACCAATTCTTGGCTTGGTGAATGAACCAGTTCTAGCGTCCAAAACCCTTCCATCGGCTGATAATCGGTGATGGTGAGCCGCATTTCAAAATCAGGAATCACTTCACCAAAAGAAATGGCTTGTTGCCACAATGGCGGCAACCCAAGTGCGGTCAATTTTTCCGGTAAAAATGTCAGGTTATCGCACATGGCGTCAAAACGTTGTTGCGTATTAAAGCGTTTATCCAAAAAACGATGTACCAACGGATAGCTAAAATTTGCCCGTTGATTAAGCAAATCAACAAGCCAAGGTTTTTGGTTTACGACGCTTTCGAATTTTTTCACTGCCTGCCGGTGCAACCAAGAACGCAAGCGATAACGGAAACGCTTCATACGGTAGGATTTCTGATTTCTATCCGGATATAACGCATGAGGATCCGGCCATTGATAAACATGTTGCTGTGTCATAATAAATTTATTTAGGTTCAAATAAGGAAAAAATCGGGGCACATTTTCGCATAATCCCACCTTTTTTGCATTTTTTTATCGTTTTTTTACGGCCGATAAAGTATCCTAGCCGGCAATTTATCACCTTGGATACAAAGAACATCATGTCAGAAATTAAACTGAATTATCACAAAACTCATTTTTTAACCAGTTCGCCGAACCTCAAAAGTCTGCCAGAAGACAGCGGCGTTGAAATCGCCTTTGCCGGTCGCTCTAATGCGGGGAAATCAACGGCATTGAATGCCTTAACGAATCAGAAAAACCTTGCTCGCACATCAAAAACCCCCGGGCGTACCCAACTCATCAATTTGTTTGAAGTGGAACCGCAATGCAAATTAGTGGATTTGCCGGGCTATGGCTATGCCGCCGTACCGGAACAAATGAAATTGCAATGGCAACAAGCCCTTGGCGAATATTTGCAAAAGCGTGAGTGTCTTGCAGGAATTGTGATTTTGATGGACATTCGTCATCCGCTCAAAGATTTAGACCAGCAAATGATTGAATGGGCAGTAGCTTCCGAATTACCGGTGTTATTACTGCTCACGAAAGCGGATAAACTGAGCCAAAGCGAACGCAGCAAACAAGTCAAAATGGTGCGTGAAGCCATTTTACCGTTCCAAGGTGACATTCAAGTGGAGGCTTTTTCTGCCTTGAAACGTACCGGGATTGATCGCTTAGCCGCCAAATTAGACGCCTGGTTTGCCCCGGTTTTCGCCTAAAAAAAGCCACTTCTGCGATCCTGATCGCAAAAAAGTGCGGTGTGAATTTCTTTCATTTCGCACTTTTTTTATGTTTGTCGCTCTGCCTTTTTCTTTTGCATGACGGAGCCCAACATGTCTTTAGCCATCGTTTACAGCCGCGCCTCCATGGGCGTTCAAGCACCACTGGTCACCATTGAAGTACATTTAAGCAACGGCAAACCGGGCTTTACGCTTGTCGGCTTGCCGGAAAAAACGGTAAAAGAAGCTCAAGACCGTGTCCGCAGTGCGTTGCTCAATGCCGAATTTCGCTACCCGGCTAAACGCATTACCGTCAACCTCGCCCCGGCAGACTTACCCAAAGAAGGCGGACGTTTTGATTTACCTATTGCCATCGGCATGCTGGCCGCCTCCGGCTATATTGATGCAGAAAAGTTAAAACAATTTGAATTTATCGGCGAACTTGCCCTGACCGGTCAACTGCGCGCGGTGCATGGTGTCATCCCTGCGATTCTGGCAGCGAAACAAGCCAAGCGAAAATGCATTATTGCGCAAGGGAATGCCAACGAAGCCTCTCTGGTTTCCGAGCAAGAAACCTATTACGCCAATTCCTTATTAGATGTGGTGCAATTTCTCAATCAGCAGGGCGAATTGCCTCTTGCAGGCGACATCAAAACCCAAAGTGCGGTGGATTTTTTCCCTGAAAATCCCAAAGATCTAACAGACATCATCGGGCAACAACATGCCAAGCGTGCTTTAATGATTGCCGCGGCAGGGCAGCATAATTTGTTATTTTTAGGCCCGCCCGGCACAGGAAAGACCATTGTTAAAAATACAAATTTCTGTCAAACGATACAAATAATTGTCGCCTTATAATCCAAATCATTTATAATCTACTTAC
>NZ_NRCW01000012.1 GCF_003130075.1 Aggregatibacter segnis | reverse complement strand
TGTCAAAGTTACAAATAAGTGGCATAATCGGCAAAACTTAGAACGATAGAATAAGGCTTTAGCCTATTTTTTTACACTTAGAAGATACTATTTAATGACACAAAAGCTATAAATAACTGTCAAAATATATTAAAAGATACCAATAAAGGTCAAATTATTCATGAAAACAGAATCCACTTTCCAACAGGTTCGTAAAATAAAACCAACACGCCTTAGCGTATCAGGTTTACTCCCTTTTAAAGATGGAGTAAGCATTCCTTACGAATCTACGCTTGAGCGAGATCTCTTGCTTTATTTTACTTATATGCCTGCGGTAGAGGAAATCATTTCTCAACCTGTTCGCATTCTGTTTGTGAAAAATAGAATGACTTATCCTTACACGCCTGATTTCTTTATTCGTTTCAATGATGGACGACCATCGCTTTTGATTGAGGTAAAACCGAAATCAAAATGGCAAGAACATTGGCGTGATTGGAAAGAAAAATGGAAAGCGGCAATGGCATTTTGTAAAAAGAACGAGTGCATCTTCCATGTTTATGATGAAGATAAAATTCGTCATCTTGCATTATTCAACATTAACGCGGTTCAACGTTATAAGCGATTACAGTGCGATCCAGAAGATATTGAAGCGGTACTCACCCAAGTTAAGTTACACGGCAATACAACAATAGATTTTCTGCTCTCTCGATTATTTACAGGCTCACTTTATCGAACCAAAGGATTACAGATTATCTATCACTTATTGGCAACCAAGCAACTGACTTGCAACTGGTTTGAGCCATTATCTGAATTTACCGAAGTTTGGGGGTATTCAAATGACTAAGGGATTTATTCATACACGCTATCACGGTCGATTAGAGCGTGGTCGTCTCATTTTGCAAAAAGGCAATGTTTATGTAAATCGCGAAGATGGTGAACAATATGAGCTGATTGAGTATTTAGATGAAGATGCACAAGTAATGATCCGAAATCTTCATACGCGCCAAAGTAAGATTGTCAGTATTCATCAGCTTGAGAATTTAAAAGTGAATGAACGCGAAGATGTTTCTGTTGATTTAAGTGCAATCAGTGACGAATACTGGGAAAAAGCGTTAGAAAAATATGAAATGATTAAACCGTTGCTTAATTACGAGCAACATTGTCCTGCTTCTGTAAAAGAACGAGCAAAAGAAGTCGGTGTGAGTGATCGAAGTTTATATCGTTGGATTCAAGCATACAACTCTCTCGGCTCCATCGCTGGTTTAGTAAGTCGCAAGCGTGGCTGGGCGGAAGGTAATTCACGTTTAAGTAAAGAGCAAGATGAATTGGTAACAGCGGTTATCAATGAGTTTTATCTACATAAACAACGCCCAACGATTGAGCAAACGATCCGTGAAGTACAACGTGTCGCCAGTCAAAAAGGACTTGATAGCCCAAGTCGTCGCACAATCCGACAACGTATTTTGCGTATTTCAGAAGAAGAAAGATTGCGTAAACGCGGGCAGAAAGAGAAAGCGAAAAATAAATTTACGCCGAAGCCAAACAGTTTCCCTAACGTAGATTTTCCTTTAAGTGTTATTCAAATCGACCATACGCCTGTTGATTTAATTATCGTGGATAACCAGTATCGTAAGCCGATTGGCAGACCTTATTTAACATTGGCAATGGATGTATATAGCCGAATGATTACTGGGTACTATCTATCGCTTGATGCACCGTCGGTAACATCGGTTGCAATGTGTATTGCTCGCAGCATTTTGCCGAAAGAGCGACTGTTACTAGATCATAATGTAAAAGGTGAGTGGGCGGTATTCGGTTATCCGAATAAAATTCATGTTGATAATGGTGCAGATTTCCGCTCGCTTGATTTATCAAAATCTTGTGAGGCACACGGTATAGCCCTTGAGTTCCGCCCTGTTGGTCGTCCTGAGTTCGGCGGACATATTGAGCGTGTAATCGGTACGTTTATGAAAGAAGTTCACGGTTTGAGCGGTACAACATTCTCTAACACGAAAGAGAAAGATACTTATCAATCGGAAGCTGAAGCCGTGATGACCTTAGATGAATTTGAAACATGGCTAGTTAACTACATTGTAAACGTGTATCACAAACGGACTCACTCTGCTTTAGGTATGTCGCCTGTTCAAAAATGGAAATTAGGGATTTTTGGTGATAAAGATCACGTTGGTTGTGGTTGTCCGCAACTGCCTGTTAATGAACAAACGTTATTACTTGATTTCTTACCAAGCGAAAAACGAACTATTCAGCATAATGGCGTAACGATTGATGGTTTACGTTACTACGATGTGGCACTTAATATGTACATCAATGATTCCGATGAAAGCGGTAAGAGCAAGGAATTTTTATTCCGTCGTGACCCTCGTAATATCGGCAGGATTTGGTTCTATGATCCGAAGTTGAAACGTTATTTCCCGATTCCGTTTGCCGACCAGTCTTTACCTGATATGAGCATTTGGGAATACAAACAGGTTCGTCAGTTCTTGAAAGATAAAGATGAAAAACTCATTCACTCGCAGCAGATCCACGATGCATTAACTGAAATGCGTGAATTGGTTGAACAGTCTGCACTGCGGACGAAGAAAGCTCGCAGACTGGCTCAACGGCAGAAAGTCCACGCGAAAAGTAAGGTAGTGATCCCAACAAGTTTACCCGAAAGCAAACCAACAGAAACAGTCAAAACACCTGCTTCTAACTTGTTTTTAGATAATGATTTCACATTTGGGGAGATTGAGTAATGGAAAAGAAATATGAGTATGTTCACGAAAAATTCCGTCATTTAGTTACCGCAAGCAATCAGGAACGGATTGAGTTTTTAGATGAACCCCGCTGGGTTGGTTATGCTGTTGCAAATAAGATTATTGATAATCTGGTTTCTTTGATGAATAAGCCAAAACGCCCTCGTATGTTCAATTTATTGGTAGTCGGTGATTCTAATAATGGTAAAACGACGCTTATTCGACATTTTTATGATTTGTACGGCATACCTTTTGTAGATAGTCAATCGGACGGCATACGCCCCATTATTTTGGCAGAAGCGCCACCGAGTGCAAATGAAAAAGAGCTTTATATCTCGTTGCTGGAACGTTTCTATGTACCTTACCGACCAACGGATAGCGTAGCTAAATTACGTTACCAGACGATTCACTTATTCCGTGAATATAAGGTGAAAATACTGATTATTGACGAATTTCATTCGTTGCTTGTAGGAACACCACGCTTGCAACGCCAAGTGATGAATGCGATTAAAATGTTATGTAATGAGTTGCAGATTCCGATTGTAGGCGTAGGCACAAAAGATGCAATTCGTGTTTTACACACCGATCCGCAACACGCCAGCCGCTTTGATGTTGCTGAATTGCCAACATGGAAATTGGATAAGGATTTTCAAAAGCTACTCTTCCAATTTCAAGGTATTTTGCCATTGAAGAAATGTTCTAATCTGCAATCGCCAGAGTTAGCAACCAAAATCCATACGATTTCAGGGGGTAACTTAGGTAACGTGCATCGTTTATTAACCGCGTGCGCTGTTGAAGCGATTACAACAGGCACAGAACAAATTACATTAGACATTATTGAGCATAACTCATGGGTACAACCAACGCAGGGCTTACGAAAAATTATCGGATAAAATCAGGGATTATTAGAACGCCACTCTATCCGAATGAAAGCATCAGTTCGTGGCTTATTCGTGCTGCTTTAGATTGTGGTACAGAGCCGATTACATTTACAGGGTTTTATTGGGATAAGTGGCGATTATGGACCTATGATTTAGATAGAGGATTTGAGCCGATAACACCACAGATTTATGAAGATATTACAGCATTATCACTTAATCAGCAGGTAAACTTAACCAGTCATTCGCTTTATTCCGTATTGAAACCGATTAACGGAGAAAGCACCCTTATTAAAGGTCAAGCGAAGTGGGTGATTTCAAGAGGTTCACGCAATCGCTCATTCCGAGTCGGTCAATCTTATTGCCCTTATTGCTTAGAGGAAACGCCTTATTTGCGTAATGAATGGCGTTTTGCATGGCACTTTGGTTGTTTGAAACATCAAGTTTTACTTGAATCTAAATGCCCTTGTTGTGGCGAAATGTATCAACCGCATTTGCTTTCAGTAGAGAAACGACAACTAAACTACTGTCATCAATGCGGTGAGAAATTACAGGTCGTTACAACACCGCTTAATGAAGCAGAAATCGCAACGGTGGAAACACTTGATAACGTGTTTACGACTAATTCAGGTGAATGTTTTGGAAAACGTATGGATGCACAAATATACTTTGCTATATTGCGTTACTTCATCAATCTTATTCGGCGTGTAGCGGTTGCAAAATCCACCCACGCTTTTGCTAGATTTGTGGAACAATGCGGTATCTCGCAAGCGGAAATATGTCAAACCAAAACCGCCCTTGCGTTTGAGCAGCTTCCTGTTGAAGAGCGCAAGAATCTACTGGTAAACGCGATTAAAATCCTAAAATTATCCAGTAAGGATTTCATTCAAGCTATTCAGCAAAGCTGTATAACACAAAAGGCATTAGCCTTTGAAAAGTACCCTACGGAGCTTGATACACTCTTTAAATATGCACTAGAAGGCAAAACTGTAAGCCGTAAAACAATAACCAATAAACCCAAGACCGATTCTGTTTTAAGTCTAAACCGTCAATGGGAACGCTTAAAACGGCAGTTAAAAATCGCAGCATGAAAATCACCAAAATTCGCTCTCAAAAGAGAAATAGTTGCTCTATTTGTGGCAAAGCTCAAGTTACACGCAAGTTCCAAGAGGAATATTATTGCGCGAATTGCTACGCGCAATGGTTTCAGAAAAAAACTTGTAAGCGATGCGGACAACTCAAACGTATTCATCGCGAGGGCGAACTTTGTCTTGAGTGTGAGAAATTAACAGATTGCGTACGCTGCGGTAAAGAAGCAGGTACATTTGAAATCGGCATGATAAGTCGTTACGGTGCGGTGTGTGGTTCTTGCACTCGTTATTTCCGAGAGGAAATAGAATGTTCAGAATGTGGTAAAATGACACGCGATAGATACCGTTCACCAGTAACAAATGAATCTGTCTGTTTGCAGTGCTATCGTCGATATACTTTTGCAACTTGTAAGAATTGTCGCCGTTATCGCAAGGTTCACAATCAAGAGAAACAATTATGCAAGAAATGTGACGAACAGTTACTTTCCACTTGCCCGAAATGTAAAAGTGAAATGCCATCTGGTTACGGTAATGTTTGCCCTGATTGCGCAAGACGAAGTTTATTGTTCAATATGATTCGTCTGAATGGACATATCTTGCGTAATAAAGCAGTTAAAACCGCCTACAAGAAGTTCATTTTCTGGTATATGCGAAAATGCGGTATCAGTGTCGCTTTGCACAAAGGGACAGATTTTATGCGATTCTTCATTGATTGTGATGAAATTTGGCAACAAATCCCTGATTATGCAGAGCTAGTTACACACTTTAAACCGAATAGATTACGCGCCAATTTAACGGTGTTACGTTGGTTGCTTGATACTAATCAGATTATTGTTGATGAAGCGTTAAAAGATGATTTAGCGGAATTAGAACGCATACAAGCCCTCTTTAACAAACTTAAAGAGTCCGTGCCTTGTATTGCAAGCTATTATCAGAAATTGCAACGGCGATGTGATGAGGGGAAAACTTCACTTAAATCAGTACGATTAGCCTTACAGCCAGTAATAGACTTAGTCAGCGCTAACGAGATTACGGACTACCCGACACAAGACCAGCTAAACCAGTATCTTGTGGAAAAATCAGGTCAAACGGCAGCTATAACAGGTTTTATCAATCATTTAAAATCGGAGTACCACCGAGAGCTTGAAATCGATCGTAAGCTGATTCAACAAATTAAGACTAAACAACTTAAAAAACATTGTTCTCAAAGGCTAGTTGAACTCTATAAAAAGTTGGAGCTTACTGAAAACGAAAAAATAGAATTAATTTATGTGGTGCTATACAGTCTGCATAGTACAGAGGTCAAAAAACCTAAACGAGACAATATCTTACTAGTTAATGGTGTAGCCTACTACCGTAGCGAAGATAAGGATTATTTCCTACCGCAAGATATCTATCAGCGCATAAAACCGCAGTTTTTGTAAGAAAAAATTTTATTTTTGCGATCTCGCTCGAAAAATTGAAATGGATTTCTCGACAGAAATTGCTCGACTGCTAAAGTAGCGCCCAGTTATCAACCATCAAACTAACTGGAGCTTATATGAACAATATAAACAACGAATCTACTTTGTCTCTTAAACAACAATTCAAGCTATGGCTTGAACAAGAACAAAAAGATGATGGAATGATCGCCTTTGCAACGATTCCGCATATTTTAAGGCGGTTTGATAGCTGTTTAGCTATCATCAAAGGCAATCAACTTGAAAAACGTTATCTACGTGAGTGGCGTGAGGCTTTCCGCATAGATAGAAAACTTTTTAATTAAAGCTACCATGGCTGCTCATGTGGAATATTAAGCAGCCATTTAGCTTTCACTTAGAAAATGTATTTACGAGCTATAAATCTCACTAATAATTTTGTCAATTTCATTGTAACTAACTTTCTGTAATGGTTCAAAATCCTGCAACATCGCAAAGACACATTTAATGTGTTAAACACATCTGTTTCGCTTCAAACATCATTAGTGACAAATTCCCTAGCACCGAATGAGACCCTAAATATTTGACATCATCTTCAAATATGGAGATAATTATTCTAATTGGTAGACGGAGGGAATATGACATATCCAGGTGGAAAAGGTAAATGTTTCCAAAAAATCATTAACTTAATGCCTCCGCATGACGTATATATTGAAACTCATCTTGGTAGTGGTGCAGTACTGCGAAATAAAAAACCAGCACTAAAAAATATTGGAATAGATCTAGATTCTGATGTTATTCAATCATGGAGTGGTTATTCTCCTGAAAATCATAAGTTTTTTAATAATGATGCATTGACGTTTCTAACTAAGTACCTGTTTACTGGGAAAGAGTTAGTATATTGTGATCCTCCATATGTTCTTTCAACTAGAAGAAGACAAAAAATATATAAATATGAATACACTGATGAGCAGCATGGGGAGTTATTGGATTTATTATGCAAAATCCCTTGCATGGTTATGATTTCTGGATATGAAAATGAGTTATATGACGAGAAATTATCACTTTGGAGAAAAGAAAAATTTTTTTCTAAAACTCATAATGGAGTGAGAGAGGAATGTGTGTGGCTTAATTTCCCCCCTGCTGACAAACTACATGATGCTTCTTTTTTAGGAGCTAATTTTCGAGAAAGATATACTATCAAAAAACGCCTTAATCGTTTGATTCAAAAATTTGAGTTAATGGATCCGATTGAGCGAGATTATATTTTGGAAATACTTAATAAAAAATATATCTAAAGTAGGTTTATAAAAATGAAACAAATAGCAGCTGTTTTTTCAGATAGTTCTTGTATGCAGTTATTATCCCTCCCCGCCCCAGAGAATGAGGTTCTTCCAGGTGTGGTTTGGGGGAAAATTGAACAATTTCCTTCTCCAGCCTATTGGTATTACCGAGTATTATCTAACCGAGAATTAAATAACACTCCCAAATACCGGCTGGGAGAATCATTTATTGAAGAAGTATGCGCTTGTCTTTTAGGTGGGTATGGTATACCTGCATATGTTGGTTTAGCAGCGTTTCATTACCTAAAATCTCAGAATGTATTTTCTGATATGCCAACAGATAAAGAAGTCATTTTTAACTTACTTTCTAACCCATTAGAAATTAATGGTAAAAAAGTTAAATATCGTTTTGCAAAACAAAAATCATATTATCTTGCTGAAGCTCTAAAATTTCTGAAAGAAACCAGCCCTCGATTTGACAGTGGTAAACAATTAAGAAATTGGCTATTACAAATACAAGGAATTGGTTATAAAACGGCGTCTTGGATAACAAGAAATTGGCTTGATGCTGATGATGTCGCTATCTTAGATGTCCATATATTAAGAGCAGGAAGGATAGCTAAGTTTTTTGACACTAATTTAACAGTTGAGAAAAATTATTTAAAGCTAGAGGAGCAGTTTTTAGAATTTGCTCAAGCACTTGGGGTGCGTACTTCAGAATTGGATGCTACTATTTGGTATGATATGATGCTAACAACAAATATATTTAGAAAAAGAAAGAATACTCAGGCATTATCGTGGGACAGGATTTCTACCGAAAATAGCAACTCCTACTCCAAACAAATTAGATTGTTCTGATAATTTGCTTACCCATGGCTCACCAGTAATTCCTAGGGGGCAGAATGACATGTTAAGGTATGTAGCAGCCATATGTAATCCACATAGTAGGATGCCTGAATCTCTCCAAATTAAACTATCTGGGTTATTATATTTAGCAGCTGTTTTCCCGTATTCAGCTCCCAGTAATACTATTGTTCCATCTTGAACATCCACTATGGTGCTTACCTCTTTTCTTATCGTATTTACATCAATTTCTGATTGAACAGCATTCAGAGTAAAGCTAAAAGGGTCAAATCTTAACAAATTTTTGTGGAGATTCGATATTAAGAAGATATGAATAGGATGTATCGCTCCTGCTGATGGAATGGGCCTTTTGGATAATAAAAAACCATATTCACTGTTAGATAAAGACTTCACGATATTAGTTAGGTATAAAATATTAGCAATATCTTTAAGTTGTATCTCTGAAAAAGTATAATTAGAACATCTATTAAGAATTACTTTCTGAAAGTCAATTTTTTCTTCAATTTCCACATATTGATAGAGTGAATATGCAGTTTCTTCATCCCAAGTAATTGGCATATAAGGAATAATAGTTTTTTTGGGGATGGGTATGCCTAAATCAGTCCATTTTTTCATAAATATGACTCCATACCTCAAAATATTTATTACACCCTCTACACTTACCGCAGGCTATATTAGACTTATGACAGCTGTGTGCCCACGAGAGAAATGATTTTGGAACCCCAGAGGTTATTATTAATTCCTCCGTTGTCAAATGAATAGCTGGAGCTTTTATCCTTATGCGTCCTTCTTGCATACTCACAAGATGATCCATTGCATCTATAAATTCTGGACTACCATCAATGTGATAACTATCAGATTTCACGCTACCTATCCATAACTCATCTATATTTAATGAGATTGCTTTCATCACTGCTAATGTTATTAACATTTGATTCCTATAAGGCCACCAATCGGTAGATGGGGCATTTACATTTTGTTGGCTCCCTAATAAATCTCCTGAACCCAGAGCAGAAAGATCAACATTAATAACATGGTGCTCAATTTTTAATTCTTCACATATTTTCTTTGATACGGCTATTTCTGTTTTGGCTGCACGCTGACCATAATCTATGGTAAACGCCACATTTGGCCTTTTCCACCAAGCTAGACTAAGGGAGTCCATTCCCCCAGATAATAAGATAGCGGACTTCATTTTATTTTTTCCTTAGAAATTAGTTAATCTTTTTACTATAATTTTTGGCTTTCCCATAGGGTACGGTAAATAGCACTTACATAGTCTTTAATAACTATACAGCTCGTCCCTTCCATCATTTTTAAGTCTTCTGATTTTTCATTTTCATTATAGATAATAACAGGTTTATTCTTTGCTCTAGCGTATCCTATTTCAAAAATAGTCCCAGAATCTTTTCCATCAAAGATGGCAAATATAATATCTGAATTATTTATTCCATCTATATCTTTAGGTGCGACCGTTTTAGCATCTCCAACTCCAATTTCATGATACGGTGAAAATACTATTAAACCCATCTCGCTTAGTAATCTTCTGGTTTCATTTATAAGCCATATCTGTGAAAGAGTGAAAAAAGGACCAGCTAAATATACAGTTACTTTTTTCTCAGAATGTCTATGTGTTATGGGTTGTACTCGATTTTTCCAGTTAGTAAATTCCTCAAAGCTTGGATATCCTCTTGTTTCACAATAATAGGCTGTGGCTTTAGAAGCTAACTCTGCAGCTTCAGTAGGTGTTTTTCCTTCAGATATCCATTGATATGCAAAATGGGCGGAGAAACAATCACCAGAGCCTATTTTCCATATGTTTTCTGTAAGATAACAAGGAATAGTATTCTTTTCAAAACCTCCATTATTTAGCTTTTGATAAATATCGGCTCCCCTAACCCCTTGTTTGATTATGACTATTTTAACTTTGTTTTCAATTAAATTATTGGCAATGTCATCTAAGGATAAATTTCTATCTTTTGTTAATTTATATGCCTCATTTATATTTAAAATAATAGCAAGTTCATTTGCTGTTGAACCATTTTCAAAGAAGTCCTTAGGAGAAACTGGGTTTTGAGGATCATAAACAACTTTATTTCCAGAAATAATAGGATTTCCTTCAAGCATTCCAAATACAAGAATATTATCTTCTATAATTTTATTTTGTTGAGTGAATTCAGTTGTTATTGAACTAATTTGAGGAGTGGATAATCCGTGTAAATAGTGAAATTTCACTGGGTTATGATTTTCTTTTAAAGAAGTACATATTTTGAATGGGGTATTATAAATTCCTGCTCTTGCTTGTAAAATGTTAGCACCCTCTTCATTTAAACAAGAATATAACTTTGTAGTACAGCCTAAGGATTGTAGAACTGATAGAGCTCTTCCTCCAGAGCCATATAATTCATCCCAATGTGGCCAAACACACTGTTCAGTATATACACCACCAATAACAGTAATACATTTATTATTTGACATAATTAAAACTCAGATATGTTTGATAGATACTTTAACTTGTCCTGCAATAATATTTTCCACGATAGCTATATAATTGTGACCGTTCTCCATGCAAGTGAGGAGTTGTGGAAGTACAATTCCCCCTGCTATTTCATCATTTTTGTATGCTTCAATAGATGTAAACCCTTCTTGTTTGTTTATCTGTAAAGTTAAATGATCTCCAATAAGTAAGTTTTCTATAACTTTGGGTTGTGGTGATATTAATTGGGTACTTTTTTGTAGTAATTCACATGGTGACGCACTATTACCTCCTTCAAAGCCTCCCATACCATTATTAAAGATCGGGTTATTTGAGAAATCACTGTTACCGCTGCCAGACATATGTATTCTCCCTATAAGATAATTATTTAAAATATTTTTACTACTATACTTCATTTATTTTTATTGATAGTAAATATTAACCTAAAGATATTGTGATGTGAATCACATTTTAAATTAATTTTCACTTCTCCAATATTATGGAATAATCCTATTTTCTTTCTTTTTAGCCGAAATATAAAATTGTTAAAAAGATAACGTAAGATTTTTTTATTCATTACTCTCTTGTGTTAGAGCAATTTACTGATACCGTTCCAAACCCAATTATTATTTGTCTTTTTAGCCTCCTTGTGTCTAAATAACGACATTTTACCGTCCTTAGAATCCACATAATCGCTACTTACGCCTTCGCTTGATATAATTTCAATAAACAGCTTAAACAAGTTCTCATCCTGGCTCTGAATATCTACTTCACTTGATAAGAACTGTTGTATATTTTGCGGTTCGTAAACCACGCTACTAAATCCTGAGTTTTCTTTTTCGTTTCTCGCAGGAAAACTTAGCACAAAGAATGTTCTTTGTTGCACATCTACTCGCAATATTAACGCTGCGGCTGGATAGTATTGTTCCAGAGAATCAAGGATTTCTTCTAATGAAACTAACGTAAACTTATCATTTTCATTAAACCCTAGTTTAGGTGTGTACCAATAGACCTTCACACCTTGTTCGTTGCGTAGGCGTTTAGCGTGTTCCCAAACGGTATCGAGGCGTGATTTACCTTCAATTTCTTGATTACTAGGAATGTCATAGAAACAGTTAGCAATACCTGTATTACCTGTTTTTCCTTGTTTTTCACCTACTCCGTAATTCTCTGGTTCATCGTAGTTTAAGAATTTTACTTTGCCGCTTTTTTCCACTTCTTGAACAAGCTGAACACGGTTAATCACTCTCTCTTCGCCGAGTAATTTCAGATGTTCAATAACATCAGCCGTCACAAGGTTATTTACGTTATCTAATGCAATGTCGAGCTTTTCAAGTTCATGTTCTCGTTCTTGTTTTCTCGTTCTGTATTGAGGTTCACCGCCTTTTTGCTCCTTACCATCTTTGCTTGTTTTTATCGCAGAATGGTAATAAAGGTTAATTGGCTCGCCTTGTGGTTGGTTAACCCCTGTAATTTGGCAGCAAAGCACTGAATTTCCTAACTCAATACCATAGAATGAGAGCATGATTGGTTTGTCGTGCCAACAAGGAATGCGATAGTGCGGTCTTTCTTGACCTTTAGAAAAGATGATTTTAGTCGTTATATCTTTTACGACTGTTTTTGTGTAAGCGTCATATTTCAAGTGATAAAGAAACACCGCGTCTTTTGTGGAAAGGTTATTCGGTACGAACACGCCTTTTTCTTTGAAAGATTCATTCAGGTGTAATTTCTTCTCAACCTTACTCCAGTTGTCTGTAATCAAGATGCGTTTTAACTCACTTGAATAACCATAGTGAGCCATAAAGAAGTGTAACGGATGAACAATATAAGACTTACTATCACCTTCAGGCTTAATAACAAGTAACTGATTTCCATCGCTTTTAAATGTTTTCAAATAAGCTGAATGAACGTATTTATCTGCTTCAAATGGATGAGATTCCTTATTTACCCAAAGTGGCTCATAGGTTAATCCCTCACTCTTTGAAAAGGTAACTTTAAACTCTTTAAGTTTAAACTTATATTCCGACTCACCATTCTTCCAAATACTGCCGAATGGAATTTTATGCAGGTAGTTGATAGGTAAAGCAATCTTAAAGAAACTTTGGCATTCTTCACCTGTTTTCTTGTTTGTATAGGTAGGATTGGTTAAATTGATAAAAGTGACTTCAACGAGTGTTTTAGATTTATCTAGTGAAAGACGGTTTTCATACCAAGTGGCAACGTACTCATGTTCTTTATTGTAAAAACCGCGAAGAGGTTTTTCAAAATACTTTTCTAAATTAAGCGAACAACGCCAGCGAACTCTCTCTAAATTATTCTTGTCGAAATATGACATAATCCACTTCCTTTTCAGTCACTTAAACTTAAATAGGTAAGTAGATTATAAATGATTTGGATTATAAGGCGACAATTATTTGTATCGTTTGACAGAAATTTGTATTTTTAACA
>NZ_NRCW01000011.1 GCF_003130075.1 Aggregatibacter segnis | reverse complement strand
TCAATTTTAAAATCTTTAATGATAAAAACGAATCTTCAAGTGCCCACACAGTTTGTCTGATTGATTGTTAAAGAACAAAAAATTCCGAGAAACCTCAGAATTAAAATTGGTCGGCGAGATAGGATTTGAACCTACGACCCACTGGTCCCAAACCAGTTGCGCTACCAAGCTGCGCTACTCGCCGATGGGGTGGCTAATGGGACTTGAACCCACGACAACCGGAATCACAATCCGGGGCTCTACCAACTGAGCTATAGCCACCATATTTTAATTAGTTGAACTCACATGACCTTTGGCGCGCTCGACAGGATTTGAACCTGCGACCTTTGGCTCCGGAGGCCAACGCTCTATCCAACTGAGCTACGAGCGCTAGAAGCGTCGTTGCGGGGCGTATATTAAAAGTTTAAAAAGTGCTTGTCTAGTTTTTTTTTATAAAAATTTATCACCAGCTATTTTTTTAGCCAAAATGAATATAATTTATAAAATTTCTGGTTATTTTTTATTTAACTCTAACTTTTTAGTGAAAAATTTAACTTCTATTTAGTTTTAGCCCGTTTAGCTGCGCGACGTTTCATTCGACGTATCCAGCGGGTAATCTTCCATGCTTTCGTAATAGAATAAGAATAGAGGAAGAAGAGAATAATGAATGCAATAAACATGATCCATTCATTAATATAGTAAATTTCCCCTAAAATCCCAAAGCAGGCGCACAATGCCGCAACAAAGGTAATTAACAAAAACGCCTGACGGGAAGTTAACCCTGCGCGCACCATCAAATGATGGACATGCAAGCGGTCCGGACGGAATGGGCTCTTCCCTTTTCTTAAACGACGATAAATAATCGCCACCATATCCACCAAAGGAATAGCAATCACCCAAAGTGCGGTCACCGGATTCATCGGATGACCTTTGCCTTGCGTACTTAGCAACAGAATCCAAATAATCGTAAAACCAATTAAAGTACTGCCGGCATCACCCATAAAGACTTTAAATTTCGGTCCCAACGGAATCCCCAGATTCATCATTAAATAAGGAATCGTTGCAATAATTAAGCCAAAACTCCAATAAGCCAAATCCATTTGCCCATCGCGATACATCAAAATACCGATCGCAGCGAAAGAAACACAAGACAAGCCGCCCAGTAAACCGTCAATACCATCGATCATATTAAAAGCATTAATAATCCCGATGGTCGCCAACACAGTAATAATTAAGCCGATAGATCCTAACGTAAGCTGGAATGGCCCTAAAATTTGCCCTAAATGATCGAGGTAAACATTCCCCATATCGATCATGAGAATGGCTAAAAATGCCTGAACACCTGCGCGCAAGAAAGGGCTAATATCATAACGGTCATCAATAATGCCCATTAATAGCAAGACTAAAATACTGAATAAATAAAGATAAGGTAAACGCGTTTGATCCCACTGCATGAGATAAAAACAAAGATTCCCCATAAACAATGAAATGCCGCCAATTAACGGAATTGCGCCTTGATGGCGTTTACGATAGTTAGGTTTATCCACCAAACCGATTTTGGTCGCAACGGGGCGCATCACAAGTAAAGTTAAAAGTGCCCCAAGAAATGTAACAAATAACGTCAACAACATAGGTTTTCCCATGAAAATAAAATGCGCAAAGGATATCACAAAGGCAAAAGGCTACATAAATATTTTTACTCACCTTCCTTTTTTTCAGTACAATAAAGCACTTTTTTGTATATAAGGATAAAAACGATGGCAAATTCAACCGCACTTTTCTCCCGCGCTCAGCATGTTATTCCGGGCGGCGTTAATTCACCGGTTCGTGCTTTTAACGGTGTCGGCGGCACACCGGTCTTTATTGAAAAAGCGCAAGGCGCTTATATTTATGACACAGACGGTAAACAATATATCGACTACGTAGGGTCTTGGGGCCCGATGATTTTAGGACACAATCACCCCACTGTTTTAAATGCCGTGATGAAAACCGCACAAAACGGCTTGAGTTTCGGCGCACCGACACCGTTGGAAATCGAACTTGCCGAATTAGTGTGTGAGCTTATCCCTTCAATTGAAATGGTCAGAATGGTGAGCTCCGGCACTGAAGCTACGATGTCTGCCATTCGTTTAGCCCGTGGCTATACAAATCGAGATAAAATTATCAAATTCGAAGGTTGCTATCATGGTCATGCGGATTCCTTATTAGTCAAAGCCGGTTCCGGTGCATTAACATTGGGGCAGCCTAACTCACCGGGCGTCCCGGCAGATTTTGCCAAACACACGCTCACCTGTACCTATAACGACATCGACTCTGTCAAACAAGCCTTCGAGCAATATCCTGACGACATCGCTTGCGTGATTGTTGAACCGGTTGCGGGCAACATGAACTGTGTTCCACCAAAAAATGATTTTCTGCAAGGGTTACGTAAACTTTGCGATCAATACGGCGCCGTATTCATCATTGATGAAGTAATGACCGGTTTCCGTGTGGCACTTGGCGGTGCACAACGTTACTACAATGTCACACCGGATTTAACCTGTTTAGGCAAGGTGATCGGCGGTGGTATGCCGGTAGGCGCCTTTGGCGGTAAGAAAGAAATTATGCAACACATTGCCCCAACCGGCCCGGTTTACCAAGCGGGTACCCTATCTGGCAACCCGATTGCTATGGCAGCCGGTATCGCTTGCTTAACAGAATTGAAAAAAGCCGGTAATGAGCAAAAACTGGCGCAACAAACGGAAAAATTAGCAAAAGGCTTGCAACAGCTTGCCGATAAGCATCAAGTGCCGTTTACCGTCAATTATGCCGGCGGCATGTTCGGCATTTTCTTTACCGATAAAAAAGAAGTGACTTGTTATCAAGACGTGATGACGTGCGATACCGAAAAATTTAAACGCTTTTTCCACAAAATGTTGGATTTAGGCGTTTATCTGGCGCCATCTGCATTTGAGGCAGGCTTTATGTCTCTTGCGCATTCTGATGAAGACATCGAGCGCACGCTAGCGGCAGCAGATATTGCTTTTGCTGAGTTGTCATAATTCATAAAATGCAAAGTGCGGTCAGTTTTAAAAACGTTTTTAAATCTGACCGCACTTTTATGTTTAAACACTAATTTAAAATTTGCAACAAACGCGTCAATAACGCCGCTCTCTCCGACTCGTCCAACGCATGTCCGAATTTATTCGTTAAAATAAAGAAGTCTTCTGCTTTTTCACCAATGGTAGTGATTTTGGCATTAAGTAAATTCAGCTCTAAGTCGCAGAACACAGCACTCACATCTGCCAACAAACCGGCCTGATCCAGCGCAAACAATTCCATTTCAGTTTGATCGGTTTTATCAAGATTCAAAAAACGCACGTCGGTTTTCACATGGAAATGAGCCAAATGGTGTTTTTCGCGCAGGCATTGTTTATTCACCGTTTCTGACGTTAGGCTTTTCGTCAACGCGTCTTCCAACATACGACGACGATCGAAAGCCAACTCGGCGCCATCCAGTTCCGTCACAATAAAACTGTCCAACACATAGCCGTCTTGCGTGGTAATAATTTGCGCATCGTGAATGCTGAGTTTTTTCACGCCGATGGTACTCACCACTTTATTAAACAGGTTCGGGCGGTCGTTGGTATAAATAAAAATTTCTGTACCGCCGGCGGAAAACCGATTGCTCACTTTTACCAGCACATCACCGCTAAACTCGGCAAGCAGTTGCGTATGCCAGCTGATTTGCTGCGGCGAATTACGTAAAAAATAATCCAACGGGCAACGCTGCCATAGCTTTTCAATTTGCGGCTCAGAAAGTGCGGTATTTTTTTCACGTATTTCTAACAACGCCAAGTGGCGATGCTCTTCAGCCTTTGCCTGATTATCCAACAAGGTTGCCAGCCCTTGGGCAAATTGTTGCGTGGTGTAATCGTACAAAGTCGCCAATAAAGAACGCTTCCAGCTGTTCCATAAGGTTTCATTGGTCGCCACAATGTCGGCAATAGTGAGGCACGTTAAATAATCTAAGCGCACTTGATTACGCACCCGTTCGGCAAAACTCAACACAATTTCTGGGTCATGAATGTCCCGTCGTTGTGCGGTCACCGACATCAACAAATGCTGTTCTACCAGCCATGCCATGGTTTCTGTTTCTCGTTGGTCGAAGCCATGCAGTGCGGCAAACTCGCGTATATCTTCCGCCCCCAGTAATTCGTGCGCGCCACCACGCCCTTTCGCGATGTCATGAAATAAGGCGGCAATATACAATAAAGTGCGGTCAGAAATTTGATGCATTATTTGATGGCAAATCGGGTGATTTTGCGCCGACGTTTCCGCTAAAAAACTTTCCAGCTTTAACATCACGCGCAGAATATGTTCATCCACGGTGTAACAATGGAACAAATCAAACTGCATTAAGCCGACAATATTGCCCCATTGCGGTAAATAGGCGGTCAGCACACCATATTGGTGCATGGGGAAAAATGCGCGTTGGATGGCATTGGGCTGATTAAACAATCGAATAAATTTTTCTCGTGCCGTCCGTAAATCGCATAAATACCCTTGCCGTTGATCTAACGCCAAATACAGCTCACGTAATACGGAGGAATGGATCTCCGCTTGCGGATATTGCGTTAAATAATAGAAAAGATCGAGGATGCTTTCCGGCTGTTGTTCAAAGCATTGGCGATGACGCAAACAAATGGATTGATTTATCAAGCTGAAATTCACATCAAGCACTTGCTCGTTCATCACTTCATGTGGGGTTAAAAAATGCTCTTGATAATGCTTGACCAGCAATTCGCTCAGCAACGAAATGGAATGTAGCGCCTGAAAAAATTGCTTCATCATGGCTTCCACGCCTTGATTGCCCTCGCCTTGGAATCCCAATAATTCGCTGACTTTTAATTGACGATCGAACAAAAGGCGGTTGTCATAACGTTTTAAAATTAAGTGCAACGCATACCGCACTTTAAACAGAAATTGTTGGCTTTTCAGCAACAAGGCATACTCCGCCGGATGAATAAATCCTGCTTGCAAAATTTCCTGCAAATTTTTCGCCCCGTTGTGGCGAAGGGCAATCCAATACAACAAATGCAAATCCCGCAAGCCGCCCGGACTGTATTTAATGTCGGGTTCAAGATTGTAAGAGGTGTTGTTATAACGTTGATAACGCTCATTTTTTTCTTGAATCTTTGCCTGACAGAAATCGGTTTTTGACCAAAAAATCGGTTGTTGCGCCAATTCCACCAACTGTTTGAATAACGTTTGATTGCCGATTAAATAACGCGCTTCCAACAAATTTGTCGCCACTGTGATATCCGCTATGCCCTCCGCTTCACATTCAGCAAGGGTACGGATGCTCTGCCCAACGTTAAAACCGCAATCCCATAAAAATTGCACGAATTGACCGAGTGTTTCTTGTAACGCCTCGGTTGGGACTTGCTCCGTTAAAATCAAAATATCCAAATCGGAAAGAGGGAACATTTCCTGCCGCCCATAACCGCCCACAGCAATCAGGCTTAATGCAGGATTATCGGCAAATTGAAAATGACGCCACAGGTGCAAAAGGAATTGATCGTAAAACGCGGTACGATTGGCAATCAGTTGATCGATGGCTATTTTGTCAAAATTCGCCAGTTCAAACTGTTTTAAATTTTCTCTCTGAATTTTAACCGCACTTGGCGTAAGCTCGGCTTGGGTATCGTAAGGAAAAAGCATAGGTCGTCTTGCAAAAGCAGGAAATAGAAAAAATCCGCCACGGGAAACGCAGCGGATTTCGGTTAATTAAACATTCACCATAACTCGTTGGATGCGCCCTTCGGCAATCTCTTCATCACGGATGGTCATCACTTCACAGCCGTTTTCCGTTACCACGATTTGGTGCTCAAATTGGGCGGAATGGCTACGGTCTTTAGTTTTTACCGTCCAACCATCGCCCATTAAACGTACTTCTTTTTTACCGGCATTAATCATTGGCTCAATAGTGAATACTATGCCCGGTTTTAACACCACGCCGCCATCGTCTGCGTAATAATGCAACACTTGTGGTTCGCAGTGGAATTCCGTCCCAATGCCATGGCCGCAATATTCGCGCACCACACTAAAAGTTTGAGATTCCGTATATTTTTGTACCGCTTTACCGATTTCATTTAAACGAATGCCCGGTTTAACCGTACGCAGACCGACATAAAGGGCTTCTTGTGCCGCTTCCACCAGCTTTTTACTGCGTAAACTGGTTTCGCCGACGATATACATTTTCGAGTTATCACCAAAATAACCGTCTTTTATCACCGTGACATCAATATTCACAATATCGCCATTTTTCAGATGCTTATCAAAACTTGGGATGCCATGACAAACCACTTCGTTAATGGAAATGCAAGTCGCTTTCGGGAAACCATGATAATTCAAGCAAGCGGGAATAACTTTTTGCACGTTCACCATATAATCGTGACAAATGCGATCCAATTCACCGGTACTCACGCCTTCTTTAATATACGGTTCAATCATCACCAACACGTCAGATGCCAGTTTGCAGGCTTCGCGTAATTTAACAATTTCCTCTTCCGTTCTTAATGGAATACTCATGTTTATCTCCCTATTTAAAAATTAATGGGCGGAATTATAGCACTGTGACAGAGAAAAATCCTTGATAAATTCTTGAATGGACTAGTCGGTTATTGGATAATACGCGCTCAAATAAATCGTGGGGAATTAAACAATATGACAGAGATATCCGTTCCGTTAACCTTTACTGATGCTGCAGCACAAAAAGTGAAGTCTTTAATTACCGAGGAAGAAAACCCGGCGCTTAAATTGCGCGTCTATATTACCGGCGGCGGTTGTAGCGGCTTCCAATACGGCTTTACCTTTGACGAAAAAGTCAATGAAGGTGACTTAACCGTAGAAAATGCCGGCGTGCAATTAGTTGTCGATCCGATGAGCCTACAATATTTAATCGGCGGCACCATTGACTATACCGAAGGCTTAGAAGGTTCACGTTTTGTGGTGAATAACCCGAATGCCTCATCCACTTGCGGTTGCGGATCCTCTTTCAGCATCTAATATGGATTTTCAGTTTACCTCCCATCAAGGCAACATTGTCGCGAAGTGCTCCATGGAGCACGAAGCCTTTGCCAACTGGTTTAACATCGAAGTGCGGTCAAATCCACAACTGATTTCCACCGCACTTTTTCATTTACAAAACTTGCCCGCCCCCCATGCGGCGGATATTGTGTTAACCGGTGCTGAATACAGCTTATACATTAACGCGGATGAGGTGATGGCGAAGGCAAATAATCTCGCCATTGAGAATCAAGACGCATTGGAAGACGGTTTTTATTATTACGATGATGAAAGTATCGCCTTTTGTGGCATTGAAGATTTTGCCCGTTTTTTACATTCTTACTTGGATTTTATCCGCGCCTAATCCCAACATTCAGCCCAAACGGTAACACACATGGCAACAACACCCGCTCAAAATACGTCTTCCAAACCATCATCAAAAACCTCTTGGACGAAGCAATTATTAAAAATTGCATTTACCACCTTTTGTATGTTGTTTTGCTATTCCGCTTATTTGGATTGGCAAATTCGTAGCAAAATGGACGGACAAATTTGGCGTTTACCGGCGGAAGTGTATAGCCGTATTGAAAGTGTTCGGGTCAGCGACCAACTCAGCCTTGAGCAAATTAAACAACTCCTGCTCGATAACGAATATCGCCAAACCACAATGATCGCGGCACCGGGCGATTTTAAAATCGAAGACAACACCATTGTCTTATTGCGCCGTGCGTTCCCTTTCCCCGACACACCGGAGGCACAACGGGTTTTTCGTCTGCGTTTTGAAAATGACAAACTGGCAGTCATTGAAGATCTGATTAACGTCAAAGCGATTGATGAATTTCGCTTGGCGCCGAAGTTAATTGCCATTTTGCAATCAGACAAAGAAGAACGCCTTGCAATTTCTTTGCAACAATACCCACGCTTACTCATTGATGCGTTATTACTGACAGAAGATCGTCGTTTTTTCCAACACGATGGCATCAGCCCTCTGGGTATTTTGCGCGCTGTCATCACTAACATCCAAGCAGGTCATACAGTACAAGGCGGCAGTACGCTGACCCAACAACTGGTTAAAAACTTATTTTTAAGTAACGAACGCACCTTCACCCGTAAAATTAATGAAGCCCTGATGGCATTAATTCTTGATTGGCGTTACGACAAAAACCGTATTTTGGAAACCTACTTAAACGAAATTTACCTCGGGCAGAACGGCGATAACCAAATTCATGGTTTTGAATTGGCCAGCCAGTTTTATTTCGGACGTTCCGTGCGCGAAATAAGCCTAGATCAAATTGCACTATTAGTGGGCATGGTCAAAGGCCCTTCCCTCTATAACCCATGGCGTAATCCTACTAATGCCCTTGAACGCCGCAATGTGGTGTTGCATTTGATGTTAGAACATAAAATCATCGGTGAGGAACTGTATCAATTATTGAGCCAACGCCCGCTCGGTGTACAAGAAAAAGGGAAAATTAGCCGTAAATACCCCGCGTTTATTCAAACTTTACAAACCGAATTACGCCACCAACTTGGCGAAGGCAAGACAGAAAATCTCCTGGGGGCGCGAATTTTCTCTACATTGGACGTGAAACAACAAGATCGCGCAGAACAAGCGGTAATCAGTGCCGTATCCGATTTACAGCTCAAACATAAGAATCCATTTTTGGAATCCGCCATGGTGGTTGCCGATTACCAAACCGGTGAAGTGCGCGCCATTGTGGGCGGGCTGCAAACGCAATTTGCCGGGTTCAACCGTGCCTTATCGGCTAAACGCCAAATCGGCTCGTTAGTAAAACCGTCTGTTTATTTGACCGCACTTATGTATCCGGATCAATTTCGGTTGAACACACCGATTAACAACCAACCGATTACCATCAATGTAAAAGGCAGTCCGCCTTGGCAGCCACGCAATTACGACCGCAAATACAGCGGCTCGGTCATGCTGATGGATGCATTAGTGCGTTCGTTGAATATCCCAACGGTCAATATCGGCATGAAGCTAGGATTAACCAAAGTGATTTCCGTGCAACAAGCGATGGGTTGGGATAAAGTCACGATTCCGAAAGTGCCTTCAATGTTGCTGGGTTCCTACGCCATTTCACCTTATGACGTGACCAAACTTTACCAAACCATCGCTAACGAAGGCGCGAGTATTCCTCTCAATACCATCAACAGCGTAGTGGATAGACAAGGCAATGTGGTTTATTCCCGTGAATTTGAGCCCAAACAAGTGGTTCCACGTGAAGCCGCCTTCCAAACGCTCTTTGCTATGCAACAAGTGGTTGATCGTGGCACAGCTCATAGCCTACAACCGGATTACGCTCATTTACACTTAGCCGGCAAAACCGGTACCACTAACGATGCTCGTGACACTTGGTTTGTCGGCATTGACGGTGAAAACGTCACGACTATTTGGCTTGGCCGAGACGATAACGGTGAAACGAAACTCACCGGTGCCAGCGGTGCGTTACAGGTCTATAAAGAGTATTTAAAACGCGCCACCACCCAACCTTTAAAACTTCATAAACCGGAAGAAATTAAATGGGTCGGTATCAATGCCTATGGTGGTTGGGATTGCAGTAGTGCTCGTACCATTCCTGTTTGGGTAGACAGAAATCAATCTTTCTGCCAACAAACCGAATATACGCCACCAACACCTTCCGCCAATGCCGTTGAAAGCAATAATGCACCAAAACAAGAAAGCGCTTGGGACGTGCTAAACGAAGGTAATTCGGCACCGGTGGAAGACGCAAGACCGGCGAATTAAGTCAAGTTTTCACCTGAGAAAAACACCGTAAAAACAGACCGCACTTTAACGCCTAACGTGCGGTCTTTTTTAATGTATTTTGTAAGGGCACAACAACATGAATCCCTCACAAAATAATGTTGCTATTGCCAGTGTTTCTTCTTCGATGTATGCCCGATGCCCGGGTTAAAACTGTTGGTTGGATCGAGCGCTTTATAGAATTTACGCAACGCCGGTTTCGCTTCATATAAATGGCCCACATTATGTTCTGCCGGGTATTGTGCGCCGCGTTTATCAAGCAATGCCAACATTTGATGCTCCAATTCCATGCAATCATGGCCTTTTTTAACGATGTAATCCTGATGGAAAACATGACACATAAAATGCCCGTAATACAATTTATGACTGATTTTTTGGTCGATCTCAGGCGGCAGCGTTTCAAACCACTCACGATCATTACGACGTAATGCAATATCCAGTGCCACAATGTCTTCCACCTCTTTTTCATGAATCGCACGATAACGAATCGCTGCTGAAGCAACGGCAAAGCGGTGTAACATCGCCGCTTGAGTTTCTACGGCATCACATTCAAAGAAAGCCCCTTTGCTGCCCTCTTTAAAGTAAGAGGTTAAATAATCCCGCGCTTCCTGTACGCCATCACCGCCCATTTTAACAATCAAGTGATGTTCGTATTGATCACGATATTGCCATAATTTTTTCGGCAAATGTTCCGGCAAGACCGTTGAAATCGCCTGCATGATTTTGTCGCTGAAATGACTTGGCATAAAACTGATTTTTTTAGCCAAACGATCCACTTTGGCCTTCATGGCAAATAACTTCGGCAACCAATGTGTGCCAAATTTCTTGATAACCCAGAACGTGTCTTTACCGTATTTGGCAGCCACATCAAACGCGTCACGATGAATATACTCGCCGGAAATCGGTAGCTGTTTAAAATTCGCCAACATATGACGACGAAGATCATTTAATGCCTCAGTTTGATTGGTGCCAATATAAAATACCGCGGTCTTGTTCTCCGCTACAAAGGTATCCAAACGGACGGCAAAAATCGCTAATTTACCCGCACAACCGGAAGCCTCATAGTGACGTGCCGGATCGGCATTAAAACGAGCTGGGCTGTCTTCATCCACTTGGCGCACATGATTGCAGTAAGCGTGATCATGACCTTTGCCACAATCTAATTGAATGTCTTTACGTTGATAACGTTGATTCTCTAAATTCACTAAAATTTCTTCCGGCGTTTCACCCAAATCAATGCCTAGGTGATTAACGAGTTGCAGTTCACCCTGCTCTGTTAATTGTGCATAAAGTGCCATTTCCGTGTAAGCAGGACCACGTTGCACCAATGCACCACCGGAGTTATTACAAATACCACCAATCACCGACGCCCCAATACAGGAAGAACCGATGACAGAGTGTGGTTCACGTCCGTGTGGTTTTAAAGCGATCTCTAATTCATTTAGCGTAGAGCCCGGCAAACAAACCACTTGCTGTGCATCATTAATTAATTGAATGCCTGAAATGCGCATGGCGTTGATAATCACAATGTCGCGATCGTAATCATTGCCATCGGGCGTAGAACCGCCGGTTAAACCCGTATTGGCGGCTTGAGCAATAACAATAACATCTGCCGCCACACAAGCTTTAAGAATCGCCCAAAATTCCGTTAAATTTCCCGGACGGACTACGGCCAAAGCGTTTCCGTTACCAAAACGATAACCACTGCGATAGGCTTCCGATTTGCTTGGGTCGGTAATCAAATATTTGTCTCCGACAATTTGACGAAGTTGACTAATTAATGAAGTACTGGTCATAGATTGTTACCCTTATGTTAAAAATAACGTTAACGAAAAACGCCAAAAGAATAACAGAAATTAACCAGTAAAACAGAGTAAAAATACACTTTTTTTAGACCGCACTTGATTGTACAAAAGTACTAATTTGATTAAAGCTGAAACAATTAAGTTACATAGATCACATTTTTTTAAAAAACATACGCGTTTTTTGATAACTAGATCACATTTTCTCAAAATAGGTATATTTTTTCTAAGTGTATTCTCTAGAATTCGTTCGATGTTTTAATCGCTAATTATTATTAACAGGAGTAAACATGTCTTTTTTCCTAAGCGTCTTACCTATTGCTTTACTGATCTATTTAATGGTGAAGCGTAATGCTTTACCGTCTTACGTTGCCTTACCTTGGATTGCAACACTTGTTATGGGCGTGCATTTATTGCACTTCAATACAGACATTATTACCATCAGCGCGAATGTAACCTCAGCAATTGTGGCGGTACAAACCCCTATTACCGTTATTTTCGGTGCGATTTTATTCAACCGTTTCAGTGAAGTGTCCGGTGCAACCGACATCATGCGTAAATGGTTAGGTAACATTAACCCAAACCCGGTTGCACAATTGATGATTATCGGTTGGGCGTTTGCTTTTATGATTGAAGGCGCCAGTGGTTTTGGTACACCCGCCGCTATTGCCGCACCAATTCTGATGGGGTTAGGTTTTAATCCGTTAAAAGTAGCGATGCTTGCCTTAATCATGAACTCCGTTCCGGTTTCTTTCGGTGCGGTGGGCACACCAACTTGGTTCGGTTTCGGTCCGCTTAAATTGTCTGAAGACATGATTTTAGAAATCGGCTCCATGACCGCACTTATCCACGCCGTAGCCGCGCTTATCATCCCATTACTGGCACTTCGTGTATTAGTCAGCTGGAACGATATTCGTAAAAACTTGGTCTTTATTTATATCAGCGTATTTGCTTGCGTTGTGCCTTATCTCCTCATTGCACAAGTTAACTATGAATTCCCTTCTTTAGTGGGCGGTGCAATCGGTTTGTTTATCTCCGTATGGGCAGCGAATCGTAATATCGGTTTGGCGAAAGTCGAAAACACGTTGGATAGCAATGCAGTAACCACCGGTCAAGTGATCAAGGCACTCTTCCCTACCGGTTTATTAATTGCGTTCTTAATCGTGACGCGTATTCATCAACTGCCGTTTAAAGCGATGATGAACGACACCACCGTTTGGTTTACTACCGTATTAGGTTCACTAGGTACATTTGAAGTGAGTAAAGGCCTTATCTTTAGCCTAAAAAATATCTTCGGTTCTGATGTTTCCTCAAGCTATAAATTGCTTTACGTGCCGGCATTAATTCCATTTGTTATCACCGTATTAATTGCCATTCCGGTATTCGGGGTTTCCGGAGCAAAAGTCAAAGATATTTTTGCCACCAGCTTGAAACAATCCAAAAATCCATTTATCGCCTTAATGGGTGCTTTAGTGATGGTGAACTTAATGTTAGTGGGTGGCGAACATTCTATGGTGAAAATCATTGGCCGTACCTTTGCAGAAGTGAGCGGTAATAACTGGACGATTTTCTCCTCTTACCTTGGTGCGGTAGGTGCGTTCTTCTCCGGTTCTAACACCGTGTCGAACTTAACCTTCGGTAGCGTACAATTATCCACCGCAGAGACCACCGGTTTATCTGTCGCATTAATCTTGGCACTACAATCTGCCGGCGGTGCGATGGGTAACATGGTATGTATTAATAATATCGTTGCCGTGTCCTCCGTATTAAACATTCAAAATCAAGAAGGCACCATCATCAAAACAACGATTATTCCAATGGTGATTTACGGTATTATTGCTGCGCTTTGTGCCACGCTATTAATCCCGTTGTTCTACACGTTGTAGCGGCAACACATAAAATTAACTAAAAAAACGACCGCACTTTTGCGGTCGTCATTTAATTTTTACCTTATTTCTCTTTTTTAACATTGGAGTATTACTATGAATGTGAATTTCTACGTAACCTGCATTGCCGACGTAGTAAAGAGCGGTGTGGCGAAAAACACCGTTCTATTACTGGAAAAGTTGGGCTGTCAGGTGACCTTTTTAGAAAAACAAGGTTGCTGTGGACAACCTGCATTAAACAGCGGTTATACCAAACAAGCCCTGCCCGGCATGAAAAACTTGATCGAAACCTTTGAAGCCAATGACTACCCTATCGTAGCCCCTGCCGGTTCTTGCGTTTATGCCGTAAAAAATTACCCGGATTATTTCACTCGTGCCAATGAACCGGAATGGGCGGAACGCGCGAAAAAAGTCGCCGCTCGTTTCTATGACTTAACAGATTTTATTGTCAATAAACTGGGTGTTACCGACATCGGTGCCCATCTACCAGGTCGTGCAGTTTATCACCCCTCCTGCAGTCTATTCCGTAAACTTGGCATCGTGGATGAACCGATTACGTTGCTAAAACACGTTAAAGGTTTGGAACTGTTACCTATTCACAATCAACAAACTTGTTGCGGATTTGGTGGCACGTTCTCGGTCAAAATGGCAGAAATTTCCGGTGAAATGGTAAAAGAAAAAGTGGAACACGTTGAGGAAGTCGAACCGGAATACTTAATTGGTGCAGACGTGAGCTGTTTACTCAATATCGGTGGTCGCCTACAACGTGAAGGCAGCAAAATCAAAGTGATGCACATCGCAGAAGTGTTAATGCAGGAGTAATAAACTATGTCATTAAAAACTAGCAATCTTGCATTTAAAGCACGCGTCGATCGCGAAGTCCATAATGAAATCATGCGCAAAGCGGTGGTAAAAGCCCAAGAAACTATCGGCACAAACCGTCAAAAAATGGTGGATGAATTAGGCCACTGGGAAGAATGGCGTGATTTGTCGAAACAAATCCGTAACCACGTTTTAGCAAACCTTGATGCTTATTTGTACCAACTTAGCGAAAAAGTCATGGAAAACGGCGGTAAGGTTTATTTTGCCGAAACCGCTGAAGAAGCCACCGAATACATTCGCCAAGTCGCGCTGAAAAAAAATGCCAAGAAAATCGTGAAATCCAAATCCATGGTAACCGAAGAAATCGGGTTAAATGGGGTGTTGGAAAAAGAAGGCATGCAAGTCATTGAAACCGATTTAGGTGAATATTTATTGCAAATTTCCGGTGACAAGCCGTCTCACATCGTGGTACCTGCGATTCACAAAGATCGTCACCAAATTCGTAAAGATTTACATGAAAAACTGGGCTATGAAGGTGCTGAAACACCGGAAGACATGACCCGTTTCGTGCGTGAAAAAATTCGTCAGGATTTCTTAGAAGCAGACATCGGCATTAGCGGTTGTAACTTTGCCGTCGCGGAAACCGGCTCTGTTTGTTTGGTGACTAACGAAGGTAACTTGCGTTTAGCCACTACCCTACCGAAAACGCACATTGCCGTAATGGGGATGGAACGCTTGGCACCGACGTTCCAAGAAGTAGACGTGTTAATTACCATGCTTGCCCGTAGTGCGGTGGGCGCCAGATTAACAGGTTATAACACCTGGCTTACCGGCCCTCGTCTTGCGGGCGAAACCGATGGCCCGGAAGAGTTCCATTTAGTTATTGTAGATAACGGTCGTTCCGATATTTTAGCTTCCGAATTCCAAGAAGTTTTACGTTGTATTCGTTGCGGTGCCTGCTTAAATACCTGCCCGGCTTACCGTCAAATCGGCGGCCATGGTTACGGCTCAATTTATCCGGGCCCGATCGGCGCGGTGATTTCTCCATTACTTGGTGGTTATGACGAATTCAAAGAATTGCCGTATGCCTGTTCCTTGTGTAACGCCTGTAACTCTGTTTGTCCGGTACGCATTCCGTTAGCCCAACTGATTTTAAAACACCGTGAAAAAATGGTGGAACAAGGCAAAACGCCGGCATTGGAACGCTTATCCATTTTCGGTTTTGGCTTTGCCAACTCCCATCCAACCTTATGGAAAATCGGTGTAAACACCGGTGCCAAATTAGCGGGTAAACTCATTAAGAATGGCAAAGCGCCAATTAAAATGGGTGCCTTGGCAGAATGGACAAAAGCCCGTGATTTACCGACACCTGAAGGCGAAAGCTTCCGTCAATGGTTCAACAAAAGAGGAGCAAACTAATGGATTTACAAAATAGAGAAAACTTCCTCAATAAATTGGCAGCTAAAATGGGTAAACAACGTGCCAATGTGCCGGAAACGATGGCGACACCGGTGAATACTTACCCAACAGAACGCCTTACCCATCTCACCCAAGCAGAACTTTGCGAAGAATTTGTAAACTTCGCCAAAGTGATGATGGTGGATGTGGTTGTGACGTCAGAAACGTTAGCAAAACAGACCGCACTTGAGCTTTGCGAAAAATATGGTGGCGGTGATTTAGTGTTAAACGACGACCCTCGTCTGGAAGAACTCGGTATTACCCAAGCGGTTCAAGAAAAATACACTTGCCATATTTGGTCACCGGAACAAGCGGAAGCGAACATTGCCAAATCGGAACAAGCCAATATTGGGATTGTTTACGCAGAATATGGTTTAACCGAATCGGGTGGTATCGTGCTATTTTCCCAAGCTGAACGTGGACGTTCTGTGAGCTTACTGCCGGAGAAATCCATTGTCGTTGTACGCAAAAGCAAGATACTCCCTCGTGTAGCACAACTGGCAAAAATCCTACATGACAAAGCGCAACAAGGCGAACGTATGCCTTCTTGTATTAATATCATTTCCGGCCCAAGTTCCACGGCAGATATTGAATTAATCAAAGTGGTTGGGGTACATGGCCCAGTGGCGAAAATCTATCTTGTCATTGATGATTTAGCACAAAACTAAAACATCCTCGCCATGAGATAAAAGGGAAAGTTGCCAAACTTTCCTTTTTTTATGCGCCATAAAAAAGCTCATTTTGTGATCTACCTCAGAGATTAAACAAGAATTTACTTGCACTAAAAATTGATTAGAGGATAATAATTATCAATTATATCTATAGGCAAATGCAGTAAATCAAGGAGATGCGCATGTGTTTTTCCCGTTGGTCTCAATCTGTTCTTTTTAGTTTTATGATTCTGTTTTCAGCATTTACCCACGCAGAAGATAACTATCAGCAATGGGTACAAGACATTGAAAATCGCTTGGATAAAACCACCGCACTTTATGCCGAAAATAAAATAGATGATGCCCGTACCGAAGTACAAATGGCCTATTTTGAAGTGTTTGAAAATCTTGAAGGCCCTATTCGTATTAACTTTTCCGCACAAAAAAGCTATCAAATGGAAGCCACCTTTGGCGAAATTCGTAAGATGATTGGTGACGGACTGCCACAAGAACAAGTCAAAGCCAAAATTGACGGTCTCAAAGCCGAATTGCAAGAAGTGCTTCCTTCTTTAAAAGAGGGGCATCAACTTAACGCCTCCGCGCAACATGGCGTATATGAAAACCAAACTATCGCCCCTCATTGGCAAAAAAGCTTTAAAACTATCGATGATTTATTAGCCCAAGCCATGACGGCGTATGAAGCGAAAGATTACGCGACCGCCAAAAAACTGGTGCAACAAGCGCAATACGATGGGTATAAAAACTCCGAAATGGAAATGTCCATTCGCCAAAATCGTTCCGCTGCCATTTCCGGCAATCTTAATCAACAGTTTTATGATTTAATCAAACTGAGCGAACAACCGGATCAAATCAGCAATTTCGGTTATCAAATCACAACGTTATTACAAGACGTTGAAGAGCAACTGCCTGACTTACCAACCACCCGTGATACACAAGTGGAACAGCCTGCCAATCAAACTATCGCTGATACCACGCAGGACAAAGACTGGTCACAGGTTAGTGCACAAGTGAATGCAGGTATTCAACAAGCCATCGGCTTGTACGAGCAAGGCGAAGCCAAAAAAGCCATGTTAGCGGTGCAAGATACCTACTTTGACATTTTTGAAAGCACTGGCATGGAAAACAAAGTGGGTTCCCGCGACAGCAATTTCAAAACACAATTAGAAGGCTATTTCACTCGTTTAGTGAGCTTAATGAAAGCCGGCGCAGAGAAAGAAAAGTTACAAGAACAAGCGCAAGGATTAAGCCAAGATTTGAGCAAGGCTGTAGAAATGTTACAGGGCGGAGAACAAACTGCATGGAGTATGTTCTTATACAGCTTATTAATCATCTTGCGTGAAGGCTTGGAGGCGCTATTAATCGTTGCTGCCATCGTGGCATATTTAGTAAAAAACAACCATCAGGACAAACTACCTGTCATTCGTCAATCCGTCTATGTGGCATTACTCGGTAGCCTCATTACCGCTGTGATTTTCCAACTTATTTTCTCTAATTCCGGTGCCAGCCGAGAATTGTTGGAAGGCTTCACAATGATGATTGCGGTGGTGATGTTGTTCATGATGAGTTACTGGTTGCTGTCGAAAGTGGAAGCGCAAAACTGGAAACGCTATTTGGAAGGCAAACTCTCTACCGCGCTCACCACCGGCTCGCTCGTGGGTTTGTGGCTGACCAGTTTCCTTGCCGTGTATCGTGAAGGCGCAGAAACCGTGTTGTTCTACTATGCCCTCGTTGGCGATGCACAAAGTGCGGTGGATTATTTCTATCTTTTCGGCGGTTTTTTCCTTGGCGTAATAATTCTCGCCGTGTGTTATGTTCTCATGCGCTACACCGTGGTGAAACTACCGCTTAAACCGTTCTTTATGTTCACCGGTTCATTCATGTATTTAATGGCCTTTGTGTTTGCCGGTAAAAGCGTACTGGAACTTATCGAAGGCAAATTATTTGAACCAACCTTGGTTTCCGGTATCACGGAAATCTCATGGTTGGGTATTTATCCTTATGTAGAAACATTGGTTCCGCAGGCTGTCTTGTTGGTGGCTGCTGTTTTTGCATTCATTTATATGAAGTACCAAAGCAGAAAATCTGCTTAATGTCGCACAAGCTATACTTATTCAGTTAAGGAGAAACTAAGTATGAAAAAAACATTAATCGCCACCGCACTTTTAGCAGGCATGATCACCGCACCGGCAGCCTTAGGCTTCAAAGAGTTTCCTGTCGGTGAACCGGTGACTATGAACGAAATGGAAATTGCCGCCGTGTATTTACAACCGGTTGACATGGAACCACGTGGCATGGGCTTGCCGGCAGCGAAATCCGATATTCACTTAGAAGCGGATATTCACGCCACCAAAGGCAACAAAAACGGTTTCGGTGAAGGCGAATGGATGCCTTACTTAACCATTCAATATACCTTGGTCAACAGCGACACCGGTGAAAAACAAGAAGGCACCTTCATGCCGATGGTGGCCAGCGACGGTCCTCACTATGGTGCAAACATCAAAATGATGGGCGTGGGTAACTATAAATTAACCTATCACATTGACCCGCCACCAAAAGCCGGTATGCACCGTCACACTGACGAAGAAACCGGTGTTGGCCGTTGGTGGAAACCGTTTGATGTTAACTATGAATTCAAATTCACCGGTTTGAAATAAGCCTTTCAGGTGTTAACTAAAAATAACAATAAAAACACCTTGAAATCACTCAAGGTGTTTTTTTATGCTAGAGCATAATCTCTGATCAAAAATAAGCGATATGATTCATTCACCCTTTCGGAGTAAGCTATGAACTATTTTTTTGTTTTCCTCATTCAAACCCTACTCCCTATTTCTATTTTGCTCAGTTGCAGTTGGGCGCATTACCCGAACGCCGATGCGAAAAAACTCATTTGGCTTTCTCTTTTCGGATTTTTTATCGGTAGCCTCATCTCGCTGAATTTACCTGCAACACAAAGTGCAAAACTCGCTGCTACCATTATTGCATTGTGTATTTTATTGTTTGCTTATTTCAGCCAATTTATCCATTGGCAAAAACTCAATACCCTTTGGCATATCATGTTGTCTATGCTTGCCGGACACTTATGGGCAAAAGATCCCAATATTGCGGCTATCACCGGCACAGACGTCATTAACACCGACTTTTTACTTCAATTCAGCGCGATCATTTTGGGCGTTATTTTCTGCATTATTGTCGCCGGTTGGCTATTTATTTTATTTCAACAACAAAAAACGTCCGGAAAAACGACCGCACTTTCTATTTTCTTAACCTCCCTTTTCACGCTGTTATTGATAACCCCGTTATTTGGCGATGTTTTGTTGATTTTAATGAAACTCCAAGTGCTCGAACTTACAAAAGTGCGGTTAAGTTTTGCGGCAAAATCAGGCAATATTTCTGTCTATTTAAATTATATTAATGCGACTGTATTGGCGTTTATTGTGATCCTATTTGCGTTTAAAACACACTTACCCCGTCTTCGCCAAGTTAAGCAAGAACAAGCCCCCATTGAAAAACGCAAAGCGATTGCCGCCAAACGGACCTCCGGCAAAATTATCGGTTACGGTTTAGCCGCAATCGCTATCATCCTTCTTTCCCAACTTTATTGGGACAGAATCGCATCCCAGCCACCACAACTTTCCGAAGCCCAAAGAGTCACGTTAGACGCGGAAAACAACGTACACATTCCAATCGAACAAGTAAAAGATGGCAAATTACACCGTTTTCTTTGGGTTGCCGACGATGGCAAAGCGGTACGTTTCTTCATTATTAATCGTCTGCCCGACAAACTCAGTCTTGCTGCCGTGTTCGATGCCTGCATTTTATGTGGCGACCAAGGTTATGTAATGGAAGGCAACCAAGTGGTATGCGTAGGTTGTGGCGTCCGTATGTTTACCCCTTCCATCGGCAAACCGGGCGGTTGTAACCCGGTGCCAATCGATGATTGGAAACAAACAGAGACAGAAGTGGTCATCAACAAGAAAAACTTGGAAGAAGGCTTGAACTATTTCAGTACGATCATTGAAATTGAAGTGGTGGATCCCGTCAATGGTAAGAAATTGACCAACACGAAAACGGAACACAAATACAACCATGAAGGCAAAACCTATTTCTTTACTGATGAAAAGAACTTAGAACTGTTCCGTGATAATCCTGAGGCCTATTTAAACCAAGCCGATGAAGCCACAACCGCCAAGGAGGAAAAATAATCATGTTAGCGCGAATGTTATTTCAATCTTGGCGTTATGGTTTAAAGCGTAAGTTTCTTGCCATTGTCACCATTTTCCTCGCTGCCGGTTTGATTTCCGCCTTGCTCGCCGTGTCCATCGACATTGGCGACAAAATGGCAAAAGAGTTGAAATCTTACGGAGCCAATATTTTGGTGGAACCGGCTAGCAGTGCCGTTTTGCCGGATGATATCAGCGGCCGTAGCTCCCTCACTACGCAAGATTTTTTAGATGAAAAAGAACTGCCGAATGTGAAAGACATTTTCTGGCGCAACAACATTGTGGGGTTCGCCCCCTTACTGAGCACGCAGGTGAAAGCCAGCGTAGCTAACGGCGCAGAAAACGATGTGAGCATCCTCGGGACGTTTTTTGATCATAATATTCCTGTGCCGGATGAAGAGGATTATCACACCGGGCAAAAAATCATCAGCCCTTACTGGCAAGTAGAAGGCGAGTGGGTGGATGATGCTACGGATGATTTCGGTGAACAAATTCCTGCCCTACTCGGTGCCCAGCTTGCCAAACAACAGCAATGGAAAATCGGCGATGTGATTAGCTTAAGTTATCAGACGGAAGAAAACGCGTCACCACAACACATGACCTCTATCGTAAAAGGCATTGTTAAAACTGGCGGTACAGAAGAACAACAACTGATTTTGCCGTTAAGTGCGGTGCAAAATTTACTTGGATTAGAAGGCAAGGTACAGGCGATTAAAGTCTCCGCGCTAACCGTGCCAGAAAATGATTTATCCCGCAAAGCCCGCGCCAATGTGGACGGTTTGGCCGCAGAGGAATATGACCGTTGGTATTGCACGGCCTACGTTTCCTCTATTTCCCATCAATTGGAAGAAGCGATTTCCGGCGCGATTGTTCGCCCTATTTGGCAAGTCGCGGCTTCCGAAGGCGTCGTCATTGAGAAAATTCAATTATTACTCGCTGTCGTCACCCTTGCCGCACTGATTGCCGCCGCCATGGGCATTGCTTCATTAATGACCACAACCATTATCGAACGCAGCAAAGAAATCGGCTTAATGAAAGCGCTCGGCGCCTATCAATGGCAAATCGTCTTGCTGTTTTATTGCGAAGCCATCATTAGCGGCTTAATCGGTGGCATCTTAGGTTGCATTGCCGGTTGGGGGTTAGCACGTTTTATCGGTGCCACGTTATTTGGCGCACCGCTCAGTTTCGCCTGGATCGTTATCCCTTGCGTACTGGTACTTTCCGTCTTGATCGCCGTGATCGGCGCTTGGTTCCCGGCACACCGTATTGCCCGTCTTTATCCTATTGAGGTACTTTATGGCAGACAATAAACCTATCAATATGTTTTGGCGCTTGGTGTTACGCGCCTTGCGTCTGCGCTTGCAACGGGTATTCATCATTTTTGCCGCACTCACGGTAGGCGCAAGCATTGTGACGGCAATGGCGGCCGTGTACTTCGACATCAACACTAAAATGAGCCAAGAACTGCGTACCTTCGGCGCCAATTTTTATATTGGCCCAAGCAACGGCAATTTAATCAAAGTGGATCAAGTGCAACAGATTCTTGACCAAGCACCGAAAGGCTTAATCACGGCTGCAAGCCCCTATTTATATGGCGTGACACGTAGTGATTTGGAAAAAATCGTGATAATGGGCGTGTGGTTTGAAGACATGAAAACCCTTGCGCCTTATTGGCAAATCACAGGCAATCCTATCGGGGTAAACTTCGACGAACGCAACGCTATGATCGGTAAAACTCTCGCGGAACGGCTCAATTTAAACGTAGGCGATAAACTCACGTTAAGCCTCAATTCCGTGGATAAACACCAGTTCAATATTAAAGCTATCGTAGAAGCAGGCGATGCTACCGACAATATGTTGATCGTGAGCCTCGATTTTGCACAAAACTGGTTAGAAAAAGAAAACTTGGCGACCAACGTATTGTTAAACGTCAAAAACGATCAAGGCCAAGTGGATCAATTCGCCCAACAGTTGCAACAACAGTATCCCGATTTAGACATTCACCCGATCCGCAAAGTCTCCGCCTCCGAAGGGCAAATTTTAGATAAAATCAAAGGCTTGATGGGCTTGATTTCTGTGGTAATTTTGATTTTAGCCACCCTTTGCGTGAACACCACCTTAATCGCCATTGTGGGCGAACGGGCGAAAGAATTTGCGTTGCAAAAAGCCCTTGGTGCGAAAAGCCGAGACATCATCAAACAAATCGGCGCAGAAACCTTGATTATCGCCCTTTGCGCCATTGTATGCGGATTAATCATCGGCTATCTATTAGCACAGGTGCTCGGCTTAACCGTATTCAAAGCCTATATTGATATGCGCCTGCCGGTGCTCCCGATTACCATTACTTTATCCTTATTAGTGGCGTTTATCGCGGTTATCGTACCGACCCGCCGCGCTTTAGACATTCAAACCGCCAACGTATTGAAAGGGGAATAACATGGCTAAACCAGTCATTGAAACACAGCATTTATATAAAAGATTCGGCCAAGTGACCGCACTTGAAGACATTAATATTCAAATTGCCGAAGGTGAATTCGTCTCTATCATGGGTGCCTCCGGTTCAGGTAAAACCACATTAATGAATATTCTCACCGGCTTGGATACCGCAACCGAAGGCAAAGTGATTTTAGACGGTGTGGACGCAGCACAACTGGACGAAACGGGCAGACAACGTTTCCGCGCGGAAAAAATCGGCTTGGTGTTCCAACAATTTCACCTCATCCCCTATTTAACCGCGCTTGAAAACGTGATGTTGGCGCAACATTATCACAGCGTGGTCGATGAAGCCGCCGCCAAAGCAGTATTAGATCAAGTGGGCTTGGCACATCGCATGAATCATCGCCCAAGCCAACTTTCCGGCGGGGAACAACAACGGGTGTGTATTGCACGCGCCTTAGTGAATCAGCCGCCGGTCATTTTTGCCGACGAGCCGACCGGCAACCTCGATGAAACAAATGAAAATTTGGTGTTGAATTTACTCACGGAATTAAATCGACAAGGGCGCACTATCGTCATGGTGACTCATAACCCGGATTTAGGTAAACTCACCAACCGCATTATTTACTTGCAACACGGCAAACTATTGCGTGAGGAAAAAAACAATGAACCCCCAACGGCTTAATAAATTAGCGAAAATGCTTGGCATAAGTGCGGTCGTTTTTTTCAGCGTTTCCTGCAAAGAGGAATCCGCTCAAGTCGGCCAACCCGCACCGGAAATTGCCGCCTTCGATCTGCAAGGCAATAAAGCCTCATTAAGCGACTGGCAGGGCAAAACCGTGCTCATCAACTTCTGGTCGGAAACCTGTGGCGCCTGCATTGCGGAATTAAGAACCTTGCAACAATGGGCGGAAAAATACCCGAACCAAGTGCAACTGATCGCCATGAATATCGACGGCGAAAAGGCCGACACGCAAGCGATTGTCACCAAACGACAACTCACCTTGCCGGTGTTTAAAGATCAAATGAAAATCACTGCAGAACGTTACCAACTTGTCGGCACCCCTACCTCTTTCGTGATTGACCCAAACGGAAAACTAATATATAAATTTGAGAGTTTGCTATCCGAAAAGGATTTACAACAACTCTTTACCCCAACGAAAAACTAAATTAAGGAAAATCATGAAAATTTATTACGCTATTCTTCCTCTTATCACACTCAGTGCTGTTTCTACCGTTCAAGCTGAAGGCAACTTAGAACACGGCAAAAAAATTTTTAACCGTTCATGTGTGCTCTGTCATGGGAAACAAGCTGAAAAATCGGCTATGGGACAATCCCAAATTATTAATACCTTCAACGAAGAAAAAATTATTAGCTCACTTCAAGATCGCAAAAGCGGAAAAATTTATGGTGGCGGCAATCACGTAAAAGAAGGGCTGAGTGATCAAGACATGCAAGATGTAGCAAGCTATATCCAAACACTTAAACAATAGTGTGTTGTCTTAAGAAGTTAAATTCAAAACAACCTTGAAATACCACCCTTTAACGTTTGATGTTCTAACGAAGACTGCGGAACGTGGTCTCGGACAGTGTCTGGTGGGTAGTTTGACTGGGGCGGTCTCCTCCCAAAGAGTAACGGAGGAGCACGAA
>NZ_NRCW01000010.1 GCF_003130075.1 Aggregatibacter segnis | reverse complement strand
GTAAGTAGATTATAAATGATTTGGATTATAAGGCGACAATTATTTGTATCGTTTGACAGAAATTTGTATTTTTAACATGAAGTACGATGAAATGCTGTTAGCTGCGTAGATTGCAATAGCCTTACCGATATTTCATCAAATTTAAATAGAAAGGGATAATTAGCTTACCGAAATCACGGTCGAGCGAATTTCTCACGTCTAAATCAACGGAAAATGAAGAATTTGCGTGAAAAATCGCGTAGAATTTCAGGAAAAATAAATGCCTTTCGCAAGATCATCTCGGAAAGGCACTTAATTTGGAATGCGGTTTTAGTCAATTTTCGGTCTTTGTGCAACTGCTACATAATACCGCAAAACTTTTGAAAAACGCACCGCACTTTTATATTTTAGATGAATTAATGTGTGCTCGTACTGGTTGTTGTTCTATTTGCACGTTTACGATCCGTTTCCGTTAATAATTTTTTACGGATGCGGATAGATTGCGGGGTAATTTCCACCAATTCGTCATCATCAATAAATTCAATGGCTTGTTCAAGGCTGAATTTAATTGGTGTGGTTAACGCAATGGCGTCATCCTTACCGGAAGCGCGCATATTGGTGAGTTTTTTCCCTTGTAAGCAGTTCACAGTTAAGTCGTTAGAACGGCTGTGAATACCGATGATTTGACCTTCGTACACTTCGGCGCCGTGATCGATCATCAGTTTGCCGCGCTCTTGCAAGCCCCATAACGCGTAAGCCAAGGCTTTACCTGTCGCATTGGAAATCAATACACCATTTTTACGCTGACCGATTTCGCCCGGTTTCACATCATCGTAATGACTGAAACTAGAGTAGAGCAATCCGGTACCGGAAGTCATGGTCATGAATTCATTACGGAAACCGATTAAGCCACGGCTTGGGATCACATATTCTAAACGTGTACGTCCTTTACCATCCGGCACCATGTCTTTTACTTCACCTTTGCGGATACCAAGAGCTTCCATTACCGCGCCTTGGTGTTGCTCTTCAATGTCGATGGTGACTTGTTCAAACGGTTCTTGTTTGTGTCCATCCACTTCTTTAAAGATGACTTTGGGGCGGGAGACGGCTAATTCGTAGCCTTCGCGACGCATATTTTCGATTAACACGGATAAATGCAATTCACCACGACCGGAAACACGGAATTCATCTGGGTTTGGGGTTTCTTCTACGCGCAATGCTACGTTATGCACAAGCTCTTTGTTTAAGCGCTCTAAAATCTGACGAGATGTCACGTATTTCCCTTCTTTACCGCAGAACGGTGAGGTGTTAACGCAGAAGAACATGGTGACGGTTGGTTCATCAACGCTTAATGCTGGTAAGGCTTCTACGTTGTTGATGTCGCAAATGGTATCGGAAATGTTGAGCTCGCCAAGGCCGGTAATCGCCACGATGTCGCCTGCGCTGGCAATGTCTTCTTCGTAGCGTTGTAATCCAAGGTGTCCCAATACCTGACCGATTTTACCGTTGCGGGCTTTACCGAAACTGTCGATGATAGTCACGCTTTGGTTTGGTTTTACCGTACCACGTTTAATACGACCAACACCGATAACACCCACATAGCTGTTGTAGTCTAATTGGGAAATTTGCATTTGGAATGGGGCGTTAAGTTCCACTTTTGGTGGTTCAACGTATTTGACGATGGCTTCAAATAGCGGTGTCATGTCAGCAGCTAAATCGTCGTGTTCCAAACCGGCAACGCCGTTTAAGGCGGAGGCATAAATAATCGGGAAGTCTAACTGTTCGTCAGTGGCACCAAGGTTCACGAATAAATCGAACACTTGATCGACCACCCAGTCAGGGCGTGCGCCCGGACGGTCAACTTTGTTGATGACCACGATCGGTTTTAAGCCATGGGCAAACGCTTTTTGTGTTACGAAACGGGTTTGTGGCATTGGGCCGTCAAAGGCATCTACCACTAATAATACGCAGTCCACCATGGATAATACGCGTTCTACTTCGCCGCCGAAGTCCGCGTGTCCCGGGGTGTCCACAATGTTAATACGGTAGCCGTTCCAATTAATGGCGGTATTTTTTGCCAAAATGGTAATACCGCGTTCTTTTTCGATATCGTTAGAGTCCATGACGCGCTCATCCGCATCACCGCGGGTTGTATCGAAAGTACCGGATTGTTGTAATAATTTATCGACTAATGTGGTTTTGCCGTGGTCAACGTGGGCAATGATTGCGATATTACGCAGTTTGTTAATGTCTATTTGATCTGTCATTGAGAATTCTTAAGCCTAAGCTAATAATAAAAAATAGGTAATTTTCTAACCGCACTTTTAGTGCCAAAAATGCGAAAGGCGCAGATTATACAACTTTTTATGAGGGTCTGCTATGAATAAATGGGAGAAAATTTGAACAATAAAAAAGATGGTTTAATGAAAAATAAAAAAGGCGTTTGATGAAGAAAATTCAAGTGAATGAATCAAATACTTTTATGAAATCAGGCCAGAATATGCTATTTTTATACGCATTCTTTTTCCCCATTTTATCTTAATTAACCCACGTCTTAGAGGATTTACTAGTATGTCTAACGCGATTGACAATGTGTTTAAACTCATTGAAGAAAATGACATCAAATTTGTGTTACTTCGTTTTACCGATATTCAAGGCAAAGAACATGGTGTTTCTTTACCGGTGAGTTTGGTTGACGAGGATTTATTTGAAGACGGCAAAATGTTTGACGGTTCCTCTGTAGAGGGTTGGAAAGCGATTAATAAGGCGGATATGTTATTAATGCCGATTGCCGAAACTGCCGTTGTCGATCCTTTCGCGCAGATTCCAACGTTGTCTCTCCGTTGCAGTATTGCGGAACCGACGACAATGCAAAGCTATGATCGTGATCCACGTTCAATCGCACTTCGCGCAGAAAATTATATGCGTTCCACCGGTGTGGCAGATCAAGTGTTCTTCGGGCCGGAACCGGAATTTTTCCTTTTTGATGATGTGCGTTTTGATGTGTCAATGAACGGCAATTCTTATCAAGTGGATGATGTTGAAGCGGCGTGGAACACCAACAAGCGTTATGAAAACGGCAACAATGCCTATCGTCCGCTGAAAAAAGGCGGCTATTGTGCGGTGGCACCGATTGATACGGCACATGATATTCGTTCCGAGATGTGTTTATTAATGGAAGAAATGGGCTTGGTGGTTGAGGCGCACCACCACGAAGTAGCCACAGCCGGACAAAATGAAATTGCCACGAAGTTCAACACCTTAACCTTGAAAGCGGATGAAACCCAAATTTATAAATACATCGTGCATAACGTGGCAAAAGAATACGGCAAAACCGCCTGTTTCATGCCAAAACCGATTACCGGTGATAATGGTTCGGGCATGCATTGTAATATGTCCTTAAGTAAAGACGGCAAAAATATTTTCCAAGGGGATAAATATGCCGGGCTTTCAGAGACCGCACTTTATTACATCGGCGGAATTATCAAACATGCGAAAGCGTTAAACGCCTTCACCAACCCGAGTACTAACTCTTATAAACGTTTGGTACCGGGCTTTGAAGCGCCGGTGTTGTTGGCGTATTCCGCAAGCAACCGTTCGGCGTCCATTCGTATTCCTGCCGTGACCAGCCCGAAAGCCATTCGTGTGGAAGCACGTTTCCCGGATCCGTTGGCTAACCCGTATTTAGCGTTTGCGGCGTTATTAATGGCAGGCTTGGATGGCGTGCTGAATAAAATTCATCCGGGCGATGCGATGGACAAAAACCTCTATGATTTACCACCGGAAGAATTGAAAGATATTCCTTCTGTCGCCGGTTCTTTAGAAGAAGCGTTAAACGCCTTAGAAAACGATTTTGAATTTTTAACACAAGGCAATGTGTTTACTAAAGAATTTGTACAGGCGTTTATTAACATAAAACGCAAAGAAGTGACACGTTTAAATATGACACCGCATCCGGTGGAATTTGAAATGTATTACTAATAGATGGAAAAAGAAAAGGCGGTTTGATACCGCCTTTATTTTTGGTTGAAAAGTGCGGTCAGAAAAACGAATGGATTTTTGACCGCATTTAGATGTTTTAGAGTTTCATGCCTAAGTGTTTACGCATTTTTGTATTCAGTACTTCCACAAAGACAGAGAAGCCCATAGCGAAGTAAATATAGGCTTTCGATACATGAAAACCGAAACTTTCGATAATTAACGTAATACCGATAAGAATTAAAAAGGCGAGTGCTAAAATCTTGAATGTCGGGTGACTTTCTACAAAATCGCCAATCGGTTTCGCAGCGAACATCATCATGCCGACGGCAATAATAATTGCTGTGACCATAATTTCAATTTGATTCACCATGCCCACCGCAGTGATCACGGAATCCAGTGAGAACACGATATCAAGCAAGGCAATTTGAATTAACACACCGATAAAACTCACTTTTTTGCTGATTTCATGGTGTTCTTCTTCTGTATGTGGTGTCATCGCTTCACGAATTTCATTGGTACTTTTAACGATTAAGAACAAACCACCGAAAAACAGAATTAAATCTCGGCCGGAAACACCTTTACCAAAGAGCTCAAACAGAGGCTCTGTCAGGTGCATCATCCAAGAAAGGGTTAATAGGAGTAAAATTCGAGTGCCCATGGCAAGGCTTAAGCCGATAATACGTCCCGGTTGTCGTTGTTTGGGTGGCAACTTGGCAACGAGAATGCTGATTAAAATAATATTGTCGATACCCAACACAATTTCCAGAGCAGTGAGGGTAAATAAGGCGACTAACGCCTCAGGGCTTAATAGCCATTCAAACATAATGTTTCCTTAAAGTACAAATGGGTGCGCGATCATATAGCTTTGATGATGAAATGAAAAGAGGCTAAATGCTCTGCTGCACAAATTGTTGCAGAATTTCGTGGGTAAATTCTTTACGCAAGTAAAAACCAAGAGGAAGCGTATCAATAATTTCGCCATTTTTGCCGATGCCTTTGGTTAAGGACTTACTGTTAGCGCCTTTGGGGCGGAGTTGCAAGACCTCGCCTAAACGTGCATTAATTTTATCCAGTTGACCTAGCACGATGTAGTCCATGAGTTCTTCCCAATCTCGTTGCAGTTGGCGTTCTTGCTGTTCGCTAGGTTGCCAGAGAATCGGCGTACCGATGTGTCGTTCTGCCAAGGGAATAGAACGGCTTCCTTCTATGGGAATCCAAAGCACGCGGGATAACTTATGGCGCACATGGGAATTTTGCCAATTCACACCGCGATTTTGGGTCAGGGGGGCAAGGCTCACGAACGTGGTTTCCAAAGGATAGCCTTGCGCGTTAATGGGGAGCGTTTTTAACTCAATACCTAAATGGCGGAAGTCCTGTTCAGCTTTGCTGCCTGCTGTTGCCCCCAGTGCTGTTTCAAGCAGCATACCCACCCAGCCTTTATCATGTTTTAAATCCGGTGGCACGGGAATGTCAAGTTGTGTCGCTAACTCTCCAAAACTCAGTCCGGCAATGGCTTGCGCGCGGGAAAGAAGTTCTTCAGTCGTTTTTGGGATCATTGGTGATATTTCTTGAAAAAACGAGGTTTAACCGTTTCTTTGCCTTTATCAATATAAGGGATATTTTCCAGCTGGAGCAGAAAACGTTTAGCGACTAAACCGCCACCGAATCCGGTCAGTGTTCCGTCTTTGCCTAAAATGCGGTGGCAAGGAATGATAATACTGATCGGGTTGCTCCCAACTGCGCCACCCACCGCACGCACCGCATTGGGGTTCTCAATACGTTTGGCTAACTCGCCATAACTTGTGGTTTCGCCATGGCCGATTTGGCGTAGAGCCTGCCAAATGCGTTGCTGAAATCGTGTGCCTTGTGGTGCCAAAGGAATGTCATCAAAACGTTCCGGTTCTCCGTTAAAATACCGCTCAAGAGCGGAACACACCTGCGTAAACAGGGGTAAATCGTTGTTTTCCTGCCATTTGGGATTGGGCGCAAATTGTTCCTGTTCAAAATCCAAATGCGTCAAATACGTGCCATCAGATAGCATCAGTAATTTGCCGATGGGCGATAAGTAATAACGGTAAAAAAGTGCGGTCATATTTTTCTCTATTTCACAAAAATAAAAGCGTACCGAAGTACGCTTATATTATGCGGAATTTTTATGCCGATTAGAAACGGTAATTGAGGTTTAAACCGTAAAGGTTGGCTTTGGCTTTTGATTGATAGTCAGCTTCAACAACAACTAAACCATTAGCTAGACTTTGATTTTCTTTGAAGCTAATTCTTTTACCACGTAAATGCGCGAAACCAAGATCCACAGATAAATTAGGTGTGAATTTATAGGTCGCACCAATACTATACCAAGTGCGGTCGGTATCCGGAATGGAAGCAGAATGATGCTCTCCGGCTGCGCTTTCATCGTAAGCAATACCAGCACGTAAAGCTAATTGTTCTGTTAAATCATAAGTTGTACCCAAGGCAAAGCGTGAGTTATTACGATATCCCTCATCTTTGTGGAATGCTACTTGACCATTATTATAAGTCGCATGAAGGTCTTTCAAGCGGTTCCATTGGGTATACTTATAGCTATAATGAACCGAGAATTTATCGGTGAGTTGGTGGAAACCGGAAACTTCCCAATAGCTAGGTAGATGTAGTGTCAAGCCACCTTCGCCTACATATGCTGCAGTACCACGAGGTGCATAACTTAATGCCGTATTGTCTTTGAAATCAATATCAACTTTTGAATGATAGGCTACACCGATGCGGTTTCTATCATTAAATTCGTACAGTAGACCTGCATTCCAACCGAATGCCCAAGCGTTACCTTGCAAGCGGGTTAACGCGGTGCTTTTCTCAATTTGAGCACCTAAACCACCTAAACGTTGCATTAATCCTGTTGCTTGAATACGGGCAGTCGCAGCGCGTGCAGCAATTTGCTGTTGCAATGCAGGGGTTGTTCTTATGTTATCAATTGCTGTATCTAAAATACCCGCGGTACGTTCAACTTTTGCTTTGGCATAAATGGCATTTAATCCTAAACCCGCACTTAAACCTTCAGAAATTCGATAGGAACCGCTAAAGTTTAAATTAATTGCTGTTAAGTCAGTTGTACCACCGAATAGGCCTGCATCGTAATTACCGTCATATTCACTTTTTAAACCGAAGTTAACGTTCATACCGGTACCGATTGCAAATTTATCGTTAATTGGTGCGACAAAATACATGTTAGGGACGAGTGAGCCAGGTACGACGCTGTTTTGAGTTGCTGAACCTTTAGCAACTTCAACACCAAGGACTTTAGCTGTTACCGGACCATACATGTGAATGCGTGAGTCTACATAAACACCACCGGCAGAAAATTCTTTTTGTTTGAAGAGGCTCATTAATGCCGGGTTGGTGGCGACCACAGAGGCGTTATCTGCCATTGCCGCTTCACCTGCATAAGCACGGCCTAAACCGGAGGTGGAAACCTCCGCTAATTGGAATGCGGCAGCGGATGCACCGGTTGCGGCACCAAGAAGAAGTGTAGAGAGGAGTGTTTTTGTCAATTTGCTCGTTGTCATTTTGTTACCTTTTTCTGCGCCTGCCCGAAGGTGACGTCTGGTCAAAGTTTATTGATTGTTATTTAAAAGTTGGCCATTCTAAGAAAGGCAGGGAGGCGGAGCAACGTTCTTTTCGGTTTTTGTAAAGTGTTCAGACCAGTCGGATGGGAAAAGTGCGGTCAAATTTTGTATTGTATTTTAATAATGCTAAAATAATTGAAAGTTTCAACTGATTTTATAAAGGAGAGAATATGAGTTCGTTAAAATGCCAAGCTGAAGAAGCTAAAGTGTGTTGTTGTGTTGATGTTGGTACCGTCATTGATGGTTCCGATTGCGCCATTGATTTTGAACAGGTTTATGCAACGGAAGCTCAGGCAAAAGAAGCATTAGTGTATTTAACTGAAAAAGCGAGAGCGGCAGAAAGCGAACCGTGCAATATTAACAGTGAAATAAGTGCGGTGGAAAATGGCTTTAAATTGAAAGCAACATTTGAATTTAGTTGCCAAGCAGAATCGATGATTTTCCAACTTTCTACGCGTTAATCTATCGTATAAAAATAAAAAGGCTTAAGTTCACAAACTTAAGCCTTTTTACTTGGGGTCTTAATTACGCTTCTTCGCTTTCTTCTGAGAAACGCTCAATTCTCGCTCCTAAGCCACGCAATTTTTCCTCAATACGTTCATAGCCACGATCGATGTGATAGATACGATCGACGATAGTTTCACCTGTGGCGATACAGCCGGCAAGGACAAGACTAATGGATGCACGTAAATCGGTTGCCATGACTTCAGCGCCGGACAAGTGAGCAACACCGTGACAAATCGCCGTATTGCCTTCAATTTCTGCTTTTCCTCCCATACGAATCAATTCAGGGATGTGCATGAAACGATTTTCAAAAATAGTTTCGGTGATGATGCTCGTGCCGTTTGCCACCATGTTCAATAAGGTGAACTGCGCTTGCATATCTGTTGGAAAACCAGGATAGGGTGCAGTGCGAATATTGACCGCTTTTGGACGATTACCAAGCATATCTAGGGTGATTGTATCTTCTGTGACATCAATTTGGGCACCGGCTTCACGTAATTTATCGATTACAGCATCTAAGGTGTTGGCTTTGGTGTTTTTACAAACGACACGTCCACCGGAAATTGCTGCAGCGACTAAGAATGTTCCGGTTTCAATACGATCCGGCACAACGCTGTGCTCACAGCCGGTTAAGCGATCTACACCTTCGATAGTAATAGCGTCAGAACCAGCCCCACTGATTTTAGCACCCATCTTATTTAGGAATTCTGCCGTATCGGCAATTTCAGGTTCACGGGCCGCGTTTTCAATGACGGTTGTTCCTTTAGCTAAGGTTGCGGCAATCATAATGGAAAGGGTAGCACCAACGCTGATTTTTTCCATCACGATACGAGTCCCGATTAAACGGCTATCGACATAGGCTTTTACATAGCCGTCTTCAAGGACAATTTTTGCGCCAAGGCGTTCCAAGCCACTGATGTGCAAATCTACCGGACGAGCCCCAATGGAACAGCCTCCCGGTAAAGAAACTTGGCCTTGATTGAAACGTGCAACTAATGGTGCTAACGCCCAAATTGAGGCGCGCATGGTTTTTACCAATTCGTATGGCGCGATGAAATGATTGATTTTGGATGCATCTAAATGCACGACACCTTGTGCGTTACGCTCAACCTCTACACCTAATTGGCGTAATATTTTTAGTGTTGTTTCAATGTCTTTAAGATCCGGTACGTTGGTTAACGTCACAGGCTCGGTAGCCAGAATTGCAGCAAAAAGAATAGGTAATGCAGCATTTTTAGCACCAGAAATATCAACGGTGCCTTTCAAACATGATTGTCCATAAACACGAAATTTTTGCATGAGAATATCCTGTGGAAATTAAGCCGGTTGATTAAGTAAGCGTTCACGTTTCCATTTTTCAACAGTATAAGTGCGGATAGAAAGCGCGTGAATTTCATTGCTGGAAATGTGATTTAGAAGTGGTGCGTAAATCATTTGTTGTTGTTTGACTTTGGAGAGCCCTTCAAATTGATCGCTGACTGCGATGACACCATAATGTGCGTTTTCACCTTGCACATAGACTTCGTCAAGATTAAGCGCTTCTTTTAAAATTCTTTCGATTTCTTGAGTTTCCATTAAATATTTCCATCTTGTGGGATAAATTGAGTAAGCCAATCGGATAGGCCGAAAAGATCTGCCAATGTCAGTAATTCCGAAGGTGGGCACTGTAAAACTTGTACATGACCTTTAAGCAATCGGGTTTGGTTGTGTTGTAAAAAGTCACACAATAAAGCAAAACCGGCAGAATCTATGCGAGTAACCTGGCTTAAGTCCCAATAGATGTCTTGCTCTGCCGATGGTTTTCCCAATAAAAAAGAAGCACGTTGCTGCCATAATGGCAACAACGTGTTACGAGATACCTCTCCTGATAATTGGAGCGTCATTCTATCATTATTTACTTGTGATGCCCAACGTAAACTTTGTGTCTGTTGCATGGCTTATTTGCTCAGTGTAATTGGCGTATCAGCAGCTTTTTGTAGTTGCGCGCTGAGGGCATCCAATCCTTGTTTGCGAATGATCGGGCTCCATTCTTGTTGCTTAGTATTGACCATGCTCGCACCACCTGCGGTCATGTCATATACCTGCCATTGTCCTGTTTTACTATTTTTATACCAATAGAAATCAACATTTAACGGTGGTTGATTATTCGGCTGTGCTACTTTGACATTCACAATCGCAAGGCTACCGGATTCTTCTTTCATTTTGCCGATTTGAATACTTTGATCGCTATACAGGGTTAATACTTGGGCATAAACCTGTTCAATGTATTTGTCTAATACTGCGAAATAACGATCTCGTTGTTCTTGCGTAACGGTTTGATAGTTTTGGCCCAAAATTTTAGATCCGGCATATTTCACATGAACGTAAGGCATTAAATCTTGACGCACGATAGTTTTTAAATAATTCGGATCTTGTTTAATTTTGTGTTGATTGCTTTTGATGTCATTAAACAACTTATTGGATACTTTCTGCGTTAAATCATAGGGCGTATCTTCCGCCAAAGCTTGTTGTACAGCAAAAAGTGCGGTGAAAATGACTAACGTTTTTGCTAACCAGTATTTTACATTTTTCAACATTGAGAGTTTCTCCTGTCACGTTATTTATTCGTCGCTTCCGAGGTTTCGGCTGCTTCTTTTTTCTCTTTATCGCCATATAAGAATTGACCAATCAAATCTTCTAATACCATGGCAGACTTCGTATCGACAATTTTATCGCCGTCTTTCAACATTGCAATTTCGCCATCATCAAAGCCAATGCTGAGGGCAATATATTGCTCACCCAATAAGCCGGCTGTTTTAATGGATAACGAGCTGGTTTCTGGGATCTTATTGTATTCTTGGTTAATAGCAATGGTCACTTTGGGCAAATAGCTTTGCGGATCCAATTCAATTTCGGAGACACGCCCCACAACAACACCACCTACTTTAAGTGGGGCGCGGACTTTAAGACCACCGATATTATCAAAAGTCGCATACACGCGATACGATTTGGTTTCGCTAAACCCTTGTACATTGGCCACTTTTAAGCCTAAAAAAATCAGTGAACCGATACCAAGCAGTAAAAATAAACCCACCCAAAATTCATATTTAATAGTTTGTCGCATAAGATTTCCTTACAAACAGAGATTAATTTGCGCCGAACATAATGGCGGTCAGTACAAAGTCTAAACCGAGGACGACTAATGAAGCATGCACTACCGTTCTGGTGGTGGCTTTGCTGATTCCTTCGGAGGTTGGAATACAATCGTAGCCGTTAAATAACGCAATCCAAACGACCGCAATGGCGAAAAATACACTTTTGATCGTGCCGTTTAAAATATCATGGCTCCAAGTTACCGAGCTTTGCATCACGGACCAAAAACTGCCGGCATCCACGCCTTTCCAATCAACACCGACTAAAGAACCACCCCAAATACCGATGGCAATAAAGATGATGGACAAAATCGGCATGGCAATAATCCCCGCCCAAAAACGTGGGGCAATGACACGACGTAATGGATCAACTGCCATCATTTCCAAGCTAGATAATTGTTCCGTGGCTTTCATTAAACCAATTTCGGCGGTTAATGCTGAGCCTGCGCGTCCGGCGAATAAAAGTGCGGTCACAACCGGGCCTAATTCTCGAAGCAGGGATAAGGCGACCAATTGCCCTAAACTGGTTTCCGCGGAGAAATCCACTAATACCACATACCCTTGTAAACCAAGCACCATACCGATAAATAAACCGGAAAGCATGATGATTAATAAAGACTGTACGCCAAGCACATGTAATTGTTTAATAAACAAAGGAAAATGCTTGCGAACTTGTGGTTTGCCAATTAATGCGCCGAACAGTAAAAAACCGGCACGTCCAAGTGCTCGTCCAAAATTAATGGCGTGACGGCCAAACGTTGAAATCAAATTTTCTAACATTTGAACAGCTCCTCAAGGTAATTCGGTGCCGGATAATGAAAATGCACCGGGCCATCAGCATGTCCTTGCAAGAATTGGGTAACTTGCGGATCTTTGCTTGCCAGTAATTGGGCAGATGTTCCTTCGGCAATCACATGTTTATCCGCAATGATGTAGGCATAATCCGCAATGCTCAAAAGCTCCTGCACATCATGAGAAACCACGATAGACGTGAGATTTAAGGCCTCGTTCAAGCGTTTGATTAAACTAATAATGACGCCCATGCTAATTGGGTCTTGTCCGGTAAACGGTTCATCAAACATGATTAAATCCGGATCTAATGCAATCGCGCGGGCAAGTGCGGCTCGGCGAGCCATCCCTCCGGAAAGTTCGGACGGCATTAAATCGGCTGCACCGCGTAATCCCACCGCTTCTAATTTCATTAATACTATTTGACGAATTAATGAGGGCGGCAGATTCGTGTGTTCACGAATGGCAAAGGCCACATTATCGAAGGTGGAAATATCTGTGAATAACGCACCGGATTGGAATAGCATGCCCATGCGTTTACGCACTTCATAAAGTTCGCTGTTAGACAGTTTGCAAATATCTTGCCCGTCAAACAGGATTTCCCCTTCATCAGGGATGAGCTGTCCACCAATCAGTTTTAATAACGTGGTTTTACCAATGCCGGAAGGGCCCATAATGGCTGTGATTTTACCGCGTGGTACACGTAAATTGAGATCGCGATAAATCACACGTTCGCCACGTTTAAACGTCAGGTGTTTAACTTCAATTAAAGCGTCGTTCATAAAACCTTAATTATGAGAAGGCTTGAGCGCCTTGAGTGAATAAAAATGAGTTGCGATAGTCTATGAAATCCACGTGAATGTCAAATAGAATTACGTAGCATTCATGCCCCGCCTTGGACTCCGTTTTAGCAAAAATGTTCCCATTAAAACGTGCTGAAATCCGACCGCACTTTTAGATTTTTTCAATAAAGTTGTGCTATTATTGCACCTTATTATTAATTGTTATGGCTTAAAATAGAGTTATGAATATTCGCTGGAATATTGTGTTGGCGGCAGTCGCATTGGGATTATTAGCTTGGTTTTATAGCTTGAATCAAGAAGATGACGGGCTGAATTCGCTTGTTAAGACGGCAGACGCGCCGGAATATGTCGGGCAGAAAATGAACACGGTGGTGTATGCACCGACCGGCAAAAAACAGTATTTGGCCTCATCCGACAAAGTAGAGTATTACACCTCGGATGGGCATACGAATTTTATAAATCCGACGGTGCATTTATTGGAGCTCGAAATTCAGCGTGCTGGTACGGATAATGCTGGCACGGAAAGTTGGGAGTTAAGTGCGAATAAGGCCACCTTAACGAAGAACAACATGTTGTATTTAGAGGGCAATGTCGTGGCGAAAAGTCTTTCTGCACAATCCCGTTTGCAACGTATTGAAACTGAGAGTGCGGTAGTGAATCTAACCACGCAAGACATTACTTCCGATAAAATGGTGAAATTAAACGGACAGGATTTTAGTTCGACAGGTTTAAAATTGACAGGCAACTTACAACAACAAGTGGCCACTTTAAAAGAACAGGTAAAAACACATTATGAAATTAATAAGCAGTAAAATTGTGCTTGCTTCTACATTGGTTTTTATGTCTTTTTCCGCCTTGGCGTTAAAAGAAGATACCAATCAACCGATTAATATCGTGTCCGATAATCAATCTTTGGACATGAATAATCGTGTCGTTACTTTCACGGATAACGTGGTGATTACACAGGGTTCCATTATCGTCAAAGCGAGCAAAGTGGTTATTACCCGTCCGGAAGAGAATTCTAAACAAAAAGATAAAGTGGAAGCGTTTGGCAACCCGGTGACTTTTCATCAAATTATGGATGACGGCAAACCGGTTGATGGCAAAGCGAATAAAGTGGTTTATGACCTCGGCACTGAATTTTTAACGTTGAGCGGTGATGCGGAATTAAAACAATTAGATAGCAAAATTAACGGTAGTGTTATTACCTATGATGTAGCCAAACAGCAGCTGAAAGCGAATGCCAATTCCGGTGCGCGCGTAAAAACTGTATTAATTCCCACCCAATTAAATCGTGCCAGTGGCAAATAGGATAAAAGATGCCGATTCTGTATGCTGAAAATTTAGCGAAAAGCTATAAAAACCGCCAAGTGGTTTCTGATGTCAGTTTAACGGTGCATTCAGGCGAAATCGTTGGCTTATTAGGCCCGAATGGTGCCGGTAAAACCACTACCTTCTATATGGTGGTGGGATTAGTGAATCATGATCAAGGCAAGATTCGCATTGATGATGAGGATATCAGTCTGTTGCCAATGCATAACCGCGCACAAAAAGGTGTTGGTTACTTACCGCAAGAAGCCTCTATTTTTCGCCGTTTAAGCGTGTATGAGAATTTGATGGCGGTATTGGAAATACGTAAAGATTTGACCGCACTTCAACGCCAAGAAAAAGCAGATGAGCTGATTGAAGAATTTAATATCGGACATATTCGCGATAGTTTGGGGCAATCTTTATCCGGTGGTGAACGTCGCCGCGTAGAAATCGCACGTGCTTTAGCCGCCAATCCCAAATTCATTTTATTGGATGAGCCTTTTGCCGGCGTCGATCCAATTTCCGTGATTGATATTAAGAAAATTATTAAAGATTTACGCGATCGTGGTCTTGGCGTGTTAATTACCGACCATAACGTACGTGAAACCTTAGATGTGTGCGAACGGGCTTACATTGTAAGTTCAGGCAAGATGATTGCAACCGGTACACCAACTGAAATTATGAATAACAAATTGGTTAAAGACGTTTATTTAGGCGCCGATTTCCAACTGTAATCTATGAAATTTACTGAGTTATTAACGCCGGAAACCATTCGTCAAGGAATGATTTCTTCCAGCAAAAAACGAGTTTTTGAGTCCATTGCACGTATCGTGGAAGAACAATTACACATGGAAAATGGCGAGCAATGCTGTTTTGATTGTTTGTTTACCCGTGAGAAATTAGGCAATTCCGGTTTAGGTGGTGGGGTTGCCATGCCAAAAGGGAGACTGCCTAATGGTGGCAAACCGATAGGTGTATTTATTCAATTAGAAAGCCCTATTGATTATGAAGCTGCAGATAAACGTGAAGTCGACTTAATTTTCGCAGTATTGGTCCCGGAAAATATGTGTGGCGATTACATTCAGTATTTGCCAACGTTGGCTGAGAATTTAGTGGATAAATCTTTGTGTAAACAACTGCGGGCGGCAAAAAGTGCGGACGAAATTTGGGGCGTTTTTTCACATTATGATCAATGCGAGTCGGAAGAAATAGAGGCTGATGAGGAAGATTCTGCTTCATTAGCACCGGAATCCGGTTCTGAAGAATAAAGAAAAATGGTTTAACGGGGGAATTATGGAAATTATCATTATTAGCGGTCGTTCCGGTGGTGGAAAATCCGTTGCATTAAGAGCCTTGGAAGATATGGGCTACTATTGCGTAGATAATTTGCCATTAGATTTGGTTCCGCAATTAATCAATATTCTTTCTGTTAATCAACACGCTGTTGCGATTAGTTTGGATATTCGTAATTTGCCAACGTCACCTTCAGTATTGGAAAAGACGATTGCGCATATTCAACAAGAACATAACGTTAAAATCATCTTTTTGGATTCCGATAAAACAACGTTAGTTCGTCGTTATAGCGACTCTCGCCGTTTACACCCCTTATCCACGCAAGATCTTTCTCTGGAAGCCGCTATCGACGAAGAAAGTAAACATCTTGATCCATTGATTCAACAGGCAAATATCATCATTGATACAGGATCCTTGTCCACTCATGAATTGGCCGAGCGTTTACGCGAATTTTTGCGCGGGCATTCCGATACGGAATTGAAAATTGTAGTGGAGTCCTTTGGTTTTAAATACGGCATTCCGTTGGATGCGGATTATGTTTTTGATGTCCGTTTTTTACCTAATCCCCATTGGAATCATGCACTAAGACCAATGACAGGTTTGGATCAGCCGGTGGTAGAATTTCTCGAAAAACACAATGAAGTGCATCAATTTATCTATTTAACCCGTTCTTATATTGAAACTTGGTTGCCGATGTTGGAGCAGAATAACCGCAGTTATTTGACCATTGCGATTGGTTGTACCGGTGGTAAACATCGTTCCGTCTATGTTGCCGAACAATTGGGCAAGTATTTCCAAGATAAAGGCAAAAACGTCAGTATTTTGCACCGCTCTTTGGAAAAGCATAAAAAACAATAAGTTATTTTTTCTCGATTTGGCTGATTTGGCTGATGATTTCACCATCAGTCAAACGTGTTCTTATTTGCTCCCCAATCTTGACCTCATTAATCGATTTAATCGTGCCATACTTGGCGTTTTGCGTAATGGAGTAGCCACGCGCCAACACTTTCAATGGACTTAAACTGTCTAATTTTCCACATAAATGGGCTAGCTGTTTTTGCTGAAGTCCCAGCTTCAAATTCATTTCAGAATTTAACCGCACTTTGAGTTGCGCCACTCGCTGTTCGTGCTGTTGTACTCGTAGTGGCAGCGGATTTTTATATAATCTGGTAGAAAGTGCGGTCAGATTTTCTGCCGTTTTTTGCCAACGATGGTACAAGCTTTGTTGTAAACGATGGCGTAATTGTGTGATTAATTGTTGTTGAATGCGGAGCTGTGATTGCGGATGACGATGCTGTAAACGCAAGGAGAGGTGTTGTAAGTGTTGCTTTTTCTCGGCAAAGATTCGATCTAAAGCAATTTCAATTCGTTGCTGACGATATTGTAATTGTTGTATCAATTCTGCTTGGTTACGACTGACGAGCTCTGCTGCAGCGGAAGGCGTCGGGGCACGTAAGTCGGCAACGAAATCAGCGATAGTCACATCAGTTTCATGCCCTACTGCACTGATGATGGGAATGGCTGAATGGAAAATGGCGCGCGCCACTTTTTCTTCGTTGAAACACCATAAATCCTCTAAGGAGCCACCACCGCGTCCAACAATGAGCACATCGACTTCTTGCCGTTGATTAGCAAGTTGAATCATCTGCGTAATTTCAGTTGCCGCATCTTTACCTTGTACCGCCGTTGGATAAATGATGACTTTCAGACTTGGGTCACGACGCTGCAAAATATGTAAGATATCTTGCAGCGCCGCACCGGTTTGAGAGGTAACAATTCCAACCGCCTTGCTAAAGTGCGGTAGTTTTTTTTTGTGATTTTGAGCGAATAATCCTTCTGCCGCGAGCTTTACTTTTAATGCTTCAAACTGCTGCATAAGCAAGCCATCGCCGGCGAGGTGCATGCTTTCGATAATCAGTTGATAATCACCGCGTGGCTCATACAAACTGACGGAAGCACGCACCAACACTTGCATGCCATTGGTTGGACGAAAGCTCACGCGCAGATTTTTCATGCGGAACATGGCGCAACGCACTTGGGCATTTTCGTCTTTTAAACTCAAATACCAATGACCGGAAACCGGCTGGGTAAAATTAGAAATTTCCCCAGTAAGCCAAACCTGCCCAAGTTGATTTTCTAACATCAAGCGTACAGATTGGTTCAGCTGACTGACGGAATAAATATTATCGCTCATTCTCTTTATTGTTTTTTAGTGCTCATGCAATAGTGCCCAGCCGTCATCCAGCCAGTTACAAATACTGTCAAAGAGCGCATGAAGAGAAAGTTCTCCGTCTTTTTCAATCAATTGAGTTAGGAAAGCGTAATCAACGTTTTCGCCATCGGCTAATTTTTTCAGTATTTCAGCCTCAGCGTGGTTTAACTCATCCAGCCATTCGCCATTGGCGTAAATACGCAACGGGTTTTCCGTATAAACTAATTTGCAGTTGTTATCTTGTTGCAATTTTCCGCCTAACTCAAAGATTTCGGTAACATCATCAAGATCAGTGAATTCGCCAACGTCTAGTAATTCATAACGTCTTTGACTTACTGTGGTTGCCAAAGCATGTTGGAACAGTTGATTAAATTGTTTGGATTGAGACAGTTGTTGCAAGAATTGGCGTTTTAATTCCTGTACTGTTGCTGTGTCGAGTTTGCCGGTATTTTGGACTTCGGGTGTTAAACGGAATGGGATATTCAGCTCACTCACGTCTAGATTTGGATGACAAAGGTTACGTTCTAAGTTGTCAATTAATTCGCTCGTGTTTGGGTAACGTAAGCCGAAAGAAACCGTTAAGCAATCATCTTGTGCCACACCGTAATGGGAGAGTCGGGAAGGCACATAAAGTACATCTCCTGGCGCCATTACTTCATCTAAAATTAATTCACCCATATCATCAAAAATACGAATAGGTTGATTAGGTTTAAATTCAGTTGTTGGTTCGCACCATTTACCCAATTGCCAACGGCGATGCCCGTAAGCCTGCACAAGGAAAACATCGTATTCATCGTAATGTTTCCCAACGGATCCGCCTTGCGGCGCAAAGGACACCATAATGTCATCGCGCTGCCATTGTGGAATAAAACCGAATTTATTCCACAAACTACCAAGTTGTGGTGACCATTGTTCCAAGTTTTGGACTAAAACAGACCATTTCTCCGGCATGTTTGTAAAGTCTTCTTCAGATAACGGAGTGGTGAACAGTTCCCAATTATCTTCGCTATGTTGCTTGATTAAACGAGCGACGACTTCTTCTGTTTGGGCGAGTTCTAAAATGTCATCAGGTTCTAATTGACCTACAATTTCTGGCAATCCGCTACGAATTAAGAGAGGTTTTTTTTGCCAGTAATCACGTAAGAAAATTTCTGGGGTAATATCTTGGGGTAAGCAGAATTTGCTCATATACATTCCTTCTTTGTGTTGTGCTATTTTTTCTTGGCCTGTTCTTCTGCACGTTTGCGCCGAATTTCTTTTGGATCAGCTAAAAGCGGACGATAGATTTCAATGCGATCTCCCTCTTTTAATTGATCGTTTAATTTTACAGGGCGGCTAAAAATACCAATTTTATTGGTGCGTAAATCAATGTCATTGAATTGTTGTAAAATACCGGATTGCACAATCGCTGTTTGTACCATTGTACCCTCATCAACGCTAAATGTTTTTAGATAATGATGATCGGGGAAGGCATAGGTAATTTGAATATTAATTTTATTAGCCATAAATTAATTTTGCTCTTGGTTTTAAGATATCAATCATTATAGATAAATGGGTGAAAATTTGACCGAAAGAAAATGTTACTGACGGAGTTGAAAATTCGATCATGTAGAAATTAATTTTTTCATTCTATGTTGCTGGGGCTTTTTGCTTTATGGCAAATTCAAATGATGGTCAATTCACTGCATTTTATTGATTGATTTTCCTCCATTGTATTACAGGTCGTAAACTTTTGTCGAATGTCTACGGTGTCTATTTACAATTCACTGCCAAATTTCACCGCACTTTAATGTGATATGCGTCCGTTGATGTTATTCAAACAGCAATTTGAGAAGATATCAATTGTCTATAACGCAATAAATTTCTTGTGTTATGAATACCTAGAAATTAACAAGAATTATTAGGAAAAATTGGTATATAAAAAAAGACACTATATTATAGGCAGAGTGTTGAGAAAACATGAGGAGATTGAAATGAATTGGGTTTGGTTTGCGATAGGCTCCGCATTTTTTGCAGGATTGACCGCGATTTTAGGAAAGTTAGGTGTTGAAGGATTAAACAGTAATTTAGCCACATTTATTCGTACCGTAGTAATTTTATTTGTTGTCATAACAATTATTTCAATACGAAATGAATGGCAATTGCCTCAACATATTGCTGCTAAACCGGTAATTTTTCTTGTGTTGTCTGGGGTTGCCACCGGGCTTTCTTGGCTTCTATATTATCGAGCTTTACAACTTGCGCCGGCTTCTTGGGTTGCGCCTATTGATAAATTAAGCGTGGTAATTGCGATTATATTAGGGGTAACTCTTTTAGGTGAACCACTTAGTATGAAATTGCTTGTTGGCGCAGGGTTAATTCTTTCCGGCGTGTTGGTGTTAGCATTGTAAAACGCCCTGAAAAACGACCGCACTTTTAGTATCATTCATAAAAATAGCTCCCATTGGGAGCTATTTTTATGTTGAGTGTAAAGAATTAGCCTTTGTAGTTGTAAATGTGAGCAACTAAGTCTAATACTTTGTGTGAATAACCGGTTTCGTTATCGTACCAAGAGACAAGTTTTACGAAGGTGTCGGTTAATGCGATACCTGCTGCTGCATCAAACACAGAAGTGAATGAGCAACCGTTGAAGTCGGTAGAAACAACCGCATCTTCCGTGTAGCCTAAAACGCCTTTCATTTCGTTTTCAGAAGCGCGTTTTAATTCTGCACAGATTTCAGCGTAAGTTGCCGGTTTTTCAAGGTTAACGGTTAAGTCAACAACAGATACGTTTGGTGTAGGAACACGGAACGCCATACCGGTTAATTTACCGTTTAATGCAGGGATAACTTTACCTACTGCTTTAGCTGCACCGGTAGAAGATGGGATGATGTTTTGTGCCGCACCACGACCACCGCGCCAGTCTTTAGCAGATGGACCGTCAACGGTTTTTTGTGTCGCTGTGGTTGCGTGAACAGTGGTCATTAAACCGTCTTTGATACCGAATTTGTCGTTGATAACTTTGGCTAATGGTGCTAAGCAGTTAGTTGTACAAGACGCGTTAGAAACGATGTCTTGACCTTTATAAGCATCAAAGTTTACACCGCGTACGAACATTGGGGTACTGTCTTTAGATGGACCGGTTAACACCACTTTTTTCGCACCTGCAGTGATATGTTTACGAGCAGTTTCATCCGTTAAGAATAAACCGGTTGCTTCAACAGCGATATCAACACCGATTGCGCCCCAGTTAAGGTTTGCCGGATCACGTTCAGCTGTTACACGGATAGTTTTGCCGTTTACCACTAGGTTGCCGTTTTTCACTTCAACAGTGCCATCGAAACGGCCATGAGTTGAATCGTATTTCAACATGTAAGCCATGTATTCAACGTCGATTAAGTCGTTGATACCTACAACTTCGATGTCATCACGATGTTGTGCTGCGCGGAATACGATACGGCCGATACGACCGAAACCATTGATACCAATTTTAATTGCCATAAGATTTCACCTTATATTTTTAAGTTAAACGAAAAGGTTAAATTCGGTAGAAATGAGAAAATATCCGCCTACCAATTTTGTGTGAGATTATAGCACGCTTTCCCAACCTTGAGAAAGTATCTGTTCTCAGATAAATAGAAAAACACGCTCAAAAATTCTGTAAAAAATGACCGCACTTTTGCTGATTTTTTATTGGGTTAGAGGCATAATAAACAAAATTATTGACGAGAGAATCATTATGTTACAAGGCAATTTATATATTATCTCTGCGCCGAGTGGTGCTGGAAAATCATCGTTAATCGCAGCGTTATTGAAACAAAACAATCTGCATCAAATGATGGTGTCCGTTTCTCATACTACCAGACAACCCCGTCCGGGTGAGGAGGAGGGCGTGCACTATTATTTTGTTTCTCATGATGAGTTCGAAAATTTAATCGAACAAAATGCATTCTTGGAATATGCCAAAGTTTTTGGTGGCAATTATTACGGCACTTCTTTATTTGCTATTGAAGAAAATTTAGCCAAAGGGATTGATGTGTTTCTTGACATCGATTGGCAAGGCGCACAACAAATCCGTGAAAAAGTCCCTAATGTAAAAAGCATTTTTATTTTGCCTCCGTCTTTAGATGAACTGGAAAATCGTTTAATTGGGAGAGGGCAAGACAGTGCGGAAGTGATTGCTGACAGAATGGCAAAAGCCATCAGTGAAATTTCCCACTACAATGAATACGATTACGTCATCGTGAACGATAGTTTTGAGCAGGCGCTGGCTGACTTACAGGCAATCTTGCGCGCAGAGCGATTAACCTTGACGCATCAGCAGCAAGAAAATCAAGGCTTGATCGAACAATTGCTGGAAAAATAAGGCATGTTTTAGTATCATGTCCGCCCTTTAGATTCATATTATATTTAGCAAACTGGAGTAATTTATGGCTCGTGTAACCGTGCAAGATGCAGTAGAAAAAATTGGTAACCGTTTTGATTTAATTTTAACCGCTGCCCGTCGTGCAAGACAATTACAGCTACATGCGCGCGAACCTTTGGTGCCGGAAGATAACGACAAACCAACCGTAATTGCGTTGCGTGAAATTGAAAAAGGCTTGATTAATAACGAAATTTTAGATGCTCAAGAACGCCAAGAACATTTGGCGATGGAAAGAGCTGAAGTGAACGCCGTTTCTTTATTATCCGAATAAAGTGCGGTCAAAATTAACCACGTTTTTTTAATTAGGCGGGTGTGTTTTGTATTTATTCGAAGGTTTACATCATATTATTCAGGGGTATTTGCCACCTGAGCAAATTGAATTGGTTAAACGTGCATTTGTGATTGCTCGCGATGCACACGAAGGACAAGCACGCTCTAGCGGTGAGCCCTATATCACCCATCCTGTCGCCGTGGCGTCTATCATTGCTGGAATGCGATTAGATCATGAAGCTGTTATGGCGGCTTTGTTACATGATGTCATTGAAGATACGCCTTATACCGAAGAACAGTTGAAAGATGAATTCGGCGCCAGTGTGGCCGAAATTGTTGAAGGTGTATCAAAGCTCGACAAACTCAAATTCAGAACGCGTCAAGAAGCGGAAGTGGCGAACTTCCGCAAAATGATCCTGGCAATGACCAAGGATATTCGCGTCGTTCTTATCAAACTTGCCGACCGTACCCATAATATGCGCACGCTTGGCGCATTGCGCCCTGATAAACGTCGTCGTATCGCTAAAGAAACGTTAGAAATTTACGCCCCTCTAGCGCATCGTTTGGGTATCGAACACATCAAAAATGAACTGGAAGATCTTGGCTTTGAAGCCATGCATCCGCAGCGTTATGCCGTTCTGCAAAAAGTTGTGCAAATCGCACGCGGAAATCGTAAAGATATGATTGAGCGTATTTCTGCAGAAATTAAAGGTCGATTAGACGATGTGGGCATTCAAGCGCGTGTTTTTGGACGTGAGAAGCATCTCTATGCCATTTACCAAAAAATGCGCTTAAAAGATCAGCAGTTTCATTCCATTATGGATATTTATGCGTTCCGTACCGTCGTGGATAATTTGGATACCTGCTATCGCGTCTTGGGGCAAATGCACAGTCTTTACAAACCGCGTCCGGGGCGGGTAAAAGATTACATTGCTGTGCCAAAAGCGAATGGTTATCAGTCTTTGCATACGTCGATGATTGGTCCACACGGCGTACCCGTGGAAGTGCAAATTCGTACCGAAGAAATGGACCAAATGGCTGAAATGGGCGTGGCGGCACATTGGGCTTATAAACAAGGTGGACGCAACGACAGCACAACGGCACAAATTAAAGCGCAACGCTGGCTACAAAGTTTAATCGAGCTACAACAAAGTGCGGGTAACTCGTTTGAGTTCATTGAAAGTGTAAAATCCGAATTCTTCCCGAAAGAAATTTATGTTTTTACCCCGAAAGGGCGGATTGTTGAGTTGCCGAAAGGCGCAACACCGGTCGATTTTGCTTACGCGGTGCATACGGATATAGGAAAAAACTGTATTGCTGCAAATGTGGATCGCAAGCCGTATCCATTATCTCAGGCGTTGGAATCCGGACAAACCATTGATATTGTCACTTCACCGAATGCGAAACCGAATGCCGCATGGCTGAATTTTGTGGTTACCGCCAAAGCCCGTTCAAGTATCCGTCATGCATTGAAAAATTTACGTCATGATGAAGCCGTTGAATCCGGTAAACGTCAACTCGTACATGCCTTAAATCCAATCAAATTAGATGATCTCAACCCTGAATATGTACGAAATGTATTGATCGATCTTAAATTAGCCGATTTGGATGATTTATTTATGGAAATCGGTTTAGGTAACCAAATGAGCAGCGTGATCGCGCACCGCTTGTTAGGGGAATCTATCGAAATTGATACGGATGGCAATCCGGACAACAATAGCAGTCCATTAGAAATCAATGCGAATGGCGGTTTGTTGACCACATTTGCACAGTGTTGTCATCCGGTACCGGGTGACCCGATCATTGCCTACGCCAGTCCGGGTAAAGGTTTAGTCATCCATCATGAAGCCTGTTCGAATTTGAAAGATCGTAAAGATAACCCAAAACATTATATGTCTGTTGATTGGGAAAAAAGTAGCGCTCAACTTGAATTTGAAGCGGAACTTCGCATTGAAATGCTCAACCAACAAGGCACATTACCCCATCTGATGTCTGCCATTTCGTCTATGGACAGCAATATCCAAAGCATTTGGACAGAAGAGCAGGAAGGGCGTTTGTATCAAATCGTCGTGCTTTTGACGGTTAAAGATAAAAAACATCTCGAACAAATTATTCGTAAAATTAAAGCTATTCCTGAATTAATCAGCATTGAACGTAACATTAATCAATAAATGAATACCCAATTATTAGATGCGATTCCGCTTACAGCCATTTCCGGTGTTGGTGCCGCGATAGCGGAAAAGTTAGGCAAATTGGGTATTTTTAATTTACAGGATTTGCTATTTCACCTTCCCCTTCGTTACGAAGATCGCACCCGAATCACGCCTATTGCCGATTTACAGGCTGACCAGTACGCCACGATTGAAGGCGTAGTCCAAAGTGCAGAGGTGCAATTTGGTCGTCGTCCGATGCTTATGGTTTACCTTTCTGATGGCACATCCAAATTAGCATTACGTTTTTTTAACTTTAATGCCGGCATGAAAAATAGCCTACAGCCAGGCGCTCGGGTGAAAGCTTTTGGCGAAGTACGTCGTGGGCGTTTTATGGCAGAGATTCATCATCCTGAATATCAAATTATTCATGATAATAAGCCTCTCATTTTGGCGGAAACGCTAACGCCTATTTATCCTGCCACAGAAGGATTAAAACAAACGTCATTGCGTAAACTTATCGCTCAGGCTCTACAGGTATTGGAAAAAACACCATTAGCGGAATTATTGCCAACGGAGTTTAATCCGCATCCTTTTGATTTGAAATCGGCAATTCAGTTTTTACACAATCCGCCGCCGGATGTTTCGTTGGCCACCTTAGAAGAGGGCAAACACCCTGCACAACAGCGCCTAATCTTTGAAGAATTGTTGGCATATAATCTCGCGATGCAAAAAGTGCGGTCGGGAATTCAAGCAAATTTAGCCGAGTCTTTAACACCTCGATCCAATTTAAAACAACGTTTTTTAGCTCAGTTGCCTTTCCAACCAACGAAGGCACAGCTGCGGGTGACGGAAGACATTGAGCAAGACATCGCTCAGACTTACCCGATGATGCGGTTGGTGCAGGGGGATGTAGGATCCGGTAAAACTTTGGTCGCGGCACTGGCGGCGTTGACGGCAATCGATAATAGCAAACAAGTGGCGTTAATGGCACCAACGGAGATTTTGGCGGAACAGCATGCTACAAATTTCCGCCGTTGGTTTGAGCCGCTTGGTATTCAAGTCGGTTGGTTGGCAGGAAAAGTCAAAGGGAAGCAACGCACTGCCGAGCTGGAAAAAATAAAAAACGGTACGGTTCAAATGGTGGTGGGGACACACGCCCTATTCCAAGATGAAGTCGCATTTCATAATCTGAGTTTGGTGATTGTGGATGAGCAACATCGTTTTGGCGTACACCAACGTTTAATGTTGCGTGAAAAAGGCAATCAAGCAGGTGTTTATCCTCACCAACTTATTATGACCGCCACGCCAATTCCACGCACATTGGCCATGACTGTATATGCCGATTTGGACACCTCAATTATTGACGAACTGCCACCCGGACGAACACCGATCACGACCATTGCTATTTCTGAAGAACGTCGTGCGGAAATTATCGAGCGGGTTAATGTAGCTTGCACACAGGAAAAACGGCAGGCTTATTGGGTTTGTACCCTGATTGATGAATCGGAAGTGCTGGAAGCTCAGGCCGCGGAGGCGGTAGCAGAAGATCTTCATAAAATCTTACCGCACTTGCGTATTGGCTTAGTCCATGGGCGGATGAAACCAAGTGAAAAACAAGCCGTCATGGAGCAATTCAAGCTTGCCGAGCTAGATTTGTTAGTTGCCACCACAGTGATTGAAGTCGGCGTGGATGTGCCAAATGCCAGTTTAATGATCATTGAAAATGCTGAGCGTTTAGGGCTCTCCCAGCTTCATCAGCTTCGCGGACGTGTGGGGCGAGGAAGTACCGCCTCTTTTTGTGTCTTGATGTATAAACCGCCACTGGGCAAAATTTCGCAAAAACGTTTACAAGTCATGCGTGACACGCAAGATGGCTTTGTCATTTCCGAAAAAGATTTAGAAATTCGTGGCCCGGGCGAAGTGCTTGGTACGAAACAAACCGGCATAACCGAATTCAAAGTGGCAAACCTCATGCGTGATCGTAAAATGCTTCCAACCGTCCAATTCTATGCTAAACAATTAATACAAAAATATCCGCAAACAGCAGAATTATTGATTCGCCGTTGGCTGAATAATCGTGAGATTTATAGCAATGCCTGATTCGATTTTTGCTCGTTTAACTTGGCAACCCGAAGATGCGCCAGAGGTTTAACATATTCCTTTTCCCATCCAGCATTGGCTATTTGAAAAAGGATCTCTGACCGCTAGATTGAAGCAACGGTGCCATCAATTTGAGGTGAAAGTGCGGTCGGAAAAATGGATAGAAAAAAACATTTGAAAATGAGACCGCACTTTTGCCCGGGGGACTTTACTGGTGTCGTGAAGTGGTATTGCATGGTGATGGAAAACCTTGGGTAGAAGCGCGCACGTTAATTTCTAAAGCGTTATTCACCGATTATCAATCACTGTCCACATTAGGTGATAAGCCGATTGGGGAATGGCTTTTTGCATTGTCGTCGCAACGGTTGGGGACTCAATGGGCACAAGATTCGGCAGGTGGTTTATATGCACGCCGTTCGCTATTCTTAGTGCAAGAAATGCCGTTGCTCATTAGCGAGCTTTTCCTTGAGAACAGCTTGATAAGCGAATAAAATTACGCAAATTTTTATATAAAATGACCCATGAATATTCAATCCAAACCGACCATTCTTTTTTTTGATTCAGGCGTTGGAGGCTTGAGCGTATATCAGGAAGTTAAACAGCTTTTGCCTGATTATCATTATTTATATTGTTTTGATAACGCTTATTTTCCTTATTCTGAAAAGCCTGAAGAGGGTATTGTTGAGCGTACGTTAAAAATTTGCCAACGCATCGACAACATGTATCCCTTAGATCTTATTGTTATCGCCTGTAATACGGCAAGTACGGTGGTTTTGCCGGTATTGCGTAAACATTTTTCCATTCCTATTGTTGGTACGGTACCGGCGATTAAACCTGCGGCAGAACAAACGCAAACCAAGCATATCGGATTGCTTGCTACTAAGGGAACGGTAAAACGTCAATATTTATCGGATTTAATTGATAAATATGCCTCTTTTTGTCAGGTTGAGAAAATTGGTAGTACAAAATTAGTGGAGTTGGCAGAGCTCAAGTTGCATGGATATCCTATTGATTTAAATGAGATAAAAGCAGAATTGAGCGAATGGGAAAATATACCTAATTTAGACGCTGTCGTGCTAGGTTGTACGCATTTCCCGTTGATCAAATCTGAAATTCAGCAATGTTTACCGCAAGTTAAATATTTTATTGATTCCGGCGCGGCAATTGCGAAACGGGTGAAATCTTTACTTAAAGACGTAAAAGTGCGGTCAAAAAATCAAATGAATTCTCAAGTATTTTGTACTAAGCCGCTTGTAAAAGAAGATAGCCTATTAGAGCTTATTCATTCATTGGGGTTTGACAAATTAACTTTATTGGATTTTGATAGCGAAATTTTGTGCGATTCTGACAAAAAATAATCAATTAAAAAATATTTTGCAAAAAAAACGTAAAAAGGGGTTGCAAGGTCGTGATAAATGCCTATAATACGCCCCCACAACGACGCGCCGTTGTAAAGCATAAAACCGCGCGTCGTTTTTTGTTCTTTAACAATCAATCAGACAAACTGTGTGGGCACTTGAAGATTCGTTTTTATCATTAAAGATTTTAAAATTGA